>CAKRVB010000004.1 GCA_934408725.1 uncultured Marvinbryantia sp.
GAAGATTCCGCTGCTGCTGCTGCGCATGGTGCAGAGCCAGAACCTGCTTCATTGGAAAACAGCCCTCTCTTGACTCCGTTCATCAGAACCGTTCCAAATCCACCAGCTACAGCCTGTCGTACACCAAAAGCTTCCTGAAAGATGTGCTTGAACACCGTTGGCAACTCTGTGATATTCAGGCAGATGATCACAAGTGTAATCACAAAATAACACACTGCCATTACCGGAACCATGATATCCAGTACCTTCACCGTTGCATTTTTTCGAAGTACAATCATCGCTGCCAGCACTACCAGCGCCACTGTAGTGACAATGGTCGGTATCTGAAATGCATTATAAAATGCAGAGCTGACAGAATTACTGATTACCTGACTGATACCGAACCAGCAGATCAGACCGGACAGGGCAAACAGTACCGCAATCACAGAATAGCGCATTTTTTTCTTATGAATTCGTTCTGCCAGGCTATGGATATAGTAAGCCGGGCCGCCCCTATATCCTCCGTATAATGGATCCTTCTCCTTGTACATCTGTGCCAGCGTAGCTTCCACAAATGCAGTAGACGAGCCAAGAATTGCAGTCACCCACATCCAAAATACCGCACCTGCACCTCCGGCTGAAATAGCCGCTACTACCCCAACCAGATTTCCCATACCCACTCTGGTGGCTGTAGACACAACCAGAGTCTGCCAGGATGACAGACTCCCTTTTGTCTTATTCTTCTCCCCCAGTGCCTGGATCATATCCGGGAATAACCGGATCGGCAGACATCTGGTTCGGATCGTAAAATAAATCCCTGCCGGAATCAACAAAATGACCAGCAGTGAAATTCCTATAGTACCCCCGCCAATGGGAATACGCAGGAGATCCCCCCATAAAAAGGAGTAGACTCCTTCAATTAATTTAACCATTCACTTCCTCCATCTTACAGTTCTTCGTAATCATCCGGAATACTGATGCCCAGTTTTTCACACCGCTCCGGCACGTAGCATTTCTTTACCTGTTCCGCCTGACGAACCGCCATCTGCGAAACATCTGCTCCATTTTCCAATATGTCTACAGCCATCTCACCGGTAATCTGACCAAGTTCATAATAGTCAATGGTGAGTGTGGCGATTCCACATCCTTCACAGACACCTTTTTCTCCACAAATGACCGGTACTTCTGCCGGTTCACAGATGTTATTGATCAGCTCAGCATTACTTGCTGCTGTATTATCAGTCGGAATGTAGATCACATCACAGTTTTCTGCTGCTGTCGTAGTAACGGATGCAATATCATCCGTTCCGGTAAAAGTGTACTCCTTCACTTCCGCCGTACAGCCAAGTTCTTCCAGACTGGACTCAATTATATCTGTCTGATATCTGGAATTCGGCTCTGCGGAACAATACAAAATGCCGATCTCTTTTGCATCCGGAACCAGCTCCATAAGCATCTCCGCCTGCTGCTGAAGTGGTGCACAGTCAGAAGTTCCAGATACATTCGTTCCTGTCACACCGTTCCATTTCTCCAGATCCAGTGCAGCCGGATAGTCTGTCACCGATGTTCCAAGAACAGGAATACTATCCGTTGCAGATGCCGCTGCCTGCAGTACCGGTGTAGAATTCGCCAGTATCAGATCCACATCTCCGGAAACAAATGCATTGATTACCGTCACACAATTCGACAATTCACCGGATGCATTCTGCACATCAAAAGTCACCTGATCTCCCAGCTTCTCTGAGACATAGTCCTGAAAGCCTTTCGTTGCCTCTTCCAGTGCCTCATGCTGTGTCAGCTGGCAGATTCCGATCTTATAAGATCCCTCTGCCGAAACTGCAGAAACCATCATTCCAGTTGCCGCCAGCCCCATCAGAGCCGTCATTTTCCACTTTTTATTCATACTGCTCTCTCCCCTCTTTGCATTCTTCTCATTGCGCCATACATTGTACTTCTCAATGGCAATATCGATAAAAGTATACCACATTTTTTCTATCTGCGATAGAAATAGAAGTAAGTTTTCGTATTATTAAGTAAGAAGCAATAATTTTATAAATATTTCATTTTACTATCATCTTCTTCTGGTTTAAAATGGCTATATTGTGAAACAATAAAAAACAGCCAGTGGGGACGGAGAAAAGTGGCTTTTTTCCTGTCCCTTCTGGTTCAGAATATCGTTTTATCTGACAATATTTACAGGAGATGATGATTATGTGTACAGCAGCAACTTATCAGACAAAGGGATTCTATATGGGAAGAACACTGGATTATGAATTTTCTTACGGCGATGAGGTCACCATAACACCGAGAAACTATCCGTTTCATTTTCGCCATATGGGCGATGTGATCTCACATTATGCCATGATCGGAACGGCACATGTGGCAGGCGACTATCCGCTCTACTACGATGCAATGAATGAAAAAGGTCTGTGCATGGCCGGACTGAATTTTGTCGGCAATGCAGTTTTTCAGGAATTGTCCGACTCCCGTGATAATGTAGCCCAGTTTGAATTTATCCCATGGATCTTATCTCAGGCAGCTTCTCTTGCTGAAGCCCGTGAGCTTCTAACCCGCATGAACCTGACCGGCACTTCATTCAGCCCTGAGCTTCCTACCGCTCAGCTTCACTGGATGATTGCAGATAAAACCGGTGCTCTGACCATAGAATGCATGGCTGATGGGATGCATATCTATGAGAACCCTGTAGGAGTTCTGACAAATAATCCACCGTTTGATAAACAACTGTTTCACCTGAATGATTTTATGCATCTGTCAGCAAAGCAGCCAGAAAATCACTTTTCGCCGGATCTGAATCTACAGACTTACAGCCGTGGAATGGGTGCACTGGGTCTTCCGGGAGATCTTTCCTCTGCTTCCCGTTTTGTTCGTGTAGCATTTACAAAAATGAATTCCCGTTCCGGAGATTCTGAAAGTGAAAGTGTCAGCCAGTTCTTCCACATTTTAGGATCTGTAGATCAGCAGCGTGGCTGCTGCGAAGTAGCCGAAGGTAAATATGAAATTACCCTCTATACTTCCTGCTGTAGCGCGGACACAGGAATCTACTATTATACCACATACGAAAATCACCAGATCTCCGGCGTGGACATGTATCGTGAAAATCTGGACAGTGATACACTGATCCGTTATCCGATGCTCAGTAACGAACAGATTCATATGCAGAATTAAACTCAGTGGGGGACGGAAAAAAGTAGCTTTTTCCCGTCCCCCACTCCTGCCTTCACATCAGGAAAACCCTGACCTTTTTACAGAAATATTTTTTTCAGTTCTTCCACCGTCTCTGCAATCTGTCCGGCTCCGGCTGCTTCCAGCTCTGCTCTGCTGCCATACCCATAGAGCACACCAATCGAATCCAGTCCGTTTTCTTTTGCTCCCAGAATATCATATTCCCTGTCACCGACCATCACAGCATTTGTCACATCTGTAATACCGGCCTTTTCTAACGCATAACGGATCACATCTGCTTTTTCGACCCGCTTCTCGTCCATACTGGCACCGGCGATCAGATTAAAATACTGATCTAACTGAAAATGTTCCATAATGCGTCTGGTAAATGGTTCCGGCTTAGAAGTAGCCAGTACCACTTTTCTTCCGGTTTCTTTTAAGTATTTCAAAAGCTCTGGAATTCCCGGATAGACTTCATTTTCAAAAAGTCCCCTGTCCTGATAATATTCTCGGTAATATTTCACTGCCTTATCACATTCTTCTGGTGCAAGTCCATAATACCTCATAAAAGAATCCTTCAGCGGCGGTCCTACAAACACATTCAGTTCTGAATGATCCTCTATATGAATTCCAAACTTCTCCAGTGCATAAGCCACTGCATTGGTGATCCCCAGTCCGGAATCTGTCAGTGTTCCATCTAAATCAAACAGTACAATCTGATACATCTTTCTTCCTCCACGTTTCTTCACGAATGGAGTCATTTTATCATACTTTCTCAGATCTGTCGATGCAGATACTTCTCTCTGGTAGCCAGTCCCCCACGAATATGCCGCTCTGACTTATTCACATCCAGCACCTTTCTCGCACAAAGTGCAAGCGCATGGTTGATCTGCGGAAGGCGTTCTGTGATATCCTTATGTACCGTAGACTTGCTCACCCCGAACTTTTTTGCCGTCTGTCGTACTGTCGCATTTGTCTCCACAATGTATGTGCCAATCTCCACTGCCCGTTCCTCAATATAATCTTTCACGGATAAGCCTCCAGAGATGTTGTTTTTACAATGTATGCAGATACAAAATATAAGTATGTTATTTAATTAAAAAAAGCCAGTAGGGACAGGCCATTTACTCCGTCCCCATTGGCTTCTTATAAATTATTTCTTTGCGATCACAAACCAGGTAGCGGCATGTTCCTCATGCCCTTCCAGTAACTGATCTGTACATGTTACGTCGGAAAATCCGGCTCTCTTTAACTCTTCCATTATCCACTCTGACGAATAAATCCGTTCCTGAATTTTTTCCGTATTAACCAGCTGCTCTCCCTCATATAAATCCGTCTGAAGAGTTACAAAGCCTTCCTGTGGATGACGGATCTGAAACTGCAGTCTTTTTCCTTCCAGTTCTCCCAGCTCCACCGGTTCACATTCCTCTGCTTCTCCCTCACGAAGAAGATCAAAGAGAAAATAACCGCCCGGATTCACATAAGAGTATACATTTTGAAATACTGCTTTTACCTCTTCCGGCTCCAGGATGTGATTCAGGGCATCACAGGTACTCGTTACCAGATCATAGGATTTTTCCGGTTTCCAGGTGACCATATTTCCCTGTTCAAAACGAATCTGGGGATATTTTTCTCTTGCCATGGCAATCATTCCATGAGAAAGATCCATCCCATGTGTCTCTATACCATGCTCCTGCATAATGCTGCAAAGTACACCGGTTCCACATCCCAGATCCAACATATTTTTAACAGTTATCCCCTTTTCTTCTATCCATTTCAACAGTAATTGTGCAAAACTTTCCGGATAATAATTCCATCCAAATGCATCATATACTTTACTGAATATCTCACTGTACATATCGGTTCCTCTCTCATTTTATATCATTTCTCGTGTCAGGTCCTTCACCCACTTATATTTTTTATAATGATAGATGACCCACGGAATCTTTCCCACTTCATCCAGACAGGTGCAGGCATACACCACCTCCACCGGCCAGTGAAATACAAAGGCTCCCAGTGCCGCCAGCGGAACCGCAATCATCCACATGGTCACTACCAGGCTGTACATATCAAACAGGGTGTCCCCTCCTGCCGCAAAAATTCCATTAATTACAATGGTATTCACTGTTCTTCCAATCATATAAACTGCCATAATACACATCATCCCAATCAGATGATATCTGGCCTGAACCGTCAGCTTTACTACATGAATCAGAAGTGGTGTCACCGCAAACATAATCGCAGTAGACAGCAGACCGCACACAAATGACAGCTTCATCAGGCGGTCTCCATATTCTCTTCCTGTGGAAAGGTTGCCTGCACCCAGTTCATTTCCCACCAGAATCCCGCCACCGCTTGCCAATCCATTACACATACAGCACACCAGGTCACGCACTACAGATGCTATCGAATTGGCTGCTGCCGCATCTGTTCCCATATGTCCCATAAAAGCCGTATAAGAAGTAAATCCCACGCCCCAGAGCAGAGCTGCGCCAATCATCGGTAACAGGCAGCGCACAAAATCTCCTGTAAGGACCGGATAGGCTTTCCATAATCCTGCCAGATTCAGACGAATATACCCTTTTCGGAACGACAGACAAACACAGCATGCCAGTTCTGTCACACGGGCAATCAACGTAGCCAATGCCGCCCCCTGAACTCCCATTGCAGTTATTCCGAAGCCTCCGAATATCAAAATCCAGTTCAGAATAATATTGAGCACCACAGCTGCGGAACTGATTTTTGCAGCATCTGCCGTATGGTCTGTCACTTTCAGTATCACAAGATAACACTGGGAAATTCCTGTCAGCAGATAAGACCAGCCTGCAATCCTGAGATAATCTGCTCCAATGGCAATCAGTTCCGGTTCATTCGTAAACAACACCATCAGACGTTCCGGTACACATATACAGCCCAGGAAAAATACAAGCGATGACAAAAGACAGAACCTTACACTCAGGCAAAAAATTCTGCCAATGGTCTTTTTATCTTTTTTTCCCCAATACTGTGCTCCCAAAATTGAGACCGCTGCCGTAACAGATGAAATAATCATATTTTGAATAAACTGAATCTGAGATGCCAGCGACACTGCTGACATGGAATTCTGATCAACACCGCCCAGCATAAACGCATCAGCCGCAGCCACCGATGCCAGCATCAGGCTCTGAATCATAATCGGTACTGCCAGCTTCCACAACTGACTGTTAAAAAATTTATCTGAAAAAATCCTGCTTTTCATATGGTATTCCTTTTCTTCTTTTATTCTCTGCAGTGATCCACTGTCTGTCAAAGCTGCCGTTGCCTTCCATTTGAGTATACACAAAAAAATCTGACTCTACAATCATTGTCTCTTTTTCTTTTCTCTGATCAGTGATAAAATAGTAAGAAAAACGGGAGGAATTCTACTCATGGATATTTTTACAAGTAAGAAAAAACTGGGATTTGGCCTGATGCGTCTGCCGCTTCTGGATGCCAACGATGCAGCCAGTATTGATATAGAGCAAACCAAACAAATGGTAGATGCTTTTCTGGAAAATGGATTTACTTATTTTGATACTGCATGGATGTATTGCGGATTCAAAAGTGAAAATGCAACAAAAGAGGCTCTGGTAGACCGTCATCCTCGTGACAGCTACACTCTGGCTACCAAGCTCCATGCCGGATTTTTGAAGGAAAAGGAAGATCGTGACAAGATCTTTGAAGAGCAGATGAAGAAAACCGGTGTTACCTATTTTGACTATTATCTGCTTCACGATATGGGTGTAGATCACTATGAAATTTATGAAAAACTGGACTGTTTCCACTGGCTGGCTGAGAAAAAAGCACAGGGACTGGTTAAACATATGGGCTTTTCCTTCCACGATAATGCAGAAGTTCTGGATAAAGTCCTCACCTCCCATCCGGAAATGGAATTCGTACAGCTTCAGTTAAATTATCTGGATTGGGACAGCGTGGGCATTCAGTCCCGTAAATGTTATGAAGTAGCTGCCAGACATGGCAAGCCAGTCATCGTTATGGAGCCGGTAAAGGGCGGTACTCTGGCAAAAGTTCCGGAAAATGCAGAAGCTGCTTTCAAAGCTTACCATCCAGATATGTCTGTTCCATCCTGGGCCATCCGTTTTGCTGCCAGCCAGCCAAATGTCAAAATGGTCTTAAGCGGCATGAGCAACATGGCACAGCTGACGGACAATATGAGCTACATGAAGGATTTCCAGCCAATGAACAAGGAAGAACAGCAAATTGTAAAGAATGCAGTAGACATGATCAATTCCAGCATCACGATTCCATGTACCGGATGCTCCTACTGCACCGATGGCTGTCCACAGAATATCGCCATTCCAAAATACTTCTCGCTGTACAACGCAGATAAACAGGAAACTGCTGAAAAAGGCTGGAAACCACAGGGCGAGTACTATCAGCGTCTGACTCAGACCTTCGGAAAAGCCAGCGACTGTCTGGAATGTGGCCAGTGTGAAGGCGTCTGTCCACAGCATCTGCCGATTATCCAGTATCTGAAAGATGTGGCAGAATATTTTGAAAAATAAGTCATAAAACAGTAACACTCCTGCTGATTCGATTCTCTATGATCCAATCACACAGGAGTGTTTTTCTGTCTTTTATTCCAATCTTTTTTCAAAATGCTGATAATCTTTGGGATTCGTCCAGCTTCCGCCCCAGGTAAAGCCATGATCGGTAAATGCCTGCCAGCAGACATCGCCTTCTTTGATCTCGTGTGCATCCTCCAGTGATCGATCCATATATTCCTGTGCATTTTCATGATCACAGTCATAGGTTCCATCTTCTTGCAGTGTCAGATATGGATTCTGCTGTGGATTAATGTCGATGGCACAGCCATAGGCATGTCTGGAAAGATTCTCTCCTCCTGTCACTACACGATAGCAGAAAGCAGAGGTATTATTGTGATCGATAGAATTCGTATCTGCCTGATCCGGATCCTCATTCACCCAGTAATCGTCAATCAGGTGCATAGATGCAATCTCATACTCCGCATCATACAGCTCCTGAAAAATCTCCAGAACTTCATCCGCCAGATCTACATTCACAATCAATTCCCCGGTCTGTATTTTGTGGTCAAAATCATAATGAGATATTTGCAGATAACGAAGATCCTTCAAAGAAATATTCTCGTTTTCCTGATATGACTTTCCATTGATGCGGTTATAGACTTCGCTCCCCTCTGTGATCTCAGATGCGATAAATACCGGGGATTCTGAGTCCGTTGCCCGCACCGGTGAACGGGATATTCCAAGAAATATACCGGTCAGTATCAATATGTAGATGGTAAATATTTTTCCGTTCTTCTCTTTCATTATTTTCTAGCAAAATGGAAGATCGTCATCATCCATATCTGCGTATTCTGAAAAATACGCTTCCAGCTCCTGATCATAAGCTTCTAATGCTTCTTCCATCTGTTTGTGTTTCTTCGTATCTCCAATCTTTTCATAAAATCTGGACGCTGCTGTAAACATAATATCATTGTCATCACAGCAGATCATTCCGTCTGGTATGAATTTCTCTATTAACTCTCTGGCTTTATTCTGTTCACTATTCTTCGTATATACGTAAACACCTGCGGTAGCTGCTACGATATTCTCTGGCTCTTTTTCTATCCATTTGTCACAGAATTCCGTTGCTTTCTGTACTTTTCCCAGAGCATTTAATGCCCCGACCTTGCGGAATTTCAGATCGGATCCGGTATACTCGGACCAGCTAAATAACCCCAGCAGATCATCGCACATTCGCAGAAGCGCTGCATGATCTTCTCTCATATCCATCTCATCCAGGCAGTCCTCCAGCCATCCTTCTATGTCAAACCGATAATCGGTCGCATCATCCAGGAGCTCCAGTTCCGGTGCAAACTGAGGATCTGTTTTTCTTTCTTCCAGAACAAGCTCTTTCAATAACTCAAATCCATTCTGCCAGCAGGAAGCATCTTCTTCCGCTCCGATCATATTTTCATAACATTTTTCTGTCAGTTTCTGAAATGATTTCCATTTTTTATTCATCATCGGTCTCCTTCCCATTTTCGTCTTTCCTTGTCCAATCCTTGCATCACAAATAATTTACAGACCATATCTTGTTCCTCTTCCTTTACCAGTTACCCTGATATAATCTTTTTCTTTTAAGTGATCGATCAGCCTTAGCACCTTTGATTTCGTGTAGCCAGTTGCTTTCGCAATCTCGCTGCTTGATAACTGTTCCCCATTTTCCAACGCAGCTATTACTCTGGCTTCATCACCTGTAACATAATACTGGTTCGTTATCACAGGTAATATTACACTTATTACATGATCTGTAATTTCAAACTTAGG
The DNA here is from genome assembly GCA_934408725.1 of uncultured Marvinbryantia sp. GTDB lineage: Bacteria > Bacillota > Clostridia > Lachnospirales > Lachnospiraceae > Marvinbryantia. Next base: position 9,495 of record CAKRVB010000004.1, read on the forward strand.
CTTTACTTTTGCATTGTTATACGCTAATAAAATACGTCTTACCCCTGTTCCGAACATTTCAATATAATGCATTCTGAAAAATATATTCCCAAGTATAGGATTTCGCAGGCAGGAAATATCTCCATTTACATATTCCTCTGCTGTTATACCTCTTGGCAGTCCCCCTGGAGATTTAATTTCTATTTTGTCTGAAAATAAAGATATTCGAATATGTGCATTCATACTCCAGTCACGATGAATTAGAGCATTTGCAATAGCCTCACGATAAGCAGTCTCAGGAATCAAATCCACTTTCTTTCGTTCTATTTCAGATATTTCTTCATATTGATAATATCTTTTTATCATATTAATTGCTGCATCGTATTGTTTTAATATAGAAGTTCCTGCTATCGTTTCTCTATCCCTGATTTCATTTATGGAATTTCCAAATCGGGCAATATCTATCCCATAAAAACTATTTTCGTCTGCCAGTAATGCAGCGGCATTATTATACTTTTTGTTTTTCGTAAAAAGCCCAAGGGTACGTAATATGTCTTCCGAGACAGCATTGAGATTTAACTTCTCCATCAATTTATCTGTCAGTTCCTGAAAAGTCAAATTATCTTTTCCATAGGGCAGTTCTTCAAAATATAAATTACTTCCCAGCAAAACCAGCTCCTTCAATTCTGCCTGATCTACTTCAATGGAAGCGGTGTCGCTTCTTCTATACGCTTTCCCTTTATATAAATAAGGCTTGTACTGTCCTTCGTAAACCATCAGTCTGATTGTCTGTTTGCTCTCATCTATCTCTATTTCAAAATCAGGTTTTGGGGTAATGCTGTCATTTATTTTATTTTCTATATCTAAACATACCTGTTCAAGGTTATCTATTCCACAAACTGCCCCATCATCATTCACACCGAATAATATTTCCCCATCTCCAAAATTACTATACGCACTAACTGTTTTTAAAAATGAATTTGTGATTGCACTCTTAAATTCCAAACATTTACTTTCTTTCATTTTTCACTCCAAATACGTTTCTTTTATCGTATCATTCATGCAACGTAAATGCAACGTATTTTTTTTCGTTTCATTTGCGTTTCAAACGCAAATACTAAATATCCATAATATAAACCGGCAAGTCCTCCTGCAATCGCCGCAACAGTATCCGTATCCTCACCAAGATTTACTGCCTTCAGCATACATCTTCATAAGAATTTGTAGTGATCAGACACCATATCGCAGCCTCAAAAGAATCTATTACATATCCGGATATCCTGTCCAAGGGCATCTCCCACAACAAGTCCCATCATTCCATCAAGCCAGATATTCGTCTTCATCCTCTTCGCCCCTCTTTGCATCTTTATGACGTTTTTCATAGTCTTCTCTAATTGGCGCACAACTGGAAAATAATGCCTCATCCATTTCACTTTTACTTCTGGATTTGCGAAACGCTGATATGGTCGTGGAAAGTACCTGAAAATTCAGCTGAGTTCCTTCTCTGTCACACTGATAATTCATTGCTCTGTCTGCTCCAATCCCAAATCTGTCCGCTGTTTTAATTGCATCTATGTTTGCCCCCAGAAACAAAAACTCCCAGCCATATTGTTCTTTTTCCTTTTCCACCATCTTCTTCACTTTATGACAGGTGTAGCTATGACTGGCATTTTCCATCCCATCCGTGGTAATGATAAATAGGGTCTTCTCCGGTCTGTCTTCCTCTCTGGAATACTTATGTACATTTGCAATATGATGAATTGCGCCTCCAATCGCATCCAGAAGTGCCGTACAGCCTCTCACATAATACTGTTTTTCATTTATTGGTTCCACTTTCTCAACAGGTACTCTGTCATAAAGGATTTCGGTCTTATCATCAAACAGTACTGTGGAAATATATACCTCTCCCTCTTCCTTTCGCTGTTTCTCAATCATGGAATTGAAACCACCAATCGTATCTTCTTCAAGCCCTCTCATGGAACCGCTTCTGTCTAAAATAAAAACTACTTCTGTTAATCCTTTACGCATAACTTTGTCCTCCTTCACAATAATCTCTAAATCGTGTTTTCTTTTGATGGACTCATTATACACAAAAAATTTTTCAGACCTGTCGCTCTCCAAACGACTCTATGAAATGATGCATGGCAATCCATGTTCTTCCAGCTGAATATCCAGTTCAATCATATCGTATATTCCATTTTCAATAAAATAAGAAAAAATAATATCCGTTTTGTCACAGGGCGACAGTGCATACCCAGCTCTGGCAAGCAGATCCCTGGACTCGTCCATGTTTAGTTTTGCGCCTATACATAAGCATAATGCTGTCCGTTTATTCGGATGGTAACTGGCATTGTTCTTGATCTTTGAGAATATCTTCCGGTCAACAATCGCTCGTTTCCAGACCTCTGCATTTTCCATATTTCTTTCCTGAATCAAATACATCAGATACTCTGAAAATGTATCCGACATATGCCTCATTCGCTCTTCCAGCCTGCTTTCATGCACCGTCTCAAAATCCGAAAGCATAGTTGATTCATATTCGCATACATCTTCTAATCTACCAGATCTCTTTGATGTTTTTTCTTCTTCCTGCGCTGCTTCGAAAAATGGGAGCCTGTTTAATCTTCGCTGTGTCTCACGATTTCTTCTCTCGTCACCATACTCTTCTTTTCGGGCCTCTTCCACATAATTGTGATCAATGTAGGCTTCAAGATCTGGATAGATCTTTTCTCCAAGATGTGCGGACTTTCCGTCAAACACAACCAGATAGATCTCCATCTCATTTTCCAGGAGGAATGCATGAATCTCATCTACTGCAATCCTGATTCCTTCTTCTTTGGGATAGCCAAAACCCCCTGTGGATATCAGGGGAAAAGATATGGATGCGATTCCTTTCTCTTTTGCCAGCTACAGGCTCTTTCGATAACAGGCACGAAGCTTTTCCGCTTCCCCCTGCGCCCCTCCTGTGTAACGTGGACTCACTGCATGGATAATATACTTTGCCTGAAGCCGAAAGCCCGGCGTAAGAAATACTTCTCCCTCTTCTGCATATCCGATATGCTCTCTGCGATAATTCAAAAGTTCCTCATAACCGGCTGCTTTGTAAACCGCACTGTCGCAGCCAGTTCCAACAGTCGGATAATCATTAGCTGTATTAACAATTGCTTCTGTATTCATCTTCGTAATATCATTACGAACTATTTTAAATGGCATATATGGGTTCCTCTTTAGATTCTGTTTGTTTTGAAAAGAAAACGGAGATATCCACCCCCGTTTTCTTTGCTGTCTTTCTTTTGTCTATGCTGTTTTCTGCCTCTAAATTTTATAGTTTTGTTTTATTTCTCTGCTGCTTCTAATCTGGCAAGTTTTTTCCGCAATTCCACCAGTTCTGCTTCCGCAGCATTTGCACGTTCTTCTGCTGCATTTGCACGTTCTTCTGCTGCATCCGCACGTTCTTCTGCTGTATCCGCACGTTCTTTTTCTCTCGCAGTATTCCTTCGTTCAGCCTGTATGTCCATCTTTTCTGCATGTTCAAATAAGATTCCCATACCACGCCCTCCTATCTCGCCCATCAGCTCTCGGGCCTCTTCATTCGGGACATTCATTTGCTTTAATAATGCCCATAGTACCTTTTCTATTATCGCTTTTATCTCCTCCGATGCTTTTTCATATACCATATTCACAAATTCTTTTGCTTCTTCTGTGAATTTCTCCCAATCACCCGGATTCTGTATCTTATTAATCAGCATCACGAGAGCCATCTCGTCTCCCTTTTCGCTGAGTTCCTCATTTGTATATTGATGCACACTTACTACATGATATCTGAAATCCGGTATGTACTCACTCATTTCCTCTGCGAACTCAATCCGATCTTTCAGATGTAAATCTGCCGTCCATTTATCTTCTCCTTCATAATATACAAACGGAATAATCAATGGATAACGAAATGATTTTCTCCGGTTCGCATCTTTCTTAATCGCATTCTGCTTTGTTTTGTAATCATGCCATATGACGCTCATATATCGCAGCAACTGCATGGCTACGTCATAATCCACTGCACTTTTATGTTCAATCAGTGAAATCACATAAATCTCCCGATCCAGTGTACCGTCTGCCTTGTGCAAATACACTTTCTTGATGGTATCCGATTCAAATTCAATTCCGAGAAATGCCTGATATCGTTTCGATACATCTTCAATATCTTCTGGCTTCACCCCGGAAAGCATCTGAATCCCAGTGTAATTACTTAAGAACTGACTGGTCAGGCGATTACTTTTGAAGATCTCATGACCATTCACATCCCGCACATGAGACGTTGCATCGTAGTCCGTGTGCTTTCCTCTTTTGTTCTGTGACTGTGGTTCTTTCTTCATCGTACCTCCGTATTCGAAAACAGGTCACAGACAAAAGATGTTTACAAAATTACTGTAGCATAAACACTCCATCTCTACAAGATATATTACAAATATTCACTTCCATACGCTTTCACTTGCAAAACTGTTAATACGAAATAACTTATTGTCTATTGGCAGGAGCCTTTGTTTTACGTAATAAAAGAAGACAGAGATGCTCTATTTTCGTCTTAACACTCCATTTTCCTGAGTATATACTCGTTCTTCATTTATCTTCATTTTACGATCAATAGATTTGTCCAGATCTACTCCCAGTATTTCTGCAATTCCATAAAGATAAATTGCCACATCAGCAAGTTCTTCCCCTATTTCATCTAAACTTTTCTTTTTTCTCCATGCCTCGAAAGCCTCTGCCATTTCTCCATATGTAAGAGAAAATTCCAGTGGAATATCTGTAATGTTAAAATTATGCGCTACTTTATTCCTATATATTCTTTCCTGTCGTTTCATTTTCTATTCTCCACTATTTTTCTTAAATAACAAACATCGTATTCTTGTTACAAGATGCATATCATACAACGCATGACATCATCTGCCTCAATTTACTATAACCCAAATAATTTCTTTGCATTATGCGCCGTCTTTTCCTTTACATATATGATATCAACACCCTTTAACTCAGCCACCATGCCTGCTATCAATGGCAAATTCTTCGGTGTATTATATCCTTCCAACGGTTCTGGTGTCAGATACGGACAATCTGTTTCTAGTACGATTCTCTCCATCGGAATATCTGTAATGGCTTTTCGCAGCACACTGCATCTGTCCGCATAAGTGACAGAGCCGCCGATTCCAAGGTAAAATCCAAGTTCCATGTATTGATTTGCCAGTTCGATGTCCCCCTGAAAGCAATGAATAACGCCTTTAAACTGCCTTCGTTTCTTCTTCAGAATCTCCAGTATGCGTTCATCCGCTTCCCGTGTATGCAGGATCACCGGTAGGTTTACCTGATCGGCAAGATCCAAGAAATACTCAAACCATTCTTCCATCTGATTTACAAATTCTGTATCCAATGTAGCAACATGAAAATCCAGTCCTGTTTCCCCAATGGCTACAGTATCTGGGTGTACAGCCAGTTTCTCCAGCTGTTTTCTGGCATCTTTTGCTGTAATTTTGTGAACCCGTGTAGGATGTACTCCAACAGCAAATCTGACATTTTCAAAATCAGCGAGTTTTTCTCGCATCAGGAAATTAGAATCATATTCTATAGGAATCTCGATATTTCGCAATTCTTTTTCCAGCATCCATTGCAGAATATTTTCTCGTTCTCTATTGAAGCGTTTCACATGTAAATGTGTATGGGTATCGATCCATGGAAAACTTTTTTCAAAATTATCATCCATTTCTATATTCTCCCATCCCGTCTGTCAAATATCGACATTTTACTCCAACATATTCCCACGTCTCTGTATCTAACAGCAAAAACTCCTGTGTTCCGATTGGTCTGCCATCCCAGTACGTGGAAAACACATCTGAACTGATCAGGTTCTTTTCTCTTGTAATCTCATCCATTGGGGTATGTCCCACCACTTGAAGCAACTTCCGTGGCTTATATAACAGCATGCCGGAATACTGTGGACGCAGCCAGATCGGGGACATATCATTCCACATCTCTGTCCTGCCAAGCTTATTGATCTCTTCTATCACCGCATCTACATCGTGATATTTCGATTTTGCAACATACTCCTCAACAAAATAATCTAACACTCCTCCATGGGAAAACAGCACATTATCTATCTTCTGTACATAGCAAATGGGATTATCTTCCGGAACCGTCCTTCGCAACTCCAACAGTTTTTTCTGCACCGTTTCTGATGCCATCGGGCTGTATCCACTCTCCGGACAATGCCAGAAGTAGCTCAAGTCATGATTTCCATAACACCATGCCGTATCCGGAAACTCTGTGGCAAACCTGATTGCTTCGTCATAGGTCTCTTCATAGAGTTCAATATCATATTCTCTGCCCCAGTCATCCGGGATATCCATCAGACATACCGCCCGTTCTGCTTTGCCCGTTCTCACAAAATCCGCCGCCTGTCGAAACATCCAAGGCTTCAGATGCACATCTGGAATTACCAAAACCTTCATCTAGATTACGCTCTCTTTCTAATCTTCTATCATCAGCTTTCATTCTTTATTTTAATTTTATTCATAAAAATATTAATGATCAAGACAAATTGAAAAGCATACATTATGTTATTTCAACCAATTAGCTGTCATGAATGGCAACTCTCCCCTTGTTTTTCTTTGAAATTTGGGAATCCATATTTGCAACACCCACATAACAGACTGAATCCATGCATAATGCATTATCATTCGATCTCAGATATTGTCTTGTGACTCTGTGCATATAAATCAGGACTATCGCTAAAAAGATAAAAATAAGGCCATATTCGATCACTCCAGGCCATCCAATACCGTCAGCCCATTTATAATCAATTTGTAAAAATCTGTAGAAAAAAATAGCGCTGCATATATACAATATCATTCCCAGTATAGATACTATACCTGCACACCATTTACTTACTGTCACTGATGTTTTTCTCACTTATCGTTCACCTCTTTCCCTCTGACTGCTATACTATACACCATTCCCAGTTCTATGAGGCAACCTGCGTTTATAACAACTGTCTTAGAGAAAAACGGCATTTTTTCATTAAACAGATAAGAAACAATCGGATCTTTCATTCCAACTATAAATATCGCCACTGCACTTATGAAATGAACCATCACCGCCAATGAAATTATACTTCCTGTTAAATCATTCTTTTTTCTTGTCTGAATATACACTCTGCTAATCCATACAATTAATGTTCCGAATGCGATCACTAATACGAGAAATCCAATGATTCCCAATTGTCCCCACACTAACGCATTCATATACCAGTCTGACGCATCTCCACCATAGAGCATCTGGGTGCCATATCCACTCCCCCATATTTTTCCATTCTGAATCGCAGAGGAAATATTCACCATACTGCTTTCCATATATCTTTGATATGATAGCAGACTATGTAATGGTATACGAAATGTTCTGTGAAAGGCCACCACGTATAATCCCATTGCACTTCCCATCTGTAACACACGCCTCGTCCAGGCTTCTTTACTGATTACAAGTGCATAAATAATTAATGTGGCACTAATGACATGTATATACAATCTTTGTTCTGTTACCAAAAATAAAACCACAGCTCCCAAAAATCCAACCATTCCCAATCGTTTTGGGACACAGGAAATCTTTTTTCTATCCCTATATTCTGAAATTCCGTACACTATCATTACACTCAAAACTGCCATTACGACCTGTTTTGCCAATTCTAGTACATTGAATTGTGTTGCCGCAAATGTCATCGCAGTCCCATATACCCACAAAAAACTAATCAGCATCAAAATTCCCAAATTCATTTTTCTCTTTTTCGTATTCATATTCTGACATATCCTTTGCAAAGATTTCTCACATGTAATCATCTAATCCCAAACCCCGAATCTCCAGTTTCTACCGGAATATCCACTGTATCGATTTTTCTGATTTTAATCAGTTCACTGCTGTTCTCAACCAATTCAAGTATCTTTTTTATCTGCTCTTCCGTTCCCTGCATCTCTGCCGTCACACTGCCATTCTGATTATTCCATACCCATCCTGCTACTCCAACCTGCTCAGCCATATCGCGAATTCTGCGGCGAAATCCACATCCCTGAACCCTTCCAAAAATGACCAAACGTTTTCGAACTATAGTGTTCTCACTCATATCATGTCTCCCCAAAAATGCAGTCATCAAAGATCTGCATATCCTCAATTTTCTTCTTTCTGTCAGTCATCATTATTCTCAATTCTAAAATACACCCATGCGTCATATGTAATGTTCACCAGATCAAAATAAAAGAACAAAAAATCAGCATCATTCAACCGCATTCTTTCTCCATTTATATCTAATACATCTTCCAACTCACCATCTGGATTCACTAACAAGATTGCTCTGATATTTTCCGAAAAATTTTTTATGACTTCCAGTAAAATAATCATCTCTTTCTTTACTACTTTTTGGATCCATCTGTACAGGCAATCTGCCTGCATATCTGATACCCTGAGATATTCTTCCACTGTTTCCGGAATCATGATCTTCATCTCTGCACTTTCGACTTCATACCTGCAGCATTCTTTTTTCCACTCTTTCAGGCTTCTATCCAGTACTCTTGCATTCCCGATCAATGATATAACTGTACTCTGTTCCCGTATCGTATCCTCCAGTTCCGCTAATTCTGGAAATGTCTCATAAAAATGATATCCCATTTCCCTCAGATAGCGCCTGTTTTTCAAATATACGTCATAGGCTCTGTTCTTTCTCTGAAGAGAACACATATCCACTTCCCACAGCCAGATCTCTTCCGGCGTCTCTCCGAACCGATTCAAATCTGGCAAGCGTTCCATCAGAATCGCCAGATTCGGCAGTCCAGCCTGATAAAATACTATATATGCACCAGATGCCCAGCTGCAGTAATAAATATGACGCAGTATATTTTCTGTCACTTCATCTGTATACAATCCATGGAGCAATTCAGGAAAGATAACTTTGCACTTCTCTACAAATTCCTTTCTGGCAACTTCATCAAATTCTATGTACTTTTCGTCAATGATTTTCAGGAACTCATTTTCCTCTTCTTTATCCAGAGGCTCATCCACTTTCCAGATAAAATCTCTTTGCCACGATTGTCCATCCGTTTGCATTACGAAATTTACCTGAATAAAAATGGATTTATTCTCCTCTTTTCGAATATATGGATATGCAATGCATTTTTCTACTTTCATTCCACTCTCCTGATTCACATTTTACTGTCCGTTCTCTCGAAAATCAGCATGCTCAGCTTACTCATTATCGTTGAGCAACACATTCAACATTACTCTAAACAATTCTATTGTACCACCAGTTGCAAACGGCTGATCAGTTCTGTGTCTATCACTTCCACAAGAAGCTAAAAGGTCATATTTTATCTGTAGCTTTTTAAGAAATTCCATACGTACAGGATCATTCAGGTACATTTCGTAATAAATTTCCATTCCGGCAACTGCTCCTGCTGCCTGTTTAAAATCCCTGACAAGTTGTTCTATTTCTTCTTCATTTAATGAATATCCATATGGATGTGCCAGACATGGGATTCCTCCATATTCTATAATCTTTTTGACGGCTGTTTCCATGGTTACATAATGAACGTACTTTGTACTTGGTATATAATATGGGCTGAAGTTTCCTATCTGATGATCAAATGCATCATCTATACTGGATTCTATTCCTTTCTCTACCAGTACTTTTGCAATCTGATGTCTGCCTACATGTTCACATGTACGTTCCACATTACACACTTCATCCAATGTTATATTAATCTTTCTCTTTTTAAGATCTTCCAGAATTGCTTTCACATAATCCAGTTTTCCATCTTCAATTCCAGAAAACACATCCTCAAAATCTTCTGGATTCACACCATTAGGAAATATTCCTACTACATGAATTTCCGTTGTATCCTTCCATGCCGGTACATAATATTCCGTAGACAACTCTATTCCCGGAACAATCATCATCTGCCCAGACATTTTACATTCTGTAAATGTAAAACAATTATGATCTGTAATTGCAATCAGCGAAAGACCAGCTGCCTGTGCTTTTCCAATTACCTCATCTGGAGATTCCATTCCGTCTGAATTCGTCGTATGTAAATGCAGATCAATAAGACCATTCTTTTTTTCTAATAAATTCATATGTTTTTTCATAATTAACGTTTCATCTTTCCTAATTTGCCTAACTTCAATTCACCTGACATATCTGAATACTTCATTACTTACTAACCGATCCGACTGGACTCTTCCATAATACCATAATTCTTTTAATACTCTTCATTATGAGATCTTCCTCCCATCCCATATTCAAGATATTATGCTGCAGACAAATCCGATTTCAGATAGTTCTGAATTTCTTCATAGAACTCCATTAGTGACTGATCCGCCATTTTCTCTGCATCAACTTCCACAAGTTGAGTTGCGTAACGAATATAAGAAATATCGTCAGTGACATCCGAAACATAATGCGACATTTCTTCCTCATACTGCCCTGCCGTATATAAAAGTCGCAGATTCTCATATTTCTTAGTCTCATCTGACCCTTTAATGTCCTGAAAGAGTTCCACTAAACAGTGTTGATAAGCATGTGCCATCTCATGGGTTACAACACGCAGAATACTATAGCCGTCAGCAACGGTCAGATATTCATAAGAAAGTGTAATTTCATTGGCTTCCTGATTGTACTCTCCCAGAAGATTTTCTTCCAGATGCGAAATTCTTAAAGCAGGTGCCTGATCAATTCCATAATATCTGGTTTCTACACGAATACATCGTTCCAATACCGCAGCCTTATCATCCAGAGTCAAGTCTCTCCATCCACATTCCGGATCCAGCTTTGAAATTTCTTCAATATTTGCTGCAAGACTATTATCATAATCCCAAATATCATCCTGGCTGTCAGAGATATTGTAAAAAATCTGGCTGTAGAATAACGTATACTGGTCATTGATATGTTTCTTGCCAATAAAGACACTTACTATCATAATTGCACATACACCAATTCTGGTCAGAAATGCCGTATTTTCATAGAAAAACTTTTTTTTACTATTTGATCTGCGTAGTTTTCTGCAGTAAATACCTGCAAGCCCGGCACTGACACAAACCACCAGAACCGCTCCGATCATGTCTGCAAACTTGATTGTATCTTCATATCGCCAGATGTTCACAAGATCATAGAAAAGTACCGGAATAACTCCAATCCCAATGATGCTGATGATATTTCTATGAAACCGGAAAGTCAGATAATAAGACACTGTTCCCACAACCGCAACCATAAAATACAGCTTGAGATGATCCCACACTCCATTTATTGAAAATGTAATAAAATACTCTTCATAAACAAGAGTAAATCCAACCAGTGCAATGATCATTAAGTAAAAGAAAACATCTTTTGAAAACCGATTTTTAATATATTTTGATTTTCGTTCTCTCAGTTTCATTAGTACATCCTCCTGTTTTTGTATATATAGAATGTACATCACAAAGCAGAAATACCGTCTCCGTTTCCTTTGCCGTAATTCTATTCATACCAGCCATAACATTCAAGTATATCTCAGAAAACATAATCGATTCAGACTATCCCATTTAGCATAAGGGATCTTACTCCGCGCAACATAAATAATATCGATCAACTCGAACAAGGGCATATCACCTATGTACTCGCTGATAATCTTTGATGCCAGTGCCTGAATAAAGTCCTTATCAACGAAATTATTGTCGAGTTCATTTCTCAATAAAATGTATGCATTCACCGACTTCCCCATATTTAACAGAATTTCCTGTTCTTCCCTTCTCATACCAATTAGTCTCCTCTCACCTGATAGTGAAAGCTTACCACTCAAACCAGAATTCCCATCTGTGTTTCCATGAGACAATCCATAAGACTGATATGTAATGACTTTTTCAAGTTACCTCTTGAATACTTCATTACTTATAATACATATATTCCATTGCTTTCCACAGTCCCTTTTTGAAGCAGTCTGCATCATGCCTACCATGTTCTATTGGATAAAACCAATAATCCATACCTACCTCCTCCATTTTTCCTATTAACTCTATATTTCTTGAATAAAACCATTCATCTGTTCCACAGGTTACAACAAACTTCGGATTTTCACTTCGTTCATGAAATAATTTCAATGCAGCTAACGCATTTCGTTCTGTAGACTGAGACAAATCTGACAATGGCAAAAAATAGTACAGAAAAGATTTTCTGATGTTCAGCGAATATGGATTTAAACTTCCCCATACTTCTGGGTTCCCCATTTCAACATCCTTGGCTATATAAGCACCCGATATGGAAATCACTTTCCGAAATACTCCTGTTCTGGCTGATATTAACGTTGCTCCAAATCCCCCCATCGAGATACCAGCCAAGATTACTTCTACTGATTCTGAGATTCCATAGCTTCTTTTCATATAATCCGGAAGCTCCTGTGCAATAAAACCCTCACAATCATATTCATTTGTCGAAATATAATACCTGTTTTCCATAAGCGGAATGGCAACTGCCATCTGATACCTGTTACTCAATTCCTCCAGATCCAATTCCAAAAGAAGTACGTTCCACAATTCTACTGCTTTTTCTGGGTTCATATTTCCGTGAAGCAGTATCATCATATTTTTCACCTCATTCTTATCCGGGAGAATGGCCTTTAAAAGTACCTCTGAGTTTAACGCTTCCGATTTCACATATCTTGTTTCAACCATTATCTCATCTCCTATGAACAGGAATGTGCACGACTGTTTTCAAAGATTGGTTTCTCCCCATTTAGTATTATCCCTTTATGTAAATGTACGGTATCATAATAAGGCATTTTTTCTAAAATATCATATTCTGCTGTCCCTATGATCGTCTCTACCATAGATAATGCGGATCTTGCTCCTGTATTATAATCTTCCAACTTTTCTACCAAAGCGTCAACCATTTCTTCGTCATATATGAGATGACTTCCTTTTCTTTCAAAGAGCTTTTCTTTACGATCTAAGGTGTCTCTTACAATTTTTTTCAGAACAGAAGCTGACAGTTTGTCCATATGGGAAATGGATCCGATTCTTCCAATGAACTGTCTTGACACGCCTATTTTTATCAAATCAGAGCGAAGATCATAGCACTCATTTTCTTCTGCGTCTATCTGGCCAAATCCAATATTCCGGTGTTCTTCTGCGCGTTGATTTTCTAGTTCTTCAAATGCTCCAGCGAGGATCCAGAGAACCTTTCTGGTATCAACACCTTCATATTCCTGCGTTCCTGCCAGAGCTGTTAACAGCTGACTCAGAACTGTTGCATTCACATCCTCTCCTGCGGCATCTGTATTCGGAAGGGTCAGCTTATCTATCTCATCCAGAAAAACAATGGCCAGTTCTTTTTCTTTCTTACGCAATCCAGTCTTAATTTCCTTCATGAGGTGCGTGACATTTTTTCCATCAAAACCATTGGCAGTCAAATCGGTCGCTGTGCAGGAAATAAATGCCGCCTGCCTGTTTAACGGTTCGTAATTCTTAAGCAATTCATAGATCAACGTCTTTCCTGATCCGGTAGAACCCTCTAGCAGGATTGGCATTCGTTCTGCCCCGCGGGACTCTATAAAATTTGCAACTGATACGGCTATATTTTTCTTCGCCGTCTCCTGCGCATACATGCCCGCATCCAGATGCTGCTTGATGCGTAATGCCAATGGGACTTTCAAATCCAGGTCGTCTCCTGTCCGTTCATTATTTTCATTCCATTCCTTTTCTTTTATAGCACTCCTCAGAAGGCGCATCGCTTTGTCAACTTTATACGATTCTTGGGCATCCTGTTCTTCTCGCTCACACTTATTATAGATATAAAGCATCGTCAAAGCGCCGCCCATCAGAGTGTTCTCTACGCACCGCTTATTTTCTGGCGCCTGATGATACCACTCATTGAGTGCCTCGATCCTGTCTGGAATACCGAACAGTCTGAGAAACATCAATTCCTCTGAATGAATCATATTAGCAACTACCACAATGAAATTTGACGTGAGCTGCGAATTTTTTTCCATCGACGCAATCATATCAAATACGGCTAATTCCAGGTCGTTATTAACCCTCTCGGATTCTTCCGCATACCTGAATGGATATAATCTTTTTTCCATGATATAGGTCTCAATCATTTCTCTTTTATACGCTCTGAACGCCTGGCTGAACTGTCCCCCGCTACGATATGTTTTGAAAACTTTTTCCTGCATAGTTCTTCCTCCGAATTGAATTTAGCCTTGGATTACATTACTACATCTACACGATGCTTTCAGGATCTTCCTCATCACTCTCCATTTCAATTTCTCTGCTGATCAACGGTGAGAAACTTTCCATCCTGCTTTCGGTATCCCAATCTTCATCATCCTCTTCTTTATCAAGAAGTTCCATTATCTTTTTCCTGAGTTCTTCAAGCTCTTCTTCCGATACTCGTTCCCTATTTCTTCCCATTTCCTGAAATGATTCGTTCGTATAAAGTGCTTTCATAAAAATCTGATACTCTTTATTCAAAATCCGCATAACTTTGACCAGAATTTCTAATGCAATTTCACCTATACACTTGTCAGGAATTTTTTCTGGAAAATCATATTCACAGTTAATGTCTCCATCTGCATCGACATTAAACTTTAAATAACACATCCTATAATTGAGTATATTACAGGCCTCCAACACACGCATACGCTTTTCCGGCTGGATACCCGTGACAAGCTGGATGTGAACCGCAACAGAATTGGAATCATCAATGCTGAAAAACTGCACCGACAAATTTGGTCCATTATTTATTGAGAAGCCTACACATACCGCCTCCCATCCATGCTTTTTAACCACCCAATAAGTTATGTCATCTTTTTCTAATTTTTCTGCAATTAAATTGGTTGCTTTGAATTCATACTTGTCCATGCTAGTCTTTTCTCCTCATGTAATCAAATTATTTTTCTTGTTTCTGTTATATAAATAACACATTTCCACAACAAAAAGGTCGCCAAGAAAGTGACATTTTATTTTGCGTACATACATATCTATGCTATACTACTTCTATAAATAAGGGAGGTATTGCAATGGCATTTAAAATAATTCGTAACGATATTACAAAAGTTAGTGCAGATGCAATTGTTAATACTGCCAATCCGAATCCTGTGTACTTTAGTGGTATTGATTTGGCTATATATGAAGCTGCTGGTAGGGAAGCTCTTCTTATTGAACGAAGGAAAATTGGAAAAATTGCAAGAGGTGATGTTGCTGTTACCAATGCTTACAATCTGAATGCGAAATACATTATACATACCGTTGGGCCTGTATGGAAAAGAGGTCTTTATCAGGAACTTGATATTCTAGAAAGCTGCTATAAGAAATCATTAGAAAAAGCTATTGAACTAGACTGTAAAAGTATAGCATTCCCCCTTATTTCAACGGGTTCATACGGATTTCCAAAGGATAAAGCCTTACAGATAGCAGTAACTGTATTCAGCCAATTTCTTCTGAAATATGATATCCAAATTATTCTTGTTGTATTTGGTCGAAGATCTTTTCAACTTTCTCAAAAAATTGTTGGTGAAATTGATTCCTACATTGACAATAATTATGTAAAAGAATGTTATAAAAAAGAATATCTAACGAATCCTACTGAAACTAAGCGTGTAAGTGAATACTCCTTACCACACTCTAAGGGAAACAAGATTCAAACAAATAGCAATGCTGACTGTCCTTTAGATGCACATGGTTTATACCAAAAAAATTTTGAAAATGCTTATTCACTGACAACCAATATCTCATTAGATGACCAGCTAAAAAATATTGGTCTTTCTTTTCATGATAAGTTGTTTGAGTTAATCCGTGCTGCTAATCTTGATAATAAGGATGTTTGGAAGAGAGCCAATCTTGATCGGAAACTTTTTTCTAAAATCCAATGTAATGCAAACTATCATCCTAAAAAGAAAACTGTAATGGCTCTTTGCATTGCGCTTCAACTTAATTTAGATCAATCAAAAGACCTATTGTCACGAGCTGACTGGGCCTTTAGCCCAAGCAGTAAACTAGATTTAATCGTTCAGAAAGCTATTATTGACAAACAATATAATATTATTCAGTTGAATATAATATTATTTAAATACACCAATGAAATACTTGGCGGGTAATAACTATTATTATATAGATGAGAAGTTATCCATCTGGACGGGCGACTGTTGGTAGTATATAAATAGTACAAAGTAAAAAAGACTTCTTCCAATAAATGATATAAGGTAAACGGTGTAACGTAAGCGCTGAGTAATCGACCGTGTACGACTTACAGGATCTGCCTATACAGGCAGATCCTCCCGATTCTCAGGTCTTATTGTTTCAGTATCTGTAACACCCAAACATCTTTCCTTTATGAAATCACTCCATGGCAGCAGCTGTTCTATGGTAAACGGTGCAACCTGAGTACCTTTACTATACCACATATTTCTGCAATAATAGTCATAAATACTACACTGGTATAAAAAGTTAAGTCTCAACTTTTTATACTCCCTATAATTAGGAGCAGAATTATGACTACACAACCAAGTATTGTTGCACAGCAGGTACGATTACGCCAATGGGCTGAACAAATACAGTCCTGCCGTAACCGCCCAGAAGGAATGGATGTCGAAACGTGGTGCAGCCAGAACAACATCACAAAGGCGAATTATTACTACCGCCTCCGAAGAGTCAGGGAAGCCTGTCTCGAACAGATACCGGAAACACCGGCATTTGTTGAAATACCAATGGCTGATCATATACCAGCGAAATCACGTGAAAAACTGCCAGCCATGGATGGCCAGCCGCTGCTGCGGATCCATAACTGTGCAGGTATCTCCATAGATATTTTTCAGGACATGCCTGCTGAAAAGTTGCAGAGTCTGGTAGAGGCACTGGCTTATGTTCAATGATGCCAGAGGCTTTAAAAAGATCTATCTGGCCACCGGTTATACGGATCTTCGGCGTGGAATTGACGGGCTGGCTTCTATTATCCGGTATCAGTTTCAGCTGGATCCACATGATAAGAATACCCTGTTTCTTTTCTGCGGAAGGCGCAGTGACCGGATCAAGGCTTTGCTCTGGGAAGGTGATGGCTTCCTGCTCATGTACAAGAGGCTGGACAGCGGGGCTTTCTGCTGGCCACGTTCTGCAGATGAGGCAATGGAAATTTCGGAAGACCAGTACCAGATGCTGATGCAGGGACTGGAAATCATTGCCAGACACCCGATCAATGAGATTGACCATCCACGGTTTCTGATGTAATCTTGTGCAGAATGCTGAAAATAAAATTTCTTTTTGTTCGGCTGAATAAGCGTTCCCGGACGGACAAAGATGATTATCCACAGAAACCGTCCAGACATCTGGAAGTGTTTCGGGATACAGGGAAATGCCTTTCCCTATCGTGGATAACACATCTGAGAACCCGCGGTTTTAGCGGATTTTCAGATGTATGATCCATCGTCATAATGACGGACAGCCATTTGTAACCAAGTGGCGGTAATGCGTCAGATATGCTATACTGTCAGACAGAAAACGAAAGGATACGGTCTGCAGCTATGGCATTTCAATACACAGAAGAACAACTGAATAAGCTGGATAAGGAACTGCTGGTACAGCTGTTTCTCGGACTACAGGAACAGGTAGGGGCACTTACCTTGCAGACACAGGAGCTAAATGACAAGATGCAGCGTATGATGGAGCAGATCGTGCTCTCCAACCGGAAACAGTTTGGCAGATCCAGTGAAAAAATGGAAGATACTGCGCAGATCTGTTTCATGGAAGTTGATGGGAATATCGTATTCTTCAATGAGGCAGAAGCTGTCTGCGACTTGGAAGCTACTGAACCGGATGACCTGGAACTGAAACCGGCCAGAAAAAAGAAACAGCCTGGCAAAAAGGCAGCTGACCTGTCAAATCTGAAAGTGAACCGTATCGACCACTATCTCAGCCAGGAGGAACTGGAAGCTGAGTTTGGCGTGGACGGCTGGAAGCAGCTTCCGGATGCCATTTCCAGACGGTACCGCTTTATTCCTGCAACAGTGGAAGTGGATGAACACCATATCGGTGTTTATTCCAGCAAAAGGGATGAACACATGGTAAAAGCACCATGTCCAAAACCATTGCTGCATGGGAGCCTGATATCTCCAACCCTTGCAGGAGCCATCATCAACGGCAAGTATGTAAATGCAGTGCCGTTATACCGTCTTGAAAAAGAATTCGAGAGGTATGGTCTGGCAATTACCAGACAGAACATGGCAAACTGGATGATCCGGCTGGCCGATGAATACCTTTTTCTGCTGTATGATTATTTTCACCGTCTCCTTTATGAATACCATGTCATTCAGGCAGATGAGACACCTGTCCTTGTAAATAAGGATGGCAGACCGGCAGGAAGTAAAAACTATATGTGGGTTTACCGTTCAGGGTTCCTGTATCCGGAACGGCAGATCATTCTCTATGAATACCAGCGAACCCGGAATGCATCCCACCCGCGCACTTTCCTGAAGGATTATGAGGGCATATGCGTAACGGATGGCTACCAGGTCTATCACACAGTGGAAAAGGAACTGGAAGACCTCACTATTGCCGGATGCTGGGTGCACTGTAGACGCCGTTTTGAAGAAGCGCAGACTGTTGTAGCTAAAGAGCACCGGAAAAAAGCAGAATCTTATCTGCTCATGAAACAGATCCAGGCCATCTACCGTGAAGAGGGAAAGCTTTCTGACCTTTCGCCGGAAGAAAGGCTGAAACAGCGTCAGCTAGTGGTAAAGCCACTGGTGGATGCTTTCTTCGCATACCTCCGACAGAATGAAGCCGCTGTAAAGAATGGCGGCAACGCCAAACTGAAAGAAGCGTTCATTTACGCCCTGAACCAGGAAAAATATCTTCGAGTGTTCCTGACAGATGGTGAAGTCCCAATGGATAATAATGCCAGTGAACGGGCAATCCGTGGATTCTGTATCGGCAAAAAGAACTGGCAGGTGATTGACACTATAAACGGAGCTGAAAGTTCAGCCATTATTTACAGCATAGTAGAAACTGCCAAAGCAAACCGGTTAAAGCCATATGAATACATTGTCCATCTGTTAACAGAGATTCCGAAGCACATGGATGACAAAAATCAGGAATTCCTTAAGGATTTGCTGCCGTGGTCACCAGAACTGCCGGCACACATACGGAAACCGGTGAAAACAGAAACCCAGAAATAATCATGCCGTGAAAACGGCATCTAATTTGTCAAGGTACTCGGGTTGTACCGTTTACGCTTGAACGGATTCGGTCGAAGTTTCATCTCAAATATCTGGTTCATATGCCACCTCTATTAACCTTCATATGAATCCCACTGCCGGACAATCTTTCCTGATTCCAGCTCTCGAACAGAACTAAGTACCGCTGTCTGGTTTCGCCACAATTCCAAATCAACATGGAAATGTCCAAAGTACCAGTGCTTATATGTGACCTTCTTTTGGATTTCATCGAGAAAACTCGTCAGAGGCTGTTCCTGAATAACATCATTCTTGATTCCTAAACTTCTCAGAGTGGAAAGATAATAAACAGTTTCAGATGGGGCAGTATGGGTAATAATGTAATCGACATGATTGCCGACCTTTTCAAAATTCACAATCGCATTGTGATACTCTTCCTCTGATGGCATCTCTTGAGGCCACCAGGAAACACCTTCAGTCCGGCGGTACTTATCAATGGAATAACCGCCACCCATAACAAAAATGGTGTTACCCTCAATACAGTAAACTTCGCCGCGCATCAAGTGAATCACATTATTACGGATTTTATGTACTTTGCCACCGCTCCATGTTTCGACCGGGTAGCTGTTGAGTTTATCAAAGTTTTCGTGATTGCCATCAATAAACAGGACGGTATATTCTTGTTCGCTAAGGAAATCATAGAATGTTTCTTCAGACCAGTAACGCCCATTCCAAAAGCCAACACCGAAATCCCCACAAACAAGAACAATATCAGCAGGGGAGAGAACGGGTTCTATTTGTTCTACCCATTTATATTGATTTCCATGAGTATCGCCAGTAATTAATATCACTAGTAATTCCTTTCATCATTTTGCAAAGATCGGATGTGCTATCTATTTGAACATACAACGCCATATCCTTCTGCACAGTATCTGCAAACGCTTTGAATCTTCTTTGATTGTAGACAATTATGAAACTCAACACATTTCTCACCATTCCATATTTCTGTAATATCCGTTTCCAATATATTACCGAAGCGAACAATCCGCCCCTTGGTATATCCCCCAAGAAAATAAAACGGTATTTCTTGCGCAAGCATCACGCACGGATTTACGTTACCATCACCGTCAATACACAGTATCTTATTCCATTCACATCCTATAAACTCTGGAATTAACGATGGAACTTGGACTTGTATTCCTAATTTATCTCCTAATTTTTTTGCGTCATCAAATATTTTCTCTACTTGATTATTGCCCATTTCTGAATAAAGGGCATATTTCTGAAGATTCTTGTCATAACAGAATAGTCCATTAACATCAATTGCATCTATTCCGAGTTCTTTACAAAAACGAACATACTCTGGCAATATTTCAATATTATCCGTGTTAGAAACAAACACAGATCTAATCAGACATGATTCTGGCATTGATGCCCTCAGCATTTTCAGATTATCAATTACTGTCGCAAATGATGTTCCTTTTTTGAAAAATGCTAACTGTTTTTCGTTTATTCCATCAAGAGCAACAGAAACCCAAGGCACATTTTTCTTACGTAATTCTCTAACTATGTCTTCGGTTAAAAACATACCATTCGTTTGTATCGGAAATTCCATTCGGGGATTAATTGATGAAATATAATCCATCATTTGAAACAAAGCAGGATGCAATAATGGCTCAACACTAGAAAACATAAATTCATTTGCGTGAATAATAAAATCTCTTATCCTGTTCGCATATTTCATAAAATCTTCCAAAGACATCCACCGATTGTTTGCCTCAGTTGTTTGATGTTGCAATTTACAATGAATACACTTCAAATTACATTTCGACATTATTTCTAAATTTATGATTTCTGGATATCTATTCATCGCTTAGTTCCCTTTCTAAAATATTGGAAATATACTCAGATGCGCATCCGTCTCCATATGGGCTTCTTGCAGTACTCATTGCAGAGTAAATCTCATGATTCGAAAGTAATTCTTCCACACTTATTAACACATTTTCATAATTCGTTCCCACAAGTTTGAGTGTTCCCGCCTCAATTCCCTCAGGGCGTTCAGTTGTATTTCGCAATACAAGTACTGGCTTTCCAAAAGAAGATGCTTCCTCCTGTATTCCGCCTGAATCTGTTACGATAATAAAACATCGACTTATAAAATTATGAAAATCAACAACATCTAAGGGTTCAATCAAATGAATTCGTTCGTGATTACCTAACACATTTTCTGCCATACATCTGATTGAGGGATTCATATGGATTGGATAAATAATTTTTACATCCGCGTGTCTTTCTACAACAGTTTTCATTGCTCGAAAAATATCTTCCATAGGCTTTCCGATGTTTTCTCTGCGATGAACTGTCATAAGAATTAATTTAGAACCTTTTGCCCATTCTATTTCTTTGTGAAAATACTCTTTTAAAACTGTTGTACGCATCGCATCGATGACGGTATTACCGGTTACAAAAATACTATTTTCATTTTTTCCTTCCATAAGCAAATTGCTCTTGGCATGCTCTGTAGGAGCAAAATGATACCTAGCAATAATAGAAACTGCCTGTCTATTAAATTCTTCAGGAAATGGTTCTCGTAAATTGTGAGTTCGTAGACCTGCTTCAATATGTGCTACTGGTATTTGTTTATAAAATGCAGACAAAGCACTTGCGAACGAAGTCGTGGTATCACCATGCACAACAACCAGATCCGGACAATAATTCTCCAACACTGAGCCAAATCTGTCCAGAATACGATTCGTAATATCAAAGAGCGTCTGCTTTTCTTGCATAATATGTAAATCATAATCTGGTATAACATCAAATACTCTCAATACAGTATCCAACATCTCTCTATGTTGGCCTGTAACACATACTTTGATGTCAAACTTCTTTCTTCGTTTTAATTCCAATACAAGAGGGCACATCTTTATTGCCTCCGGTCTTGTACCAAATACGATCAATATTTTTTTCATATTTAAAACCAATCCCTCGTATACACTTTTTCACGAACATCAAGAAGGTCACTAGATATTCTATTGGCAACAATAATAGAACTCATTTTTTTAAATTCCTTCAAATCATCCACAAACGTGAACGAATAACCTTCTAATTGCTTTCTTATAGGTTCAAATACCACTACCTGGTATCCATTATCCATAAGCATATCAATAATGTCCAAAATTGCAGCCTCTCTAAAATTATCAGAGTCGCGTTTCATATTAAGCCTATATATACCAATCAACGGTTCAGAAACTGCTATCTTTTCAATCAGTTTAATTATTGATTCCGCAATGTACTTCTTCCTTATTATATTTGAATGCACCAGGGATGGAATAACAGCCGATAGAACATCGTTATAAATATATTGCAATTCTCTAGTATCTTTTGGGAGACAATAGCCACCGTAACCGAAAGATGGTATATTATAGAAATTACCAACTCTAGGATCCAGCGAGACCCCCTGAATAATTCTTTTCGAATTTAGATTTTCCAGTTCTGCATATGTATCTATCTCATTAAAGAATGCAACTCTTAGTGCGAGAAATGCATTAGAATACAATTTTATCAATTCGGCTTCCGTACCACTAGTAACTAATACTGGAACATCATCCTTTATTTGCCCATCTAGGAATAAGCCCTTTATTTCTTCAATATACCGTGATTTAAAATCATTTGTTCCAATTACTAAACGAGTCAGGTTTTTTTCATCTTTTACCGCGCTTCCTTCTCTCAGAAACTCTGGAACATAGAATATTGAAAAAAAGTTATACTCATTCCTGAGATAATCCATAGTACCTAAAGGTAAGGTTGACTTTATAACAATGACAGGCGATTGATGGTCATTTTTTATCTGCTCGAGAACACCACACAAGGTGGTAACATCCAAGCTGTGATTATCTTGATTCCAATTTGTCGGTACGGATATTACGACATAATCAGCCTTTTCAAAAACACCAGTGCTATCGCTAGTAATGGTGTAGCGACTATCATTTTTAATGGATTTGAAAAATTTACACATATCTTCATCATTTATTGGTGAAGTCCCTGATTTCATCAAATCAACTTTTGAATTGTCAATATCATAAAGAACAATATCATTATTATCTGAAAGGATTATTGAAACAGCTATTCCTACATAACCAGCACCAACAATCACAATTTTCCTTCTTTTCATAATCACTCCAACCTAACAACAGGTAAGTCAATATAAGTCATTCCATTCAAATAAACCGTGTTTTCTCCTCTTTTATCTATTAGCCAATCTTGAACATTCAACCTCGGAAAATTAGAAGAGCTTATTTGACAACGTATTCTATGACCGTTCAAAAAACAATGACCGACCGTTCCTATTGAAAAACAATAGATTCCTGTTTTATCCGCATCTGTATCTATTCTCACTCCAGAATCTAAAATATTCACAGAATTACCATCCTGATCAACATCACATAACTTTACTGTATAGTCCATATGCTCCAGAGATGAGCTACAGGATAACGAAAACTTAACCTCTCCAATAATAGTGACATCATCATCTAACACTTCTGATGTGTATACCAAAACATCGTCTCTCTCTTCAATAAGGCGTTGATACTTCGGACCACCCAAAGCATCCGGGATAGCATCAATACATCTCCCTCCACACGTAGGTACCAATCGAAAACAATCAAATACGAAAGTATCTATTTCATCTTTCTTAGAAAAACTAATGCAATCAATAGTTCTGTTCTCGTTATTTCTATTTAGGAAATATCGTTGTATCTGCGCTTTTGGCATCTCCTTAAAGCGATACCATTTATTCTTTCCCATGACATATAAAGAGATATCATTTTCCTTTGCCGTATTATTTTCTACTTTATCGAACCAATCAATAATATCCATCGGCGAATATTTTTCCAAGGAATAAATTCCGAAATCAATATCTCCAACAACAGAACCAAATAATTCCGTATGAGACCATGGCCCTATAACGAGCCTATGGTGTCCTGGTGCACGACTAGAATTCTCAAAATATTGCTTTATTGATCCTTCGCAGAAGATATCATACCACCCAGAGATATAGTACGTAGCTGCATTCATATTTCCGAGCATGGATGTTTTCACTTTTCCCCAGTATAAAGTATCCTTTTCATCTATCCAGGAATGATAATAATCCAAATAGCGCGAAACAGGGAAATCATCCATATGGCCATAATATAATTTCTTTATATCACTTGCCAACTGCTGTACAAAATCGATGTCTTGATAATCTAGAAGATTTCCATTGTCAGTAAATGCGAAACTATGAGACCACGACTGAACAAACCCCTGTTTAATAAAGTGGTTTTCAAAAAACCAATCACGAAAAATGTTGGATGTACTCATGATAGGTGCGATCGCATTAGTATTTTTGTTTCCACCTACCAAAATTGCAGTCATCCCCTCATATGAAACGCCCAATGCATAAATGTGTTTATTACACCACTTTTGATTACATAACCATTCAACAGTAGCGTCACCATCTATTTTTTCGTTAAGAAATGGATTGAAAACACCAGTCGACTCAAATCGTCCTCTTACATTTTGAACTAATAATGCAAAGCCTCTCCTAACTATTTCAAGAGGATTGAAAACTGCACTAATATTATGTTTTCCGTATGGAGTCCTCATTATGATAACTGGCAATTGTTTCTCTTCTTGTGGAAGATATAAGTCTCCATTAAGAAACACACCACTCCCAACGGGAATGGTGCATTCAGTGATTATAATACTAGAGTTCATATTTTGTTCCTACCTATACTCATCTCTAATTCTCTGAAACGCAGACAATACGACATCTGAACCATAGAGATCAACCAATCTCATGACTTTATCAAGATACAGATTAATCACTTCGGCCAATGGCGGACAAACATTCCTAAACTGTTGTTTCGATGAAACTAATTCATCCCATTTACTTTTTTTAATCTCATATGCTTCTTCAAAAGATGTTTTGCTGATATTTCCAAAAGACGGACAACCATTTAATGTTTGATAATCACAAGGGTAGATATTTCCATCCGAACCTATCGTACAAAAGAAGTACCTGTAATAACATCCATTCTGACAATCCCATCTGTTCTTCACTTTATCAGGCGCTTCATCATGCATAACAAGGACTTTAAAACTTGTTGAATGATACTTACGATAGCATTCATCAATCTTACATTTGCAATCCTGTTGTGATAATAGTTCTTCGTTTCCGGTGATATCATATTTGATACATATCGAATCTGCCCCAATGTTAACTAAGTCTTGAATAGTAGCTTCCAATTCTCCGATATTATCCTGCGTTACTGTATATCCTGTATTAATTTCTGTAGGACTATTTTTCTTATTCCTATATTCAACTAGTCCTTTAATATTTTGTATAATTGCTTTATAGTCAACAGTTGCATTCTTGGGGTTTTTTATTTGCTTCCAGGTTGTAGTTCCTCCATCTAAACTAATATGAACAGATTCTATATTGGTCAAGCTTTCCCAAGTTTTTTCGTCCATAAGCGTTCCGTTTGTAAATATACCTATTCGAACACTATACGACTTTAGAATCTCGATAGCACGTTGCAAAAGGGTCCAATGGATGAGCGGCTCTCCTGTAAAACCAGAAAACTGAACCGTTTCAATTGAGATTCCAGAAACACATAGTTGTGCAATCTGTTTTGCTATAGAATTTACCTTTTCCAAAGTCATACTATCAGCTAATACCGATAGTTCATTATCCTTGTTTACACTTTGACCAACACACCATCTACATCGCAAATTACAAGAACTACTCAATTGCCAATCGATTTGGATTGGTGGAATAGATTTTTGTTTTATGAACAAATCAAACCATTTTGCCTTATCAAAAATCAAAAATCGTTCAAAACCTAATATTCCATCTGTAGAAATATCCGAAAAAGAAACAATCTGTTCGTACACATCATTCTTCATGACTATTTTTTCACACGCAACAGCCATGCCATCATGTTCATAGCGTTCCGTAACATAAGTAGCTGCTTCCTTGACGATGTTAGGAGCATTTCCCATAGCTATTGAGCAGTCAACAGTTTTAAACATGGAAATATCTGCTGTGCCATCTCCAAGAGCCCAGGTAGTAATGTTTTTGTCTTTTTTTTGAGCTTCACGGAGAAATTCAGCAACAGCAGCCCCTTTGTTTCTGCCATTCACTGTGATTTCAAATTCAACTAAGTTTTCCTCATCGTCCCACCCAGCTGTAATCTCACAACTATAAGCAGATTTAATATACGCAAACAATTCTTGGATTTCCCTAGAACTTGGTCTATTTTTTCCAATCTTCACACAAATCTTGTTGATATTTACGTCTTCAGTATATTGGCACAACGGAGAGTATGCATTTTTAATTTGCTCAAAAATAACATCGTACCACGGATCAATATCAGAATTCAGGATTAACGGATTAAATAATATATGATTCTGACCGCATAAAATCGGAATCAACTCATACTTTTCAAACACAGACATCAACCCTAGTACTGTTTCATAAGGGATCCTGTAGTCAGTAATATATTCCTGCGTCTGTATACACGCTCCTCCAGATGTAATGTATGCGTCAAAGCCTAGATTTCTAAGGTTCTCTGTAACAAACGGCATACTTCTGCTTGTGCATAATACAGTGTAATAGCCTGCACGTTTTAATCGTGAAAAGGCTTCTATATTCTTTTCCGAAATACCATTTCGCAAATGGCATATCGTACCATCTGCATCAAAAAACACTACTTTCATGGACATTCTCCTTAAGCATTCCATTTCTCTTTCATATGCTTAACAGATTCAAAGTCTAATACATTTGATACGGAATACTTTACAGCCGGGGGAGTTCTCATGTTATTTATTTTTCTCCCGATCTTACCGCAGTTCTCTAATACATACCAGAAAACTATTTTTATGAATAGCCATTTTGACAAACATCTATTTCTACGAAATATCTCAAAATGATCATACATCAGAGTACAAAAACCAACCGAATTAGTAATCGTATCGCCACTCAATTCTTTTATTATCATGGGTTTCGAAGTAAAGATCATCTGATTTTCTTTACATAACGAGAGCATACGAACTGTATAATCAAGATCCTCACCATAACCGATTTTTTCATAATAACAATAATTATCCTTATTCCATATTTTTCTAAGCATCTTAATTGACACTAAAGTGGAATGATGAGGATACGCATATGCGGCACCTTTGCGAAGTTCTGATACACTACAGTATCGTCGTTCCTGACAATATTCTTGTGCATACCTTTTACTTGTATCAATAAACACCATGCTCCCGCTTAACAATAAACATTCATCTGTGTTGTTCTGCAAAACCCCACATAATGTATTTTCGTCTGCTAGAACATCATCCGAATCCAATCTCATTACCCAGTCCAAATCATCGGCATGCTCAAGAACATACTTCATTCCGTTATTCAAAGGTCTAGAAGCCGATCTCACTTCATTAGGAATCCTTGTAAGACCAATTACACTAATATTCGAAAAATGGTCGTATTTATCTTTAACATATTTATATGTTTCGTCTTTCGAACCATGATCTACAAGAACGACTTGAATATCAACATTATTTTGTGAAATAGCACTCTTTACAGCAGAATCTATACTATCGATTGCATTGTACATGGGGATTACAACATATATTTTTCCCAACAATATTATCCTCTCTCAACACAATATTTTCCATTTAAACACAGAACATCGACCGGAACCTTCAAAAATGTGTGAACTGCATCCAATGGGGTTTCAACAATTGGCTCACGACAATTGAAAGACGTGTTTAATATTGAATACCCGCCATCCAAATCCTTAAGGCATCTGATAATCTTTCCCATCGGATTATTATCGTTTAACGTCTGAACTCGTGCGCTTCCATCAATATGTATTGCCGAAGGATTCACCCTCTGAAACTCCTCCGTTGTCGTAACAATATGCATCATAAAAGGACTTCTTTCGATGTCATCAGAACAACGTTTCATATCTGATTCTAGTACAACTGGAGCAATTGGCCTAAATGACTCGCGAAATTTAACTGTATTATTTAATCTGTCTTTCATTTCAGGGAATCTCGGATCTGCAAGAAAGCTACGATGTCCTAACGCTCTCGGTCCGTGCTCACTCTTGCCTTCATACCAGGCAACAATTTTTCCGTTTCTTAATTGCTCCGCCGCATACAAATGTATTTCATTTGAATCCAAGACTCGCCATTTCAAACCGGCTTCCCTCAACGCATGAACACAATCATCATCCGAATAATTTAAGCCGTTGAACACCAATTCATCTTCACTTATATTTTGGGTTAACAGCCCCAAAATATTATTCAAAGTAAACATAACAGCGCCAATTGATAAACCGCCATCATGAACAGATGGTGGAACAAAAACCTTCTCAAATGAAGTTTTCTTGGACAACTCTGTATTAAGATAACCATTCAGAGCGCAGCCTCCACCTAAGCATAATGTTTTACTGCCAGAAACAGAATACGCTTTATTTGCCAGTTCAATACCTGCCTTAATTGTTATATCTTGAACTGCATAAGCAACATTGGCCGCCTCTGGCAGTTCCCAGTTGTTAACATATCTAAACATAGGATAATCTTCATCAGGCCAACAATTTTTAATCGAGAAAACTGGTTCTAATTTTCCTCTAACAGGTCGCAAAGCATAATCAGAAAACGCTTTAACTAAAGAGTCGTTTCCCACAGCAGCTAATCCCATTAACTTTCCAGCGGCAAATGGATTCTGAAAAATCACCTTTGAATAAATATGCCACAATGATCCTAAGTCACTGTTGCCAACACGTTCAAACCATTGTATTTTTTTGTTTTTCCAATATGAAATGCTCGTAGAAGTGTAGGCATTCGTTGTGTAAAAATCTCCACCACCATCCCAAGTTAAAACCACACTTTCGTCTTCATTACTCGCATAATATGAATAAGCTGCATGGCACAAATGATGGGGGATTGCAAAGCAAGGAATTATCCTCCCATGATATTCTACTTGCATATCAACCCATTGGTCTGGTTCATCGTATATTCTTTTTTTTATGTAATGTAATCCTGGATCTGTCCCTTTAAAATTCGCTTCACTAGTTGCGATTAATGAAACTTCATCAAATGATATACCCAGATTTTCAAGAGTTTTATCCACGAGATCCATAACATAACCTTCGTCATGTCTGATTCGCGAAAAACGCTCTTTCTCAAATGCCCCTATTAGTTTTCCATCCTTAAAGACGCACCAATTTGCGTCATGTCCTCCACAAATACCGAGAACAACCATATCACAACTCTCCTTGTAAAAGCATATCTAATGCAACAGATTCCAAAGTATTGCTTCTTGCTTTCCACGTATTATTATCAACAAATTTTTTCATTTCCATATATTGTTCTTCTGTTACACCATACTCAAGCAGAGAATCTATTAATTCAAGAAACTCTTCCTTACTATGCGCAGTAAACACCATTGGATAATCTTTGATTTCAGGAAGTGCTGTGGTAACAACCGGCAATGAAGCTCCTAAATACTCGAAACACTTTAATGGCGAACAAGCCTCAGTTACATCATTTACAACAAATGGGATAATAGAAACATTACTACCTTTTAAGTGAGGAATGAGTTCCATATGCGAAATCTGCCCTAAAAAAGAGACATTATCAAATGACTTAAGTTTTGCAACTATCTCTTTTACATTACGACCATCGTCTTCATCAGAGCTAGGGTTATATGCACCAATCATCAAGAAGTCATATTGAGGTCTCATCTCAATTAAATATGACATAATATCCCAATCAAACCATTCAGGCCAAATAGCTCCGGAATACACTACTGTCTTTCTTTTCATTAAATTTCTTTGCGTTACTTCACTATATGGAATAGACAATTCTTCGGCAAAATTTTCTTTAATCGCATTCGGAACCATCACAAATGGTCTTAATGTTTTAAGAGAATTCTTCTCGACTAACCAATTGCTGATTGTCATATTACTAACAGCCAAATCAATATAAGCATCTTCCGTACACTCACCCCATGGTTGCACGGGGAATCCATCCCAGTAATCCATCTGATCATATAAATGCGGGATGTTTTTCTCCTTACACTTCGTAAGTAATTCGATATAACTTCCAACAGGATTATGTGATCTGATATAATCCGGTCTCCAGATATCTAATAAATATTCTTCTGAAACAATGTCTTTCGCCTGCGAATTCATTGCTTCAAATGCACCGCTGATCTTATCTCTCCTCACAAGCTTTAAGTTCGGATTATTATACAGTCCAAAACTAGGCATATACTCAGTTTCTGCTAAACTCTCAAATATAAAGACAACTTCATGTCCCTTTTTTAAGTCCTCTTCTAAAACACAGACCGGGCGGTGTCCACCACCACTAATCCAAGGATTATAGTAACTTAATACTACTACTTTCATTTCATTACTCCTATATCAAACGATCAACCCAGGTTTTTGGTGTTTTATCGTTAATTATCTCTATATCATAGTGATAATCAAAATCCACAGGTCCTTTGATTTTCCTTTCTTCAACCATACGTCGAATTCCCTCTTCCAAGGTTACTTTCGTTGAATATCCTAAAAGTTTTCGTGCTTTTTCAGATGAACATGTTGCATACTTAACCTCATTTGGTCGTTGCGGTACATAAATAGGATTGAGTTCAAAATCCAACGCATCAGCAATTGTTCTTGCTAAAGTATTTATTGTAACAAACTCTTCATCAGGGCCAATATTAAATATTTCTCCATCTAAATCCGAACGATACACTAACTGTTCTATACAGAAAATAACATCCTCTATATCTGAAAAACATCTTTTTTGCTCCCCATCACCGTATATCACAGGTTGTTTTCCCTGTAGCATACGATTTATCATAATAGCAGCCACATTGCGAAACGGATCATTTGCGCACTGACGTGGACCGATAATGTTGTGTGGAACAATAATATTAAAATATACATTGTTCAAACTGCAAATCTGTTCAACTACCAACTCAGCTGCATATTTTGCTGCACCATAGGGAACCTTAGGTTTACAAACCATATCCTCAGTAAAAGGTAATACTTCTTGTTCTCCATACCGTGACATACTTGAACAATAAATAAACTTAGAGACTTTGTTTTGTATTGCTGCGCTAAGTACACTAATCGTAATCTGAAAAGTATTCTTAGTTATATAATACGGAGAAAATAATGAGAATCCGTCATGAGCGGTACATGCGGCATGAAAAACAACGTCACATCCTTTCATGTACTCCACCATCTTTTCCAGGTTATCACAATCCTCATTATAAAACTCAACTTTGGGGTTTACATTTGCGATATCGCCTCCGACAAGATTATCAACGCCAACAACATAATCGCCATTTTTTATCAAACGATCTGCCAAATGACTTCCCATAAACCCTGCCACACCAGTTATAAAAACTTTCATATTTCGTTGCCTCTTTTATCTAAAATGCGGATGAAAATCAATCGCATACTTTTTATCTAGATTCCTCTTTTTCATCTTCTTGGCAGGATTACCATAGTAAATGTAACCTTTTTCAGTTACGCCTTTAAAACAACTATTAGCTCCAATAACAGAAAACTCATTTAATACCGTACCGTCAAGAATCATTGCGTTAGCCGCTATCCAAACATTATCCTTAATTTCTACCGGATTTGTAAAATACTCAAAAATAGGTGAATCTGTTTTATGAGAACATGAATACACCTTACTAAAAGCGGATATAGAAACATCATTCCCTATATAGACTCCGCCACTTCCATCAATAACACAGTTATCGTTAATTACACTACGTATTCCTATTTCTATTCCGCTCGGCGAAACAATAACCGTATTAATACCAATTCTCGCCGATTCATGGATTTTCATGCCACATAGTCTATAAAAAAAGCGTCTAACATGCCAAGATGGTATTTTGCACACAATTCTATTCAAAAGGATATACTGAATATCCATTTTCAAAAACGGCCAATCCATTTATCTTTACTCCATTTACTTAATCTCAATACTATCTCCATGCTTTGCTTTTCTAGCAACCTTAAACAATTTACCATCCTTTTTCTTGACAACAGCACTTCTGTTATCATTTTGGGTACAAAGCTCTAAACCAATCTGCCCTTTATCAATATATGGATGCCTTAAAATTCTAGCCGAAGCGCGGTTACACTCTTGCTTAACAAATGCCATGTAGGAGTACTTCTCATCTTCATATGGCACATCTGCATCTTTTAACATTTTGTGAATTTTACTTCTCTGAACCCTGCATGTGAAATGACACCAATCATCTTCAGCTAATCTACATGCCGACTCATGAGGACACGGTGCAACAATATGTGCGCCCTTAGACAAAAGATACTCCCTACTATCTCTTAAAACAGAAAAACCTGCAGGTGTCCCTGGCTCTACAATCAATAACATTTTTTCTGTAGCGTTCCAAAGACTATCCAAAACAAACTGACGATCCTTTTTGGCCATTTCATTCATTACATACGACGAAACAACCAAATCTGCAGAATTCGTCACCTTTACTGTTGTCAAATCCGAGCTGATCCATCTTGCACTTGCCAAAGTTCGGTTGCCTTCCTTCATAAGAGTTTCTCCAACTCTTCTCATAGCGCCTTCTCTTTCAATGCAAGTAATCCTTTCAAGCTCTAATTGATTACTAACAGCCCAGGTTGCAGCACCACTACCCGCACCAACATCCAGCAATGTACTAATGCTTCCGTCAAAATACTCCAGTGCATACTTTAACGCATCAGAAACAGCACCATACGTGGCCGGCATTCTAACTAAAGCATAAACTGCTGCCTCAATATCTTTTGACAGTAATACTTTTCCGGCACCGCTTTCATTTCGATATCTATCGCTCAAGTTCTGTGCAATTTTCTTTAGCTGAGCCTGCTTGTATCCAACCACTAATTTTTCGGATGCTGATTTCAGTTCGATTGGTAAATCCATACTGTATTCTCCTTTTTGATATGCTATTGATTTCACTATGTTTAAATATGATATTGCCGATTAGAGATACAAATCACGCTTCCATTTTTCAGGTAATAAGCCTGTTCAAATCTTGCACCTACAACATCACCAATGGAAATCAATTCTTCCGTGCTAATAGTATTACGCTTCAATTTTTTGTTAAAATTTTGAGGCGTTTGTCCAATTCTCCTCGCCAATTCAGCAATACTAATTTTCTCTTCTCTACATAATTCTTTTATTTGTTCTGAAGTATTCATTTTTTCTCCTGTTTTCTCCTGCATTGACCAGTTAGACCATTATATTATAAACCAAACGGTTGTCAATTTCAATGCTTTTGCAAATTTTTTCTGAATATAGTATAATAATATTTTTGATTTCACATACTTTGGGAGAGCATAGAAATAAACAGAGAAAACAGCATCGTCTGATGATAGCTATTTTCTCTGTTTTCTTTACTCTTCCGCTTCCATCTGAAGACCCGATTTCAGTTCCACCACAATCTTCTCATCGAAAATGGTAATCCTGTCGACCAGCCTTCTGACGAGGGCTTCGCTGTACTCCGTAACGGCTGCGGGCATTTCTTCCAGGAAAGCAATCATGTCGTTCATTCGTGCCTGCAGGTCAGTTCGCTCTGCTGCCTCGGCAAGGATTCCCTGGCGGTTTCCTCGAAGGTCATCCATCTGAAGCCCCAGTTCTTCCACCAGTGCGTTATCGCCGGAGTTGTCGATCATCTGCTGCTGAAGCTCTGTAAGCTGTTCATCTATCGTTGCGATTCTTGCCTCAAGATCATCAAAGACCGTCTCCTGGATGTTTGTTTTCAGAAGAGAAATGACGGCATTCCTTCTTGCATAGGCATCGTTAACTGCCGTGACGATTGCCCCCTGCAGAACTTCTTCTTTCACCGTCCTTGCCGGACAATCAAAGTCCATCTTTCCTTTGAGAACTCTGCTGACACATCGCCAGACCGTGGATTTGCAGCCTCGGTTGTTCCATTTCACCCGGCGGTAAATGTCTCCGCAGTGTCCGCAGAACACCATGCCGGAAAGTGCGTACTTGCTGCTGTAAACTCTGCGTTTTCCGTCAGGATTCAGATTAGCCCGTCTGGCAATCTCCGCTTTGACCTTCATGAACACATCCCTGTCGATAATAGCTTCGTGGCTGCCTTCCACATAGTATTTCGGCATCTCACCGTTGTTGGCGGCACGTTTCTTGTCCAGGATACTGACCGTGTAGGTCTTCTGCAGAAGGGCATCGCCGATGTATTTCTCATTGGTAAGAATTTGATGGATGTTGCTCTCATGCCATTTCAGATGTCCCGCTCCGTTGGGAATGCCGTCTGCTTCCAGGCTTCGCTTAATCTGCAGGAAGCTTGCTCCTTCCAGGCACTCCCGGTAGATGCGGCGGACGATTTCAGCCTGCTCCGGGTCTATGACCAGATTGCCTTCCGCATCCTTGGTGTAGCCTAAGAACCAGTTGTGGTTGATCTGCACCTTGCCTTGCTGATTTCGGTACTGGATGCCCATCCGCACGTTGGCTGACAGGGATTCCGATTCCTGCTATGCAAGTGAAGCCATGATGGTAAGCAGCACCTCACCCTTGGAATCCATGGTGTTGATGTTCTCTTTCTCAAAGAAAACGGCGATGTTCAGTGCCTTCAGCTTTCTGGTGTACTTAAGGCAGTCCAGCGTATTTCTGGAAAATCGGCTGATGGATTTGGTGAGTATCAGGTCGATCTTTCCGGCTTCGCAGTCTGCAATCATGCGGTTGAACTCGTCTCGCTTGGCAGTGTTGGTGCCTGATATTCCATCATCGGCATAAACCTCAACCATCTGCCATTCCGGCTTACTCTTGATGTACTTCGTGTAATGGCTGACCTGTGCCTCGTAGCTGGTTTCCTGTTCCTCGGAGTCCGTGGAAACACGGCAGTAGGCGGCAACCCTGATCTTCTGCACCTGGGCAGCCGTTCTCTGCGAACCGACTCGTCTTCGTGCCGGAATGACGGTAACGTTCTGTGCCAGTGCCTGCATTTACTTCGCCTCCTTTATCTGACTGTAGACGTATTCTGCCTGCTTGATTGGGTTCTGATATTTTGGAGCGGTACGCTTCATGGCAAACCTCGTAGGGATCACCGTGGTCACCGCTTCCTTTGTGTATCTCGTACCCTTGTAAAGGGCATCTCTTCTCAGCCTTTCGGTTTCCACTGCCTGGGCGATCTCGGCGGTAAGTATCGCAGGGTAGAAATCGTCTCCAAGGTAGCGTGGGTTCTGCATCAGTCTCTTGACACCGCTATGCTTCATCTCCAGCCCTACATCCTTTGCCGCCTGGACAAAGGACATGCCGGAAAGGTAGTTTTCACACAGTTTTCGCAGGTTGGCGGCCTGTTCTTCGTTGATGACCGCCGCACCGCCCACAATGTCATATCCGTATGGTGTGTGCTTCATAATCAAATCCTTTCTCGGAAGATAGGTCCGCATTTCATGTCAAATCCTATCTCCGTTCTGCTGTAAACCATGACCCTGTCCACAAATCTTGAGAAAAGGTCTTCATCAAATTCTGTCATCATGGAAGCCCCCGAAGTGTAGCGAAGGATGTCTTCCAAGGCTTCCTTCTGCTTGCTGCCGCCGCTGATCTTTGCGATGATGGCATCCTTCTCAGCGGTAAGCCTTGCACTCGCATTCAGAAGCTCATCGTTCTGCTGCGCATAAACCGCAGGGTCAAGGTAGTCCTTCGTGAAAAGCTGTGTAATCTGCTGTCTTTTCTGAAGGTTCTTCTCAAGTCCCTCTTCCAAAGCTGTAAACTCATCCAGGTACTCTGCCTTTTCAGCGGTCTTCAGTGCGTTTGAGAAGGGAAGAAGTACCTTGTCCCTTGCGAAGATCAGCTTGTTCATCATGGTCGTAAAGGCCGCCATGATGCTGTCTTCCCGGATGGACTTCATGGTGCAGGCATCTTTATCATCCAGGTGGGTGGTGCAGACATAACCGAAGTAATCTCCGATCTTTCTGCGTTTCCACACCGCCCCACAGTCTCCGCAGATGACCTTGCCCGAAAATGCGTATCGGTTCTGGTACTTCCGGCTGTCAGCGTAGATGCCTTTTTCGGCGGCATTCCTTGCGATCATGTCGTTGGCGGCATCAAAGTCCTCATGGCTGATGATAGCTTCGTGGTGTCCCTGTGCGAAGAACTGGTCTCTTTCACCGTTGTTCCTGCGGCGGGTAAAAGTGTCATCGGAGTAGGTCTTCTGGAAGATAACATCCCCTGTGTACTTCTCATTCTTGATCATGCCGTTAATGGTATGCCCCGTCCATCTGCCGCCTCGCTTGGTTGAAATGCCCCTGGCGTTCAGTGCCTTGGCAATCTGCGTTGTACTGCTGCCGGAAAGCACCTCTGCAAAGATCCACTTCACGATCTCGCTCTGTTCCGGATTCACCACCATCTCGCCATCAATGTAATCGTAACCGTAGGGAGGATAGGCGATCTTGTAGGTGCCATTACGGAAGCGTTTCTGAATGCTCCAGGTCTCGTTCTCGGAAATGGAACGGGATTCGCTTTCTGCCAGACTTGACAAAATGGAGAGCAGCAATTCGCCCTCCATCTTTCCGGTGTCGATATTCTCCTTCTCAAACAGGATGTAAATGCCCATGCTGCAGAGCTTGCGGACAGTCTCAATGCTCTCCACCGTGTTTCGGGAGAATCGGCTGATGGATTTGACGATGATATAGTCGATCAGCCCTCTCTCGCAGTCTGCAAGCATGGAAAGCAGACCGTCTCGCTTTGCCATCTTGGTTCCGCTGATGCCTTCATCATAGTACAGTCCTGCATATTCCCAGTCCCTGCGGGAATGAATCAGGACTTCGTAATGGTTCTTCTGGGCATCCAGGCTGATAAGCTGTTCTTCGGAGTCTGTGGAAACTCTGGCGTATGCTGCCACACGCAGTTTTCGCGCCGCTCCGGTATCGGCTGCCTCGATCTTTGTTATCCGTTTCATAGTCTCGGTCTCCTTTCTTTCAGGGTAGTCTATATATCACTCTGAAGTGTCTAAATAGCAAGTTATATCTGTTCAGATACGGGAGAATAGCGGGGAGAAAGTTCGCCGATTTTTCTCCATGATCTTGTCGAATTCATCCACAGAAATCAGCCTCTTTTCAAGCAGCTTCTTCGTGAGATTCTCTGCCAGGATATAGTTGTATTCGTTCTGCAGTTCGGCATCGGTTGGACGGGAAGCTTCCGCTCTGTCGCCGTCAGTACCTTTTATCGTAAGCGTCCAATAAGAGGGTGTATCGAAATTTCTGGCTGTTGCATGTAAACTATTGATTAGAGTTTTGGGAGTTGACTCTAAAAACTCTAAATCTAATCTAAGGAGCAGGCTTATGGATCTTTCTTCTTTGACTCCAGACAAACAGGTGAAACTTCAATACTGGCTGGATGTAATACAGCAATGCAGGGCCTCCGGACTGACAAATCAGATCTGGTGTGAACAACACGATATCTCTTTGAAAAGTTATTATTCAGATAATATGTATTCCGAATAATGTAGATCAGAACCATCTCTAAAGAAATCTATACCTTCATCCCGCATTTCCCACCAGATACTATTTACTTCTGTCGAGTTTGTTAAATCCACCCAACCTGTCACCCCATTAACAGTCGTGTACCCCCAGTTTCCTATTGTATATCTCACGTAACAATCTACCATATATAAAATTCTACAAAGAACTTCTGCATCCTGTGACGGTGCACTTCTTACTTTTATTTCAGATTCTTCATTGCCATCCAAAAAATACCATTCACCTTTTTCTTCCCAAATTCCCTCCCAGTTGTCATTATTTTCCCAATCATTCGCACTGACAATATTTGACATTCCAAATAAGCATATCAGCATTACGCCCCAAGCACATAATTTCCATTTCATTTCTTTTTCCCGCTTTCCTCGTGTTGCTCTCTCTTTCTATTCTTTTAATTTAGCATAAAAAAACGCAATTTTGTTCTATGACATAAACTGCGTTTTTTTATACAATATTTGTATGGTGCCAAGGTCAAAAGCCTGAAATCACGATGTGCGAATATGGGGCAGGATTGTGAGAGTACGAAGTAGGGAACAATCCAAATCCATAAGGCATCTTTTGACCTTGACTGCATACCGGAAGAAACTTTTTTCAGACAACTTCTGTTTTACCATCAGGGACACTAACAATGCCGGAAAACTCCGTCCCCAGAGAACACCGTCCCTACGCAAATCCGGTCTTTCTTATCTATCTCGGTATTCCCTTCTCGTTCTTTTGTTAATTCATCTAATTTTTTCTTCAAAGCCCGTGTTCCGTTCCCTGCCTGGCAGGTAAAAAGCACAACTGCCTGATTTGCGATGACATTTATTTGTACATCTATTTGTGGTTTCTTTGATCCGTCTTTTTTTGATCCATCTGTCTTTTTACTCTCAGTTATTGCATACTCAAATAATGTTACCAATACCTTTCCCATGCATTGGATTCCATCCTGGTCTTTGGGGTAGTTCTGCACTTTACAGGTAACTGAGATGTTCTGCTGCCGCGCCCGTTCGATTTCGGTGTATAGTATCGCATCCAGGGTCCAGTCTTTGCAATAGATGCCGGCGTGAATGTTCTGATATGCTTTTTCCAGATCACTCAGGTATTCTGTAATCTGGGTCTGTTTTTCTGCCCGTTCACCTCTCCTCATAATCTCCTGCATCTGCCGGTCAATCAGTTTCTGGCTCTCTTCGATATGACTTCTCTGATATTGCATTGCCTGATATTGCGACTGCATCATGGTCAGCTCCAACTGCAGGAACTGGCTCTCTGTTCGGATCTTTTCTTTTTGATTACTGAATATTTTAACTAATCCAAGCGTTGCTGCCGCTGCTACTATAAGGCACGGAAGCACCATTCCACGTCTGGTTCCATCTTCGGTTGCAATCGGGATGAGCTGTGAGGTCTGCATCACCAGAAAATATTCCAGATAAATGATCCAGATCAGTCTCGTATGGCGGATTTCGTAGTTTCGGAATAAAATTTGGATTTTTTTCATTATAGCATAAATCGGTATAAATAGAAGTATTTCAAAGATCCATGCCAGTAGATCCTCTGGTCTGAAAGTCAGATACCAGCCAAACATTCCTTCCGGTCGTTTTTCCAGCCAGTTCAAGACAATCATAGAAAATACCATAACAGGCATAGCAGACAGTTCCGAAATTGCAATTGCAAATAAGACTCGTATCGGTTCTGCTTCAACCAGATAAATACAGAGAAGGCATGCACCTATACTTCCCAAGGCTCCCAGTACAATTTCTGCCAGATGTCCTGACACGGAAATCTGATCCCCAAGAGACTGAAAATAACACAGCAGTGTAGTTCTGACAAGCATAAAACCAATCATATAGCCTTTATGCTTCATTTTTTCAAGCAGTAATTCCAGGATTCTGATAGCAAAAAGCTGAAGAGGCAGATTGAGCAGCACCATTCGGATCCAATGGTTATCTCTCAGAAACCATTCTATTACACTGCTCATTTGCTCTCATCCTCCTGTATTCTGCATTTCAACAAAATCGTCTCGCAAAAAACGGATGTTTCCTGATCAATACTTACTTTTTCTTCACCCTGATATTGTTTTACCAGATATTCTATAATGCCTCTTCCTATCCCGTGCTCTCCCTGTTTCTCCGTTTGAAAATTGATCTTCTTATCTGGACGGATTTTATTCTTTATCTGCAGCCAGACTTCTCCCTGCTCTTTTTGTTTCATATCAAGCCAGATGCCCCGCTGCTCTTCTGCCTCTATTTTCTCATTCTCTTCTATGGCATTGTCCAGAAGATTGACCAGAATTCCTACCATGTCCATATCTCTGACCAGCGAATATTCCTTTTCTTCTATATTAAGGTACAACGAAATTCCCTTCTCCTGACACAGCTTTCTTTTCATAGATAGAATGGCGTTCACTACTTCTCTTTCACTCTCACCTTTATTTTCTACTTTTCGATATTCCAGCTTCAGTTCATCCGCATACTTCTGTAGTTCTGCTCCATCTTCCTCCGCCATCAATACCTCCAGTGTCTGAATATGTTTTGCCAGATCATGACGGAACTTTCTTGTCATATCAATCTGACTCTGTATGGTTTGATAAAAGCCCTGCAACGTAACCATATAAGACTGTATCAACCGATTTCTTTCTTCTTCTTTTTCCAGCTGCATTGTTTTTCGCGCTAATAGCAGAACAGAAAGAGCAATCCATAAATAAGCTGCTATAATATACATCTCATTATGCTCCTTCCATCTGGCTCATCACCCATCGCGTAAAAGCAGCTTTTGTCTCTTTCTCATATGCTCTGCTGATAGTAAGCCTGTCACCGTTTTTCATGGAAAAGATTCCCTTTTTGTATTCCTTCACATTCGGCAAATACACAATGTAGCTGTTATGGCATCTTAAAAAATCCGGCCTGGTCAAGTACGTTTCACAAGTATCCAGCCGGTCTTTGATCTCATAATCTCCCCAAGCTGTAACCAGTCTGGTCTTGCGCTCTGTCCGTTCCAGATAATAAATATCATCCGGCGAAAGACTGATCATCTGTTTATTCATACAAAGAAATGGAATCTGTTTTTTCTGTTTTTCCCTGTACCGCAGTACTTTACCAAAAATCTCACCGACTCTGTCCGGAAACTGCTCTTTTACCGCAAACCAGATATGTTCCGTTCGATACACATCCGTAGCATAACTGAGATGATTCGTCAAAAATATAATCAGACAGGCTGACCATTTTTTATGTACTTCCTCTGCCAGTTCTATTCCATTCTCATCCCCAAGTTCTATGTCAAGAAATAACGCTTCCATCGGCTCGCCTTCATAATTTAGCAGGCTTTCTCTATCTGAGAAATATTGGATATCGATATCCAACGATACCTTTTTTCTGTATTCTCCTATGATATAACTGGCCTTTCTTTCCCATATTTTGTCATCATCACAGATTCCTATGATCATCTCTGTACCTTCTCAATCTGTATAAGTATATACCGTTTTCATTATTCTTTTAAATTATATTATGACGCCAGAAACGTGTCAAATATTTTAGCACTTTCTATGTTCAAATCGAAATTTGCGGTTTGACAAATCTACAAGCATCGCATATAATACATTTAACAAGGTAGCCGGAAGGTGAATGCTACTCACCCGACCTGGCAAAATTTAATTCAAACTATAAGAATAGCTATCCTTGACTTTTCCGGAGTGCAGGATGGCTATTTCTTATGTGTATAAGTCAAAATTGCAACAATCAGTATCGCAGTAGAAAGTATAATTTGCAATTCTTCATATGTACTCATAATAATCACCCTTTCTGTAAGGCTCAGATCAGGTAAGAGCACATCCCCCGGCTCCCCGGTTAAATGTATTATATTGTCAGTAATCAAATATATTTGATTAAATTGTAAATGGAAATAA
This sequence comes from uncultured Marvinbryantia sp., assembly GCA_934408725.1. Lineage (GTDB taxonomy): Bacteria > Bacillota > Clostridia > Lachnospirales > Lachnospiraceae > Marvinbryantia. Next base: position 51,170 of record CAKRVB010000004.1, read on the forward strand.
TAGTATTCGAATGGTTATATATATGAATTTCATCGAAATGTAGTTCCACGATAACATAAATTTGATAATAACGCAAATAAAATTGTTCGACAAAGTCTATTTTCACAAAATCTCCCACAGCAGATCAGTTTTCTCATCTCTGATTCTACTGTGGGAGTCTTCTTTTTCTACAGATTCGTATATCCCATCAGTGACTCGTCCACAGCTTTCGCTGCTTCCCGTCCTTCCCGGATAGCCCATACCACCAGTGACTGTCCTCTGTGCATATCTCCTGCGGTAAAGACATTTGGTACGCTGGTCTGGTATTTGCCAGGTGCGGTGTCTACGTTGGTGCGTCCGTTGATGTTGACTTTGAATGCATCGGTGACGTATTTCTGGGAGCCCAGGAATCCTGCTGCGATAAGCACGATATCGACGTCGATGATCTCTTCGCTGCCTTCGATTGGCACCATCATCATACGACCGCTCTTCTCGTCTTTTTTGCTCTGGAGTTTAACCAGTTTCGCCTGTACCAGTTCCCCGTTTTTGTTCTTGATGAATTCCGAAACGGTGGTGGTGTAGATTCGTGGATCGTGACCGAACTTGGCAATGGCTTCTTCCTGACCATAGTCTGTCTTGCAGACTCTTGGCCATTGCGGCCATGGGTTGTTGGCTGCACGTTCGTCCGGTGCCTTTGGCATCATTTCCAGCTGGATCACATTCTTTGCACCCAGACGGATGGAGGTTCCCACACAGTCATTTCCGGTGTCACCTCCACCAATGACCATGACCGTTTTCCCCTTGCAGTCAATGTATTTGTGATCCTCAAAGTTCGAATCTAACAGGCTCTTGGTGGTTGCCTTCAGGAAATCTACTGCAAAGTAGATGCCTTTCGCATCTCTGCCCGGTGCGTTGATATCTCTTGGATTGGAAGCACCGCAGCACAGAACCACACGGTCATATTTCTGAAGTAATTCTTCTGCTGTGATATCCACACCGATGTTGGCATTGGTGACAAATTCGATGCCTTCTTCTTCCATCAGCTTCACACGGCGGTCAATCACCTGTTTCTCCAGCTTCATATTCGGGATACCGTAGCGGAGAAGTCCGCCGATGCGGTCATTTCGTTCAAATACAGTTACTTTATGTCCTCGCTTATTCAGCTGCATGGCTGTTGCCAGTCCGGAAGGTCCGCTTCCTACTACGGCTACAGTCTTGCCGGTGCGTACCTTAGGCGGATTAGCCTTTACCAGCCCTGTGGCAAAGGCATTTTCGATAATGGTTCTTTCATTTTCTTTGGTGGAGACCGGGTCTCCGTTCAGGTTGCAGGTACATGCCTTTTCACACAATGCCGGGCACACTCTGGAAGTGAATTCCGGGAAGCAGTGTGTCTTCATCAGTCTGGCATATGCCTGTTCGTAACATCCGTTGTACAGCAGATCGTTCCACTCCGGCACCAGATTGTTCAGAGGACAGCCGCTGGCCATCCCTCCGATCATCATACCTGCCTGACAGAATGGTACACCACATGCCATACATCTTGCCGCCTGCTGGCGCTGTTTTTCTTTAGAAAGAGGAGTATGGAACTCATTAAAATGCTTAATTCGTTCCAGAGGGGACTCTGCTTTCGCCGTTTCTCTTTCATATTCCATGAATCCGGTTGGTTTTCCCATCTTATTTTCCTCCTTTCATAATGGCATTGAATGCTTCGATCTGTGCCTGCTCACTGTTCAGGCCTTTTTCTTCCATCTGTACAATGGTGTTCATCATTTTCTTATAGTCGTTTGGAATAATCTTCTTAAATTTCGGAAGGTACTCATCAAAATGATCCAGGATCTCTTTTCCTTTTACGGAATTGGTGTAGGAAACATGATCAGTAATCATCTGTTTCAGTTCTTCCACATCATATTTATTTTCCAGCTTCTCGATAGCTACCAGTTCTTTATTTACTTTACGGTAGATATCACTGTGTTCATCCAGCACGTAAGCTACACCACCGCTCATGCCGGCTGCAAAGTTCTTGCCAATCTTACCGATAACAGCCACACGTCCTCCGGTCATGTATTCACATCCGTGATCACCCACACCTTCTACCACTGCGGTTGCTCCAGAATTACGAACGCAGAAACGCTCGCCTGCCAGACCGTTGATATAGGTTTTTCCACTGGTGGCTCCATAAAGAGCTACGTTACCGATGATGATGTTCTCATCCTGTTTATAAGTAATCCCCTTTGGTGGATAAACGATCAGTTTTCCTCCGGAAAGACCTTTTCCGAAGTAGTCGTTGGAATCTCCTACCAGTTCCAGAGTCAGTCCCTTTGGAATGAAGGCTCCAAAGCTCTGTCCGCCGGCACCGTTACATTTGACAGTGAAGGTATCTTCTTCCAGCGTGTCATCATATCTTCTTGTAATCTCAGAACCGAAGATCGTACCAAATGCACGGTCGGTATTGGTCACATCTACTTCAATGCTTCTCTTCTGCTTTTTATCCAGAGCCGGTTTCAGCTTCTTCATCAGAATGCGCTCATCAGCTGTCTTTTCCAGATGGAAATCATAGACATGCTCCGGATCAAAGATACATTTTTCTCCCAGATATGGGTTGTCCAGAATTGCGCTTAAGTCTACACGGCTGGCTTTTTCTTTATAGAAACCACTGCCCTTCTTCAGCAGATCGGTTCTTCCTACCAGCTCATCCACACTGTGTACACCCAGTTTTGCCATGTATTCACGCAGATCCTGAGCAATAAATTTCATAAAGTTCTCCACATATTCCGGTTTGCCTTTGAATCTCTTGCGCAGTTCCGGATTCTGTGTTGCTACGCCCACCGGACAGGTATCCAGATTACATACACGCATCATCACGCATCCCATGGTTACCAGTGGTGCGGTGGCAAAACCAAATTCCTCTGCACCCAGAATGGCTGCGATGGCAACATCACGACCGCTCATCAGCTTACCATCTGTCTCGATACGGACTTTATTTCTCAGACCATTCATGATCAGTGTCTGGTGTGTTTCGGAAAGTCCCAGCTCCCATGGAAGTCCTGCATTGTGGATAGAACTTCTCGGTGCTGCACCAGTACCTCCGTCATAACCGGAGATCAGGATAACCTGTGCACCGGCTTTCGCTACACCGGCTGCAACCGTACCTACACCTGCTTCCGATACCAGTTTGACAGAAATTCTTGCCTGCTTATTGGCATTTTTCAGGTCATAAATCAGCTGTGCCAGATCCTCGATGGAGTAAATATCGTGGTGTGGCGGTGGGGAAATCAGGCTTACCCCTGGTGTAGAATGTCTGGTCTTGGCAATCCAAGGATAGACTTTTCCACCCGGCAGATGACCACCTTCACCTGGTTTTGCGCCCTGCGCCATCTTGATCTGAATCTCTTTGGCACTGGTCAGATATTTGCTGGTTACACCAAATCGTCCGGATGCCACCTGTTTGATTGCAGAGCTTCTGTCGTCTGCAGTTCCGGCTGTCGCCAGACGTTCATCACTTTCACCACCCTCACCGGAATTGGATTTGCCATGGAGATGGTTCATGGCAATGGCCAGTGTCTCATGGGCTTCCTGCGAAATGGAACCATAGGACATCGCACCTGTCTTAAATCTGGTAACAATGTTTTCCACCGGTTCGACCTCTTCAATCGGTATGCCTTCTTCCGGATAATTGAAGTCCATCAGGCTGCGCAGATATCCGCTCTCCTCCCGGTTCACGCGGTCGGTGTATTCTTTAAACATGGCATAATTGCCCTGTCTGGTTGATTCCTGTAATAAATGAATCGTCAGAGGATTGTAACGGTGTTCCTCTCCCTGACTTCTGGACTTGTGACGTCCGATGCTGTTCAGAGTCAGATCGTTGGTCAGGCCCAGCGGATCAAATGCTTCATTATGAAGTGCTTCGATCTGTTTTTCAATATCTTTTATAGTAATACCACCTACACGGCTGACGGTATTGGTAAAGTAACGGTCAATGACTTCTTTGCTGATACCGATGGCTTCAAAGATCTGGGATCCCATGTAGGACTGAATCGTAGAAATACCCATCTTGGATGCAATCTTTACGATACCGTGAAGCACTGCTGCATTGTAATCATCTACTGCTGCATAATAATCCTTATCCAGCATCTTGCTGTCAATCAGTTCATGGATCGTATCCTGAGCCAGATATGGGTTGATGGCACAGGCACCATAGCCCAGCAGTGTAGCAAAATGATGTACTTCTCTTGGTTCACCGGATTCCAGAATGATGGCCAGTGAAGTACGTTTCTTGGTTTTTACCAGATACTGGTGTACTGCGGATACGGCCAGCAGCGATGGAATCGGTACATGGTTTTCATCCACGCCACGGTCTGTCAAAATCAGAATGTTGACACCATCTCTGTGTGCCTTGTCCACTTCTACGAACAGACGGTCAATGGCACGGTCCAGACTGGTACTTTTATAATAGGTAATCGGAACTTCCGCTACCTTGAAGCCTTCCACCTTCATATGTTTGATTTTCAGCATATCGGTGTTGGTCAGGATCGGGTTGTTCACTTTTAATACTTTGCAGTTTTCCGGTTTTTCCTCCAGAAGGTTTCCGTCTTCTCCCACGTATACAGTGGTGGATGTCACCACTTCCTCACGAATGGCATCAATTGGCGGATTGGTTACCTGTGCAAAAAGCTGTTTGAAGTAGTTGAACAATGGCTGCTGCTGGTCAGATAATACTGCCAGTGGTGTATCAATACCCATGGCGCCAATGCTCTCTGCTCCGTTTAATGCCATGTTGCGGATAGAGGTACGATATTCTTCAAATGTATAACCAAATGCTTTCTGCAGTCTGGCCCGTTCTTCAGCGGAGTATTCCGGAACACGCTTGTTTGGGATCTTCAGATCTTTTAATTCTACCAGATTGTTATCCAGCCATTCACCGTATGGCTGTCTGGATGCATAGAATTCTTTTAATTCTTCATCGTCTACGATTCTGCCCTGAACGGTATCGATCAGCAGCATTTTGCCAGGATGAAGTCGTTCTTTCATCACGATCTTTTCTGGTGGGATCTCCAGTACGCCTACTTCAGAGGAAAGGATCATGTAGCCGTCACTGGTGACATAATAACGGGATGGACGCAGGCCGTTGCGGTCCAGAACCGCACCTACCAGATCACCATCACTGAACATGATAGATGCCGGACCATCCCATGGCTCCATCATGGTTGCGTAGTACTGATAGAAATCTCTCTTGTTCTGGGACATGGTCATGTTGTTAGCCCATGGTTCCGGAATCAGGATCATCATGGCAAGAGCCATATCCATACCACTCATGATCAGGAATTCCAGTGTATTATCCAGCATGGCAGAGTCAGAACCGGATGCATTGATTACCGGAAGGATCTTATGGAAGTCTTCTTCCAGATATGGAGATGCCATAGTTTCTTCTCTGGCCAGCATCTTATCTGCATTTCCACGGATAGTGTTGATCTCACCGTTATGCACAATAAAACGGTTTGGATGTGCACGTTCCCAGCTTGGATTCGTATTGGTACTGAATCTGGAATGTACCGTTGCAATGGCAGATTCATAGTCCGGGCTTTGCAGGTCTTTGAAGAAAGTCCTCAGCTGTCCTACCAGGAACATACCTTTGTATACAATGGTACGGCTGGAACATGATACCACGTAGGTGTTTTCATTACTCTGTTCAAACTCTCTTCTTGCCACATAGAGTATACGGTCAAATGGAAGTCCTTTTTCCACATCAGCTGGTTTTTTAATAAATGCCTGCATAATATACGGCATCTTATCCAGTGCTTTCTGTCCCAGTACTTCCGGTACCGTCGGAACCACACGCCATCCAATGAGTTCCAGTCCGTTCTTTTCCAGAATAATCTCGAACATCTTCATGGCCTGGCGTCTCTTTAATTCATCCTGTGGGAAGAAGAACTGTCCAATACCGTATTCCCGTTCTTTTCCAATAGAAAAGCCGAGAGCGTCACAGGTCTTTTTGAAGAATTTGTGGGAAATCTGTAAAAGGATTCCTACTCCATCACCTGTTTTGCCCTCGGCGTCTTTGCCGGCTCTGTGTTCCAAATTTTCAACTATCTTTAATGCATTCTCTACGGTTGCCCGGGTCTTGATACCCTTAATGTTTACCACTGCTCCGATACCGCAGTTATCGTGCTCAAATTCTTCTCTGTACAATCCAGGAGACTGAGCAGGTACTGTTCTGTTTTCCATAACCTGACTTGCATCCTTTCTTTTGGTTTTAGAAACGCTGTAACGTGTTTTTCGAATCATTGTAATCGATTTTATCGATTAAGTTTTATTCCTGCATTTCCTTTGTGCATTATCATACACCTGTCTTCTGAAATTGTAAATACCCTTTTTTTCTTGAATTGTCAGATAATCAGGCAATTTTCTTTTTAATTGCATTATTGTCTTAATATTTTTCAAATTGCATTGAATTACTTGCCTGAATTGATACAATAGCTGGCGAATTTAGGGATGAATTTTTCTTATTTTCATTTGTTTTTTTCTCTTCTACGGTGGCTGACATCGAATTGTGCCTGTTTTTTCTTTTCCGTGGTCGGATTGTCCTCGGTTACCCGATACATGACCTAGGATTTCGCTTGCTTCTTCTTTTCCGTGGTCGGATTGTCCTCGCTTACCCTGTACATAACCACGGATTTAACTTGCTTCTTCTTTTCCGTGGTCGGATTGTCCTCGCTTACCCGGTACACGACCTCGGATTCAACCGAACTTCTTTAATTCATGCCACAGCCTTCCCACCGGAAGTCCTACAATTGTGGTGTATTCTCCCTGAATTTCCCGAATGTATTTTGCAAAATATCCCTGAATTCCATAAGCGCCTGCTTTGTCCATCGGCTCTCCCGTATGGATATACTCCCAGATCTCGTCTTCCGTCATAGGATACACACTCACATCACTCTTCTCATAAAAAGAAGTCTTCTTTTCTCCACAGATCAGAGTCACACCGGTGTAGACCTGGTGAGTATTTCCTTGCAGCATTTGTATCATTTGAAAAGCATCGACCTCATCCTTTGGCTTTCCAAGAATCCGGTGCTCCTGAGCCACCACAGTGTCCGCGCCAATGACTACCGCATTTCTCTGTTCATCACTTAAAGTCAGTGCCACTGCACTTGCTTTGCAGCTGGATAATTCCTTCACCACTTCCCTCGGATGAGTACTGATCATAATCTCTTCTGCATCACTGACAATTACCTCAAACTCCAGACCAATCTGCGCCAGAAGTTCACGGCGGCGCGGCGATCCAGATGCCAGAATTAATTTCTTCATGCTACTTTCACTCCTTTTGTCAATTCATATTCCTAATTTTTTATTTTATATTCACAATCAACTATTACGCAAACCTATTCCTATCTTTTTACGTTGAATTTTCGTTTTATAGATCGAAACACAGGCACTGAACAGATACGAAATTTATAAGAACATCGCCACAATCGGTATGCTCACCACAGACAGCACGGTACTGAAAAAGATTCCTTTGGATACCAGCTGTACATCTCCATCATACTGAATAGCCAGCATCGTTGCATTCGTCGCTACTGGTGTTGCTGCCAGTATCACTGCCGTTCCCCGGATCAGATACTGCTGTTCATGAAGCAGATTCATGGCCACCAGCACGGCAATTGGCATGAGTACCAGTCGAAATACGGTAAATACATAGACCCGCCAGTCATCGAACAGTTCTTTTAGCTTCATCTTTGCAATGGTTCCACCCAGAATCATCATGGCCAGCGGTGTGGTCAGATTTCCCAAATAGTTCAAAGCATCGGTCAGATATTCCGGCAGTGGCACTGAGGTAAAGAACAGACCAAGAGAAATCACTGCCACCACCATCGGTGTATTGATCAGCAGTCTTGGATTGAACTTTCCAGCTTTCTTTCCTCCAATCAGAACAATTCCAAGGGAATACACCACAAAGCTGAATATGACATTAAAAATAACGGCATAGATCATGGCTTCGATTCCAAAAACAGCCTGTATCACGGGATATCCCATAAAACCCACATTTCCGAAAATCAGCATGAAGGTATAAGTGCCCCACTGCTTTTTCGGTGCCCTTGTCACCACCAGAAAGACTGCCGCAACCAGAAAATAAACCAGATAACAAAACAGGCTAATACCTGTCACTTCCAAAAGGGTCAGATTCGATACCTTCCCCCGGTTGGATAAAAAAGAAACCAGTATCTGCGCAGGCAGCGATACATTCAGCACCAGACTGGTCAGATTCCGAATTGCCCCATCGTTGGTCACATGTGTCTTATATGCTATATAGCCTGTTACCAGAAGCAAAAATAAAGCCAGCATCTGGTAAGTAATAATTACAATATCCATACTCTCCTCCGTATTCTCTCTCCTCTTCCTTACTTGTCATCAGGAACTATGCATCCTTTCCAGAATCGTTCCAGCTTCTCTTTTACATTCCGTAATGTGCAGGTCTCATAATCTGCCCATTCCCTCGGAAAGCTGCTGCGATACTGTGCTTGTCCAAATCGCTCATCCAGCAGCACAATCACTCCGGTATCTTCATCTGTCCGAATAACTCTTCCCGCTGACTGCATGACCTTGTTCATCCCCGGATAACGATAAGCGTGATCAAATCCATCCATGTCACGCCTGTCATAGTACTGCTTCAGGATCTCCCGCTCATTGCAGACCTGTGGAAGCCCTGGTCCCACAACGATTGCTCCGATCAGCCGGTCTTTCTTCAGGTCAATTCCCTCTCCAAAAATGCCTCCCATTACACAGAAGCCGATCAGCGTGCCACTCTCACGCTCCTGAAACTGCTCCAGGAACTCTTCTCTCTGAGCTTCACTCATATGCATGCTCTGCTCCAGAATCTCCGTATCATCCTGCACTTCAGCTTCAAAATATTCCCTTACATCCGTCATCATCTTATAAGATGGGAAAAAGACCAGATAATTTCCCTGTCTGCTATCTGTAATCTGCCGAATATACGAAGCAATCTTCTGATACTCTGCCGGTGTCCGTCTGGTGTATTTGGTACTCACATCCAGCCCCAGCAGCACTTTCTTCTTTGCAGGATCAAAGGTAGACTTTGCATAGACTGCATAATCTTCTGGTTTGCCAGATAGTAATTCCATATAATACTGCACCGGCAAAAGCGTAGCAGAAAACAGGATCGATGCCCTGCCTTTTTCCAGACACTGCCCGATCTTGTCCGCTGTATGAATACAGTATAATTTCAAAGCAAAGCGTCCCTCCCGGTCATGCTGTACATAAATCTCATAGCTGTCATCCAATTCTTCATAGATCTCCAGAAAGGCACGTACCTGAAAATAAAAGTCCAGTGTCTTTTTCTTTCCTTCTTCTATTTCGCTGTCTGTGGATGGCCGATTCATCACTGACTCCCGATCCTCCAGGAGTTGTTCCAGTGCATGACTGACATTGAACAGATTCAATGCAAAGGAATCGATATTCGAAAGCAGTGTATACTCCCCGCATTCCCGCTTCCACTCCAGCAGATACTTATTTCCCCGTTCCAGAGCCGCCACAGCCTTTCTGCTGAACGGCTTCAGGAACCGCTTTACTTCCAGAAAGTCTTCTTTATAAAGGGTCGCACTGTACATCTCCCGTCCACGTTCCACCAGATTGTGAGCTTCGTCAATGAGAAACAGATAATCTCCTTTTACCCCTTCTGCAAAAAAACGTTTTAACTTCGCCTGTGGATCAAAGACATAGTTATAATCGCAGATAATGGCATCCGACCATAACGACACATCCAGCGCCATCTCAAATGGACATACCTTCCATTTTTCTGCCTGTTCCATAATCCGCTCCCGGCTATAGTTGGCCGAATTCTCTTCATAAGAAGTCAGCAGCTCATAGACAGCATCGTTCACCCGGTCAAAGTGTCCCCTTGCATAAGGACATTTTTCCGGATTGCAGTCCGGTTCTTCACAAAAACAGATTTTTTCTTTGGCGGTCAGGGTCAGCACTTTATAATGAAGCCCCTGCTTCTTCAAAAGTGAAAATGCCTCTTCTGCCACGGTTCTCGTAATCGTCTTGGCCGTCAGATAAAAAATCTTATCCCCCAGCTCCTGTCCCACGGCCTGTACTGCTGGAAATACAGTAGACAACGTCTTTCCCACTCCTGTAGGTGCCTGAATAAACAGCTTCTTTCCATGCCAGATCGTGCGGTAAACCGCTGCTGCCAGATCTTTCTGTCCCTCCCGGTAAGGATAGGGAAAAACTGTTTTGCCAATGGATGCTTTTCTCTCTGCTTTCCATTTCAGCTGCATCTGTGCCCATTTTTGATAGGCTTCTGTCAGATGCGTAAACCACTCCTCCAGCTCGCTCCTTGTATAGCTGCTGGAAAAGCGCCGTATTTCCTCTGTATCCAGATTGGCATAGGTCATCTGTACTCCTATCTTTTCCAGATTCTGCTGTTCTGCATAGATACAGGCATAACACCTGACCTGTGCCAGATGGACCGGATCTGGCTCTTCCATTCGCTCCACATCTCGAAAAACGCCTTTGATTTCATCAATTACCGTCTGTCCATCCTGTTCAAAGATCCCGTCTGCCCTTCCTTCTACTATCAGCAGGAATCCGTCACAATCTATCTGTGTTCGCAGCGGTACTTCCGCATGATAATCTGCCCCCATCTTTCCCTGAATCTTCCGGTGCAGTCTGCTGCCCATCTGCATGGCATCTTTATCTGCCATCGCACCTCTTCGATTGTCAATATCTCCGCTGCGCAAAATGAACTCCACCAGATTGCGCACAGATACCCTGATTTCTTCCACGTTTCTCCTGTATCCTTCCAAAACCTGCTGCTGTTCACTCCGTGACCGACAGCCAGAACTTCACATCTTTTCCAGTATACCGCACCTGACGAAGAAATGTAAAGAATGTTATCATTGCCAGCAATATATCAACCACATACAACTGGACGCGAAGCGATCCATTATACCTATCTAACAGTTACGGGAATATGTATATTCTTTTAAAAAATGTAAATTTTCTGCTAAATATATGACATATATTTGCATTTTTATACATTTTATGTTATATTACTTTCTACCAAAAATTTATATATTTTTTATAATCTACATATTTCGTTTAGAATTGACAATGAGGTCAGACATGATCTCAGATGCTGACATCTGGGATCTTTTTCATATTACAGGAGTTAGCATATGAATCATTCAAAGTTAGAGTTAAACCGGGAGGAAATCCTTGAGAAACTGATCCGTTCCTACGAGGGGTACTTCGACATTGAACGTTCCAATGACATGGAACCGCCGCTGGAGGCTGTCTGTCATTTTAATGTGCGTTCTGCCAAATATGTGCTGCTGAAGAAAGCAGAACTGTGGAGTGCCACTTCCAACGAACATGTATACATCTTCTCTGTTCCGGAATTAACCGAAGAGATTTATCGCGCATGTGAGAAAAAGGCTTACGACGAGGGTATGAAACTCATCGATCCAAAGCCTGGACATATGTATACCTATATTACTGCCGTATTTATCTGTGATACCTGCACACCAGAAGCGAAAAAACTTCTGAAAAAATGCAGAATTTACAAAAGTTTTCATTTTTCGCTGCACGGCTGGATGGATTTCCATACAGTCCTTATCCAGCGGGGGGCATCGGATTTTCCGACCAACCGCAGTGGTAAGAGCAATGCGAAATTTATGAAAAATATATTCATGAAGAAAAATAAAAAGAAAAGGAGAGTGTAATTCATGAATGCAGCATTATTGTTAGTAGTAGGTTGCGTGATCCTGATCGTAGGTTACGTAACATACGGTAAATGGCTCGCACAGCAGTGGGGCATTGATGAGAACCGTGTAACACCGGCTCATGAACTGGAAGACGGTAACGATTACGTTCCGGCTAAAGCACCAGTCCTGATGGGTCACCATTTTTCCTCTATCGCAGGAGCAGGTCCTATCAACGGACCAATTCAGGCAGCCGTATTTGGCTGGGTACCTGTTCTTCTGTGGGTACTGGTCGGAGGTATCTTCTTCGGAGCAGTACATGACTTCGGAGCGTTATTTGCTTCTATCCGTCACAAAGGACAGTCTATCGGTGAAGTTATCGAAGACAGCATGGGCACAAGCGCAAAGAGATTATTCATCATCTTCTCTTACCTGACCCTGATCCTTGTTGTAGCAGCCTTTGCTTCTATCGTAGCAAACACATTTAAAGCAACTTACGATGAAAGTGGCGTACTTGATAAAGTAGCAAGTTCAGCAAATGCTTCTACAGCAATGATTTCTATCTTATTCATCTTAGTAGCTATTGTATTTGGTTTCCTGGTATACAGAAGAAACGCAGGTCTTGGAATCTCTACCGTAATCGGTGTAGCAGCGATCGTGCTCTGCATGGCTATCGGTCTGAACTTCCACCCACTGTATCTGAATGGTACAACCTGGATGATCATCGTTGGTATCTATATCACAGTAGCATCTGTAACTCCTGTATGGATTCTGCTTCAGCCACGTGACTATTTAAGCTCCTTCCTTCTTTACGGAATGATGATCGTAGCCATTGTTGGTATCGTTGGAGCACATCCTACCATCGACATTCCTGCATTTACAGGATTTGTTGACCAGGCTACAAACGGTTCCGGTGTATCTCTTGGTACCCTGTTCCCAGCCCTGTTCATCACCATCGCCTGTGGTGCTATTTCCGGTTTCCACTCACTGGTTGGTTCCGGTACAACAGCAAAACAGCTGGATAACGAAAGAGACGCCCGTCCAATCGCATACGGCGGTATGTTGATTGAATGTGCACTGGCACTGATTTCTCTGTGTGCCGTAGGTTATATCTGGAACGAATACGTTCCAGGCGGAGTTACCACTCCTACAGCCGTATTTGCAACCGGTATCTCACGTATGTGTGCTACCATCCCATTCCTTGCAGGCGCAGAACACGTTATTTACTCTCTGCTGATCCTTGCAGTATCTGCTTTCTGTCTGACTTCTCTGGACACTGCAACACGTCTTGCACGTTACATGTTCCAGGAATTCTGGCTGAATCCAGGTGAGGATGTTTCTTCCGTAACAGGATTCAGAGCCATCCTTGTAAAGCCAATCGTTGCAACACTGATCACAGTAGTTCTTGGTATCTTCCTTGGACTGAACGGATATGCAAACATCTGGGCTCTGTTCGGAGCAGCAAACCAGTTACTTGCAGCTCTGGGTCTGATGGCTGTTGCTACCTGGCTTGGACAGATCGGTAAGAACAACAAGATGTTCTTCATCCCAATGTTCTTCATGCTGATCGTAACCATCTGCTCACTGCTTCTGACCATCAAGACAAACCTTGGTGCAATCGGTGCAGAAGGTGCAGGTTCTTGGCCAATCGTTCGTCTGGTACTTGCAGTACTGCTGATCGTACTTTCACTGATCCTTGCAGTAAAAGCTGTTAAGACCATCAGCGGACAGAAAAAGAATGCTTAATTGATCTACATCAATTTTAAAAAAGAGATATCTGAAGAGATTCGGATATCTCTTTTTTTGCTCTATATGTCTTTAATGTGCGTACATTTGTATTTTTACAGTTGACACTTTGTTTCATTAAAGTTATAATTGTTTCTAACTTTGGTCGTTGGACATTCCTTTTTACACCTGTCTGACGCCATTACTTACAATTATACAATCAGGAGGAACCCAACATGTATTCATTAGAAGAAATCCGATCCGTAGACCCTGAAATCGCTGCTGCTATCGAAGCAGAAGCTGCACGGCAGAATTCTCATATCGAGCTGATTGCTTCCGAGAACTGGGTAAGCAAAGCTGTTATGGCTGCCATGGGAAGCCCTTTGACCAACAAATATGCCGAAGGCTATCCCGGCAAGCGATATTACGGTGGGTGTGAATGTGTAGATGTTGTGGAAGAACTTGCACGGAAACGTGCCTGTGAATTGTTTGGATGCGAATATGCCAATGTGCAGCCGCATTCTGGTGCCCAGGCAAATATGGCTGTAGAATTCGCTATGTTAAAACATGGTGACACTCTGATGGGTATGAACCTTGCACACGGCGGCCATCTGACTCATGGAAGTCCAGCGAACTTCTCTGGTTCTTATTTTCATGTAGTTTCTTATGGGGTAAATGACGATGGTTTTATTGACTATGAACAGGTGCGTCAGATCGCCCTCGAAAATAAACCCAAACTAATCATTGCAGGCGCCAGCGCCTATGCCCGTACCATTGATTTCAAGAGATTCCGTGAGATTGCCGATGAAGTGGGTGCTTATCTGATGGTAGATATCGCCCATATTGCAGGTCTGGTTGCTGCTGGTCTCCATCCAAGTCCAATCCCATACGCACATGTAACAACCACTACCACTCACAAGACCCTGCGTGGCCCAAGAGGTGGTATGATCCTGTGCAGCAATGAAATTGCTAAGAAATTCAACTTTAATAAAGCTATTTTCCCAGGTATTCAAGGTGGTCCTCTGATGCATGTGATCGCAGCCAAGGCAGTCTGCTTCCAGGAAGCTCTGCAGCCAGAATTCCGTACTTATCAGGAGCAGGTAGTAAAGAACAGTGCTGCACTCTGTAATGGACTGATGAAGCGTGGCGTAAACATTGTCTCCGACGGCACCGATAATCATCTGATGCTGGTAGACCTGCGCGGAACCGGTATTACCGGAAAAGAGATGGAACATCTCCTGGATGATGCTAATATCACCTGCAACAAAAATGCAATTCCAAATGATCCGGAATCCCCATTCGTAACCAGTGGTGTCCGCCTTGGAACAGCAGCCATCACCTCCAGAGGTCTGAAAGAAAACGATATGGATCAGATCGCAGAAGCTATCTTCCTGATGATCCAGAGTCCTGATAATAAAGAAAAAGCCAGAGCCATTGTAAAGACTCTGACCGACCGATATCCTCTTGATGTCTAAGATCCAATGGGGACGGAGTTTTCTGGCTTTCACAGGCCAGAAAACTCCGTCCCCATTGACTTTATTTCACTTTTATCGCATGCTTCGGACACATTTCCTGACAGCAGTAGCATCGGATACATTTTTTATAATCGTATACCGGTGGCTGTCCCTTGCCCTTCTTAAAGCTTACTGCCTTGCCGGGTACCGGACAGTGGGACACGCAGATTCCGCATTTTATGCATTTTTCTTTTTCTATAACCGGACGGCGAATCAAGCGGGTCATAAAGTCAGAATATCTGCTTAAAAATGTCTTCTTTCTTCCTGTACGATCCACATCAAAGTTGGGATTACCGTACTTTTTCTGCATTTCCTTCATGGTTATATTTCTGCTTATCACCGTTTCGCTGCTTACCTCATTGGCACTGTTTTTCCGGCTGGAAACAGAAACTTCTGTAATCTGTATCTCTTCCTCTTTATAAGTACCAATCTCCATTGCCTGCCCCTGCACACAGGTCGGCACCATCTGTGGATCAAGATACACCATATGACAGAATACACTGTCCAACGCTACCGGATCGTCAGAAAAGAGAAGTACCTTCATATCAATCGGCGTCCCAGATCCTGGTCCATTTCCTTCCATAGCCGTGATCCCATCCATAATATGCAGTCGGATGTCTGTACATCTGTGAATATCTGCAAGTGCCCTTGCAAATACACTGGCATTTGGATACTTCACATGGCCTGCTGCCTTTCTCGCCCCGCAGATAAAGCCATATACATTTTTCACCGCTCCCGTTACTTTTTCCAGCGCATGGGTTTTCATTTTACAGATATTGATGATCGCATCTGCCTCTGTAATCCCCTTTGCAAAATGAAATTCTTTTGCTGTCTTTCCATCTGGAAATGAAGTCAGTACTTCCTCTTCCATGTTTGCCCGTTTCACTCCGTAACGCTCCGCTGCTTCTTCCAGCCCGATCTTTCCGGCGGCCGCCTGACAGCTTCCATGTCCCGGTGAATCTCCGTACTGTACCTGGCAATATCCCTCTTCCTGCAGAATACGAAATACTGCTTCGATCACCACTGGATGTGTCGTTACCGCTTTCTCCGGCACGGCCGCTGAAAGGAAATTCGGTTTTACCAGAATCTTTTCTGACTTGTCCAGGAATCGCCCCATTCCACCAAGTGCTTCTATTCCTGCCTTTACGGATCTATATACCTGTTCTTTTTCATAACTGTCACAGGGTACTATGATTACCTTCGATTTTTCTGACATATTTATTTCCTTTCTGTCACTATCTTGTATTTTTTCCCGAACAAGAGTATAGTAGTCTCATTGGAGGTGGTACTATGATAGAAGAATTACTTGCTATGCTGGAGATGCAGGAAGAGATCCTGCAATTCACTCATTTCACCAATGAAGATGCCTGGGAGCTGGGAAAACTGCTCGTTTCCGAGATACAGCGCCAGAAGCTTCCGGTTGCTGTCACGATACGCCTGAACAATGGGTATATCGTTTTCCGTTATGCGGCAAATGGCACCAACATCCAAAATGAGAACTGGATGCAGCGTAAGTTCAATACCGTACGCACACTGGAAACCAGCACACTTCATGCAGCCATGCTTCTGAAAAAATCCGAACAGACACTGGCTGACTGGTTTCTGGATGAGAAAGAGTATGCAGCCGCAGGTGGCGGTTTCCCGATTCGTATCGAAGAAGTGGGCGTCATCGGAGCTGTCATCGTCTCCGGACTTCCACATTTTGCAGATCATGATCTGATCGTCAAATGCATCAGTCGTTATCTTCATGTTGATGAAGTTCCACGCATTCGTGGGCCATTGGAGACGGAGTTTTCTGGCTTTTAAAAGCCAGAAAACTCCGTCTCCATCGGCCACCACGGTGGATCTGCCTTGAACTGCATCTGCTCCCCGGTGATGGGATGCCGAAAGGCCAGTTTCCAGGAATGCAGGGCCTGATGATACAGAATTCGATAGTCTGGATGATACAGATAATCTCCTGTCAGTGGATGTCCAATATACTTCATGTGTACCCGAATCTGATGGGTTCTCCCTGTTTCCAGTTTCAATCGAACCAATGAATATCCATTCCACTCATCCAGCCTCCAGAAATGAGTCACCGCCCGGTCACCTTTTTCAAAATCCACGCACCGCTCAATCACAGATTCTTCTTTTCTGGCAATCGGTGCATCGATCACACCCGATTCCGGCACCTTGCCTTCCGCAAGAGCCAGATACTCCCTGTGTATTTCCCTCTTTTTGCTCATATCGGAAAGTATTCCGCCACTAAGCATATTTTTTGCCACAATCAAGAGCCCTGTGGTATCCCGGTCCAGTCGATTGATACAGCGATAGACAAAGGGTTGTCCCTGTTTTTCAAAATACCACATCAACGCATTGGCCAGCGTATTATCATAATTATTGATCGATGGATGGATTGGCATATCTGCCGGTTTATTGATGACCATCAGGTCTTCATCCTCATAGACAATAGTAAGCGGGAGCTCCCTTGCCACAATCTGCTCCGAGGATTCTTCCTCAACAATATGGATTTCCAGCACATCGCCTTCTTTCAGTGTCTGTCCCACATAAGCCCATTCTCCGTTTAGAAGAATACCATGTTCTGTTTTTTTCAGGTGAATGATCACATGTCTGGAATAGCCCTGGCTCCGTAGGAAATCTCCGATCCGCATACCTGCATTTTCCGCATTTCCCCGATATCGTAATGTTCTGTTCATGCTCTTGCTCCTTTGCTCTGTATCCATTTGCTATGTGCATCTTCACACTGCTGTCTCATTCATTGATTCCCTCTCCGTCAAATGCCGGTATGAAGCTCTCACCCACCGGATCTCCCTCCTGGAAAAATCCATTCTCGATCCCAAGTTCCATCGCAAAATCCAGAAGCCGATTATACTCCCGTCTGGTTACCCTCCGGTTCAGCTCTGGATAAGCAGCAATCTGAGGCATTGGAGTATACTGGCTCATAATGCTGATGAAGATCTGATCCCGATAGGTTGTATAAAGATAGTTCAATACGGCCTTTGAATCCTTTACATGCCCCGGCAATAACAGATGCCGCACAATGACCCCTTTTCTCATCAGGCCACGCTCATCAAATTCTGCTTTCGGACACTGCCTCACCATCTCCGCCAGCGCTATCTTCGCCACCTCAGGATAATCTCCTGCACGGGAATACTTTCTTGCCAGATCTGCATCCATATATTTCATATCCGGCAGATAAATATCTACCAGTCCATCCAGAAGACGCAGTGCTTCTGGCTTCTCATAGCCGCTGCTGTTGTATACCACCGGTATCTGCAGTCCCTGTACCTTTGCCAGCTTCAAAGCTTCAGCCACTGCCGGCAGATAATGTCCTGCCGTCACCAGATTGATATTATTTGCCCCCTGTGCCTGCAGATTCAGGCAGATCCGGGCCAGTTGCTCTACGGTCACAGTCTTTCCTGCCTGGCCTCTGGAAATGTCTGTATTCTGGCAAAAAACGCATCCCAGGGCACATCCTGTGAAAAAGATCGCTCCCGATCCTTCCTTTCCTGATATACAAGGCTCCTCCCAGAAATGAAGGGCGGCTCTTGCCACCCTCATCTGTGCGTCTGTATGACAGGCCCCTGTATTCCCGGTTATTCTGTTCACTCCACAGGCTCTTGGGCACAACGTGCAGTGTTCTAATTGTTTCATCCATTCTTCCATATCTTTTTTTTCATCGTTCCTATGTCTGTATCTGTTTGCCTGATGTAACTGTTCCGTTCCCTCACAGTTACAGTGAGTTCTGAATAGTTATTTCCTGACATTTAAGTATCCAGATATTCCAGTGGCGCAAACTGCCGGATAAATTCCTTTTTTCCATAATCTGGAAATTCCACCACGATCTGCATCTCTTTTTCTTCTACGATCTCTCCGATTCCATACTTGGCATGACGTACACGCCGGCTCCGGGCTGTAGTATCGACCGCCACACTTTCTCTGCTTCCCACCTGTTCCATTGGCACCGCCTCTGTGACCTGCACATTTTCTTTCTGTCTGACCTGTTCCATCTGCTTCTTGATATCCTGCAGATGTGCCTGCGCACTTCCCCGGTCTCTTCTCTGTTCCCTGAAATCCTCTGGGGCTTCCACCAGCCGTTCTGGCAGGAAACGTAAGAACCTGCCTGGTCCCGGCATTACCCGTGGTCCGTCCGGACTGGTATAATAGGACAGTTCCAGATATTCTTTTGCTCTGGTCATTCCTACAAAAAACAGACGCCGCTCTTCTTCCTCTGATTCCATTCCACCTGAAAGCAGCGGAATCAGTCCATAATTCACTCCGATCAGAAAAACATAATCAAATTCCAGTCCTTTGGATGCATGCAGAGTCATCAGCTTTACTTTGTCTGACTGCTCTGTCTCCTGCTCATCTAACTGCATGCCGGAAAGTGCCAGCTGATTCAGACACGCCCCTAATCCCTGGTTCTGAATGTCCATTCTCTCAAGACTGTTCAACATCTGTTTTACATCATGCATATCCTTCTGATACGAAGCACTGGTGGGAAGAATCTGCTCCTCCAGATGCAGCTGCGCAAGCAGCGTCTCCTTCCAGTTTTCCGTTTTTTCCGCATCTGTGCCTTTTTCCTGCAGGCACAGAATGCGTTCCAGGAGATTTGAATTCTTCCTCAATCCCGCTTCTCTCTTTTCAATTCTGGCTTTTTCCAGCTCTTTCGCTGCCTTTTTCTGCGTCCACCCTTCTCCATACTGCTTATCACACAGTACCTGCATCAGACTGGCTTCATCCTCTGGATAACAGATGGACTTCAACACATAGAAAAACCAGTGCAATACCGGAATCTCCTGCATACTCTTTTTGACCGATACCTGACAGGGAATTCCATAGCGCTGCAACGTCTTTTCCAGAATCTCCGACTGACTCTGCAAACGGTAAAAAATACCGATTTCGCCATATGCAATCCCCTGCTGATGCAGCGCCCGGATTCTCCCTGCCAGATAATCCGCCTCCTGAAATGAATCATAATGTTTCTTTATAACAATCTTCTGCCCCTGCTCCCGGCAGCCTTCCAATGGTGCACCATTTTGCAGAAATCGCTTTGCCGCTTCCAGGATCGTCCCGGTTGATCGATAATTGACCGGAAGTGACAGCTCTCTTGCCTGATATTTCATGCGCAGAAGCGGAAAAATCTGAAATACACTTCCACGCCAGCTGTAGATCACCTGATTGGGATCCCCTACTGCAAACAAATGCGTCTCCGGCTTCTTCAACTGTTCCAGGAATGCCATTTGAAGCTGATCACAGTCCTGTACTTCGTCAATAATGATCCACTGTAAGACAAGCATTTCCGGGTGACTTTGCAGTAACTGTGTCGCATTTTGCAAAAGTTCCCGATATGTCATCTTATTCTGCTTTTTCTTTTCTGCCTTCAATAACTCCATCAGCTGGGGCCAGTCATCCTGATACCGCACCTTTCGACCATCTGTCCGTTCTTCCTGATCCAGCCGTTTTTTCATACGATTCTTATATTTAATCTTCAGCCCATGCTCTCCTGCCAGCTGCAGCGCCATCTCCAGTTCTTCTTCCGGTGTCATCACCTGAAAATCAGACTGATATCCCAATTCTTCCACTGGCAAATACTCCTGCAGCATTCTTAATGCCACTCCATGAAACGTGCCAGACAGATCATACTGGCAGCCCATACGATCCCGAATCTCTCCTGCCGCCTTATTCGTAAAAGTCAATACACACATTTCGGAAAAGGGTACCTGCTTTTCTTCATGAAGATAACGAATCTTCTCAATTAAAACAGTGGTCTTTCCACTTCCCACATTAGCATTTACCAGACAGGCATTGCTTTCATCCAGAACCGCCTCCTGCTGATATCGATTTAACTGCATCTTGTCCCTTTCTGTTTTCCTATTTTTCATATCTGCGAAGCATTTTATCCTGCTTTGCTTTTCGATCCTGCTGTATTTCTGCAGACTTCTGGCTTTGATCTGCCATCACAGTCAGTCTGGTACCCACCGGCAGTTCTACATAATAATCCAGTACATTTTTCAATCCGGCCAGATTGGTATCTGCCATGGCCCAGTCTGCATAAAACTGATGCTTCACTGTCAGACAAATGGTCTTTTCTGATACCTGCACCTGCTTTACACTGGCAAAAAATGCCGCAAACGTTTCTCCATTTTCTCTTGCATTCCGTACAAATTCCGGCCATTTTTCAGAAAGATTCTTCAACGTAAATGGCTTTTGTTTCCAGATCGTTGGTGCCCAGGAAACTACTTTCGTACTTTTTGGCACATCTTCTTCTGCAAGCAGATTCTTCAGCCCCCACAGCACAATCTGTTTATCCAGACGGTGGTCCCCCACGCAGGCCACACAGCCATCTTTGCACTTGCAGCCGCTTACCATGCGAATCGCCTGCTGCACTGCCTGGGGTATCAGATCATAGATTTTTTCTGAAAATCCCAGTCCACCCACATAACGGTCATAGAAAAACAGCTCTGTCTCCTGATCAGTAAATCCAGCCAGTTCCATGGCATTTAATGACGTTGTCACACCAATGTCTTCCTGTTCCGTCATAGTCACCATCTGCGCTGCATTTTTCAATGCAAAACAGAGTCCTTCAAAATGATTGTTTCGAATATATCTGCCCTCTTTATCTGGCTGCAATAGCCCACGATAAGTGCGCACTACATTGTCCGGAATCCAAATCCAGGTTCCTTCCGTCTCATATTCTTTCGTCAGCGGCTTTCGAAGCTGCTCCCATCCCAGATTCTGATGATTGTGAAACTGCAGCTTCTTATACATATAGACATAATCTTCTACTTTCAAATCTCCAAACTGAAGCCTGGTTCGCTCCCAGGTCTGACTCTTGTGCTCATGCACAATCTCAATATTTGTCTCACCACCAGATACCGTATAATAGTTTCCATGAAAAGGAATGGCATAGCCGGTCTTACTCTCCAGATTCAGCTCCACTACCTGCCAGGAATCTCCGTCATGCAGATAAACTGCACCCGGATAAATCTCCCGAAAGGCCTGGCTCTCATCCATTCGTGTGATCACTTTTCCGTTGTCACGTGCAATCAGCTGATACTGATTTTCATCTATATTACGCATGGAAAATTCACCTGCCGGATATTCTCCGCCTGCCCATGCAAATCGTCCATTCTGACTGCGCACTTCATCCATATTCAAAAGTACCGGAATCGCTTCCCCAAGATCCGGGAATACTGCCATATCATCCAGTGAAAGTGGTAACTCCGCTGCTGCGGCCCGGATATGAGCCAGTTCAATCAACAGATTATCCGGATCAATCACAGCATTCTCACTGCTGTTTGCAAAGAGCCAGTCTGGCTCCAGTGCAATATACTGATCCATTGGCTGCTGATCCAGAATCAGATAGCTGGTACTTCCTTTCCCGCTTCGTCCCGCTCGTCCGGTCTGCTGCCAGAAGGAAGCTCTGGTTCCCGGATATCCCACCAGCACGGTAGTACTGATCTGCCCGATATCGATTCCCAGTTCCAGCGCATTGGTGGATACCAGTCCCAGCAACTCTCCCGCAATCATTTTGCGCTCGATCTCTTTTCGTTCTTCCGGTGTATAACCACCCCGGTAACCTGAGATCAAACCTGCCTGATCCAGGCGGTCTCTGGTCTCTTTCAGCACAATCTCTACATTTCTTCTGGAACGTGTAAATGCCAGAAAACTCTTTTCTTCTTCTATCAACCGGGGCAGCATCTGCGCTGCTACCGCTGCCGTAGACTCCTGTCCATAGTAATTTCCATCTTTCCCCTGAATCTTAGGGGGCTGCACCAGACAATATCTGCGCTCTGCTGCACCAGATCCATCATGGCTGACACAGGCAAAGGATTTCCCACAGATCTTTTCTGCCAGTTCTACCGGATTGGCTATGGTGGCCGAACTGCACAAGAACTGCGGTGCTCCATGATAATACCGGCAGATACGATCCATACGGCGACAGACATTTGCCATATGCGATCCAAAAGCTCCACGATAAGTATGCAGTTCATCCAGTACCACAAACTTTAAATTGGCAAAAATGAAATCAAATCCATACTTGCTGTGATTCGGAAGCATCGATCCGTTCAGCATCTCCGGATTTGTCAGAATAATATTGGCACTTTTTCGAATACGGCTGCGTTCCGCCACCGGTGTGTCCCCGTCATACACTCCCGCACTGATCCTGCTTTTTCCAAAATAGTTCAGCATTGGCTGTAAGGCACGGTACTGATCTGCCGCCAGTGCCTTGGTTGGGTAGACAAAGATTGCACGAGTCTGTGGATTTTCCAAAACAGCCTGCACCACCGGAAGCAGAAAGCTTAAAGTCTTTCCACTGGCCGTAGATGTGGTGATTACCACATGCTTCTTCTCCTGTGCAAGTTCAAACATCTCTGCCTGATGGACATAAAGTTTTTCTATTTTCTGTTCTTTCAGATATGCTTTTAACTCCTGATGCAGCATTTCCGGGTACTCTGCATATTCTGCTGTTCTTTCCGGTATGATTTTTTCATAAATAATGCAGTCATCCCCATACTTGTCGAAAGCCATTGATTCCTGTTACCCTTCTACAATCAGGTATCTGCCATCTGGAAGTGGAAATACTTCACTGGCTTCCAGAATCTCTTCCTCAGACATACCGGCAATATCCATATTGTCCTTGAAATATTTTTTTACTTCTTTCATATCCTTTTTTACAACAGCCAGAGAATCCTCCAGAAAATACTCTGCTTCTTCCAAAGTCTCTGCTACCGGCTCGTCAAATAACTGGGTCTGTTTCTCTAAAAATGTCTCCAGGCAAACTTTATCATACTGCATAATTATCCTCCTGTTCGTCCCGTGAAAGGGTTGCTTTTCTTCCATTAGAATCCTATAATAAACTGCGAACGCTAATTCTACCTACTATTATATATTCTGGGGGTATTTATGAACAGTTATAATTTACAAAATTTTCGTGACGGGCTCCGGGACGGCATTCCCATTGCTCTCGGCTACCTTGCCGTATCTTTTACACTTGGTATTGCCGCCAGGAATTTTGGCATTCATGCGTTTCCTGCCACCATCATGAGCCTGACGAACTTTACTTCTGCCGGAGAATTTGCAGCTTTAAGTATTATCAGTATGGGAGCTCCTTATCTGGAACTGGCACTGTCTCAGGCCATTATCAATCTGCGTTATCTGCTGATGTCCTGTGCTCTGTCTCAGAAGCTGTCAGAAGACACCTCTCTGTTTCACCGCTTCTGGACGGGTTTCTTCATCACAGATGAGATCTTTGGCGTTTCTTCGTCGCGGTCTGGAAAGCTGAATCCATTTTATACATATGGAACTGCCGCAGTGGCGATCCCTGGATGGGCACTGGGCACCTGTCTTGGCGTAGTTCTTGGAACTGCATTGCCTGCCCGGATCACCAGAGCCTTAAGTGTGGCTCTGTATGGCATGTTTCTGGCTGTCATCATTCCTCCTGCAAGAAAAAATAAAGTCATTGCAGGACTGGTGATCACAGCCATGCTATGCAGCAGTCTGTTCTCTTATCTGCCATTCCTGTCAGGTATTTCTACCGGTATGAAAGTCATTATCCTGACCATTTTGTTATCCGGTGCTGCCGCAATTCTTTTTCCAGTAAAGGAGGATAACAAAGATGACGAATAATATTTATATCTATATTGCAATCATGGTACTCGTTACCTCTCTGATCCGCATTTTGCCACTGACACTGATTCGTAAGGAAATCAAGAACGTTACCCTTCGTTCCTTTCTGTATTACATTCCTTACGTCACTCTGGCTGTTATGACCTTCCCGGCCATTTTATCTGCTACCGGAAGTCTCATCTCCGCATGGGCAGCTCTGGCTGTTGCTGTGATCGCCGCCTGGATGGGAAAAAGCCTCTTTTTTGTCTCCTCCGCAGCCTGCATCGTAGTATTTGTGTTGGAACTGATCATGCGGATATAGAGCATGAATAAATTTACAAAAATTGCTTGACAGTTTAGTACTCATATGGTAGTATATCTAACTGTAGCGAGCAATCGCTCAGGCTGATGTGGCACAGGTGGTAGCGCACCTCATTGGTAATGAGGAGGTCACGGGTTCAACTCCCGTCATCAGCTTGCTTAACGGATGATCAGACGATTATCCGTTTTTTGTTGCATAGGAATCTTGCATAAGCATGGACTTTGATTTATTGCTCGCATAAATGTCAAAAGCCTCATCCCATTTCTTTTCAGATTTGGGTGAGGCTTTACAGACTGGAAACATTTATGATTATAGCAGATTATTTTGCTAATTTTCTATTTTTGCAAAATCGGCAGTTTAAAAAGCAAAATCGTCAATTTCGTCCCATTGGCTTACCGCACTGTGACTTTTATCTTTCGTTTTTTGCTGCCGGATTTCACTGTGATGTACGTTGTTCCTTTCTTTTTCGCTGTAACGATACCTTTTCCTGATACAGAGGCAATCTTTTTCCTGCTGCTCTGAAAAGTCGCTTTCTCACTGGAGGTCAGTGGCTGCCTTTCCCAGATAATGCGGTATGTTTCTCCTTTCTTTAGGGTAATGGCTGTTTTTCCGACATTCAGCTTCTTTGTCTTTACTCTTCCTTTCTGGACTTTAATCAGACATTTTGCTGTGGCACCACTTTGCATTGTTACGGTTATTGTAGTCTTTCCCGTCTTTCTGGCTGTGATCTTTCCTGTTCTGGCATTGACGACAGCTGCTTTTTTGTTTGAGCTGCTCCAGCTGGCTACCGCATCTCCTGCGCTGTACTCTTTTATTTTTAACGTTGTGGTACTCTTTTTCACCTGAAGAGGAAGACTGGTAGCGTTCAACTTAACTATAGCCGGAATTGCTGCATCATTTTCATTAACTTTTGCATTACTAAAAGTCAGTTTTCCGGTACTTTCCGTATTTTCTTCCCCCGCATTTACAATCACTACATATTCACCGCTGTATGTTTTTCCCGGTTCTCCTTCCGTAACAGCAGCACAGGCTTCCTGCCCGCTGATCATGACGATCAGCAGGAACAGAAAGCCTGCAAAATATCCGGTATGATTTCCTGTTCTATTTTTCGCCAAGCCGTTGACGCACGATCTCATAAGCTAATACCCCCGCTGCCACCGATGCATTCAGAGAATCAATATCTCCTTTCATCGGGATCGATGCTACATAGTCACATTTCTCTTTTACCAGTCTGCTGACGCCCTCTCCTTCATTGCCGATTACCAGACCGATCGGACCGGTCAGATTCAGATGATACATACTCTCTCCGCCCATATCGGCACAGACAAACCACATACCCTGTTTTTTCAGCTCTTCAATGGTCTTGGTTAAATTGGTCACCTTAGCCACTGGTGTGTAGTTCAGTGCCCCTGCAGAGGTTCTGGCTACGGTAGCCGTCAGTCCAACCGCACGACGTTTTGGGATAATCACTCCATGAGCACCCGCCAGGTTCGCGGTACGGATAATAGCACCCAGATTGTGCGGATCTTCAATATTATCCAGCAGGAAAATAAATGGAGGTTCTCCTTTTTCTGCTGCCAGAGCCAGAATATCCTCTACTTCTGCATATTCATAAGCTGCTGCTATGGCAATGACGCCCTGATGTTTTCCTGTCTCACTCATCTGATCCAGTCGTTCTTTTGCCACAAAATTGATAATTGTGTCATGTTTTTTGGCTTCCCGAAGAATGGTTCTTACCGGTCCATCCTGGCAGCCATCCAGAACAAATAACTTATCAATGGTTTTTCCAGAACGAAATGCCTCTGTGACGGCATTTCTTCCCTCAATTGTTAATTCTTCGTATCTCATGTTTTCCTCACTTATAAAGATTCAGAGCCATGCTCATACTCGATATATATGGCTCTGAATTCTTGCACTCTTTTAATGTTCTTTGTGTTCTCCGTGATGGTTGTGGATATCCACTCTTTTAAAGTCTTCCCCTTCCAGCCCAATCTTCACCAGATCAATGATGCGCTCAGTCTTCTTCTGAAGATACAGATACCCAATCAAAGCCTCAAATCCGGTAGCCTTCCGGTAGGTTCCGGTAGATGCATTCTTGGCCTTGGTACAAGACTTGGCATTACGTCCTCTACGGTACACTGCCATCTCTTCTTCTGTAAGATGGTCCATCATCCGGTCTATCATCTCTGCCTGATTCTCAGCCTTCACAAGCGTACTGGTCCGCCTATGGAGTTTTTGCACCGGGCTGTTATCCTGCCGTACCATAATCGTCCGGATAATCAGCTCGAACACACCATCGCCAATATAGGCCAGCACCAGAGGCGAATACTGGCGCAGATCCTTCTCTTCCAGATGCATCTGCACTTCCAGATAATCCTGGTTCATTATGCTCTCTCCCATTTTACGCCTTCTCTGGTATCCTTTAATACAATTCCTTTTTCCAGCAGAAGGTTACGGATCTCATCTGCTCTTGCAAAATTCTTTTCTTTTCTGGCTGCCTGACGTTCTTCGATCAGCTTTTCAATATCGCTGTCCAGAATTTCTTCTTCTTTTTCCACAATCAGACCAAGAATATCTGCCAGGCTGACGATTCTCTCTTTTACTGTGTTGATAAATACCTTTGTATTATCTGCCGTCACATTGCTGTTGGCATATTTTACCAGTTCAAAGATCGCTGCGATAGCATCCGCAGTATTGAAGTCATCATCCATAGCTTCATCAAACTTCTTCTCATACTCAGCGAGACCTTCCACTTCTTTCTGTTCCGCTTCTGTCATCTCACCTTCTGCTCCATTCCCTGCCAGGAACTTCAGGTTCTCTACTGCATTGATGATACGATCCAGCGCATTCTTAGACGCTTCCATCAGATCCGCACTGAAGTTCAATGGACTTCTGTAATGTGCGCTGAGCATGAAGAAACGCAGTACCTGCAGATCATATTTTTCTCCGATCTCACGAACAGTGAAAAAGTTGCCAAGAGACTTGGACATCTTACGGTTATCAATGTTCAGGAATGCATTGTGCAGCCAATATCTTGCAAATTCCTTTCCGTTGCAGCATTCGCTCTGTGCAATCTCATTCTCATGATGTGGGAAAATCAGGTCTTCCCCGCCTGCATGAATATCGATCTCTTCTCCCAGATACTTTTTAGACATCACGGAACACTCAATATGCCAGCCAGGACGTCCGTCGCACCATGGAGACGGCCAGGATGGTTCTCCCTCTTTCTTCGGCTTCCAGAGTACGAAATCCAGCGGATCTTCCTTCTGATCTTCTCCTGATACCAGAAGGGATCTGTTTCCGGCTCTCAGATCATCCAGATTCTTGTGAGACAGCTTGCCATATTCTTTAAACTGGCGGGTACGGAAATATACCGTTCCATCTGCCGCTGGATACGCATAGCCCTTTTCAATCAATGTGGAGATCATATCAATCATTCCATCGATCTCCTGTGTCGCCAGTGGATGTGTGGTGGCCGGCTTCACATTCATGTCTGCCATATCTTTCTTGCATTCTGCAATATAGCGCTGGGATACTTCTTCTGCAGTAATCCCTTCTTCAATGGCTTTCTTAATAATCTTATCGTCCACATCTGTAAAATTAGATACATAATTTACCTCATATCCCTTATGCTCCATATAACGTCTTACGGTATCGAACACAATCATCGGACGTGCATTTCCAATATGAATCAGGTTGTACACAGTCGGGCCGCATACATACATGCTTACTTTACCAGGTACCAGAGGCACAAACTCCTCTTTTTTCTTTGTCATCGTATTATAAACTCTCATGTTATTTCTCCATTTTATCATTCATTATCTATATCTGTTTAATGCCTTCACAGATACGTTTTCATTCTTTCTAAGTGTATGAAAAAAACAGGCATTTGTCAACATATCTCCTGCTCGCTTCTCATGTTCTACCGGCTATTTTGTGAGTTTCTCTTATCCGGTACATGACCTCGGATTTCACTTGCTTCTTCTTTTCCGGGGCCGTTCCACTCATGGTTATCCGGTACATGACCTCGGATTTCGCTTGCTTCTTCTTTTCCGGGGTCGTTCCACTCATGGCTATCCGGTACATGACCTCGGATTTCACTTGCTTCTTCTTTTCCGGTGTCATTCCACTCACGGTTATCCGGTACATGACCTCGGATTTCGCTTGCTTCTTCTTTTCCGGGGTCGTTCTACTCACGGTTACCCGGTACATGACCTCGGATTTCGCTTATTTCTTCTTTTCCGGGGTCGTTCTACTCACGGTTACCAGGTATATGACCTCGGATTTCACTTGCCTCTTCTTTTCCGGGGACATTCCACCCACGGTTACCCGGTACATGACCTCAGATTCTGCTTGCTTCTTATTTTCCGGGGTCGTTCCACTCACGGTTACCCGGTATATGACCTCGGATTCAACTTGCTTCTTATTTTCCGGGGCCGTTCCACTCACGGTTCCCCGGTACATGACCTCGGATTTAGCTTGTTTCTACTTTTCCGGGGGCGTTCCACTCACGGTTACCCGGTACATGGCCCCGGATTTCACTAGTTTCTTCTTTTCCGGGGCCGTTCCACTCACGGTTACCCGGTTCATGACCTCGGATTTAGCTTGCTTCTTATTTTCCGGGGCCGTTCCACTCACGGTTCCCCGATTCATGGCCTCGGATTTCACTTGTTTCTTCTTTTCCAGGGGCGTTCCACTCACGGTTCCCCGGTACATGGCCTATCTGGAAAACAGCTTAGGAAAATGATCCTGCCACATCGCATAATTACACAGTCCCTGTTCTCTCCATGAACATTTTCCGCAGGATTTTTCAAACACTGCTTCCGTCATATTTTTCTGCACAGTTGCCACCAGTTCCTCTGCGGTATACACAGTGCCTCCGGTCAGTCCAAATGCTTCCAGCAACATGCTGTCCTTTGTGGAAGTTCGTGATTCATGTTTACAGGATCGTCCTGCCACCCGTGGATCTTCGGATCGTACCAGCTCCCGGTTCAGTGCATTTCCTTCCAGGTCCACTTCTGCTTCCGACACCGGCTGCAGATTCGGACAATGGCTGCACACCTCATCCGGCGTGGGCAAAATCCGTAAGGATGCCTTTCCTGTATGCAGATAGTCGATTACCTCCGACATATGCTGACAAAATTCTTCACTGTATCCATGTCCGGAATACATCGGCATACATAATAAATGATGTGCCCGCAGTTCTACAATTTCTTTTTCTTCCATAATGTGTCTCCCCTCACTGTTTTTTTCTTATCAGACAATTTCATTTAAATATACAGGCTCCAGCAGACAAATATCGCTCTGCGGAATCTTCTCATTTCGTTCCACACCATACAGCGCTGCCGCAAGCTCTGAAATGGTCAGTTCCGGGATCTCTCCTGCCCCCTTATTCTGCTCTGTATTTTCTTCCATACGAGTCAGCGTTGCATTTTCTCTTCCAACTTCAAAACAGAATGTGCCGCAATTCTCCGGTATGATGGGATCTTTTATATAAAGTACAAACTGCACTGGCTTCTTTGCCCGAATCCTGCTCACAAACGCTTCCAGATTCACAATTCGTACCATGGTCATTGGCCGATATGTCATCTCACTTAATGGAATTCCATCTATATAAGACTCTGGCAGGAAACCGCAGATACGCATTGGCAGCTGATCCTTTTCGCCAAACCAGCGTGTCAGTGCTTCTACCGCCCTGCGATTGGCCAATGCCTGAGAATCTGAAGCTGCCCGGAGTTCTGAGCCTGTTTTCCCTTCTGGATTATCTGCTTCCACCGCGATCTCCCATGCTTCTCCGCTGCCCTCATAACCAGTAAAACAATAGCCTTTCATCTGACTGCCTTCATAAAAGAGCAGGATCTGACCATTCATGGATTCCTGTTCTTTCCAGATACGTTTATAATAGTCTTCTGTTCTCACAGTCGATATCTCACTGTGATTTTGTAAAAATACGTTTGACCATTCTGCCAGTTCTTTTAACTGCTCCCAACGGCAGGGTATACAGTGCCAGCAATTATCATTACTCCCTGGTATCACTACTCCGCAGGTAAACAGACTCTGCCGGTACACTGTCACAAAATCAAAAGGCAAATAGATGGATTCCGAGGCCGGCATGAGAAACGTAAATGGTATCTTTTCCTGGTACATCTGCTGTAATGCTTCTGCCAGAAGCCGCCGCATTCTTCCCTGATGGCGACAGCTTTCTCTGGTGGCCACCGCCACAATATAGTAACTGTCTGCTTCTGTCTCTCCCATATGCACCCGGTAAGGGTTAAGCTGCACCATGGAAACAACATCTCCCGCTTCCTCTTCAGCAAAGATCTGGTTATGATCTGCCATATAATCCTCATAGTAATCAAGGAATTTCTCTGTATCCTCTTCAAACACTTCTTCCCACAGCTTCCGCGCTTTTTTCCATTCTGTGTGTTCCAGTATCGCCATATGTGCTTACCTGCTCTGGCAGCCGCCACATCCTGCACAGCCACCGCCAGCCTGTCCCATATAATCAAAACTGCTGATATCCATCACCGGTGTCAGCATGCAGATGGCCTGAGAAGAGATGCCCTCTCCACTTCCGGTAAATCCCAGCCCTTCTTCTGTAGTTGCCTTGATATTCACCTGGTCTTCTTCCAGTCCCAGTGCACTGGCCACATTCTTCACCATCTGCGGTATATGTGGCAGCATCTTCGGTCTCTGTGCAATAATGGTAGCATCTATATTCTCGATCACATAATTATGCTCTTCCAGAAGTTCTCCCACATGCTCCAGCAGCTTCATGCTGGAAGCCCCTTCGTAGGCCGGATCGGTATCTGGAAAATGCTTTCCGATATCTCCCAGTGCTGCAGCTCCCAGAAGTGCATCCATAATCGCATGCAGCAGCACATCTGCATCCGAATGTCCCAGCAGCCCCTTTTCATAAGGAATCTCCACACCTCCCAGGATCAGCTTACGTCCTTCCACCAGGCGGTGTACATCATATCCCATTCCAACTCTCATTGTACGACTCCTTTCTTCGTAATCGTTCCATACCTGTCCAGTTATTTTCTGCTACTTAGTATACACTAAACAGAGAATAAAAAAAAGCACCGTGAGAAATTTCTCACAGTGCCTGTTCGCTTCTTAATTCGAAATGAATTATTCTGCTGCTTCTGTTGTAGCTTCTTCGGAAGCTGCCTCTGTAGCTGCTGCTTCTGTAGCTTCTTCTGTGTCAACAGTTGTTTCTGCTTCGGAAGCTGCTTCTGTAGATTCTGTAACAGCTGTTGTAGCTGCTTCTGTAGCTGCTTCTGTTTCTTTCTTACTGCTTCCACATCCAACCATAACAACACCTGCTAATGCAACGACTGCTGTTAATGCTAATAATTTCTTTTTCATGATAACTTCCTCCTCTTTATCAGTGCTTTTCTTTAACACTGAAGTTATTCTACCACTTTTTTCAGAAAATTCAATACCTTGTTCTATAATAATTTGTGAATTTTTTATGAAGATTGACTTTTCCCATTCCTTGCTTCATACTAAGGAATAAAGCAACATTTTACATTGATACTGCTATGAAATAAAGGAGAATCTTATTATGGAAAAAATAGCAAGCTTTACTGTCAATCATCTTACTTTAAGACCAGGGGTCTACGTATCCCGTAAGGATCATGTAGGTGCAGAGGTGCTGACTACTTTTGATCTGCGTATGACTACTCCAAATCTGGAGCCGGTGATGAACACCGCTGAGATTCATGCCATCGAGCATCTGGGTGCCACTTTTCTGCGCAACCATCCGGAATACAAAGATAAGACTGTCTATTTCGGACCGATGGGCTGCCGTACCGGATTTTATCTGATTCTGGCTGGCGATTATGAATCGAAAGATATCGTTGATCTGATGATCGAGATGTATCAGTTTATCCGTGATTATGAAGGGCAGATTCCTGGTGCTTCCGCAAGAGACTGCGGTAACTATCTGGATCTGAATCTTTCCATGGCTCACTACTGGGCAAACCGTTACCTTCAGGTACTGGAGAATATCACAGAAGATCGCCTGGTATATCACGACTAATATCCAGTTATCAAAACAAAGCCCACGGCTGAGACCGCGGGCTTGTTTTTTCTTATTTTACTGCTTCAAACGCTGCATCCAGTGCTGCAATCAGGTCTTCTGCTTTTTCAATACCAATAGAAAGACGGATGGTATTTGGCTTGATGCCCTGATCTAACAGCTCTTCTTCGGTACACTGGCTGTGTGTAGTAGTAGCCGGATGAATAACCAGAGATTTAACATCAGCTACATTGGCCAGCAGTGAGAAAATGGACAGATGATCGATAAAGTTCTGTGCTGTCTTTTCATCTCCTTTGATCTCAAATGTGAAGATGGATCCACCACCGTTTGGAAGGTATTTTTTGTAAAGTTCGTGGCTTGGTTCACTTGGCAGTGATGGATGGTGTACTGCTTCCACCTGTGGATGATTGTTCAGGTATTCTACAATCTTCAGTGCGTTGCTTACATGTCTTTCTACTCTCAGAGAAAGTGTTTCCAGACCCTGCAGGAAGATAAATGCGTGGAATGGAGAAAGTGTAGCTCCTGTATCACGAAGGAGTACGGCACGGATATAAGTAACAAATGCTGCAGGTCCTGCTGCTTCGCTGAAGGATACTCCGTGATAGCTTGGGTTTGGATCTGAGATCCATGGATATTTGCCGGATGCCTTCCAGTCAAAGCTTCCTCCGTCGATGATCACACCACCGATGGCAGTTCCATGTCCACCGATGAATTTCGTTGCAGAATGTACTACGATATCTGCTCCGTATTCCAGTGGACGAATCAGGAACGGTGTCGCAAAGGTGGAATCCACTACCAGTGGAATATTGTGTGCATGGGCTACTTTTGCAACTGCTTCAATATCAATCAGATTGGAATTTGGATTTCCCAGTGTTTCGATAAAGATTGCTTTGGTATTTTCCTGAATGGCTGCTTCAAAGGAACCTTCTACTTCCGGATCTACGAATGTTGTGGTAATTCCAGATGTCAGTGGCAGAGTATGCGCCAGCAGGTTGGAAGTTCCACCATAAATGGTCTTTGCTGCTACGATATGTTCTCCTGCCTTTGCCAGTGCCTGGAAGGTATAGGAGATTGCGGCTGCTCCTGATGCTACGGCCAGTGCTGCACTTCCACCTTCCAGTGCTGCGATACGTTCTTCAAATACGCTCTCTGTCGGGTTTGTCAGTCTTCCGTAGATATTTCCTGCATCTCTTAAGCCAAATCTGTCTGCTGCATGCTGTGAATTATGGAATACATAAGAAGTTGTTGCATAAATCGGAACGGCTCTTGCATCGGTTACCGGATCAGCCTGTTCCTGTCCGATATGCAGCTGTTTTGTTTCAAATCCCCAGTTTTTAGAATCGTTAATGTTTGCCATAGTTGTTTTCCTCCGTGTTCTCTATATGATATTTCGATTTGTGTTTTCGTTTTTTGATGTAATCATAGTAACACAGTAGGTTTATGCTGTCTAATATATGGAAAAAATATCCTGTTATAGTTTCAATCTATAGCTTTAACGTACAACAGGTTTGTTTCCAATGACCGCCTGTACCCCCATCCGTTCCAGACGATGCGCTTCTTCTCCTTCATTCACGGTCCATGCATGGATCTCCAGTCCCCGCATCAATGCTTCCTGCGCATAACGTTCGGTTACAGTGTAATACACCGGATGAAGAAAATCCATATGCAGGTCCTGGGCATATTCTGCCATTCCCACCATCCTGCTTTCCTCCAGCAGCCCACATTTGATGTTTGGTGAAAGCCGCTTGAAACGCAACGCTGAAAAATGATTAAAAGAAGAAATCCAGATCTTTTCTCTCACATCAAACTCATCAATCAGTGCCAGCACTTTTTCTTCAATTCCATGATATTCATTCCAGCTGGTTTTCAGTTCGATATTGGTAATCATGGAAGATGGATAGATTGCTTCAAAATATTCTCTCAAGGTAGGGATTCTCTGTATTCCATATGCATCTGACTCTAATACTTTCATCTGCTTCAGTTCTTCCAGTGTATACTCCCAGACAAATCCTGCTTCTCCGGTTACCCTTTTCAGTTTCTCATCATGAATTACCACCAGTTCTCCGTCTCTGGAAAGCTGTACATCCAGCTCTATTCCGTCAAATCCTGCTTCCTTCGCCTTTTCAAATGCCAGAAGCGTATTTTCCGGATACTGGTCCGAGAATCCTCTGTGTGCCAGATTTAAGATCATTTGAATTTCCCCTTTCTGTTTTCAAATCGACATTTTAATAATAAATGCAGTCTTTTTTCTTCAACTGAAGCCGGCATTCCTGTCCTGCCTGACAACCTTCCCCTTCCTGGAACAGCGTATCCACATGGATCTGCTGACCATTGGCTTCCACTGTGTATCGTAATACATTTCCATGAGAAATCTGTGATTTTACCGTTCCCTTTATCCAGAAACAGTCAGCATCATCTCTGCTGCTGTCGCTAAATACTACTGCTTCCGGACGGAATACCACCTGTTCTGCCTCCTGCTTTTCACCAGTCAGAGCAGCGAACTGGGTTCCTGTATAGCTGTTATAGTTTCCGATAAAGGATGCTGCAAATCTGGTAGCCGGATGCAGGTACATCTCTGTAGGAGACGCCGACTGCTCAATCTGCCCCTGATGCAACAGATGAATTCGGTCTGACATCACCATGGCTTCACTCTGGTCGTGTGTCACAAACACTGCTGTGATGTTCAGTTCCTGCTGAATTCTGCGAATCTCTGTCTGCAGAGTACGGCGCAGCAAGGCATCAATGGCAGACAAGGGTTCATCCAGTAACAGCACCTTTGGCTCCGTCACAATAGCACGAGCCAGAGCCGCTCTTTGCTGCTGTCCACCGGATAACTGAGACGGATACCGGTTTGCCTGCTCAGAAAGTCCTACGATCTCCAGCATGTTTTTTACCTTTTCTCTGATCTCTGCCTCCGGCTTCTTTTTCAGCTTCAAACCAAAAGCAGTGTTCTGTGTTACTGTCATATTCGGAA
This sequence comes from uncultured Marvinbryantia sp., assembly GCA_934408725.1. GTDB lineage: Bacteria > Bacillota > Clostridia > Lachnospirales > Lachnospiraceae > Marvinbryantia. The sequence goes on from CAKRVB010000004.1 coordinate 87,060, forward strand.
ACAGACTATACTGCTGGAATACCATTCCGATCTCTCTTTTTCGTGGTTCCAGTGTGGTGATCTCCTGATCGTCCAGGAAAATCTGTCCCTCTGTCACCTCTTCCAGACCAGCCAGACACCGCAGAAGGGTGCTTTTTCCACATCCGGAAGGGCCAAGCAGGGTGACCAGCTCTCCCTTTTCAATCCCCAGATCAATGCCTTTTAAAACACTGGTCACACCATAATTTTTTACGATATGTTTCATTTCTATATAATAAGACATGTTATTTTTCACTTTCTTTGTTTTTCAGATAAAGAGTCACTGCTGTAATCAGGAAGGTGATCATCATAATCACGACAAATACGGCACTTGCTTTGGTGCTGTCTGACTTCATAGTCTGGTACAGATAAATCTGCATATTTTGGAACGAAGTTCCGGTCAGGTTCCGCACCAGTACATAGTCTCCAAAAATAATCCCCACCGCAAGCAGGGAAGATACCACTATTGAAGATAGAATGTTTGGCACAATAATCCGGAAAAATGCATAGAGTCTGGTTGCTCCCAGCATCTCTGCTGCCTCAGTCAGAACTTTTACATGGATGGCACTCATACCATTTTTAATTCCCTGATAAATATATGGCATAATGATGACACTGTAAGCGCCAAAAAGCATCACAAGCCTGTTTCCCAGAAAGCCTCCTGCACGAATATAGGCTGACAGGATGCTGACAGAAAGGATCACGCCCTGAATCGTATACGGAATCATGCAGATGATCTGCACGTATTTATCCAACGCTGGAAAATATACAGTTGTCACGAACATAGCCAGCAGTATGATACACACGGTAATGGCAATAGGAATGACACAGGCGGCCAGCGTTCGCACGATGCAAAGCAGAAATTCCTTATCCTGCAAAATGGTGACATAGCTTTCCAGTGAAAACTGCTCCGGTACAATATCGGTCCATTTTCGGAACAGCGAATATACAATCGTTACCACCAGCGGCAGTAACAGATAGATCATAATCAGAATCATCAAAAAGGTGGCTGCCTTCGTTTTTTTCTTCATAAAGGATTTCCTCCTTTCTGAAAGTGCCGGGATATACGGTTTGTCAACAGGATCATCAGACACATCAGAACCATCATGACGACAGATAATGCACCTCCCAGTCCCGGTCTGGTCTTCGCCTCTCCTACATAGCTTCCTGCGATCTGAATTGGAAGCAAGGAAATATTATTCATCATCAAAGCATATACCGTTGCATAAGCTGCCAGCGCATTGGCGAACAGTACGCTGAAGGTTCCAAGGATCTCCGGCATCAGTACCGGAATCCCTACTTTTCTCCAGAAAAGTCCTTCTTTCCCACCCAGCAGCGCCACCGCTTCTTTCCATTCTTTTCGAATGCCGGCAAATGCCGGAACCAGCAGCAGAGTTGCCAGCGGAATCTGGAAATAAACATAAATCATGCTCATACCATCTGAGGTATACAGATTAAAATTCGCCAATGCCGAAATTCCAAGTTTTTGTCCCACATGTACCATAAATCCTGCATTTCCCAGCAATACCATGTAAGCAAAGGCCAGCGGGACACCTGCAAAATTGGATACCATGTTCAGTATGGTCATGAACAGATTAGCAATTTTTCCCTTACTCTCAGCAATGGCTTTGGCTCCAAGAAAAGCCACCACAATTCCTCCCAGTGAGGAGATCAGAGATATCCGTACACTATTAAAGATTGCTTTCTGATAAAGCAGTTTCTCCGCAATGGTCTGATAATTTTCCAGGGTGATTCCTGCCCCTGTATCCGACTGAAAGCTGTTCCTAATCACCATGAGCAGCGGGACGATTTCATATAAAAGCGCTACTACCAGAAATGGGAGCAGCGCCATAAGATAAATGTTCTTCTTTTTATTCATGTTACTGTACCAGCAGTGGAATGATCTCTTCCTGCCATCTTGTCACTACATTTTCACAGGCTTTTGCATAAGCATCGGTATCTTCCATTGGAATCGCATTGGCATAAGCATCCGAAGAGAAAGAAGCTTCCTGCACATCCTGTGGAATCTCTACATCTGTTCTGGTAGGAATCGCTCCAGCCAGTGCCAGATTGGCCTGTCCATCATCACTGAAGATGTATTCTCTTGCCAGTGCAGCTGCATATGGATGTGGTGCATATTTGTTGATGACAGATGCATAACCACTCATGATGGAGCCATCAGATGGAATGGTTGCTTCCATATTGTACTGAGTGATGGCATTCTTATATGGGATTGCAGTAAAACTCCAGATCACACCAACCGGTACTTCTCCGGTCTCAAAGTTCTGCTGCAGGATATCCAGTGTATTGATACGTCCATCTTCTGCCATCTGTGTCCAGAAATCAAATGCCGGATCCAGATTATCCAGATCTCCGCCAAAAGCATATGCTGAAGCAATCACTGCTGCCTGTGCATTTCCGCCATTGATATCACCGATTGCTACGGTATAATCTCCATCTTTAAGATCAGCCCAGGATGTCGGTGCATTTTCTACTTCATCGGTATTGGTCAGGAATGTGGTTGCACCTGTATAGGCAATCATCCATTTTCCATCCTCACCTTTGGCCCAGTCCGGAACACTGTCCCAGTAAGAGGTCTTATATCCCTGTACCAGATCCTGCTCCACTGCCTGTGGGCCAAATGCCTGTCCTACGTCACCGATATCCTTTGTTCCTTTATCGCCTTCTGTGGCAAACATCTGAAGCTCCTCCGCAGATGACATATCTGCATCTGCATGGCTGATTCCATATTCTTCTTCCAGTGCTGTCCAGCTTAATCCCCAGTTAGCCCATGTATCCGGCATACCTACTGATTCAACAGCGCCTTCTTCTTTTGCTTTTTCTACAATTTCATCCAGTGATGCTGCATTCAAATCCACTGCATCCTCTGCATAGCATACCGAAGCAGATGCCAGAACGGTACTCATCATCAGAAATGCTGCCAGTGTTTTTTTCTTCATGTTTTATTTTCCTCCTCATGTCAGTTCCCTTGTTGGAACTTCTACAAGGAATTTTATGGGTTGTGTGTAAAATCTGCTATCAGGGAAATGAAAAGATTATGTAAAATCTGTGTGTAATAAGAAATGAAAAAACCTGGACAAACTGTCCAGGCTGTGTAGTAGCGGAAGGGAGATTTGAACTCTCGACACCACGGGTATGAACCGTGTGCTCTAGCCAACTGAGCTATTCCGCCATATTTTTGCTTTTGTGATCGATACCGAAAAAATAAGTGGGGCCTACAGGGCTCGAACCTGTGACCCTCTGCTTGTAAGGCAGATGCTCTCCCAGCTGAGCTAAGACCCCACATTGATCGGTTCTCTCGAACACTTCATTAGTATACAATGAATTATGCCATTCGTCAAGCACTTTTTTATATTTTTTTTGCCATATGGCACTTGAAAAAATCAAGCGCCATATGTATAATCTACTTAGAAGTAATCAAAAGACAGTCGTGAGTCTGGTGATTTTGCTTCGGATGCATGAATAATTTATAGTTATCAGCTATCCTCTACGGTCATAGAGGATAGCTATTTTCGTTTCTGATGATTTTCTATGTATGTCAACACATTAAAAATTACCAACACCAGTGTCAACACTTCCATTGTGTTCATCTCCTTTTCCTCCGTTTTTTATTTCCGAAGAAAATCATCAGACCTATCCCCTGACTTCTGTTCAATTATGTTTTTAATTATATCTCATTTTGTTATTTATAGCAACTTATCATTTGACATATATTCAAAAAAAATAACCACATACTATGGTGTGCTACCCGTCAAGAGAACAATGAAAAATAATAATTTTTTTTCCGTCAGCCTATTAACCGGCTGGCGGTATTTTTATGCTGCTTTCAACGTAAGTTCATGAAAGGCCATCGGTGTCATTATATGCAACTTACGCTGTAGTCGTCGGTTGTTATAGTATTCAATATAGTCTTGGATGCTTTGGATTAATTCTTCTTTTGATGTAAAGCGTTTCCCATAATACATTTCCCGTTTTAAGATTCCCCAAAATCCTTCCATTGGTCCATTGTCAATACAGTGTGCAACTCTGGACATACTTTGTTTCATATGATGTTTCTTCAGCCGCCTATAAAATGCCTGACTGGTATATTGGAATCCCCGGTCCGAATGAAAAAGCGGATGCGCATCAGGCTCTGCCGTTACCGCCTGATCAAATGTATCCATAACAAGGGAATTATCATTATGCGCGCTGATTTTATACGAAACAATCCTGCGGTCGCACAGATCAAGAATCGCACTTAAATATATTTTGTGTACTTCTACCCCTATATAATATTTGAACTCTGTTACATCTGTCAGCCATTTCTCATTCGGTTTATCTGCGTGAAACTCCCGGTGAAGAAAGTTTTTCGCAATGTGGGAGGGATTCCTGTCTGCTTTCGTACAGCTCTTCGGTTTCCATTTGATAGATGACTGTATTCCGATTTTCCGGCAGATTCTCAGGATCCTCTTATCATTGGCAGGAATCCCATAATTTACAGCCAGTTCATCACGGATACGCCGATAACCCATATCTGGATGCAGCTGATGTATTTTCCTGATAATATCGGCAATCTGTTCATTCCTGATCTCATTGTCACTTTTTGGATGTTTCAGCCATCGGTAATAAGAAGAACGAGTAATTCCAAGGTATCTGCACATTTGTCTGACCGGATATCCCTTTGATTTGGACAGTTCCCTGATTGCCTGATATTCACATAATTTATGTATTAAAGAAAGCGATCCCTCCTTTCTAATTCCCTTACTTTTTTTAACAGGTCATTCTCCATCTGTAAGTCTTTATTTTTACGTTCCAGCTCTGCGATACGGTCCCGTAATTCTTCTTCTGGAGTGCGGCTTGGCTTAGAGCCGATCCGCCTGCCTCTCCGATCCTCCAAACCGGCACTTCCCATTTTTTCATACCGGTCCACCCAATTTCGGATCTGTTGATAGGAGCAATCATACTTCAAGGCCATTGACCCATAATTCCGGTCATGGTCAAGACAGTCTTTTACAATGCAGATTCGTTCCTCCAGTGTTGTTTTTCTTGCTTTCTTCATAGCGCTACCTCCGGTAAGTTCTTTTAATTCCTTACCTTCATTATACGCCTTGATCCAACTTGAAAGTTGAGGATGTTGTCGGATTCCGAATCTTACACATATTTCATCTAACGAGCCCTCTCCGGAAAGGTACGCATGAACTGCCTGCAATTTCAATTCTTTTGAGTAGCGTTTATTTGTCTTAGGGGACAGTAAACTTTCTGGTCCGTCTGTCTTATAGATCCTAATCCAATCCTGAACACTCCGCTTATTTACACCGCACATTTTTGCGGCACCTTTTTGGCTAAGTTCTCCGTTCAGGTACTTTTCTACGATTTCTACCTTTTTTACTGCATCAATTTTACTTTTTCTGGACATAAAATACCCCCAAGTAGGTTTTTATATTTTTGTGTCCTACTTGAGGGTATCATATCACTACTCCATTGCATAGCATGTGGTTATTACTTTTTCTACAGCAGATGTGCCCGGATCTCTTCACCGCTCATTGCGGACAGATAGGCCGGTGCGATATCAAATACGGTCTTGCATCCGGATACGCCTTCGTCTGCCAGTCTCTTGGCTGCTCTTGCGTATGCAACCAGAATACTAGATGTGAATTCCGGATTGGAATCCAACTTCAGTCTGTATTCAATGATGTGCTTGTTGGTGCCGTCTCCAGTTGCACCACTGCGGATCACGAATCCGCCGTGTGGAATTCCTTTATGGTTTTTATCCAGTTCCTCCTGTGAAATGAAGTGAACTGTGGTGTCGTAATCTGCAAAGTAGTTCGGCATTGTTACAATATCATGTTCGATCTGCTTCAGATCTGCGCCTTCTTTTGCTACCACATAGCATTCTCTGGTATGCTTCTGTCTGGTAGTCAGTTCCGGATTCTCTCCATTACGAACTGATTCTACTGCCGCTTCTACCGGTACGGTATACTGTCTTGCGTCCTGTACACCTTCCACACGTCTGATGGCATCAGAATGTCCCTGGCTGACACCACGTCCCCAGAATGTATAATCCTTTCCTTCTGGAAGAATCACATTGCCATAGAGACGATTCAGAGAGAACATTCCCGGATCCCAGCCTACAGAAATAATACCAACATGTCCGCTTTCTTTTGCAGCTGCATCTACATTTGCAAAATGCTCTGGAATTCTTGCATGAGTGTCAAAGCTGTCTACTACATTAAACATCTTTGCAATCTCCGGTGTCTGCTTTGGCAGATCAGTTGCGCTTCCACCGCATACAATGCAGACATCAATTTCATCTTTATGTGCTGCCAGTTCACTGACCGGATATACCTTTCCACCTTCTGTAGTGATCTTTACAGCAGCCGGATCACGTCTTGTGAAGACTCCGGCCATCTCACAGTCCGGATTCTGCTTAATCGCAGCTTCTACACCGCGTCCGATATTACCATAGCCAATGATACCAATTCTTACTTTGCTCATATCCTTAAATCTCCTTTTTATCCAATTTAAAAGCCGAAAAGTGTCCAATTTTTCGGCCTTTCTGTTCTCTTTACGGGATTTATCATATCACAATCGCATACGGCATGCAAATTAAGAAAATGTGTGGTACTTATGCATTTTATTCATTAGTATTCTCTAATATGCCCGGTCTTTGATCAGGGTTTCCAGATCCATATCAGGGTCAAAATATGTCTCGTCCACGTATTGGATCTTCTCTACTTCTTCTCCATTTTCCAGTCTCTTGATCGTCTCTGCCAGCTTCGGTCCCTGCAATGGATTGCACTCAAAATCAACATTGATCTCGCCTGCCTGCATGGCTTCCAACGCAGCCCGAACTGCATCAAAGGAGATCATTATCATATCCCCTTTCGGTCCGCAGGATTTTCCTGCCGCCTGAATGGCATCCACGGCTCCAAACGTCATATTATCATTCTCACTGATCACCACGTCAATGTCATCGTATTTTTTCAGAAATGTCTCCATGGATTCCCGTCCCTTGGCCTGAGTAAAATCTCCGCCAAGCTGTTCCAGAATCGTCCAGTTCTTATGCTGGCTGGCTACCTCTGTAAATCCTTCTGTACGTCCAATCTGTGCAGAAGCACCATCCGTTCCAAGCAACATCACGATATTGATCTCTTCATTTTCCCTGCCCTGTTCTTTCAGATATTCTTCCAGCCAGTGCCCTGCATTTTTTCCTTCACTTAAAAAATCTGTACCGACCAGTGTGGTATACAGACTTTCATCTTCCACCTCCACATTTCGGTCAATCAATATCACCGGGATTTCCGCCTCTTTTGCATTCTGTAACACATTATCCCAGCCACTCATAACAATCGGATCCAGGACAATATAGTCCACTTCCTGCAGGATAAAGTTGCGAATCGCCTTAATCTGATTTTCCTGCTTCTGCTGGGCATTATCAAAAATCATGTAAAACCCGTTTTCTGCTGTCAGCGCCTCTTTAATGGAATTGGTCTGTGCAATTCTCCAGTCTGACTCAGCTCCCACCTGAGATACCCCGACCACGATCAGATTCTCATCGATCTCTGTCTCGGTCTGATTCATTACGGAAGTATAAGTGGTCTCATTCTGCCCGGCTTCTCTGCCTGCGCATCCGCTGAAGATCAGTGCCATACCAAGTGCCACCATGCCTACTGCTGCTTGCTTCTTCATGAAGTCCTCCTGAAAAAAAGGACCTGAAATATCAGGCCCTTTTTATATGTATCCTTATTTTTTGCTTTCTTTGATCTTTGCGAAAATACTCTGCAGAATAATGAAGAAGCAAAGCAGAATCGCAGTCACGATATTTGCCCAGGAACTGATCAGTTTACCGTTCGCTTTTACCAGTGCGGAAATGGTACCATTGATCAGTACTCCGAAGAGTGACCCAATCACATTTCCCACACCACCGGTCAGCAGTGTTCCACCGATAACGGCTGAAGAAATGGCATCCATTTCCAGACCGGTTGCCTGTGTGGTGGTTCCTGCCATGGTATTCAGACAGAAGCAAATACCACCAATGGAGGTCAGGAAACTGGATAACATATAGGTTTTCAGTTTTGTCTTCTTTACATCCAGACCCATCAGGGTTGCTGACTGCTGATTTCCGCCGATCGCATAAATGCTGCGGCCGAATTTAGTATACTTCAGCATCAGGTAAATTGCAACTACCACGATCAGCGCTGCGATAACGGTGATTCGGATATATGGAAGTACCAGCACACCTTTTTTATTTACGGTTCCGCCAAACGGGAACTGAATCTTGAAGTTGGACAGTGCCGTAAAGATCTTGTCAGATACAATACTTACCTGCTCTTTACAGATCACAGCTGTCATACCACGGGCAAAGAACAATCCCGCCATGGTAACGATAAATGGCTGAATGTCCAGATAAGCGATACAGAAGCCCTGTACGAATCCAAACAAGATACCGATAGCCAGAATGAACAACATCAGTACCGGGCTGCTCCAGTGCCAGCGTTCAATACCAACTGCCAGGATCATACAGTCCATGGCAATCAGGGAACCAACCGAGATATCAATACCACCGGTCAGCATTACGCAGGTCATACCTGCAGTCACACAGATCAGGCCGGCATTATTAATCAGAATGTTCATAAAGTTCTGTACTTTTGTAAAACCTTTGCTCGCATAGACACCACATCCAGCCAGGTACATTACGAAAAACAGTACGATTGTAATCAGGAGCAGCAGATTGTTACTGCTGATTTTTGATTTCTTCATCTTATGCTGCCTCCTTTGCCTGTGTTCTTTTTGCTGTCAGTTTCTTCATATAAGCTTTAAATGGCTCAGCCTGAATAACTACGATCAGAATAACTACGATAGCCTTAAATACCGGTGCCTGTGCAGAAGATACACCCAGCGCATACAGAGTTGTGGTAATTGCCTGAATGGTGTAAGCTCCGATAATGGAACCTGCCAGGTTAAACTTACCACCGCCAAGACTGTTGCCGCCAAGGGCTACGGAAAGGATGGCATCCATTTCCATGTTCAGACCAATGTTGTTGGTATCTGCGGAATAGATACGGGATGTTGCCACCATACCGGCCAGACCTGCACAAAGACCACAGATGATATAAGTCAGCAGGATAATCTTTGCCGAGTTAAATCCGGCAATTCTGGATGCTTTTTTGTTGATACCAACACTCTGGATATAAGTTCCCAGAGCAGTAAACTTCAGTACACTTGCTGCAATGGCGATACAGATTGCTGCAACAATGATTGGTGTCGGGATAATTCCTGTGTATGCACCAAGCTTCTGGAAAGAAGGTACACGTACATATACGATCTGGCTGTTACAGAGCAAAAGTCCTATCGCACGTCCCGCCGACCATAGAATCAACGTGGCGACCATCGGCTGAATATTCAGATACGCTACCAGCAGACCATTAAACAAACCACAGATGGTAGTAACTGCAAGACCACCAAGAATACCAACCAGCAACGGATGTGCATAACTGGAAACATTAACATTACCGTAACCAGCCAGGATCATACAGCAAACACCTGCATACAGACTCATGACAGATCCAACGGAAATATCGGTTCCGGCTGAGGAAGATACTACCAGTGTCATACCAATTGCCAGAATGGCAATCTCACTGCCTCGGTTCAGGACATCGATCAGACGTCCGTATAAAACGCCATTCTTAATGGTAATTACGAAGAACTGTAATGGCATATTACCACATGCGATATCGTAAATTACATTAATGAGCATGACTAAAATCATACTGAAGATCGGCAGGAACAGGCGCTTCTGTGTCAGTTTTTTCAGACTACTCATTCTTCTCACCTCCTGCGATTGCTTTCATGACACTCATCTGGTTCATGTCGCATTCATCAATTTCTCCAACTTTTGCACCGTCACGAAGAACCGCCATACGATTACAGGTACGAAGCATCTCTTCGATCTCGGAAGAAATGAAGATCAGGCTCTTTCCTTCATCCGCCAGCTGGCGAACCAGCTTCTGAATCTCAGTCTTCGTTCCGATATCAATACCACGGGTCGGCTCATCCAGAATCAGAAAATCCGGATTGGTAGCCAGCCAGCGGGCCAGAATAACCTTCTGCTGATTACCACCAGAGAGCTGTTTGATCAGAGTCTCACGGCTTGCACACTTGATCTGAAGAAGATCTATGTATTTGTCAGTAATCTCAATCTGTTTTGCCATTGGAATTCGTTTCATGATTCCGGCCTTAGCCTGAATAGCAAGAATAATATTCTCTCTGATAGAAAGATCTCCGATGATACCTTCTGCTTTACGGTCATCCGGAAGAAGTCCCATACCAAGCTTCATAGCATCAATTGGCTGTTTGATCTTTACTTCTTTTCCTTTTACCTTCAAAGTACCGGTCTGAGCTCTGTCAGCTCCATAGATAGCACGGGCCAGCTCGCTTCGTCCAGATCCCAGAAGACCTGTCAGACCGATTACTTCACCTTTGTGGATCTCCAGATCGAATGGCTTAATGGTTCCTGCATGGCTGATGCCTTTTGCTTCAATGACCATCGGCTCTTTTCTCTTATCTCCTGTATTTTCCGGCTTAATAGCTGCCAGATCATCGAAGTCTTTCCCCATCATTGCTGCTACCAGCTTCACTCTAGGTAAATCTGCAATCTCATATTCTCCAACCAGAGTACCGTTTCGCAATACGGTGATACCGTCACAGACTGCATATACCTGCTCCAGGAAATGGGTTACGAAGATAATCGCTACTCCTTTTGCTTTCAGGTTCCGCATCATGGTGAACAGCTTTTCTACTTCATTGTCATCCAGTGAAGAGGTCGGTTCATCCAGAATCAACACTTTACTATCCATATCTACAGCACGGGCAATGGCAATCATCTGCTGCAATGCCAGTGAATATTCTTCAAGATTTCTTGTCACGTCTACATCCAGATCTAACTCCTTCATCAGAGACGCTGCACGTTTGTTCATTTCCTTTCGGTTTACTGTTCCGATCTTGGTCAGAGGTTCACGTCCGATGTAAAGATTTTCCGCTACGGAAAGGTTCGGACAGAGGTTAACCTCCTGATATACAGTGGAAATACCCTTGTTCTGGGCATCCATGGTATCTTTGTTTACAATCTGCTGTCCATCGAGGAAGATTTCACCTCTCTGGAACTTGTTTACACCGGTCAGACATTTGATCAGTGTAGATTTACCGGCACCATTTTCCCCCATCAGTGCCCGGATCTCGCCTTTTTTCAGTGTGAAATCTACATCTTCCAGAGCTTTGACTCCAGGGAATTCCATGCAGATTCCTTTCATTTTCAATACTACGCCTGTTTCCAAAGTTTCTCCTCCCTTCGCTGTCTGTGTAAATGATACACAGTTTTGCCGGGTTATATTTTATTTCATCATCAAACAACAGGAGGGAGAAACACCCTTTCGGGAATTTCTCCCTCCTGCTTATTTGGCTAATTGATTGCGAAAGTAACGCTAATTTACCTGCTAAACAAGTGGATTAGTATGCACGACCTGCCAGAATATCTTCTGTCATTGTTGTTGCATATTCGCTTTCGATACCAGGAGCTACGAATGCAGAGTCTTCTACCAGAGTAGTCTTGTCATAGTCTTCTCCAGCTTCCATCTTCTGGATTACACCAGCAACAACTTCTGCCTGAATTGGGTTACATTCAACATCACAGTTGATCTTGCCATCCAGTGTGTACTGAAGTCCATCATGTGTAGCATCGAAAGAAATCAGAGTAACATCACCGTCAACACCGTATGTGATACCAGCTGCATCCATTGCATCCATTGCACCGTATGCTTCGTTATCATTGTGGCAAACAACTACATTGAACTGTCCTTCGTAAGATTTGATGAAGGATTCCATAACTTCCTGTCCACCATCCTGTGTGAAGTCACCAGACTGGGAATCAAGGATCTTCCATTCGTCATGCTCAGCTGCTACCTGATTAAATCCATCAGAACGTCCAAGTGCTGCAGATGCTCCAACAGAGCCTTCGATTACAAGGATGTTCGCTTCTTTTCCATCCAGGTTTTCTGCCAGCCAGTTACCTGCTGTGATACCTTCGTTTGTGGTGTTTGTTCCTACCCATGCATCATACAGATCATCAGATGCTTCGATTTCACGGTCAGCGATAATAACAGGGATTCCTGCATCCTGTGCTTCCTGAAGTACAGTGTCCCATCCTGCAGACTGGATTGGAGCGATTACGATGTAATCCAGTTCCTGGTTGATGAAGTTACGAACTGCTTCGATCTGAGCTGCGTTGTCGTTATCGCAGTCTACGAAAGAAAGTTCATATCCGTTTTCTTCTGAGAATACATCCTGATAGTTCTGTGTGTTAGCGGTACGCCAGTCAGATTCATGACCAACCTGAGCATAACCAACTTTGATCAGCTCGTCTGAAGCAGATGCTCCGATTGCCATAGAAGCTGCTACTGCACTACAAGCTACCACACCGATAATTTTTTTGTTCATTTTTACCATCCTCCTGATTTTTCACGAACTATTTAGTCCTTATTGACTATGTCTGTATTCTATCGCCTTTTTCTTTTGTTGAATACAGATAGAATTTTGAAAACAGTTCGTTTTTTTTGTTACATTTTTCAGTCAAGCATAAAAAAGTATATTTTTTTTTGAAAATGGTTATTTTTTTATTGCCGGGATCTCTACTCTGGCTTCCGTCCCCTCTCCATAGGTACTGGACAGCCAGATTCCATACTGTGGGCCGTAATTCAGTTTAATTCTCTGCACTACATTATATAGTCCAAATCCTGACGGATCGATATTCTGTTCATCCAGATGTTCACTGTTCATTTCACGCTGAACTTCTGCCAGTCTCTCCGGCGTCATTCCCATACCATTGTCTGTTACCAGAAATACCAGATAACCGGAATCGATATGACCGGACACCCGGATCCGTCCCATGCCACGTTTATTCTTAATTCCATGGTACAGGGCATTTTCCACCAAAGGCTGTAGGGTCAGCTTCAGGATCTGATATTCATGCATTTCTTTTGGAATATCAATCTCATATTCCAGGATATCCTGATAACGGAACTGCTGAATCTGCAGATAACTGCGGATATGGGATTCTTCTTCTTCTACGGTAATATAATCCCGTCCTTTACTTAACGTTGTGCGAAAGAAATCCGACAAAGCCGTCACCATCATGATCACCTGTTCTTTTTCCCCCGCCTCAGCCAGCCAGATAATGGCATCCAGTGTATTATAAAGAAAATGTGGATTGATCTGTGCCTGGAGAAGCTTTTGCTCTGTTGTCCGCAGATTGAGCTGTTCAATCTGAATATCTTCCACCAGATTGCCGATTCGTTCCACCATCTGGTTGAAGCCTTCTGCCAGTTCCTCCAGTTCCTCATCCCCGTCCTGCATATCAGCCCGGACAGAGAAATCTCCATGTCCTGCTTTTCGTGTCACCATACGAAGCTGATCAATTCCACTGGTCAGGTTATGACTGATCTTCCGGCTCAACAATAGTGTCGTGATCAGTATGATACAGATGATGATGATCGTTGCGATGATGGCAGTCGTTACATCTTTGCGGACGCCCTCTCTCAGAGATTCCAGATCACTGGCTTCATGATAGATATACTCCTGAATCTGTTCCTGAATCAGTTCTGTCTGCACCCGGATATCCAGATCCAGACGTTCCAGATTGCGGTCATAATTACCGGTGACGGTAGCATCCTGGCGGATCTCGTCTACACTGGTCTCCAGCGACTGCAGTGATTTGAGAATACGCTGGAGATTGTTTCTGGCATAAGACGCACCGGCAGAATCATACAATTCTTTAAAATCTTCTCTGGCCTGCGCGATCAGCTGTTGAGGTGTATCGATATCAACCAGCTCCTCTGCCCGTTCTGAATTGACCACAATGATATACATGGTGTAATCTACCTGTTCTTTCAAATCCAGATTGTATGCATTGGCTGTCGTGATATTCTGAACTGTCTCATCATATCGCTCTGAAAAACGATACAACATAATAACCAGATACATGGCAATGACCAGAAGAGGGATAAAACAAACTACTACCAGTACGTTCAGACGACTGTTCAGTGATGTTTTTCTCTTTTCCATATTGTTTCCATACTCCTGCTACTTTCGGTTACGGTACTCTTTTGGACTGCAGCCCACCACCTTCTTAAAAATATAGCTAAAATAGTGGGAGTCTTTATAGCCAACTTCATATCCGATCTCTGCTGTCCGCATGTTAGAACACATCAGTAGTTCTTTTGCCTTTTCCAGACGTACATGAGTCAGGTACTCCACAAACGTCTGCCCCATTTCACTGCTGAAAATCGTACTGAAATAGCTGGGACTGATATTCACCTGTGCCGCTACCGTATTCAGTGACATCTCATCATGTTTATAGTTTTCATCGATAAAAGCTTTGGCATCCTCCAGCAGCTCACTGTATTTCTTCTTGGAATGACCGTCTCGAAGCTGCATGGTCTCAGTGAACAGATTTCCGATCTGGTAACGCAAATTCTCTGCATCCTCCGCTTTTTCCACAATCTGATTAATATCCCTGCATTCCTCTGGCAGATTTTCAATATCAATCTCCAGATTTCCAAGAAAATCTGATGCGCAGAAAAACAAATCCATCACCACATACTGACGGTACAGCAGAGATTTACAGTTCTGTTCCCCGATATTCTGAAACAGCTCATCCAGAAAGCTGTCTACTTCTTCTGTGGTTCCGTTTTTTAAGAATCTCTCTACCAGCTCATGTTCCCGCTTTTTCGACAGCATTTTACTGACATCAATCTTTCCATCCTGTTCCGTCTGCACCCTCACCATCTCTGCACTGTCTGCGATCTGATTGGCATCCAGGAAGAAACGGCTGGAAAATGCCCGTGCAGCTTCTTTATAAGAAGTCTGGATGTCACCAATGCGGTGTACCACATTGCCGATTCCACCAAAATACTCAACCTTCGGATAACCATCTACCAGTTCCAGCAGTTCTTTTCTGGTCTCCAGATAGGTGCTTTGCACTTCTTCTTCGGATTCTCCCTTAATCAGAAACGCCCATCCCTCCGGACTTCGGTCAAAACTCAACACATGCTCCCAGCTTCCTGCCAGTTCATTGACCTTCTCCGAAGCACGGTTCAGTTCCTCGGAACATCCTGTGGCATCTCCCTCCTGCATCAGCTTGAACAGAAATACCTGATAGGCTGATGCGGTAAAATCGATTCCCAGGCGCTGTCCTTTTTCCAGCAGTTCAATAGTGGATAATCGGTTGGATGCCAGTGCTCCCCACAATTTGTGTTTTTCCTGAAGGATATTTTCCTCCATCTCTTTTTCATATCGCTTGATCAGACGGGCATTATCCTGCTCTTTTTCGATCATATCTGCCACTTTTTTTACTGCTTCCAGAAGCTTTGCTGAACTGATCGGCTTCAGCAGATAATCGGTCACTCCGATATTGATGGCCGTCTTGGCATAGTCAAATTCATTATATCCACTTAAAATAATGATCTTGATCTGTGGCAGTTCTTTTTTTACCAGTCTGCTAAGTTCAAGACCATCCATAAATGGCATACGGATATCTGTGATCAGAATATCCGGCTTTTCTTTCTTTATAAGCGGATAGGCCAGCTCTCCATCGCTGGCCTCTCCTGCAAATTCAAATCCTTCCTGCTCCCACGGAATATTGTTCTTGATTCCGTTTCGCATAACAACTTCATCTTCTACTAAAAAAACCTTCAACATGTACTGTTACTTACCTCTGTCCATAATATGCGTTGGCACCATGCTTGCGATAATAATGCTTATCCTGGAGTTCCTGCGGTGCCGGCTGGATTCTCGGATTGATCTGTTCTGCACGGGCTGCCATCTTGGCTACCTCTTCCAGAACGACTGCATTGTGTACTGCTTCGTGTCCGTCCTTTCCCCAGGTAAATGGTCCATGATTCTTGCACAGGACTGCCGGAACAGCTTCGTAATCACGATCTTTGAATACATCTACGATCAGAAGACCGGTATTTTTCTCGTACTCATCAAATTCATGTCCGGTCAGACATCTTGCACACGGGATCTCGCCATACATATAATCTGCATGTGTAGTGCCATAGCATGGAATGGATCTTCCTGCCTGTGCCCAGCTGGTAGCCCATGGAGAATGAGTATGTACCACGCCGCCGATCTTTGGGAATGCCTTATACAGCTCCAGATGGGTGGCAGTATCTGAAGATGGGTTATATCTTCCTTCTACTTTATTGCCATTTAAGTCCATCAGTACCATATCATCCGGTGTCAGCCTGTCATAATCCACACCGCTTGGTTTGATAGCGAAAATACCGCTTTCCCGGTCGATCTCGCTGACGTTTCCCCAGGTAAATGTAACCAGTCCGTATTTTGGAAGAAGCATATTTGCTTCATATACCCGTTTTTTTAATTCTTCTAACATAATCTGCATTCTCCTTAGCTGTTTACTTTTAATGTCTCTACGGCTGCCTTTTCTGCTGCCAGTACCGGTACATAAGATGCCATAAAGTCTTCAAATCCTTTTACATCCGCTGGATCCGGTGCCATGGTAGTTCCTTCCTGTCCGGCAAACACTTCTTTGCTTAAGTACTCATCCAGCGTCTGTCCTTCTGCTTTGTTCTTCATATAGGAAGCCAGAAGTGCAATACCCCATGCGCCGCCTTCTCCGGCTGTCTCCATAACGGTAACCGGTGTGTTCATAGCTGCTGCCATGATGCTCTGTCCAACACCTTTGGTCTTGAACAGTCCGCCGTGGCCCATGAGACGATCCAGTTCTACATTTTCCTGCTGTGTCAGGATATCCATACCCATCTTCAGAGTAGCTACGGAAGAATACAGGTGAGATCTCATAAAGTTGGCCAGGTTAAAGTGTGCATTCGGAGTACGTACGAATAATGGGCGTCCCTCTTCCAGTCCGGAGATCGGTTCTCCTGAGAAGTAGTTGTAAGATACCAGTCCGCCGCAGTCTTTGTCACCTTCCATTGCCTTGTTGTACAGAGTTCCGTACAGATTATTCATATCTACTTCCATTCCCATAGTCTCCATGAACTCACGGAACAGACCTACCCATGCATTCAGATCAGATGTACAGGTATTGCAGTGAACCATAGCTACCAGACTGCCATCTGGTGTGGTTACCATATCCAGTTCCGGATAAGCCTTGGACAGATCCTTTTCCAGAACTGCCATCAGGAAAATAGAGGTTCCGGCAGATACGTTACCGGTACGCTGTTTGACACTGTTCGTTGCTGCCATACCGGTACCTGCATCACCTTCTGCCGGGCAAACTGGAATACCGCTTTTCAGCTTGCCGGATACATCCAGCTTCTTTGCACCTTCTTCTGTCAGAACTCCGGCTTTTTCACCAGCTGTCAGAACCTTTGGAAGGATATCTCTCAGTTTCCATGGGAAGTGCTTATCTGCTACCAGTGCATCAAACTTCTGTACCATGGTCTCATCATAATCCTTTTTGCTGCAATCGATCGGGAACATACCAGATGCATCACCGATACCCAGATTCTTTTCTCCGGTCAGCTGCCAGTGAATATAACCAGCCAGTGTGGTGAAGTATGTGATATCTTTTACATGTTCTTCTTCATTTAAGATTGCCTGGTACAGATGTGCAATGCTCCATCTCTGTGGAATGTTGTAATTAAATTCTTTAAACAGTTTCTCTGATGCTTCTGCTGTGATCGTATTTCTCCAGGTACGGAACGGAACCAGAAGCTCATCCTCTTTGCCAAATGCCATGTATCCATGCATCATAGCAGAAAATCCGATAGCACCGATGTTCTCCAGTTCTACGTCATACTGCTTCTTCACATCTGCTGCCATGTCTGCGTAGGCATCCTGCAGTCCACCCCAGATATCTTCCAGCGTATAAGTCCAGATACCGTTATCCAGGCGATTCTCCCATTCATGGCTTCCGGATGCGATCGGTGCATTGGTGGAATCTACCAGAACAGCTTTGATTCTGGTGGAACCGAATTCGATGCCAAGTGCTGTCTTTGCATTTAAAATATCTTCTCTAATACCCATTTTTCTTCTTCTCCTTTAACCCATAGTACCGAGGGCAGATTTTTGCTCTGTCCTCGGTAATTTTTACTTTGTTTATCTGATTACACGATTTGTTCCATGCTTCGCACTCCTGTAATCATGATATCTATCTGTAGAAAATGCTTCCAAGCTGCAGATCTCTCTTGAAGTCTCTGATCTTGGTATCTTTGTCAATGTAAACAGCTTCGATACCCATTGCTGCTGCCCAGTCCCCCATCTGCTCTGCAGTCAGGTCATAAGAAAATGCAGTATGATGAGCTCCACCAGCCAGGATCCATGCTTCTGCACCAGTTGCCAGACTCGGCTGCGGTGTCCAGAATGCAGTTGCCACCGGAAGCTTCGGCATTGGTTTTTCTACCTTCTTGCAGTCTACATCGTTGATGATCAGACGGAAGCGGTTACCCAGATCAACCAGTGAAGTGGCAATCGCCGGACCTGTCTTGGAGGTATAAACCAGACGCGCCGGATCTTCTCTGTCACCCATGGAAAGTGGGCAAACTTTGATGCCGATCGGGCCATCTGCGATGGTCGGGCAAACTTCCAGCATATGCGCTTCCAGAATACCTTCTTTTCCAGGAACCAGATTGTATGTATAGTCTTCCATGAAGGAAGTACCCTTTGGATTCTTCACACCGGCGGTCATGATCTTCATCAGACGAACCATAGCTGCGGTCTTCCAGTCACCTTCCGCTCCGAATCCATAACCTTTTTCCATCAGTCTCTGCATAGCCAGACCAGGAAGTTGCTGCAATGCTCCCAGATCACCGAAGTGAGTAACGACTGCCTGATAATTCTTCTCTTCCAGGAACTTTTCAAAACCAATCTCGATGGCAGCCTGCACTGCTACATGTTTCTTAAATTCCTGAGGATCTCTTCCCTCCAGAATGATATCGTACTTGCTGTAGTACTCTTCTACCAGAGTATCGATCTCATTCTGTGGAACAGCAGATACATATTCTGCTACTTCGTTTACCGGATAAGCATCTACTTCCCAGCCGAACTTGATCTGAGCTTCTACCTTGTCGCCTTCGGTAACAGCTACGTTTCTCATATTATCTGCCACACGGCATACACGGATGTGACTGCTCTCCATGATACCGATTGCAGTAAGCATCCAGCTGGCGATTCGTTCCTGCACCTCTCTGTCAGCCCAGTAACCAACTACTACTTTTCTCTCGATTCCCATTCTGGAAACAATGTGGCCATATTCTCTGTCACCATGTGCAGACTGGTTCTCATTCATGAAATCCATATCAATGGTATCATATGGGATCTCACGGTTAAACTGTGTATGAAGGTGCATCAATGGTTTGCGATATTCCTGCAGACCAAGAATCCATGACTTTGCAGGAGAGAAGGTGTGCATCCAGGTAATCACACCTGCACATTCTTCATCTGCATTTGCTTCATTAAAGGTCTTACGAATCAGTTCATTCGTAATCAGAGTCGGCTTCCATACGATCTCATAAGGAAGTACTCCGGACTTATTCAGCTCTTCCACAATCTTCTGTGAGTGCTCTGCTACATGTGCCAGACATTCGTCACCATACAGATCCTGAGAACCTGTACAAAACCAGAATTTGTAATTTTTCATTGTTTTCATTGATGCAATCCTCCATATATTTTATAACTGTTTTACAAAAAAATCTATCTTAAATATATCGTGAATGGCATTTTCTCACAAGGGAAGAATTTGCGAATTTGGTTGGATATTTTTGTGATACTAAAAATGCCGCCAGCTTCCTGACGGCATTTCTCTCTATCTTATTTACACAGCTCTGCAACTACCTGATTAATGACTTTTCCATCGGCCTTGCCCTTCAGTTCAGCCATCACGGTCTTCATAATCATTCCTTTGTTCTTCGTTGCCAGTACTTCTGCGAACTTCTCCTGAAGCACTGCTTTTACTTCTTCTGCAGACATCTGCTGTGGTGCAAATTCCTGCATCACATTATAACGGAACTGATATTCATCCTTCAGGTCTGCTCTGCTGTCCGGGCAGGTATCAATCTGCTCTTTTACAGACTTCAGCTCTTTTAAGATTACCTGATCTACCATAGATGTCGGAATATCTTCTCTGCATCCTGCATCGATTCCTGCTTTTTTCACTGCGGAAACCAGTGCGGAAATAGCATCCTTTCTTGGCTTGTCCTTTGCTTTCATTGCTGCGATCATTGCAGACTGTAATGTTGCTAATTCCATATCATCCAACCTCTTTTCTCAATGTGTTCTGGATTTAATCTATCACAGGTTTCTCCGTATTTCAATATAAGCTGCCGAAAAAACTTCCTATAAGTTTCCTTGCATTATCATATGGTTTTTGCTACACTAAATTTGTCAGAATATACTAACTGACTAAACTATCCAAAAGTGAGGGAAATGAATTATGAAAGCATTCAAAAAACTATCCATGTGTCTCTTATCCGGTATGCTTTGCTTCGGTCTCGGTGCCACCACTCAGGCTGCAACGAAGGTCGGAAATGGTGTCTATGAAATGTCTACCTGGGCAGATGAAGGCGCTGAAACAGACACACTTACTTCCGTTGATATCACCGGTGATGGTAAAACCGACAAAATCGAAACCGTAACTACCAGTGATGAAATTGAACTGAAGGTAAATGATAAGATCGTCAGAATGTATCTTACCGGCAGCACCAATATCCAGGTTGTTACCCTTTCCCAAAAATCCTTTTTCGAAATCACTACTTATGAAAATGGTAACAAGATCAACTGTGGCTTATACGAAATGAAAAAGAACAAGCTGACTCGTGTTCTGGATTATAAAAAACTGGTGAACCTGAAGCAGTATGTGAAAAACAACTTTATTACCAGTAACGGCTGCTGGGGTGGTTTCCAGGCAACAAAAGTAAAAGGAAATACCATTTATCTGCGTGGATGGTTCGGAACTAAGAATCTTGGCCAGGTAAATGCCTTCAACCTTCCGCTTTCTTATTCCGGGAAAAAATTCACACTGAAATCAACAGCAGTTTCTGCAAATGTTGGTATCATTCCTTCCAACAGCGAAGACTTTACAAGAACCTTTACCGCAGCTCAGAAAATCCAGACCTACAAATCCGCTGGTTCTTCCAAAAAGGCGTTTGTCATTAAGAAAAACGCTAAATTTGCTGTGAAAAAACTAGCTGTTGTGAAAAAGAATATCTACGTTCAGATAAAATCCGGAAGCAAGACCGGATGGATCAAGTTAAATACATCCAATAAAAAGATGGTAAAATATGCATCTATTTCGGTTGCAGGTTAGGCACTTGTTCTAACATTCCAGATAATTTCAAAATGGTACATCGTATTCCATCATGCGATGTACCGTTTTTTTTGACTCGTTTGATGCGCTATCCCAGTTTTTTCGGATTCAACTTGTTTTTTCTTTTCCGGGGTCGGATCAGCCCCGGTTACCCGATACCTGACCGCGGATTTCGCTCGCTTCTTCTTTTCCGCGGTCGGCGCAGACCTTGCTACCCACTACCTGACCGCGGATTCCGCTTGCTTCTTCTTTTCCGCGGTCGGCGCAGGACTGGCTACCCACTACCTGACCGCGGATTCCGCTTGCTTCTTCTTTTCCGGGGTCGGCGCAGACCTTGCTACCCACTACCTGACCGCGGATTCCGCTTGCTTCTTCTTTTCCGGGGCCGGCGCAGACCTTGCTACCCGATACCTGACTGCGGATTCCGCTTGTTTCTTCTTTTCCGGGGGCGAATCAGGACTGGCTACCCGATACCTGACCGCGGATTCGGCTTGCTTCTTCTTTTCCGGGGTCGGCACAGACCTGGTTACCCACTACCTGACCGCGGATTCAGCTTGCTTCTTCTTTTCCGGGGTCGGCGCAGACCTGGCTACCCACTACCTGACCGCGGATTTCGCTTGCTTCTTCTTTTCCTGGGCCAGGCTAGCGCAAACGCAATAAAAAATAACGCTTTTCCGTATAAAAAAAGATGATAATTTGTTATTTATCATCTTTTTTCTGCTCTGTACTATATCACTATTCATTTGTATTCTTCTACCGAACTTCTCTCACTGCATCTTTCATGCTCTTAATATAGTCTTTCACATATGGTACGCATTCTTCTCCATACTGTCCACACAGTTTCACAATCGCACTTCCCACGATGGCTCCGTCTGATACGGCTGCCATCTTTGCTGCCTGTTCTGGTGTGGAGATGCCGAATCCGATGGCGCACGGGATGTCTTTTGCTTCTTTGACCAGTTTCACCATGGCACCGATGTCGGTAGTGATCTCTTTTCGCACACCGGTTACCCCCAGGGATGAGACACAGTAAACGAATCCACTGGCTTCTTTTGCGATCATGGAAATGCGTTCATGGGAGGTCGGAGCTATCAGAGAAATCAGATCCAGACCGTATTTTTTACACGGTTCATCAAATTCTGCTTTTTCTTCGAATGGCACATCCGGAAGAATCAGTCCATCCATACCGATCTCCGCAGCTGTTTGCAAAAAGCGGTCGGTTCCGTAGGAATATACCACATTGGCATAAGTCATAAACACCAGCGGAATCTGTGTGTTTTTGCGGATTTTCCGCACCATATCAAAGATCTTATCGGTGGTCACGCCGCCGCTTAACGCACGGATATTTGCCGCCTGAATGACCACCCCTTCTGCAGTCGGATCTGAGAATGGAATACCCAGTTCGATCAGGTCTGCCCCTGCTTCTTCCGCCGCATAGACCAGTTGCTCTGTCACTTCCAGAGACGGATCTCCACAGGTAATAAATGGAATAAATGCTTTTCCGTTTTCAAATGCTTTCTTTACGTTACTCATGGATATCCTCCCCTCTGTATCTGGCGATTGCTGCACAGTCCTTATCTCCTCTTCCAGAAATTGTAATGACAATGATCTGATCTCTGCTCATGGTCGGTGCCAGTTTTCTTGCATAAGCTACGGCATGAGCACTCTCAATGGCCGGAATGATGCCTTCAGTTCTGGAAAGATATTCAAAGGCCTCTACTGCTTCCTCATCGGTCACTGGCACATATTCTGCTCTTCCGATATCATAAAGATGTGCATGTTCCGGTCCGATACCTGGATAATCCAGCCCTGCGGAAATCGAGTAAACCGGAGCAATCTGTCCATATTCATCCTGACAGAAGTAAGACTTCATACCATGGAAAATGCCCAGACGACCTGTTGCAATCGTAGCTGCTGTCTCTGCAGTATTGACACCTCTTCCTGCTGCCTCACAACCGATAAGACGTACATCTTTATCTTCAATAAAGTTATAAAATGTTCCGATGGCATTGGAGCCGCCGCCCACGCAGGCCAGTACAGCATCTGGGAGTCTGCCCTCTTTTTCCAGCATCTGCTCTTTGATCTCTTTGGAAATCACAGCCTGAAAATCTCTCACAATGGTCGGGAATGGATGCGGACCCATAACAGATCCCAGACAATAGTGAGTATCCTCCATCCGGTTGGTCCATTCACGGAATGCTTCTGATACAGCATCCTTCAGGGTTCCGGTACCGGATTTTACAGGGATGACCGTTGCTCCCAGAAGTCTCATACGATATACATTCAATGCCTGACGGATGGTATCTTCTTCTCCCATATATACCACACATTCCATATCCAGAAGCGCTGCTGCGGTGGCGGTAGCCACACCATGCTGACCGGCTCCTGTCTCCGCAATCAGACGGGTCTTTCCCATCTTCTTAGCCAGCAGTGCCTGTCCCAGTACGTTATTGATTTTATGTGCTCCGGTATGGTTCAGATCCTCTCGCTTCAGATAGATCTTTGCCCCGCCCAGATCCTTTGTCATACGTTCTGCATAATACAGACGGGATGGTCTTCCTGCATAGTCATTTAACAGCTGTGTCAGTTCTGCCTGAAACTCCGGGTCTTTTTTATAATGTTCGTAGGCTGCTTCCAGTTCAATCACTGCATTCATCAGTGTCTCTGGAATGTACTGTCCTCCGTGGACGCCAAATCTTCCTTTACTAGACATCTTCTCTTGCTCCTTTTGTTCTTAAAATTATCTCTGGCTATATTGCTATATATCTTTACACAACCAGTTGCATCTGCATCATAGTTATATTGTAGTTCCGTTTTTCAACTCATCCAGCATTGCTTTCTTATCTGCTGCCCGCATCAGGGTCTCTCCGATCAGCACTGCATCGGTTCCGTTTTCCCGAAGTGCCTGTATATCCGTATGGTTTTTGATACCACTTTCCGATACAAAAAGTACATCAGATGGCACCATACTGCGAAGCCTTCTGCTCTGTTCCACATCCACTGTGAAGTTCTTCAGGTTCCGGTTATTGACTCCCAGAATCTTTGCCCCAGCTTTCAAAGCACGATCGATTTCTTCTTCCGTATGTGCTTCTGTCAGTACGGACAGCCCAAGTTCTGCTGCCAGCTGATGCCATGCCGCAAGCTGTCCATCATCTAAGATTGCACAGATCAGCAGGATGGCTGACGCTCCCAGATTCTTAGCCTGATAAATCATATATTCATCAATAATAAAATCCTTGCGCAGTACCGGGATCTGTACCTGGTCTGTGATTTCTTTTAAATATGCATCCTTTCCCAGAAACCAGAAGGGTTCCGTCAGACAGGAGATGGCTGAAGCTCCTGCCTGTTCGTATTCTCTGGCAATCTGCAGATAAGGGAATTCTTCTGCAATGATCCCCTTGGATGGGGATGCTTTCTTTACCTCACAGATAAAGGAAATGTCTTCCCCTGCCAGTGCCTGCTGAAAACGGTAGTGAAACTTCCCATTCCCGGCTGCTTTTTCAGCAGCTGTCTTCTCTTCTGCCATCCCTCTGACCGTCTCCAGTGATACCTTTTTCTTTTCTGCCTCGGTTCGTTCACGGGTCTTTGCTGCGATCTCGTCTAAAATATTCATGTTGCTGTCCTCTGCTATGCGTTACTTCTGACAATAAATTCTTCCAGTTTCTTCATCGCTGCACCACTGTCAATGAGCTGTTCTGCCATGCGCACGCCCTCTTCCAGTGTCTCAGTTTTTCCTGCAATATACAATGCTGCTCCCGCATTCATGCAGACGGCATTTCTCCTGGTTCCTTTTTCCGTTCCATTTAAAATGGCTTTTGTAATCGCTGCATTTTCCTGCGGTGTGCCTCCGGTCAGTTCTTCCGGTTTCCCTGCTGCGTAACCGAACTGTTCCGGTGTAATCTCATAAGAAGTGAATCCTCCATTCTTGATTTCACATACGACTGTCGGTCCGCAGGCGGAGATCTCATCCAGCTTTTCTTTTCCAAAAACTACCATGCCGCGTTTTACGCCAAGATTTGCCATAACCTGTGCCAGAGGCTCTACCAGCAGTTCGTCGTAGACACCCATCAGTTCCATGTTGGCACCTGCCGGATTGGACAGTGGGCCTAAAATATTAAATACCGTACGGATACCCAGTTCTTTTCGAACCGGAGCCACATACTTCATAGCAGTATGATATTTCTGTGCAAACAGGAAACAAATGTTGATATTTTTCAATAAGGCCAGGCTCTCCTCAGGCTCCAGTGTAATCTTCACACCAAGGGCTTCCAGTACATCTGCTGCCCCGCTCTTTGAAGATGCAGCACGGTTTCCGTGTTTGGCCACCGGCACACCGCCTGCTGCGATAACCAGTGAAGATGTGGTGGAAATGTTAAAAGAATTGGATCCGTCTCCGCCGGTTCCTACGATCTCCAGCACATCCATATCATGAAGAAGCTTCGTTCCATGAGCTCTCATAGCCGCTGCAGAAGCGGTGATCTCATCAATGGTTTCTCCCTTCAGTGCCAGAGCTGTCAGGTAAGATGCCATCTGAATCTGGCTGGCTTCTCCACTCATAATCTCATCCATGACTTTTTCAGCCTGTTCATACGTTAAATCCTGTTTCTTCGCCAGTGCGATAATTGCTTCTTTGATCATGATCTGTTTCCTCCATTATTGTTCTTTACTGATATTCAAAAAATTTTCGATTAACATCATGCCTTTCGATGTGAGTACGGATTCCGGATGGAACTGTAAGCCATACACCGGATAGTCTCTGTGTTCCACTGCCATCACCTCGCCGTCAGTCGTCTCTGCGGTAACTTTCAACTCATCTGGGAGTGTATTCCGGAGAGCCGCCAGTGAATGATATCTTGCCACTTGCATTTCTGTTCCGATCTTTCGGAAAAGTGGTGACTCTTCCAGGATCTGTGCCATAGAGCTTTTTCCATGCATCAGCTCTTTTGCATAAGAAACCGTTCCTCCAAAGGCTTCGCAGATGGCCTGATGCCCCAGACAAACTCCAAGGATCGGTACTTTATCTTTGAAATACCGGATTGCCTCAATGCAGATACCTGCATCAGACGGTTTCCCCGGTCCCGGTGAAATCACAATCGCCTGTGGATGCATCTCTTCGATCTCTGTCAGGGTGCAGAAATCGTTTCGGATGACCCGGATGTCCGGCTCCAGTGCTCCGATATACTGCACCAGATTGTAAGTAAAGCTGTCATAATTATCAATCAGAAGTATCATTCGTCCAGTCCTCCTTCTGCCAGCCGGATCGCCTGCACCACGGCTCTTGCTTTGTTGCAGCATTCCTGATATTCCTTTTCCGGTACACTGTCTGCCACGATTCCTGCTCCTGACTGAACGCATACCTTTCCGTTTTTCTTATATGCCAGCCGGATACCAATACAGGTATCCAGGTTGCCGGTAAAGTCCAGATATCCCACAGCTCCTCCGTAGATACCTCTCTTTCTTCCTTCCAGTTCCTGAATAATCTCACATGCCCGGATCTTCGGTGCCCCGGAAAGGGTACCTGCCGGAAGGATAGAATCCACTGCATTCACTGCATCCATATCTTCCCGAATCTTGCCCGATACCGTAGACCCGATGTGCATCACACAGGAATAACGGTGAATCGTACAATACTGTTCCACTTTCACACTGCCCAGCTGACTGATTTTGCCGATGTCATTTCTTCCCAGATCCACCAGCATATTGTGCTCTGCCAGTTCTTTTTCATCCTGCAGCAATTCTTTTTCCAACTGAAGATCCTCTTCCTCTGTTTTCCCCCTTGGTCTGGTTCCAGCCAATGGGAATGTGAACAACTTCCCATCTTCCAGTTTCACCAATGTCTCCGGCGATGCTCCTGCGATCTCCACATCATCACTGGAGAAGTAAAACATATACGGGGACGGATTGCTGGTTCGCAGTACCCGGTAAGTATCAAACAGGCTTCCTTCTGCTTTGGCGGTCTGAGGATTGGATAACACCACCTGGAAAATATCACCTTCGTGGATGTACTGTTTTGCTTTGTTCACCATCTCCGTGTAACGTTCCTGTGAAAAATCCGGTGTCAGTTCTTCCTTTAAACGAATCGGCTTGAAAATGGCTTTTGCGCCACTGTTCAGCAGCTTCTTCATCTCTTCCAGTTCTTCTTCTGCCTTCTGATAGGAGGCTTCGATATCAGAAGTATCTACACCCGAAATGAGAATCAGCTTCTGACGATAATGATCAAATACCAGTGCCTTGGTAAATAACATCAGATCCACATCCCGAAAGTCTTCACTGCCTGACAGATATTTTTTCAATGTTGGTTCTGCATATTTCAGATAATCGTAGGAAAAATATCCCACCATGCCACCGGTAAATGGAGGCATTCCCTTGATCTTCGGGCTCTTATACTCTGCCAGAATCTTTCGGATCAGCTCGCCCGGATGGGCCACCTCGGTATATTCCTCTTTTAAGAAAGATTCCTTCATGGACGGGGCAATCTGTTCTTCTTCCGTTCGGATCCGCACCTTTCCGTCCAGACAGGACAGCTCCAGAATCGGTTCATATCCAAGCATGGAATAGCGTCCCCATTTCTGATCATTCTCTGCACTTTCCAGCAGATAGCAATGCCTGCTGGCTGCCCGTAATGTTCTCATAACTTCTACCGGAGTAAAACGGTCTGCATAAAGTTCCCTGCAAACCGGGATCCGCCGGTAGTCTCCCTGCGATGCAATTACCTTTACTTCTTCCAAAGATGGATACATATGTGAACCTCCTGTTTTTTCTGGATATTTACAAATACAAAAAACCGCCCTCGACAAAATCCTCTGATTCTGTCAAGGGCGGGTAAAATTCTAATCCCGTGGTGCCACCTCGATTCACGGCAAGCCGTGCGCTTTCCAAGATACTAACATATCTCTGGCAACTAACGTATGCCTTACGTCATAGAATACTCGATCAATTCTGATCTTTGACTATGCCCTCAGCGGTCCATTTAGCTGCCTGCATTTCAATCCGGCTCTCAGCACCCCGGAATCTCTGTGTGCGCATCTGCTGCTTTTATCTCCGCTTCAACGGTTTGTTCTTTTTCAATTCAACGCTTTACCATAATATAGTACGAACTAACCAATTTGTCAAGTATGAATTTTTTTATCTGCGAAATCTCATATACGGATATCGCTTTGCCATCCGTTCATCCGGGAAATGCTCATCAATCATTTTCACAACCGGATTCTCTGTATCTGCTGCGGCCGGATCGCAGTTTCTGGCTGTGTATCGAATGACTGAAGCAGAAGAAATGATCATATTTACAATCATGAATACTGCCAGCAGCCAGGCACAGATATGACCGGCTTTCCTGGGAATCCTGTCAATCAGATCAGACAGCCGCGGATAGATTCCTTTGATCCATACTACGCTGGCAATGCCCCAGAAAAAGCAGAACAACAGGTTGATTCGTCCGCCCAGGTTAAATGGCAGACTGCTGTAATTCCAGAATACAGCTCCGAATACCACTTCGGTAAATACACTGCATACATATTCGTAAGCTCCGCCAAGAACGGTTCCCCATAAGAACACGTATCGGTCGCTTTTCTCCCGAAACTGATAGAGAAAGATCGTTGCCAGTACGCATGCCAGTCCCCACACAATGCTGAACTGTCCATATACCACACTGCTTCGGCAGACCAGTTTTCCTGTTGTTGCCAGCATGAAAATCGTCTCTGTAATATCTCCCAGGAAGGAAGCGATCATAAAGATCATGAACAATTTATAGATTCCGCATCCGGCACCAAATACGGAAATATCCTTCTCCCGTGCTTCCGGGAATGCTTTCATCATACGTTTCTGAATCTGACGGGTCAGGGCATTTTCCAGCAGCCTGGATGTCTTACTCAATTCTTCCCTGATACTGTCAATCTGTTCATTCTTACGCAGTCCCAGAATCGCCGCAAAGGATCCCAGATAATCCGCTGCCAGCAGACCAAGTAATACCCAGACGCAGATCCATCCGATTGGTTTTGGAATCAGATGGATCAAATGAATCAGCAGTCCATTCCCCATTTTAATGGCAAACACGCCACATGCACCCCATAACAGTGATGTTGGCAGGGAAATCATGCCATTCAGGTTGTAATGGAATCTGGAATAATCCCACCACATTTTGCCGGTTATCGCCGTCAGACATTTGCCGGTTATGTATTCAATAAAGGATGCCAGAATCATAGCTCCCAGGAACAGGAACACCCAGTCATCTTTCAGATCCGGCAGAAATATGGCAAACGCAAATGCTCCCAGCCCGTAAATCGGACATAACGGACCGGTAATAAAACCACGGTTGACAAACTTATGCTGCTTTATTACAGAAACAGCAACTTCACCGCACCATCCTATAAAGGAATAGATCAGGAAAAACCAGAAAAGCTGATACCATGTATATGTCATAATGCCAGATCCTCATAATCATTGATAAAATACTCTGCAAGTTCTATTTTCTCCTGTCTCATGTCCTTTGAATAATCATCTTCAATGGCTATCACAGTCATTCCTGCTGCATTTCCTGCCTTGATTCCAGCCGGAAGATCTTCAAAAACCAGACAGCGTGACGGCTCCACATCCAGACGCTCAGCCACTACCAGATAGACATCCGGTGCCGGTTTGCCCTTCTTTGCCTCACAAGATGTCATGATACAGTCAAAATATTCATCAAAATGAAGGATTTTTCCCACTGCATCCACCAGTTCTCTGGAATTGCTGGTCGCTACCCCCAGTTTCTTTCCATTTGCTTTACAGTACTCCAGGAATTTCAGGGCACCTTTTTTATAAGGCACTTTTGTACAGTAGATTTCATATGCCATCTGATTCCAATCCTGCTTAATCTGCTCCAGCGAATCTGTAATCCTGAATTTTTCTTTAAAATAAATGGCTGTCTCAGTAAAGCTCATGCCCTCGATCTCTTTCTGGATGGTCTCGATCTGCTGTGAATCATGAGGTGCTGCCACACCATACCGCTTCAGGTAATCAATATCAATCTTCTTCCACATCCACATGGAATCCACCAATGTTCCATCCATATCAAAAATCACAGCATCGTGATCCGGCAGTGTTATCTTTTGTCTGTTCATGTAGTTTCCTTTCTGATGCAATACTCCTGTTGTGTCTCTGTTTCTTTTCGTTATTGCAGATTTTGAACAGCCACCCTGGGCTGCATGCCCTTTCAGTATATAAGAAGCCGGAACAGATTACAATCTTTTCCTGTACTCACTGTTCTGGCAGTGTTATAATTTATCCGTATCTGTTCAGTACCTTCACAGATACGAAGCCAAAATTCAATAGAATCGCCTTGGGCGATGGAATTTTGGTGTGCATGTCTCGGAATTTTGGCATATACATGCCAAAACACCTCGCGGGACAGTGGATTCTGAACAGTTACATTTATCTCATGAATGACTTACGAAAGAAAGGTAACCCGTTTCATGATATTCAAATGTCAATCCGGATATACGCTCCGGCAAATCGAAAATGATTTTTATCTGCTTCCCTATGGGCAGCAGATTGCCGATCAGAAAAAGGGGCTTCTCCTAAATGAAACCAGTGTTTTTCTGTGGAGGAATCTGCAGGAACGAGGCAATGCAACCTCTGAGCAGCTTGCCGCTGCACTGACCAGCTATTACCAGATTCCAGATGCATCCTTTTCTTCTGTTGTGACAGATGTGAAAGACTGGATCCATCAGCTGTGCCAGCTGGGAATGCTCACTGCATCCCTGCATTCTGTCCCGGAAGACGCTTCCTGCTGTCTTTCCATTGCCGGACTGATCCTGCATCTGTATGATCCATCTGATCTTGTGAGTGCCTCGTTTGATGCTTTTCGCACAGACTCTTTTGCACAGCTTCCGGATCAGCGCATAGATCTTCTGACCGCACCGCCGGAAAGCCGTTCTTATGAACAGGTTCTGCTGCAAAATAGAGAAATGACTATTTTTCAGAATTCTGACCGTTATGTGATACTTTTTCCTACTATGCCGGATATTTACGAAGCACATATGGCTCTGGATGGCAGTTATGTACGTATCTTCTGCCAGGCTGTGCATACCGGCGAAGCATCCGATGACCTGTTTCACGCCATCCGGCTGTTCTTTCTGTACCTTGCCCAGAGAAAAGGCATATTTGCCCTTCATTCAGCCTCCATTCTGTACCGTGATAAAGCCTGGCTGTTCTCCGGTCACTCCGGCATGGGCAAGTCCACACATACAGCCCTGTGGCACGAACTGTTTCAGACTCCATATCTGAATGGAGATCTGAATCTGATCGGCAGCCAGAACGGAAGCTTATGTGTCTATGGCATCCCATGGTGCGGAACTTCCGGTATCTACACTACCAGACAGTATCCACTGGGCGGTATTATACTTCTCGGGCGACACCCTGATCAGGATGTCATAGACGAACTGTCCACGCAGGAAAAAATACTGCGTGTCATGCAGCGTATGATCTCACCTGCCTGGACTGCAGAACTGTTGGATCAGAACCTGTCTTTTGCATCCAAAACAGCGGATAAGGTTCCTGTATTTCACCTGTCCTGTACCATGCGTCCTTCTGCTGCTCAGACTGCCAGAGAAGCCATTGACCGTCTGGAGGATCTGTCATGAAAAAGAAACTTCTGCTGATTCAAAAATACCTGAAACAGGGCACTCTGAAGAAAATGTGGGCTCAGACATTGTGGATCTATCAGTATGGCCGCCGCTACTGGAAAGCTATGATCCTGTATACCCTGCTTGGACTCATGGGCACCGGTGTCTCTCTGATCTCCAGCCTGATCTCCAAAGATCTGGTGGATATCATTACCGGTCACCAGACCGGGCAGCTTCTTGGCACCTTTGCCGCCATGATCGGTTTTTCCATTGCAAACATTCTGGTTTCCCAGGCTTCCGGATATGCTTCCACTTTTATCAGCCTGAAGGTGGATACAGAGATTAAAAATGAAATTTTTGCGAAAATGCTGGTGACGGACTGGGAATCTCTGACAGATTACCATACCGGTGATCTGGTTACCCGGTGGAGCTCGGATGCATCCAATATATCCAGCGGTATTCTGAACTGGATTCCGAACCTGATCATCTATAGCTTCCGTTTTATCAGTGCACTGGCAATCGTATTGTATTATGACCCTACCTTTGCCCTGTTTGCACTCCTTGGCATGCCTTTCAGTGCACTCCTTTCCCGTCCTCTCCTGCGCAGAATGACAAAAAACAATGAACGCAGCGCTGCCATGAATGCCAGGCTGTACGGATTTAACCAGGAAGCATTTTCCAATATCCAGACCATTAAGGCTTTTGACCTGATCCATTTCTATACATCCAAACTGAAAAGCCTTCAGGATGAATACATCCATATGCGTCTGGATTTTCAGAAAATGTCCATGCTGACCTCTGTTCTGATGTCCATTATCAGCTTCATTGTATCCTATAGTTGTTACGGATGGGGGATCTACCGGGTATGGAGCAATGCCATCAGTTACGGAACCATGACCATGTTTCTGTCTCTCTCCGGCACACTGACCGGTGCGGTAAATTCTCTGGTCAGCCTGGTTCCATCTGCTATTTCCCTGACTATTTCAGCAGGGCGTCTGATGGATATCGTGGAAATGCCTCAGGAAGATTACAGCCAGGACGCTGCTGTGTGTCACTTTGAAAAACAGTATCGTTCTGAGGGAATTGGCCTGAATATGCAGAATCTGAGTTATGCCTACCATAATGGCACGTCGGTTTTTGCCGATGCTTCCATGGAAGCTTATCCCCACGAAATCGTTGCACTGGTCGGTCCATCCGGTGAAGGGAAGACCACCATGCTGCGTCTGATTCTTTCTCTTTTAACGCCACAGGCCGGATCATTCCACGTCTGTGCCGGGGCTCAGCATGAGCACTATATAGAAATGTCCCCTTCCACCAGGAAATTGTTCTCCTATGTGCCACAGGGCAATACCATGTTTTCCGGAACGATTGCTGATAATATGCGAAATGTAAAACCGGATGCCACCGATGAAGAAATAATCGAAGCCATGAAGCTTGCCTGTGCATGGGACTTCGTGGAAAAACTTCCGGACGGCATCTACAGCGAGATCAAGGAACGGGGCGGCGGCTTCTCAGAAGGACAGGCACAACGTCTCTCCATCGCCCGGGCACTTCTCCGTAAATCCCCGATCCTGCTGCTGGACGAAGCTACCTCTGCCCTGGATGTGGCAACGGAACGAAAAGTCCTGCGCAATATCATGCAGGACACCTATCCTCGGACCTGTATCGTGACCACCCACAGGCCAACGGTTCTGAATATCTGCACCAGAGTCTATGCAATACGGGATAAAAAATGCGATGTGCTGAATGAAGAAGAGATTCAAAAAATGATGAAAGAATTTTAAAAAATGGTGGCAGACCATGAAGAATGATCTGCCGCCACTTACTTTCTCTCTTTGATTTAAGCTGTATATCCTGAATCGGTTATTGATACCAGTGTTGCTTTTAAGCTAGATGCTTCTCCTGATACAGGCTGAACAACCACATTAAACATTCCCTGATCTGCCCCACTGTTATTCATGGATGAATTTCTGACAAATGTCAATGTATTTGTACCATCGCCACTCTGTAAGAAATTCTGTGCACTTCCATCCACAACCTTTACCGGTGCATTTAATCTAACTACAACGATCTGTGCAGTGTTGGAATGATCTCTTGTCTCATGTGTGTAGTATACAGCGAAACGATATTTATTACCCATACCACCCTCATAGCTTTCATCAGCAATACGTCCTACAAGACATCCGCTGGCTGCGTAAATACCTTCTGCTAATCCATTGTCCACTGTTACTACTGGTTTTGCATATTCTCTCATGCTTCTTCCCCCATTCTTCTCTTATAAGAAATAAAACACTATTGTTTTTATGTATTCGATGCTGAGCAGCCTGTGATCTTGAGCTGTTTAATTACACCATTTGCCTGTACTGTGATCTCAGCTGTTTCCGGTGCTGAATACCAAGATAAAGTCAGCTGATTTCCTGAGTAACTACCTGATGCGTTACCACCCCATCCACCGCTGATATTATTATTAAACCTCACTGTAACTGTCAGCTGTGAACGGTTCGCATTCGTCAGATCCAGAGTAAAATTAGCCTGACCGCCGCCTCCCCAGTCACTCACAACACTCAGATCACTTGCTGACACGCCATTTTCTGCTCCGCTGGCTGCATAAACGCCTTCTGCCTGTCCCGCATCTACGGTAATTACCGGCTTTTCATACATCTTCATTCTTGCAACTCCTTACCACTTATTTAACAGAATAACTATGTCCCGTTATCTCTAAATTATCAATACTGGTTCCATGATTCAGATGAATACCGATGGTCAATGGATTGGAAGCTGTACTAACAAATGTCAGTGTTGCTGTATTGCCTGACCATGTCGTTTGTACAGAAGCATCATTTGTCTCGATTTCATCTACTGTATCATTAAAACTAATGTACAGGGTAATGGTTCCGTTGATATCGGACCAGTCTGCAACTGCAAGTCCTTTTCCGCCGTTGGTGCCCCATCTGTCCCATACACCATAATAGGTTACATTCAAAGTTCCCTGTGCTGCTCCGCTGGCTGCATAAATCCCCTCTGCCAGTCCCGCATCCACAGTAACTACCGGTTTTCTATATTCTCTCATAATTACTTTTATCTCCTCATGTCTGTCTTCTTCAGGCAAATCTTTTCATCTTTTTTTCTGTTTTTAATATAGCTATCCAACATCCAAAAGTCAAGTAATTCAGCGAAAAATGTCCTTCTGAATTTCGTTTTTTCTTGTTCTTTTTCTGTCACAATGTTATAATACCTCTGTTTTGAATTCAGCAGAATTTACAGGCATTTTCTATATCATTTTAACGCTGCATATCATTCTGTTTATCTTTTACAGGGAGTTTTATATTATGAAAAAACAGCCTCATTTGCTTCATACGAATCAGACGGATTCTTCTGACCGTCAGATTGATCTGGAACAACTTCTGAAAGACGGTAATATCATCCGTATCCATCCCCAGGGCTACAGTATGTATCCTATGTTTCTGCCGGGACGGGATGAGGCTCTGATTGAATCTGTCTGTGCAGATTCCTGTCG
>CAKRVB010000005.1 GCA_934408725.1 uncultured Marvinbryantia sp.
GAAGGACGCGAAGAAGAACGCAAAAATACAGAACGGGAACGTCTTCGTGCTGAAAACGCTGAAGCTCGTGCTTACTCTGCTGAAACTGAACTTGCCAAATACCGGCTTTTGTACGGCAAGCTTCCATCCTAGAAAATGGAAATTGTTGCACAGAAAGTATATGGCGGAATGGACACAAATCTACGGGGTACCAGACTGGATCTTTATGTAGAAGAAAATGATCGTGTCAAAATGGATGCAACCTATGATGACTCTATCTATGACCTGGAACCGGATCGGAACAATAAAGTGCCCACGGTCAAAGCCTTCCCGAAAAGAGCCCGCTTTTATCACGCAACCATCGACAGGCACATTTTAAAATCCGGTGAAGAATTCGGCAATTTAAAAAATGTGTATGTGATCTTTTTATGTAATTACGATCCATTTGGCTATGACCGTATGCAGTACACAATCAAAAACATGTGTGTGGAAGATACTGATCATGTGCACGCTGTCTCGGATACTCTCAGAGAACTTCAGGAAATGGTGGATATTGTAAAACATGATGGGGAGGTGTCTCTTGCTTATATGAAATGGTTTGAACATGATCGTATGATGATGGAAGAAGGCCGCGAAGAAGAACGCAAAAATACTGAACGGGAACGTCTTCGTGCTGAAAACGCTGAAGCTCGTGCTTACTCTGCAGAAACCCGTGCCAGCTCAGCAGAAACTGAACTTACCAAATATCGGCTCTTGTACGGCAAGCTTCCATCTTAGGAAATGGAATTAGCAATGATATCAGAGTAAAAAAGTCCAGCTTCCTGCCATAGGATTCTGGACTTTCTATATACGAAATATATTTTCTTTGATGAAAACTGAGTTTCTAACGATTTTTCATGCAATTACCACTCATGAATTAATTGCCAGTTTTCATCATTTTCAGAAGGTGGAACATATTGAGGCGAATTATTTCTTTTATACATATAAATTTTACCATCATCCGTCCTGTACAGGCATCCTTCTGTGAGACCAAATAGATCTGTTTTTTCTGTTCTATCCTTATCTTTCGGCTTTAAATCTGCAGATGTATATATTGGAGCATCGGGTTTCAATTCTATGTATTGATTTGTCTCTCCAGGTTTTACATAATAATGATGATTAAAATCTTTCTTATCCATCGCAACATACTTCTTACCATTGTATTGATAAATATAACCTTTATCTATTGAAAATATTTCCTTTTCTTTGAGTTCTTCAGGCATTTCTTTCGCTTCCCCAAAGGAAGGCGTTGTTCCATTTGACGTATTATTACCAGACGAATTTCCATTTGAATTGTTTCCATTATTTCCCGAATCCGCTGCCCCGCTCCACTCAAATGACACATAATCATCCGCTGCATGATAGGTTATTTTACAATATCCTTTAGCGGCCGGAACGCCGATCCAATATGGCTGACCTGCTTCTGAGGATACACCACCTATATTTAATGGTGTTTTTGTCTGCCATCCATCTTGTTTCTGTTTTAATGGTTGTACGGTGATCTGATAATCTCCACTGGATAAATAGATTTCGCTTCCATCTTTAGTGTATGTCGCACTGGTATCTCCAGTCAATGCCGCCATCATGACTTCTGCGTAAGCCGATCGGACCTCTGACAAATCCACCGCTTCCCTGCTTTTCTCCAATTGGCTGGTGAAAATCGGAATTCCGATGGCTACCAGAACTGCAATAATGGCGACTACAATCAGAAGTTCTGCCAATGTAAAGCCTTTTTTTAATCTGCTATTTTCAGTGATTTTTCTTTCCATTCTACTGAAATTCCTCCTTTCTTCCAGCACAGGCATCTGCTCCAATACACAAATACCAATTTTCTTTCTGTAAAAAATCAACAGGAACGCACCATAAACCAGCAAACTTGCTTCCCAGTGCTTTTCCGTAAAAAAGTCCAGGTTCCTAATAATTAGGATTCTGGACTTTTCTATTTTTGTTTATTTTCTATTTCTTCCAATCCTTTATGGATTTTCGGAATTATGGTTGAAAACTTTCAGCACAACTGGCATCGGTTTTCAAACTTGCTAACCATAAAGCCGGAAAACTCCGTCCCCAATGGTTTTTTCCCCCATTGGTTTATTTTGTTGCGATTGCAGTATTTGTAAATGCAACATTTCCATCACCATCAACTTTTACATAAACAGTTCCTGATGCAGGAATTGTTTCTGACGCACCTGCTGCCTGAGTAACACCTGCAATTTCTATCGCTGACTGCCAGTCATCTTTCTGCTGTTTCATAGTAACACCTGTTTCAGTATATGCATATGCTGATGTTGTTCCAGTTGCGGCTACAAACTTAATATCGTTAACTGTATCATCTGTTTCAGAAAGTAATGCTGCTGAAACTTCAGCATAAGCTGCTCTTAAATTTGCGGCATCTGTTGCTTCTCTTGATTTTTCCAGCTGTGCATTAAAAATCGGAATAGAGATTGCTACCAGTACTGCAATGATTGCTACTACGATCAGTAATTCAGCAAGTGTGAAACCTTTCTTATTTTCTCTTACTTTGTTGAGTGTTTTCTTGAACATTTTTGTTCCTCCCTGTTCTTATGTTTTGAGTCTGAAGCGTCCGGGTTATACGGGATTATCCGGAATCGCAATCTTGATGTTTCCCGTGTCATCGATCAGCTGTATCTTCAGGTATCCGCCTGCGGATTCGAGAAGTTCTCTCATTCTGACGATACTCTTATCAAATTCCCGGATCATGCGGTCCTCGCAGGAAAACTGTATGCGAATCAGCATCTGCTGCTGCATCTCTCTGCTGCGGATTTTGATGTACCTCCCCCGTGGAGGTGTTGTCTCGATACAATTCTCTTTTGCTGTATCAAGTGCCATACTGACCAGTTCACAAAGACCGTGTCCCATTCGATTCTCTCTCAGATCTGCTGCTTCTACTGATACCCAGATGTTCGACTTTCCTGCTTCTTTTACGAATCTGTTCAGTACTTCGTTCATGTCTGCATAAGATGTGTAAAAGCATCTGTTCAGTTTCTGATCTATGATCCCGTCATCCATGGAATCCTGCCTTCGCATCACTGCCATCCGTTTCGCTCCTTTCTCTTAAGATAGCTTTAGTATAATACCATAATCTGGATTTGTACGCAAGATGTTGAATATGGTCGCTTTTTTGTAAAAGTTGGCATTCGGATGTCAGTTTTGACACTTTTTCTGTTGTTTTTGACGTTACATTTTTTCAAACATGTAATCGTAGTACATGTCTCTGGCTTCTTTCTGGTACTTGCGGGATATTGGAATGGCCTCAGACTGTACCAGGAATCTGGAGCTTTCCATTTTTTCAACAAAATAGAGATTGATGATATAGCTCTGATGACAACGGAAGAAAAGTTTACCCGGTAGCGATTCTTCCAGCTCTCCCAGCTTGACGTAACTCTCTACTGTATCTCCGTTTTCCAGATGGATGATCACTTTCCGGTTCACGCTCTCGATATAGACGATATTTCGACAATAAACTCTACGGTAGCTTCCCCCGGCTTCTTTGATCATGATCGACGCACGGCGTTCTTTGCTGGTTTTCTGATAGAAAAAGCTGATGCAGTTGTGCAGCTCACTGATATCAAAAGGATACAGAAGATATCCGGTGGCAAAGACAGCGAATGCCTCTGCATAGTATCTCTGAGAATCCGTAATAAAACAGATCATCACTTTCCGGTTCCGATTTCGTATCTCTGCTGCCAGCCGCACCCCGTCTCCCTCATGACGAATGGTGGTGTTCAGCAGAACGATATCGAAAGCAGACGCTTCGCCTCCCAGATTTTCCAGAAAATCGTACTCATTGCTATAGTCACTTACCTGTATATCCATGTTCAACCCCTGCAGTCCGGCACGTATGTATTCCCTGTGTTCTCTGGATTTTTCCACAATTGCTGCACGCAGCATAGTTTTTCCTCCCCGTTCTCTTCCTTTTTTCCTTGGAATGTCCAGTCTATCCCATTTTGTAAAATCTGTTTTGTCAGTCTGTATCCCTCTACTGTGTCGTATCTGATGCGGATGTATCAGCCGGCAGTCCGCTGTCTGCTGTACCTCCGACCATGGTCTCATAAAAGGTTGCCGACAGTCCTACATTCACAGCCCCCTGGGAGAAATCCCCTTCCTGGGCAACGATATTGATATTACTCACCAGACATCTCCACTGTCCTTCACAGAGACGTTTGATCAGATCTTCTGCTTTGCTGTAATCGGCTGCTGAAAAAGTCAGACTGAAGGTTCTTCGAATCAGATCCCCGTCCCGTGTTACATTACTGAAGCTGACATCGTAGGTATTTGCATCCTGAAGTACCTGATTCAGCTCATCCAGCTCTGCTTTTGCATTATTGTAACTTCCCATCTGTCCATAGGTGGCATTGCCCTGAATGGTCTCCAGTTCATTCTTCATTCTGGACAGCGTTGCTGCTTTTTGCTGTAGTACCAGCAGCTCCGTATTCAGATTCTCCTGTTCACTGGCCGCTTCACCGAGTGCACTGCGCACTGGCTGATCCACTGCCAGATAATAGACTGCTCCCAGGAGGATTACCGTCAGAATTCCCAAAAGAATCTTTTCTTTCAGCGTAAAATCACGACTCATTATTTTCATTGTCTGTACCTCCTAAAATCTGCTGCAGATCATCTGGCAGAATCGTCTTCAGATACATGGTAATCTGGCCGGTTACCGTCTCTGCCTGTCCTTCTACATTATCCGTTGCTGCCATGGTCACGGTACAGTAATCTACCAGATCCTGGGCATTTAACTCCTGTGCCAGCTTATTGATATCTTCCAGTGACGCTCCGGTTACCGGAAGTGTCAGCTGACTGGCGCTTAATGACCAGCTTCCTACTTTTACCTTCGGAAATACCACATCCTGCAGAAGCTGCATCACATCCGGCCGGTTCATATAGCCGACCTCATCCATGGTGAATCCCTGATAGCTATAATGTGCATAGGTATCCTGCAGATCTCCCAGACTTTCAATATAGGCGTTGGCAGCATCGACCTGCTGCTGCAGACTGGCTGTCTGCGCCTGCTGCCGACTGACCTCGATCAGACGGTCTGCTACAGCGAATTTCCCCAGTGCTCCTGCTCCTGCTGCAATCACAACCAACGCCGGTACCGCCAGGGCATAATGCTTCTTTTCGATTCCGGCTGTGGCAAGATTGATACACTTATTCTTTAGAGTTACATTCTGATTCAGACTGATTCCAGCTGCCTGAAAACATACCGAATCCACCTCTGTCTGACGGTTGCCCTGCATGCCTTCCAGCAGCTCTGAGGTATCCCGGATATTGACTTCCACACTTTCCCGCAGTCTGTCTTTCATAGCTTCTGTCGCTATGCTGTTTCCACATACCCAGATATTTTCCAGCTGACTGCCCGGATTGCTGAACTGATAGAAGTTCAGTGCCCGCATGATCTCCACACTGATCTGGGCAAACGCATCCTGACACACCTCGCTGTTTACACAGTCTTCATGGTTGCTTATCAGCCATGCATGAGCCAGATGAATATCGATATGATAATGATCTGCCAGCAATTCTTCTACCCGGTCCATACCCTGTTCTACCGTACGGGTAACCTGATGCCGGAATCCCCTGAAGATCATCAGTCGACTGGAATTGCTTCCCAGATCCAGAATTCCGTATTCTTTCTCCCGGTCGATATCCGGATGCTTCTGCAAATACCGATAAAGCAGAGTTTCACAGGCAGATACTTCCGGTGCAACCGTTTTCAGCCGCAGACCAGCCTTGCGAGTCGCCAGTCGAAGATCTGCCAGTGTCTCCATCGGCACTGCAATAGCCAGTACTTCGTTTTCCTCATCCTTTTTCTCATACTGAATATAATCAAATGCATATTTCTTTAATTCATCACTGATGTAATCCCTGAATTCATAGGGAAGATTGTACATCATCTGTTCCGGTGTCATCTTCGGCATGGTGACATTTCGCAGATAGCTGGATGCAGCCGGAATCACCACTGCTGCATCCCTGCAGTGAATCTTATGTTCTTTCATTGCCTGACGAATCAGTTCCCCGGTGCTCTCCACCGAAACAATTCGACCATCCTTGAACAGTCCGTCTGGCATCTGCACCGATACGGCCTTCTGAATTGTCTCGCCCTTCATGAGAACCAGCTTCAGCTGTTCCCGTCCTATATCAATTCCAAGACATGTTTTTGCCATTATCTTCTTTCTCCCATTCTTTTGTTTTCCTAAAGCAAGCCCAGATACCAGTTCACCAGCCGTTCTCCATACAGCAGCATGACATAAGATGCCAGTGCAATGGATGGCCCAAAAGGAATGGGTGCTCCTTTTTGATTTCTATTTCTGACTGCTCCCATGAGTAAGCCCAGTATGCAGGAAAAGAACAGGGAAAACAGAGATGCCGCTGCGCCAAGATACAATCCGGTCACTGCAAACAGCTTGATGTCACCGCCACCCATGGTTTCTTTCCCCAGTAATTTATCAAACAACAGGGTCAGCCCCAGCATAATCCCACCATAGCCGATTCCTGTCAGAACATGCGCCAGAATCGCCATTTTTCCCATTCCGGTAAATGGCAATGCCACCAGCCAGGCAATCACGGAAATCACCAGACATCCATTGGGAATCTCAAAACTCTCCAGATCCACCAGCGACAGGCAGAACAGACAGCAGGCGAACACCATATTTCTCAGGTACTCTGCGCTGAGATCCCACCGGAGCAGGCTCAGCACGCTGACGATTGCAAAAAACAGCTCCGCCAGCATATATCTGGCACTGATCTTCGCCTTGCAGTATCGGCATTTGCCCCCCAGGAACAGCCAGGAAAAGACCGGCACCAGATCTGGCGCAGACAGAACATGTCCGCAGGCAGTACAATGACTGCGTCCGTGTAAGAAAGACTCTCCATGAGCGATACGCCATGCTGCGCAGTTCAGGAAAGATCCAAAGACCGCTCCAAAGATGAAAGCCAGGACAGCGCAGTAGATGCCGATGTATAAGTTGTCGTATATAGAAATAAACATGTTACCACTACTTTCTCTAAGCCTGTTTCAATGCAGATGTTAACCGAAAGCATATTGCATTCTCACAGGCATATTTTTTGTTGTATACTATGTGATATATCTACGGATTACTCCATTGCTACGCAATTCCCGTAATCCTTTATCCCTTTGTCCCCTTGATATATCACATGACGCTATACATCTGAAACATTGCAATATATACCGCCAATACGATATATCCCGCTACGATGGCCATGAAGATCAGCAGAGTCGGTTCCAGTTTCTTCAGGACATCCTGTACGGCCATGTCCAGCTCGGAATCGTAGTAGCCTGCTACCGTATGCAGAGTGGATTCCAGTTCACCGGTTTCTTCTCCCACGGCCGTCATGTCTACCAGGATATCCGGCAGGCAGTCTACTTCTCTCATACATTCTCCTAAGGTATGTCCTTCCTCCAGTCGTGAGGTGATCTTGCCCACACACTGACTGACATAATAGTTACTGATGACTCTGGCTGAGATACTCACTGCACTGGTCAGCTGCAATCCTGCGCCGATCAGTGTCGTCATATTTCCTGCAAATTCGCTGGCTGCACTTAATACATTTACATTGCCCAATACCGGCAGCTTCAAGGCTTTCTGTGCCAGCTTCAGTCTTCCCTTTTCTGTATTGC
This sequence comes from uncultured Marvinbryantia sp., assembly GCA_934408725.1. Classification (GTDB taxonomy): domain Bacteria; phylum Bacillota; class Clostridia; order Lachnospirales; family Lachnospiraceae; genus Marvinbryantia. The sequence goes on from CAKRVB010000005.1 coordinate 7,676, forward strand.
CATAGAGCTTAAATGCCAGCGTGATGGCTGCCAGCACTACAATAATCAGCAGAATATAATTTCGGAAGAAGTTGGAGACACAGATCAGCGACTGGGTAATCAATGGCAATTCTGCATCATAGGACTCAAAGATATCCATGAACGTCGGCACTACCTTTACCATCAATACGATTACCACTACGACTGCCAGCGCCAGTACGAATACCGGATAAATCAGCGCATTTCGCACTTTTGCACGCATCTTGACCTGTTTGTCATAGTGCTGGTACATCGTCTCAAACGCTTTTGCCAGATTACCAGATTCTTCCCCGGCTCGTATGGTTTCGATAAAAACCGGAGGCATCAGTTTTTCCCCCCGCTCCTTAAAACTGGTTGCTATGCTGCGTCCTGCTTCTACATCTTCACCCACCTGCTTTAACACTTTTTTCAGTTTCTTATCTGTGATCTTGTCCCCGATCAGATGTACAGCGCGGCCAATGGGAATACCGGATTTCAGGATGATGGAAAACTGGGCACACATCAGGGAAAACGCTTTGGCATTCAGCTTATTTCCACCAATCTCCATATTCAGAAGTCCCTGCTTCTTCTCTTCGATCTCTGTGATCTTCAGGATTATATCACAATCCTGTTTGATCTTGTCTACTGCATCAAACTGATCGAAGCCCTCCACAATACCAGAGACTTTTACTCCATCTCTGGAAATGGCCGAGTATTTGTATTTTGCCATGATTTTTTACTCCTTCACCCGTTTTTTCTAATGAAGTCTTTATCTTTTCCATATTCCATGGCAAGATCTTTGTCGATCTGTCTGGAACGTACCAGCGATACCAGAGACTGATCCATGGTCTGTCCCCCCAGTGCAGAGCTGGTGGAGATCGCATTGGCAATCTGTGGTGTATTTCCGGTTCGAATCATATTGCGGATGGCATCTGTCACGACCATTACTTCGCTGGCCAGGATTCGACCGCCGGTCTTTTTGCGCAGCAGCTGCTGGGCAATGACAGCTACCAGTGTCATAGACAGCTGCAGACGGATCTGGTTCTGCATTCCCTCCGGGAATACCTGCACGATACGGTCAATCGCATCGGAGGCACAGTCTGTATGTAAAGTTCCAAATACCAGATGCCCGGTCTCTGCTGCAGTAATGGCAGTCTCGATGGTATCCCGGTCTCGCATCTCACCGATCAGGATGACGTCCGGGTCTTCTCGAAGACTGGCCCGCAGACCTTCTGAGAAACTGGCAGTGTCTTTTCCGATTTCACGCTGATTGATCAGACACTGATCCGGTGTATAGATATACTCGATCGGATCTTCCAATGTGACGATATGATCTTTTCTGGTATGATTAATCTCATTTAACAAAGCTGCCAGCGTGGTGGATTTTCCTGATCCGGTTTCACCGGTTACCAGAACAATTCCTTTGTGCAGCTTCGTAAATCCCGGTACGGATGGTGGAAGCCCCAGGCTGTCCAGTCTCGGGATCACTTCACTGAGCAGTCGCACCGCTGCTGACAGCTTTCCCTGTTGCTTAAAGACATGGCAGCGGCAACGGATTCCACAGATGTCCCTGGAAAAATCCAGTTCTCCGGTATGTTCCAGGCGAGCAAAGAGTTCTCCTGCCAGCCATTTGCATAAATTGATACAGTCTTCTTCTGTCAATGGCTCTTCTGCCATATTTTCCAGGCTTCCATCTACACGGTATTTGGGCGGTAATCCAAACACCAGATGAATATCAGACGCATGATTGCTTTTGGCCTGCAAGGCCAGTTCTTCCATATTGTACATATTATTCTATCTCTCCTGTTTCGTAAATAACCCGTCGAATCTCCTCGGAAGTGGTGATTCCTTTCTCCACCAGTTCAATCGCATTCTCTCTTAATGTGGTAAATCCACTGTTTCCATTTTTCAGTTCTGCCTCAATGGCTCCGCGGTCTGCACGGGTTGCAATCAGGCGCTGGATCTTATGATCGATCTCCAGAATCTCAAAGACACCGATTCGGCCACGATAACCGGTATTAAAGCAGTCCGCGCATCCTTTTCCATGATAAAATGTGTGCTTCTGCTGTGGATCCAGTCTCAATGTTCTCACTTCTTCTTCACTTGCTTCATAGCTTTCTCTGCACTTCGGGCAGATCCGGCGCACCAGTCGCTGAGATACCACGCCTCGCAAAGCTGTAGCAACCAGATAGGGCTCTACTCCGATATCTTCCAGACGTTCGATCGTCCCTACCGCATCGTTAGTATGAATGGTGGATAACACTACATGACCGGTGATCGCAGAGCGCATACAGATCTGTGCCGTCTCACCGTCTCGAATCTCTCCTACGGCAATGATATCCGGATCCTGACGCAGAATCGCACGCAGACCATTGGCAAATGTCATGCCTGTCTTCTCGTTGATCTGTACCTGATTCACCCCGTCAATATTATACTCCACAGGATCTTCCAGCGTCACCAGGTTCACCTCTTCTGTATTCAGCTGGGAGATCATGGTATTCATAGTGGAAGACTTACCACTTCCGGTTGGACCGGCGATCAGTATGACTCCACTGTGGCAGTGAATGGTTCTCTGATATTTTTCCAGATTGCTGCCCATCAGACCGATGGCTTCCGGTGTCAGATATCCGGCTTCTTTATCCAGAAGTCTTGCTACAATCTTCTCTCCATAGACAGTTGGCAGAGAAGATACACGTAAGTCATATTCCTTTTTATTACTTTTTACATTAAATCGTCCATCCTGCGGAATTCTTCGTTCTGCAATATCCATTCCGCTCATGATCTTGATACGGGAGATAACCGAATTCTGCAGATTTTTCGGAATTGTCAGAATCTGGCGCAGCATACCGTCGATACGCATCCGCACCTGAAGTTCTTTTTCCTTTGGTTCAATATGAATATCACTGGCATTTTCATGAACTGCACGATCGATGATAGAATTCACCAGACGAATCGTTGGTGCATCGTTGACATTGTCATTCAGGATATTACTGGAAAACTGATTGTTCTCCTCCTCTTCCTGAGTCGCAGAAATCTCCCGCTTCATCGCCTCGATCGCCTTCGCTGCACCTTCATTGCCGTACAATACGGTAATCGCATGTTCCACACCTTCTGCGGTGGCAATCATCGGCACAATACGTTTTCGAACGGCTTTCCTTACCTCCTCGATGGCGTAGAAGTTCATCGGATCACACATAGCCAGATAAATTTCATCCTTTGTCATATGTACCGGTACTACCTGGAATTGTTTTGCAATATTCTTCGGTACCACCTGAGCAAGAGAGATCGGAATATTCGTCTTGGAAAGATCTATGTACTCAATACCCAGCTGAAGTCTGAGGACTTCAATCAGCTGTGCCTCTGTAATGATGCCGGCTGAGATCAATGCTGTTCCCAGTCGTTCTTTTGTCTTTTTCTGCAGTTCCAGCCCCTGTTCCAGTTCCTCCGGGGTAATAGCACCCGCTGATACCAGCAGGTCACCAAGCCGCTTGTATGCCATGTGTTTGTCTCCTTTTTGTGTCTGCGCAGCTTTCTTATGAGGCTGCCTGTCCACCATTCTGATTTATCTTCAAGTCATTTATCGGAATTACGTTAAAGGTATTCTCCACCTGTTCTTTGTTGTTCCTGTCTGTTATCAGTAACGTTACTGTGAACAGATTATCCGCTTTGTTATAAGTCAAATTCTCCACTTTTGCCTTCAATTCAAAAGAACTGTAGGAAGCTCCGGATAACAGCCGGCGATAGACGGTCCTACCATCCTCTGTTGCCTTAATGGCAATCTCACCACTGTCCTGTTCGTTATCGTCACTATCTATAGAAAGGAAACTGCTCTTACTCTGTCCATAAGCAGGACTGAAATAGGTCAGCAGTTTTCCTGTATTTTCATCGTAAGTAATACTGGTCGCATATCGCAGCTCTGTCTCTATGCTGTTAGTCAGTGTTGAGCACAGCTGTTTTCCATGAGAACGGGTCAGTGTCTCATTATACATGCGCACCGCAAATGTCACGCCTTCTGCCATCACCTGACTGGCAAGAAGCAATATGATCGTTGCTGCCAGCAGCTCTCCCAGGAAAAATCCCCGGTGGCCGGACAGCTTCTTTTTGATTTTTCGGATTGCTGTCTTCATCATCTGTTATTCCTGTTTTTGAGGTTCGTAATAAATATAATCATTCTCTGTCTTATATACTTTTACATCCAATGTGGCTGCATTCGCTGCACCACTTCCATCTGTGATAGTCATCACACCAGATTCCGGTGTCAGCTGACTTTCCTCTACATGAAATGCCGTATCGGTATTATCTGCTTTTGCATTGACTCTGGCTGATGTCACCACCGCCCCTGAGAGCATAATCACTGCCAGCGATAAAATAATCATGGTCACCAGGGTCTCCACAATCGTCTCACCGGAAGCATCTTTTAACCTGACTTCTGCCCTCTGCCTGATTCTCTCTGACAGGTGTCCTATATGAAAATGTCTTATCTTTTGCCTCTTCATGAACCTGCCTCCTGTGCCTCTGCCTCAGAACCATAGAGGATTCTTTCTGCATTCCAGGTATACTCTACCTTGGTGGTATAATGTGTTTCTTTTTTATTCCCATTACCACTCATTTGTGTACTGTCACTTCCTGCACAGCCGCCACTTAATTCCAGAGTCATCCGACAGGAATCCAACCCTTCACCAGATGTCAGTTCCAGAAACATATCATAGCTGTTGTAGGTCTGTTGTGCAGTTCCAATGGTTACGTTATGTTCCGTATCTTTTTTTATGGTAATTGTAACTTCCACGTCCTGCATTGCTTCTGTGTCCGGTCCCTGTATCTTTAAAGTCTTTGTTCCCGGAATGGCTGTTGCTGACGCATCAACCAGCTCCCGGATCCAGGATACCAGATATGCATTTCCCAGTCTGACTGCCCCATTATCTGTTGCCGTGGCATCGCTTCTGGATGTAACGGTCCAAACCGGATCCTGTACCTGTGAACTGGTGCCCCGGTATATGGTCTTTTGTGTTCTGGTTACTTTGATATCTGTGATGGCATCCCGCAGGGTTTTGGCCGCACTGGAACAGGTCAGGAAATTCTGCTCTGCCTGTCGATCTGACTGCACACTTTTCACTGCGGTGACCGCCCCATTCAACATGACTATGCTGAGAATCGATGCAATCAGAAAAAACAGGATACCAAAAAAGATAGAGGTACCCTGTCTGGATCTCAGCTTTTTATTTATCTTCTCCATCTGTGGTACCTCCTCTCTTTTTCTTCTGTATTTGTTACTCCACGCCTATGACGGCGCTACTGTTCTCTGTCAGGATCTCGCTGCTCTCCCCGGCTGTGGATTCTTCTGCTGCACTGTCCTGCATGATCTGTTCATTGCTGCTGCCATCCTGTTCTATCACAATGTCACTGTCATCTCCGTCAGCTGACATGTCTGCGTCATTAGATTCCCCAGTGCTTCCACCAGCTGTATCTGGCTCTGTTCCATTCGTATCTTCTATAGAGTCATTTCCGTCATCACCGTTTTCCACATCCTCTGAGGTGTCGCCATCGATCACAGTGCCCTGATCCTCATCTGGAGTATAGACATTTCCTGACTCATCCACCATCTGTGCCGCAAGATTACTCTTACTTACTTCTACCCAGGTAGTCGTGGTGTAATCTACATTCTCATAGGTATATGTACCTGTGATCGTCAGCGTAATCACCATATCTGGATCAATCTCTGCCAGGGAAGTGATAGTGAATGCCATCTGCTTCTCTGCAGTCGCCCTGATGTCCGTGACCTCAATAAAATCTTCTCCACCTTCTTCTACGGCGATCTCCCATTTCATATATGGTGCCAGATCTTTTTCCGGCGCAACCACTGTCGTTGCCAGATCGGCATATGGCGTCAGCACAGATTCTGTATTCTCAGACTCCTCTTCCAAAGAGATCTGCATCTGAATCTCGCCATCCGTCATCTCTTCTGCTTCACTTCCACTATCCTCTCCGGTGTCTGCATCTGTATCAGAGCTTTCACTGCCCATGGAGCTGTCCACACCTGTGATGGCTTCCCCATTCTGAACCAGAACCATCTGGGAACTTTCTTCCGCCGGAGTGCTTTCTTCTGCTGCTGTCGGTTCATTCTCCGAACCCAGTGTCTGTTCTTCTGTCACAACACTGTCTTCGGATCCGGCACTTTGCTGATCCGCTGTTATATCCACATCCGTGCTGTTGTTATACATGGACATCGGCACTGCATGGACTGCCAGTGTCACCTTGTCATCCTTATTCAGGCTTACTGTGGCGCTGTCTGCATAAGCGGTAAGATCTGCCGTCACCGTCAACGTAAAGGTTGCACGATATTCTTCTTCACTTGTGCCACTTCCCACTTTGATCACTGCCGTGATCTCTTCCGTACCAGTCTTGTGTGCCAGTACCGTTGCTACATAACCGCCCACTTCATTATCATACTCGATCTTGGTCACTTCTGCAATACGATCCTCTCCGGTAAGCACCTGAATATTGGAATCGGATACCGTTTCACTGCCCGAATCTGTCACTGCCTCAGATGCCGTCTGCGTTTCCGCCTCCTCTGTTCCGCCATAGATGAATTCAAAATCAGTAAAAGTCTTATTTGTTCCCAGTTTCTTTGCATCATCTTTCAGGACGAAGGTCTTCAGCGCTTTTCCATAATTCTCATCTTCATCCAGATCCAAAGATTCGAAAATATCCATGTCGGCACGGCTGTCTTCCCAGTAAATGCCTTCCTGTGGCCATTCACCGTAATGTACATAGGCTGCTGAACCGTCACTGGTATCCTGCTGCAGAATCGTCGGGAACGGATAGTTCTTACCATCCAGGCTGGACTTATTGCCTGGGAAGGAATACTTACCGTCAATGGTATGACCATTGGTGTCCTGTGTGGTGACCGCATGGAAACCTGCACCTTCCAATTTGTCAAACAATGTGGTTGACATTTCTTTCCAGCTAAGTGGAGTGGCAGAATCTACATTCGTCCAGTCTCTCTGCCATCCTCCATAGATATCATTGCAGGTAAATCTCTTTTCCCGGTTAATATCATAGTAATAGCTGTTTTCGATTTTCACTCTTACATGCTTATTATAGTCTCTCTCATGTGGAGTCTCTCCATTGCTTCCGATTGGCTGTATCGAATATATAATATTATAAGCACGATCCGAAACCGGCATTTGTATGTAGGTATAGCAATTCTTTATTTCCGTGGTTGCCGTCTGGCATTTCTTTCCATTTATCATCCCATTTGCGGATGCATCATCAACCCAATTCGTAAATCCAAGAATATTATTTCCCAGAAGTTCATTTAAAGTTCCTTTATTTTTCAGATAAATTCCACCTGTGATACCACCAAGAAAAATCTTTGCTCCATATGGATTGGCACCTGTTGCCTTGCTCTTGGCATTATCAAGGCATTTGTCCGTACAAATGATTTCCCCACCTGTATAGCATGCGGTTATCACGCCTCTCATACTTCCTACCAGACCACCGACTCGCACAGATACTCCATCGCTCTTATAGTACTGTCCCGTGTCAAATGCTTCATTTAATGATATGGTATTGACCGCTGAACATCGTTCCAGGTTCATGGTACTCATTCCAAACATACCGCCGATATTTCCATCTCCCCAGGAACTCTTGGTACTGTTATCCTGTATGGTATAACCTGATACTGTACAGTTTACGATCTTTGACTCTCCTACTGTGTCTTTTCCTACAGCAGCAATACCGCACATTCCGCCCATAGCGTACCAGCTCTTTGGACTTTCGGCACTTCTCTGTATATAGTTGCCTTTATCAGAGTATAAAATAATATTTTTTACATTTGCACCAATGATACTGCCAAAAAGTCCAACTACTGTATTCGTGCTGTTGATTTCTACATTTTTTATAGAATAGGCATTTCCGTCATAGCTTCCAGTAAAATATGCCATATAAGCATAGGCAGCCTCCACATTGTCTTTTCCTTTCGTGTCAAACATAGAACCGATCTGCGTAAATACCTTTTTCCCATTCGGTTCCATATTAGCATCCACATCATGGGTCTGAACCCATTCCAGTTTGCCATCTGCCAGATTGGATGTTTTTCCTGTTCCAGAATTACTATTTTCGCCAGACATATGACCTAAGTAAGTATAGCCTTCATAATCACTGAGATAATTTTCTTCCTGCAGCGTGGTTACCGCATCCCCGGTCTTGCTGTTCCAGTTCAGATATTCCAGCTGTTCCGCCGAACGGATCTCATACTGTCTGCCATCCTCGCCCGGCATTGGCAAAGCCTCTGTTCCGGTCGCTACGCTTCCGTCTTCTGCCAGTACTGTTAGTTCCTGTGCCAGTGCTTCTCCTGCATTTTTCGTACCATACTGCATCGCATTTGCAAAGAACGGGCTGATGGTAAAGGTAAAGGTATATCCGCTCTTCGGATCAGCAAGGGATAATACCCCATTTGCCTCATCCGATGTCATCTTCATATACTTTTCGGTATCTGACTTCGTTTTTCCGATGGCCGGAGCTGTTGTATAAGCTTTTACCTCAAATCCGTCCAGACGACTGGTCAGTGCCCTGGATACTTCCTTGTTTTCTTCTCCCAGCTGGAAGTTCTGGGCTGTGACTGTCGGTTTTTCGGTTCCTGACAGCCCGGTTTTCGTATAGTACGCATACCCATACTGCGTGATGATGCCTCCATCATCATGCTCCTGGCATAGTGTGCTGCCGCTGACACGGTTGACCGTATCATCCGGACTCTTGGCATCGGCTGTGTATCCGATATAGGAGAAATGGTATCCGTTGTTAGATCCATTTTCCTCTTTTTCCCAGTAAAGCACGCCGAAGCTTCCCAGGTCGGAGGCCAGCTGCCAGTTTCCAAAATGTATCGCACCTTTTTCATTTCTCACTACGGCCGCAAATGGATATCCGTTCTGAGAATTGGTCGCACTGTGACATTCTGCTGACGTTGTATTGGCAGCCAGCATCTGATCATAGTTCTTTGCCTGACCACTTCCGCTGGTATTATCAAAGGCTTCCATCTTTCCAAGATAACGATAGGTTCCACCACTGAGATAGTAACAGTTGCTGTTGATGTTACCACCTTTCTTTGCGAATCCATAAGTATCAGTACTTCCTGCTGCCGTCAGTGCTACTGCACAGTAATCCTTATTCAAATAGCCTGCATTTCTTGCTGCGAAGCCGCTCAGTATAGATTTTTCACCCTTGGAATATTCTACGGCAGCTTTTCCAATGGCATAACTGTTGATGATTGATCCTGTAGCAGCATTTTCCCCAGTGAAACCGCCGATATATGCCTTACCATATAATACATTGGCATTTACCAGTGGCGTATCTATCTCACTGTTGCGGATCGTTCCCCGGTTGCTTCCAATGAGTCCGCCAAAGTACAGGGTACCATTTTGCTGTACATAAAGTGTATGGCTTTTTCCGCCAACATAATAGCCTGTAGCTGCACAGTTCTGAATCTGGCCGCTGTTCACACCTGCCAGTGCTCCCATGTATACCGTGCGGTTATTCTTAATATCCTCGCCATAACTCAGATACGGATTCGTACCACCTTCCTGGTAGTCTGATACCAGAAACAGATTCTGTATGGTTCCTGCATTTTCGCCAAAGAGCCCTATTCGTGTCTCATTACTTACAAAACTGATATTTTGTACCTTATGATATCTTCCATTATATTTTGCAAGGAACGGTTCCTTTTCACCGATTGGTGCCTGTACTGTCACCGTATCTTTTTCACTGGTATAATTGCTCCATTCGTAGGTCGCATAATCAATATCCAGTTCCTGCATAAAGGTACTCTTCTGCGTTGCCTCCGCATATACCGCATAATAGCGGCTCAATGCATTCAGCTGTCTCGCTGTACGAAGATAGATCACAGTAGGAGCCTTTTTCACATCTTCAATCGTTGTCAATACTGACTTTGCAAAATGTGGATTATAGTAGAACGTACTTCCGGTTGCATTGTCTGCATCCATCTCAGCTTTTTTGCTGCCTACTGCATCTGCTCCACAGATCACCAGCTTCTGATAATAGGTATCTTTTTGTGCATCTGCACTGACGATTTCTTTTGGCAATGGATAGATGTAGTATTTTTCACCTTCCACTGATACTTCATACCTTGTGGTATTTTTTTTCGTTGGATCGATAGAAAGTACCTGATCTTTGATATCTCCGGTGGCTGTAACCGTCTGATAAGTTACCGTGAAACTGTCTGTCGGTATGGAGTCTTTTTTATAAGCCACTCCATAGCCATCACCTACAGTCTTTGCATCTTCCTTTAAGGACGGTGTGATATTTCCACCATAAAATCCATAACTATACTGTTTGCCGCCGGCAGCTGTTTCATCGTCTTCGTATACTTCATAGTAAACAAGACTTCCTGCTTCGAAAAATGCCTGCCAGTCCCCATAATGCGGCATACCGGAAAGTGCCGGATAAGAATAGGAAGAAAGTCCCTGATTCTTCAGATTATATGGGTAGGTTACGGAAGCACCTGCGAAATTAGAAACCTGTCCATTTTCCGTAGTATTTAGTTCTTTCGCCATATCTATGATATTGCTCAGCTCAGAATAACTTACTTTTTTTCCTGTTGCTTTGTTCTCTTCTGTAATAGTGTTATAATCCGTTCCGCCATTCAGGAAATATAACCGGATGACACTGGCTTTTCCACTGTTCGGTATCGTAGAATAACGAACTACCTGATCCTCTTCTGTACTACTGTTATGATCTGCTTTTAACCAGCTTACTGCGGAATAACTATGATCCACTGTAGCCGTTCCATCATTTCTCTCAGCCAGGAAACCTGCCGCTATTTTTTCTGCTTTCTGATATCCGGCGGTGTAGCTGTAGCGGATCTCCAGAGGACCGGCACTATTTTGTCCGATCAGTCCACCTGTAACCAGCCCGTTTATGTACGAATCTGCGTAGGAATGCTCAATGGTTACCCCTTTTTGTGACCGTCCGATCAGTCCACCAGCCAGTTCAGTATCTGTGTCTCCCATGACCGTTGCAGCCAGACAATTTGTAATTTTTGCTTTTCCTGCCGCAGCTCCAATCAGACCTCCCTGTATAGATGCTCCACTCATCCACAGATCCGCTTCTGTCTTTCCTTCCAGATTGTCTGCTCCCAGGTAGTACTGACAGTTTTCTAACGTAATTGCACCACCGGCATAGCCCACAAACGCTCCTGCATAACTGTCTCCGGTTGCTGCTTTCTGACCTTTAATATTCGCACTTTCCATCCGCAGACCAGTGATGGTCATATTATTCGGTGTCTGCGCAAAGAGACCTGCTTTTTCCGACGCTTCTGTAGTCAAATGGCTGATCAACAGGGCAGACTGCGCCTGTGCATCTTCGGTCTGCGTTGCATAGCTAATCAACTGACCGTTATTGATCGGGCAAAAAGCCAGATCCTTGTAGCAGCTGTACCAGGATGCGGTGTCTGTCTGTCCATCCTCCAGATCATCTATTTTTTCAAAATGAATATCACTCTTTTGAACCGCTTTTGTAATCGTAGCTGTCACGCCTGATTTTTCATCCAGGTTCTGCAAATGCCGTCCATAGAATATCTCTGCCTGTTCAGAGGTACTGTCATTTCCAAACAGACTATTGGTGGCAGCGGTAGCAGACAGACCGTCAATCATAGAACTGTCGCTGTGTACGGTTACCTCTATATTTAATTTTGTACCGGCAGTCAACTGGTGCGTTTGCATCGTCTGAAGCCAGCTGTTTGTCGTTCCCTTTCCATAAAGCTGGTTGAATCTGGATGTTGCATTCGGATCTGATCCGGCTGGCTGCAGCGCATCCAGTGTCAGAGTCAGGGTATAATTATTGCCTCGAATCGTTCCTGCTTCATTATTCGCATCCAATTGTGATGCATCTGCCTGATGCATATCATCCTGTTTATGAACCAGTGTTTTTCCTGATGCATCGGTTCCATACTTCAATGTCAGTGTGTGGCCTTCGGTATCCGTCAGCTTCACATCAAAAGAAAGCGGATTGTCATCCGGTCGTTTGCTGTTGATGATAACCTGGAGTTTTTCTTCATTTTTTACTGTGATCTTCGGTACCAGCGCGGAAGTGTTGCTTCCATCGACGGAGTCACCACCATAGTATCCTACCTGTGCTCCATTCTTTAATCGATTCTTCTTATACCGTAACGGATTGTAAGCTGACGGATCATAATCGTCTCTTGACTCACTGTAAAATACCGCATAGACACTGGCACTTGCCGGATCATACTCTACTACCCAGTAGTGGCTATAAAGATCTGCATCTACCGTATCCGCTGTTACAATCACACTGGCCGCATTGCTGGCTGCATCTTTTTGTGCTGCAGTCACATAATACAGCGTCTTTTCTCCATCTGCATCCATTGGGGTCTGCTCTACCAGCGTTGCTTGTTCGGCTGCGAACTTTGCACTGTTACCATTGCTTCGCAGTTTTGTCAGATTATTCTGCACCGCCGTGTAGATAATCTCTGCCTTATTATCCAGTGCTTTCTGCCGCAGATTTTTTCTGATCGTAAAAATCGCAGGTACCGCAATTGCCATGAGGACCATGAGAATCGCCACAGTCAGCAATACCTCCGCTAAAGTATATCCCTTATTGTCTCTTTTTCTGTCGAATGATTTCACTTAAATTACCTCTGTCGTAGCATTCTTATTATGGTCAGTCCATACTGGTTTTAGTATACAGCAACCTTTTTTTCGTTTCAACCATTGGGAACCATTGGGGACGGTGTTTTCTGGCTTTTTTATTGTCCCTTCTGGTCGATTTCTATTTTCTACTTGAATTAAACATCACAATTCTTTATAATTATTTCAACAATTCACTCATTTTTCTTTTCATTCTCTTTTCCATATTTTATCATTTCACGAAAGGAGCCATCAATGCCGCGAAAGCCACGAAAAAATAGCAGTCTTTGCATTCATCATGTAATTCTGCGAGGTATCAATCAACAAATTATTTTTGAAGATCAATCTGATTATCTGCAGTTTATCAGCATTTTAAAATATTATAAGGAACGCTGTGATTTCAAGATCTATGCGTATTGCCTGATGAGCAATCACATTCATTTGTTATTGGAACATACCACCACAGATCTTGAGATTATTATAAAAAAAATTGAAGTGAAATTTGTCAGATGGTACAATCGCAAATACCAGCGCACAGGATATTTATTTCAGGATCGTTTTAAAAGCGAGCCGGTAAATGATATGAGATATTTTCAGACAGTATTTCGATATATTCATCAGAATCCGCTTCATGCTGGTCTGGAGTCTGTCCCCGGGACTTATCCGTGGACCAGTTATCACGATTACGTCAATTCTGATTCTTCTTTTATCGATATTGACAAAATTCTAGCTTTATTTCCAAATCATTCTGACTGCATTCAATATCTACATACTATTTCTGATCAAAAATGCATGGAGCATTATTCTTCTTTCCGTCTTCCTGATAGCGAAGCTCTTAAAATTATTCGAGAAAAAACATCCTGCAATTCTCCATCTGATTTTCAATGCCTCGAACTTTCTGCAAGGAATCAACATCTGCAATCACTTCATTATTCTGGTATCTCCATACGCCAGCTCAGCAGGCTTACAGGAATATCCAGGACAGCAATAAGCAATGTCTTAAAAACAGCGCATTTATAAAAAAAACGGAGTTTTGTGGCTCATAAAAAGTCAGAAAACTCCGTCCCAAATGATTCACCAAATGGTTCAGATCAGATCTTCCGGTCCAAATCCCAGCGGAAGCAGTTCTTTTAACTTATAGATGTGATACTCTGTCTCGGACTTCGCCAGAATAATCTGGAATGTCTCCGGATTGCAGAATTCCCGCATCACCTGTCTGCATACACCACATGGTGGACAATAGTCCCCTTCTCCCTTTGGTACAAACTTCTTATTTCCCACAATGGCAATGGCATCAAATTCTGTGATACCTTCAGACACTGCCTTAAAAAATGCGGTTCGTTCTGCACAGTTAGTCGGCGTGTAGGATGCATTCTCAACATTACATCCCTGGTAGATTCTGCCTCCTCTGGAAAGAAGTGCAGCTCCTACTGCGAATTGGGAATATGGTACATAAGCTCTTGTCTGAGCTTCAAATGCCTGATGAATCAGGTCTTCAATCATGCCTTTTTCTAATAATTTCGCATCCATGTCTCATATATCCTTTCTAAGAACCGTTGGGGACGGTGTTTTGTGGCTTCGCAGAGCCAGAAAACACCGTCCCCAATGGCTTATTTAAATCTGACTTCGATATATTTCTCGATTGCTTCTACGCATCCTTCGAATCCCAGTTTACTGCTGTCCAGACACAAATCGTAGTTTCTGGCATCATCCCACTCATGCCCGGTGTGATAACGATAATAATCTCCCCGGAATTTATCTGTTCTGGCTATGAACTTGGACAAATCTCCCACATTTTTCGCTGTACGCTCTCTTGCCTGCTCCAGGCAGTAATCCTTCGGTGCATGAACAAACACACTAACTACATTCGGCTTATCTGCCAGCACAAAGTCTGCACAACGTCCGATGAAGACACACGGACCTGCTTCTGCCAGTTCACGAATCACCTTTGCCTGATAATTAAACAGGTTCTGAGTGGAGGTAAAATCCGGGCTGGATGGTGGAATCAGATCTCCTATGGTATAGATCTTCTTGGAGATTCCGAACAGGCTTCCACTTTTCAGGCGTTCATCTACTTCTCCAAATAATGCTTCGTTGATACCACTGTCATCTGCTGCCAGTCTCAAAATATCTCTTTCATGACACGGGATGCCATGTTTCTGTGCATACATCTGAGCGATTGTTTTACCGCCGCTTCCATACTGTCTTGCAATCGTAACAACTACATTTTTCATTGGATCCCCTCCCTGACTCTTTGTTTTTATGATAACATGAACTGATTCACGCTTCTCATTTTCAGTTTTATACACTTATATTTTACCACAAAATGATGATAAAAAAAAGAAAAAAGGCCATCAGGAACGTAAGTTTCTGGCTGTTGAAAGCCAGAAAACTCCGTCCCCAATGGCCTATTCGCCAAGATATGCTTTCTTGATGGAATCATCATTCAACAGATCTTTTGCATTGCCATCCAGAGAGATCTTGCCAGTCTCCAGGACATAGGCTCGGTCTGCAATCGCCAGAGCTTTTTTCGCATTCTGTTCTACCAGCAATACGGTTGTTCCGCTGGCGCTGACGCTCTGAATAATATCAAAAATCTCGTTTACCAGAATCGGTGAAAGTCCCATGGATGGTTCATCCATCAGGATGATTCTTGGCTTGCTCATCAGAGCACGGCCCATTGCAAGCATCTGCTGTTCGCCACCTGACAGAGTTCCTGCCATCTGGTTTTTTCGTTCTTCCAGTCTTGGAAAACGCTTATATACCATCTCCAGTGATTCTTCAATCTCATTCTTGTCTGATCTGGTATAAGCTCCCATCTTCAAATTCTGATAAACAGAAAGCTGCGCAAAGACACGTCGTCCTTCCGGTACATGAGCCATCCCCAGTTCTACGATCTTGTGTGCCGGTGTCTTTGTGATGTCTTTTCCTTCAAACACTACCTGACCGCCTTTTGGGGCAAGCAGTCCGGTAATGGTATGAAGGATAGTAGTCTTTCCTGCTCCGTTCGCTCCGATCAGAGCAATGATTTCACCTTCATTTACATGGAAAGAGACACCCTTGATTGCATGAATCATTCCATAATATACCTGTAAGTCTTTTACTTCCAGCATTGCCATCGTTTCGTTCCTCCTATTCCCCAAGATATGCGGTGATAACCTGTGGGTTGTTCAGCACCTCTGATGTGGTACCTTCTGCCAGAACTTCGCCAAAGTTCAGCATAGTCAGTTTCTCACAGATACCAGAAACCAGTTTCATATCATGCTCGATCAGCAGAATAGTCATATCGAACTCATCTCTGACGAATCGGATCATATCCATCAGTTCCCCGGTCTCCTTCGGGTTCATACCTGCTGCAGGTTCATCCAGCAGCAGCAGCTTAGGATCTGTGGCAAGGGCACGGGCGATCTCCAGTCTCCGCTGCTTACCATAAGGAAGATTGGCTGCATTGGTCTCTGCCATATCTGCCAGATTAAAAACCTTCAGAAGCTCCATGGCTTTTTCATCCATCAGCGCTTCTTCTTTTTTATACTTAGGAGTATGGAAAATACCTGCCAGGGCAGAATACTCATGATGATTATGCATTCCCACTTTTACATTATCCAGAACACTCATTTTAGAAAACAGTCGAATGTTCTGGAAGGTACGTGCAATACCTGCCTTGCTGATCTCGATATCGTTTTCTCCTGTGA
Organism: uncultured Marvinbryantia sp.; assembly: GCA_934408725.1. GTDB lineage: Bacteria > Bacillota > Clostridia > Lachnospirales > Lachnospiraceae > Marvinbryantia. Next base: position 24,024 of record CAKRVB010000005.1, read on the forward strand.
TATCTCTGCCATCCAGGAGGATACTTCCTGTATCTGGCTTGTATACACCGGTCAGCAGGTTAAATACCGTCGTCTTACCGGCACCATTCGGCCCAATCAGACCATACAGCTGATTTTTCTCAATGGTAACATGAAATCCATTTACGGCACGCAGACCGCCAAAGGAGATTCCCAGATTTTTTACTTCCAGCATTGCCATAACTTTACGCCTCCTCCTTTGCGTTTTTGTGGAATACACGTTCCCGCCATTCGATCATCTTCGGACTCCAGCTGAAGAGCATGATCACGATCAGCACGATGGCATATACCAGCATACGGTTATCACTCAGGAACTGCAGCACTGGATTGCTGCCGAGCATCTGCAGCTTTCTCAGGAAATAGTCCAGCACCAGATTCAGTACGATCGGGGCGATAACAGATCCACGGACATTACCGATACCCCCAAGTACCACATATACCAGAATCATGATAGACATATTATAACCAAAATTCTTCGGTGTGGCACTTAAGGTAGACAGGTTGTGTGCATACAGTGCACCACCGATACCGGCCAGACCTGCTGATACAGAAAATGCCATCAGCTTGTATTTCGTCACATTGATACCGATAGATTCTGCGGCAATACGATTGTCACGGATAGACTGAATCGCACGTCCATCTCTGGAATTAATCAGACGCAGAACAATAAACAGTGTGATCAATACCAGAACAACACCGATCACAAAAGTGGAATCCTTCGGAATACCTGTAATACCCTGCGGGCCATTCACAATAACCTGTCCATCTGGTTCCATTCCCAGAGAGAGCGTATCTTTCATAGAAAAATGAAGTCCGTTGCTGTCCTTTCCGATAAATAAAACATTTACCAGATTCTTGATGATCTCACCAAAAGCCAGTGTCACGATCGCCAGGTAGTCGCCTTTCAGACGCAGTACCGGGATACCGATCAGAATACCGAAAATAGCTGCCACGAGAGCACCAATGATCAGTGCGATAATAAAACGTACCAGACTGTTGGTAATCACATTCTCCATACATTTTGTAAAGAATACACTGCTAAATGCACCTACGCACATGAATCCCGCATGTCCCAGACTCAGTTCCCCCAGGATACCTACTACCAGGTTCAGGGAAACTGCCAGAATTACATAATAACAAAACGGAATCAGAAGTCCGGATAAAGAACTGGACATATGCCCGGTAGCAGAAATGATCTGCATAATCAGAAAGCCGATGATGACGATACCGTAAGTGATCGCATTCTGTTTTGCTGTTTTTGTCCTCATTGTGTTCATATCTCTGCCTCCTTATACCTTTTCCTGAATCTGCTTGCCTAACAGACCGGTTGGTTTTACCAGAAGCACTACGATCAATACTGCGAACACGATCGCATCTGCCATCTGAGAAGAAATATATGCTTTTCCAAAGATCTCGATAATACCAAGAAGGATACCACCGATCATCGCTCCAGGAATGGAGCCGATTCCACCGAATACAGCTGCAACGAACGCCTTAATACCAGGCATGGATCCTGTGTATGGTGTCAGGGATGGATAAGCAGAGCAAAGCAGTACACCTGCAATCGCAGCCAGGCCGGAACCAATGGCAAAGGTCAGTGCAATGGTTGCATTTACATTGATACCCATCAGCTGTGCTGCACCCTTATCTTCTGATACAGCCAGCATAGCCTGACCTGGTTTTGTCTTGTTAATGAATAAAGTCAGTCCCACTACGATCACGATACACGCAAGAATCGTTACAATGGTCTCTCCACTGATATTCAGCCCAGCTGCCTTCAATGCAGGAATCTTCACCACTGATGTGAAAGACTTGGTGTTGGAACTCCAGAATAACAATGCCAGGTTCTGTAACAGATAGCTGACACCAATTGCTGTAATCAGTACAGCCAGTGGGGATGCTGCGCTACGCAGCGGCCGATAAGCTACTGCCTCGATCGCCATACCAAGAACCGTACAGATCACTACGGATAAAAGAACTGCCGGGATGGCCGGCATCCCTGCTGCGGTGGAATAAAATACTACATATGCACCCACCATGATAACATCGCCATGGGCGAAGTTCAGCATCTTGGCGATTCCGTATACCATGGTATAGCCAAGAGCTATGATCGCATACACACTTCCGAGACTGATTCCACTGATCAGATAGTTCAGAAAACTCATAATACACCTCTCACTCTAAATAAGAAAAGAAGGGGTTGCCACCTGAACGGCAACCCCTGTGTTACTGCCTATAAAAATTACGTGATGCCAGACGAATTGCTCCGCAGCTTTGCTGCTTTCGCAATTCTGCCCGATATTCGGAATCCACAGATTTACTTCGTAAATCGTTACTTCCTCATACCGGGAGCGGGTCACTAAGCCATCCAGTCACGCCAGTGCGAGCACTGCGTGACTTCCGGCTTCTAACCCTTGCATCACTACATGGCTGTGTAAGCGCCATCCTTGATTACAACTGCTTTTGGCTCTTTGTTTGGTTCGCCGTCTGCACTCCAGGTCATTCCTGATCCGGTAAGACCATCGTATGTGATCTCTGTCATTGCCGCTTTCAGTGCATCGCAGATTGCGGAAGCATCCATATCTGGTGTGATATCTGCTTTTTCTGCTGCTGCTTTGATGATGTACATTCCATCGTAAGCATCTGCTGCGAACTGGATTGGTGTTTCACCATATTTTTCTTCGTAAGCGGAAACGAATGCCTTTGTCTGTTCATCGTCTGCATCTGCTGCGAATGGTGTCAGAAGCATTACACCTTCTGCAAGGCTTGTATCAAATCCTTCTACTGCAAGAAGTCCGTCCAGACCATCACATCCGAAGAAAGTAGGCGCATAATCCATACCAGCTGCCTGTGTCAGAATCAGAGAAGCTTCTGTGTAGTAGATTGGAAGGAATACCATATCTGCTCCGGCATCTTTTGCTTTCTGAAGCTGTACAGAGAAGTCTGTCTTGCTGTCTTCTGTGAAGGCTTCTGCAGAAACAATCTCAAACGGCTGATTTGCTGACTCTGTTACAAAGTTGTTGTAAATACCTGTGGAATATACATCTGAGCTGTTGTAGATAACTGCTACTTTCTCAGCCAGTTTGTTCTCACCGATGTACTGTGCGGAAGCAGTACCCTGGTTCGGGTCAGAGAAGCATACACGGAATGCATTGTCTCCGGAAATACTCTCTACTGCTGATCCTGAAGGTGTCAGCAGGAACATATTGTCATTGGAAGCTTCTCCTTCTACTGCGGTACAAGGTGTGGATGTTACAGTACCAAGCAGCATCTGCATACCCCAGTCTTTTAAAGTGTTGTAAGCATTCACAGATTTTTCTGCGTCATGCTCATCATCCTGGAAGTTGAACTCGATCTGGTATCCGTTGATACCGCCTTCTGCATTGATATCATCTGCTGCCATCTGGGATGCGTTCATAACTGCCTGTCCATATACTGCCGCACCACCTGTGATAGGTCCGATTCCACCAATCTTAAATGTGTCATCTGCAAATGCTGTAGTGGAAAAACATGTTGCTGTCATAGCAACCGCTGCTGCTACGCTGACTGCCTTTGTTAACTTTCTCATAATACCTCTCCTCCTGTCATATCGACTTCTACGAATCTCTTCGTATTTATTGCATTAATAATACCCTTGTCATTTTCTTTTTGTCAATAGCTTTTTACCGTTAAATTAAAGGATATCTTGCATAACTTTCATGTATTTTGTGCATTATGGTACTGATTTCATGCTTTTCTATACCAGATCACAGAAGTTACTGAATCAGATAACCATTTATGGTTCGCTGAAGAATCTTCAGATTGCTGTCCACATCTTTATCTTCTTCCAGTATTTTTTTGATCTCACTGTCCGTCAGCGCCATGGCCTGTTCATATTTTTTGAACTGTGGTTCCACATGTCCTTCTTCAATTACCCTGCCCAGCAGCTTTCCATTGATGACTGTGTCTCCCTCTTCCATATCTTCCTGCACGATCTGTTCCATCTGCTTGGATTCCGTTACGTTTTTCAGTACCGAAGCTCCCTGGGAATCATAAAAGATATTCATCTGCATTTCTTCATCATAGGTCAATAGTTTTAAAAACTCCCATGCCAGTTTTTCTTCTTTTGTATTGGCACTGATCCCCATCAGCAATGAATTCACCTGGGAAATATTGCCTCCTCTGGCTCCTGCCGGCATGGTAAGACAATCCCATTGAAAGTTCGCATATTTACGGATCTTATAGGGATAGGTCTTATAGGTTCGGTATTCCGCAAAGGTCAGTGGCATAAATGCCACCCGGCCACCGTTAAAGTCTTCCTGTGAGATCTTCTCTCCATTATAAAGTTCATTGATACTTCTCACATACTTTACCGCCTCGCTCAGCTTCACATCCGTCAGTTCAGCTTCCGTTCCCTTCTTATTAAAGATACCGCCACCATTGGAACACAGAGCATCCATCCAGTCATAATTGTAAGTTCCGAACTGATCCAGCACGCCATCTCCATCCGTATCTCTGGTTACTTTTTTACAGATCGCATACAGATCATCCCAGGTCCAGTCTTCTCCCGGCATATCGATGTCCTCCTGGGTCAGCAGTGTCTTATTCACAAACATCAGTGTCGGTACTGTCTCATAAGGCAGCGCATACTGCACCGATTCGTACTGTCCGTTGACAAACGCACTGGTGAAGTACTTTTCCGGGTCAAAATCTGTGTCTGTCTCCATCAAACTTCCCAGATCTTTCATCACGCCCATTGATGCAAACTGATTAAAATCAGTGCCCAGTACCATAAAAATATCCGGTTCCTCACCTGCAAGCAGCTTTCTGGAAAACCATTCAGAATAATCATCTTTTCGAATTCCGCTGTAATAATGTACTGTCACGCCTGGATGCGTCTGCTCAAATTTCGCAATCGCTTTATCAATGATCGTAAATCCATTTGCCTGAGCCACATCCCAGTTGCTTCCGGTAAACATTCCAAATTCCAGTGTTATATGATTCTGCCTGTTCTGAAGCTGACAGATTCCATAAATTGCCAGCCCTGTCAACAGTCCTGCTGCCGCCAGGGTCATAATTTTCTGTTTTCGTTTCATTCATTTTCCACCTTACCCGGTCTATGTCAGGTGCTTGCCTGCATTGGTCTGCACTGCCCAGATCGCCAGCTGCGTACGGTCCCGCAGATCCAGCTTATTCAGAATATTACTGAGATAATTCCGTACGGTACCGTCTGAAAGATTCAGCGTATCTGCAATCTCCTTATTGGCAGCTCCCGTACCCACCTGAGCAATGATCTTCCATTCCGTTTTGGTCAGTTCCTCCACACCTTTTCTTCCCACCGGTATCGTATAATCCGTCTGCGCCATCTGGGAAAACAGTCTCAGCACCTTCGTGGCAATATCCGGGTTAATCATGGCTTTTCCGCTGTATACCGTCTTGATGGCATTCTCCAGTTCATCCATGGAAACGCCCTTCAGCAGATACCCACTGGCACCGAACTTCAGTGCATTATATACGTATTCATCATCATCGAACGTTGTCAGAATGATAATCTTTACTTCCGGATAGTTTTCTTTAATGATCTTCGTACACTGTACTCCGTCCATCTTCGGCATACGCACATCCATCAGGATAATATCCGGTTTTTCCTTCCGTACGCTGCGGATCACCGCCTGCCCGTCTTCTGCCACATCACATACGGTAATATCTGGCTTGCTGTTTAATACAATCTGCAGACTCTGCCTGATCAGCTCCTGATCATCTGCTATTAACACTTTAATCATAATTTTCCCCCCATCGTATCGGTATCTGTGCGGTCACGGTAAATCCGTCACTTCCGTCAAATTCTACTGTTCCATGCAGCATCTCAATCCGCTCCCGGATATGCTTGGTACCAAATCCACTTTTAATCTCCTTGGCACCTATCCCGTCATCCTTGATAGACAATGTGATCTCATCATACTGACGTCTCAGCGTAATCCAGATCTTTCCTGCCTTTCCGTGGCGCACAGCATTGGTGATGCTCTCCTGAATGACACGGTAAATGGCATTTTCTTCGTCTTCATCAAACTTCAGATGTTTTTCTTCTGTGGAAAAATAAATCTTCACATCTGATGCCTGACTCATATCCGTGATCATTTTTCGTATAGCCGCATCCAGACTCAGTCGCTCCAGGGCATCCGGACGCAGTTCATTTACGGAACGACGCACATCCCTGATTCCCTCCCTGCTGACTTCCGACAACAGCTGCAGCTGTTTCTTCGTCTGCTCTGGGCTGATATCGATCAGTGCCAAGCAGGCATCCAGCCCGGTGGCGATCCCTGTCAGGGTATGTCCCAGTGTATCATGAATCTCTCTGGCCAGACGATTTCGCTCTTTGGTCTGAGTCATTTTTTCAGTCATGCTGGCATATTCCTGCAGCTGCTCATTGGCCGTCTGAATCTCATGATACAACTCATTGATCTGCTCAATAGTACCTCTCTGGGCATTGATCACGTAGACGCAATAGACAATAAACAGCACTACATTAAACGAAATCAGAATATTAAAAATTCCATAAAGCAGCTGTTGTGTATTTGCGGGATAGTACTGTATGTAAGAACTCAGATGATACAATGGCATATAAATAGAAAGCAATTCGTAATCTGCCAGCACATAGCCTCCGATAGCCAGTGCCACCAGTGCCACTTTCATTTTCCCGCCTTTTACCAGGGAGATCATTGTTGCAAACAGAAACAATAACAGTCCGTTATAATTAAAATTCAGTGTATAGATAACCATGAAGCACAGAACCAGATCAAAGAGCATGGAGCATACGATGAGCCGGTAATTCTTTACCATCTGCCGAAACAAAAAGGACACTGCCAGCAGGCACATGGCTATCACGCAGTAGTTTCTCACATGCTCTGGATTTTCCGGAATCGCCGTGACTCCATCCAGAAAACTTCTGGCCTCGTACCGGGCAATAATCTTCTTTGTTGTATAATTGATAAAAGTGGAAATCAGTATCACTGCTGCCACATTCAGCGCCAACATGGATGCCTGCAGAAGCACGACTGTTTTATCTTTTTCTTCGTTCACCTTCTTACACCTCTTCCCTATCTGCCCCAGCCACTGATCTCATAATCATCCAGATTCTCCTGGGTAATCATGTAGGGTGCAATACTGATATATTTTTCCACTGCTTTTCCCGCCAGACAGTCATAGGCGGTCTGTGCTGCCACTTCGCCAATCTGGCGCGGATCCTGTCCACTGGTTCCGGTCACCAGCCCAAGATTCAACATAGACTTAAAATCTGGCGACCCGTCAATTCCATAGATCAGGACATCGTTGTCCTTGTGATACTGCTGTAGGGTAGCCAGCGCTCCCAGTGCAGATGGGTCATTTCCTCCCAGTACCACCTCACATTCCACGCCTCTGTTCAGAATGGTGGCCATGGCATCTGCACTGTCTTCAAACTCACCCTGACCACACTTTCTGGCTACGACTTTATAATTTTCGCTTTCTGCAGATGCTTCCACGGTATCGATAAATCCCTGCACACGGTTGGAGATGGAAGTCTGAGTCGGATTATCCAGCACCACAATTCTGGCTTTGTCCAGTCGCTTCATCATATCTTCTGCACACTGCACACCAGCCGCATAGTTGTCTGTCTCAACGATCGAAGCCACATACTCACGATTCTTTACCACCGTATCCATATTGATGACAATCACACCTTTTTCCTGACATGCTTTCAACGCCGGCTCTACTGTTTCCCAGTCCACCGGATTCAAAAAGAGAACTTTAATCCCCTCATCCAGCATTTCCAGAATCTGTTCATTCTGTTTTTCCTGATCCTGACATGGATTACGGGAAATCACAATATCTCCGTTTCCTTCCACTACATTTTCAATGGCTTCATGGAGCACATCAAAGTACGGATTATTCCGCGTCATATAAGTAGCTCCAAATATTCGCGGATCGTGTTCCCCTTCCACCACCTCCGCTGCTCTGCAGCCCGTCAGGGCAGTCGCAGCTGCCAGCAGCACCACTGCTAAAATCACTTTTCTGTTCATATATTCTCCTGGGTCTTTTGCTTCATGCACCTAAATATTCTGATTAAATTTTATGTCTGAAAGATGAGTGGGTCAAGCGTTTTCACATATTCATCAAAAAATCCCTCATGCCATATAACATGAGGGATCTGATGTTTCACTAAAAAAGGAATTTTATCTTCCTGCTTTTTTATTTCTTATCCAGTCTACGTATACTGCGAGCAGAATTACAAGACCTTTTACAATATACTGCCAGTTGGAGTCTACACCCATCAGGTTCAGACCGTTGTTCAGGATACCGATGATCAGTACACCGATCAGTGTACCGCCCAGTGTACCGGAACCACCACTCATGGATGTACCACCTACGACTACGGCTGCGATGGCATCCATTTCTGCGCCATCACCGGCAGTCGGCTGTCCGGAATACAGACGGGATGCAATGATAACACCTGCGATACCAGCCATGATTCCTGTGTATGTATACACAATGAATTTTACTTTTTCTACATTGATACCTGAGAATTTCGCTGCCTGTGCGTTACCACCTACTGCATAGATATGACGTCCAAGCTGCGTTTTGTTTACCATAAATACTGCAATGATGAAAATAATAATCATCAGTACTGCCGGCACTGGAAACGGTCCGATATAACCTGCACCCGGCCATTTAAACAGTGGCTCCATACAACGAATCGGAGCACCGCCTGTGATAACCAGTGCAATACCTTTTGCAATGTTCATAGATGCCAGTGTTACGATGAAAGGCGGAATATCTGTTTTACAGATTACAAATCCGTTAAATACACCTACCAGTGCACCTACCAGAACAGCAAGAATAAATCCCACTACGATCGGAAGATGGAAATATACTACTGATCCTGCTGCCACACATCCGGAAAGAGCGATAACTGAACCAACAGAAAGTTCGATTCCGCCAAGGATGATGACCATAGTCATACCGGTTGCCAGGAACATATTCGATGCATTCTGACGAAGAATATTGAATAAGTTCTTTGGTGTCATAAATGTTGTTCTTGTCTTTGGATAAACTACCATAAATACGCACATTGCAATCAATGCAATGATAATACCGATATTGTCTTTAAAATATTTGACGATTCCATTTTTTGCTCTGGATGCCATAATGTTTCCTCCTTAAAATACGTATGATTTATTATTTTATTTTGCCGCCAGCTGCATGATTGCTTCCTGTTCTGCTTCCTCATGATTCAGGCAGCCTGTAACACGTCCTTCGTTCATGACATAAACACGGTCACTCATGTTGATGATTTCCGGAAGTTCGGAGGAAATCATGATAATAGACATACCTTCTTTCACCAGATCATTCATAATAGAATAAATCTCTGCTTTTGCACCAACGTCTACTCCACGGGTCGGCTCATCCAGAATCAGAATCTCCGGATTTGTCGCCAGCCAGCGTCCGATCATTACTTTCTGCTGATTTCCACCAGACAGATTTCCGATCACCTGTTCCTGACTCGGAGTCTTCGTTGCCATCATATCAATGTATTTCTGAGTAATCTCTTCTTCTTTTCTATTGTCTACATGAAGATGACGGATAAATTCTCCCAGTACTTCAATCGTAGAATTAAATTTTACACTCTGTACCTTATAAAGTCCTTCTTCCTTTCGGCTTTCCGGAACCAGTGCAATTCCATATTTTAATGCATCTACCGGAGACTTGATCTTTACTTTCTTTCCTTTTACATATACATCTCCGGTCATATGTTCGGCCAGCCCGAAGACTGCCTTCATCGTTTCGCTTCGTCCTGCACCCACCAGGCCGGCAAACCCGACGATTTCTCCCTTACGGAGCTCAAAGCTGGCATCCTGTGCCATCTTTCCATCAGAGATGTGTTCACATTTCAGCACCACTTCTCCAGGCTCCAGGAAATCTCTTGTATAATAATTTGTCAACTCACGTCCTACCATCAGGGCAATCAGAGCATCTTTATTCGTCTCCTTTACCACTCTGGTACCTACTGTCTGTCCGTCTCGCATAACAGTAACGCGGTCACAGATTTCTTCCAGTTCACTCATCTTATGAGAAATATAAATAATACCTACTCCTTTTGCTGTCAGAGTACGCATTGTCTCAAATAAGAAACCGACTTCTTTATCAGATATGGATGATGTCGGTTCATCCATAACCAGAATTTTGGAATTAAATGAAATAGCTTTTACGATCTCAACCATCTGCTGCTGGGCGATTGTCAGCTTTTCAACCAGTGTATCAGCATTGATATTCATATCATAAGCATCCAACAGTTCCTGTGCATCTCTGGACATCTTGACACGGTCTACATTCATCTTTGTACCCGGTTCACGTCCGAGGAAAATATTTTCTGCAACAGTCATATATGGCACCAGTACCAGTTCCTGATGCACAATGGAAACACCTGCCTGACGGGCTGCCACTACATCATTGATCTCTACTTTCTGATCATCAATGAAAATCTCGCCCTCTTCCGCATGATAAATACCACCCAATACTTTTATCAGCGTTGATTTGCCTGCTCCGTTTTCTCCAAGAAGCGCATGTACTTCTCCCGCTTTCAGCTGAAGATTTACATTCTGCAGAGCCTTAACTCCAGGGAAGGATTTGCTAATACCCTTCATTTCCAGTAAGTATTTTTCACTCACTAATCGCCACCACCTGTCTTTTTTCATACTTTCCATGACACGAAAAACTTTTCGTGTCATGGAAAAGGCTCTGCCCGCTTAAGGAGCAAAGCCCTTTGTCACCTCGTTATCAGATTTTCGAAAATGCCTGTCGGCTTACTGCCATCCGTCTGTACCGTAATCATCTACATTATCAGCTGTTACAAGGAAAGTTTCGATTGGAATAAATTCTTCTACTTCTTCGCCATCTAACCATTTGTAAGCTGTTTCAGCAATTGTCTTACCAATTGTAATTGGGGACTGTGCTCCGGTACCTTCGATCATAGTATCTTTCAGAAGAGCTTTTACGTCCGGTGATCCGTCAACACCATAAATCAGAGGGGTGACACCTGCTGCATCGGCTGCTGCGTATGCACCAAGAGCTGTCGGGTCATTTCCGCCAAAGATAGCAACTACATCTGGGTTAGCTGTCAGAAGGTCAGTAGCTTTTTCGTTAGCAACCTGCTGGTTACCCTGAGCATCCTGCTGTCCAACTACGTTAAATTCTACACCAGATTCTTTGATTGCATCCATAAATCCGTTTGTTCTGTCTGTTACAGACTGCATAGTAGGGGAATCAAGTACCAGGATATCTCCGCCGTCAGGAAGCTTCTTAGCCAGGTCTTCACCACAAACAAAACCTGCGTTGTAGTTATCGGATCCTGCGTAAGATACCAGATAGCTCATATCGCCAACCTGTGTATCAAAACCAAACATTGGAATCTCTGCTTCTTTTAACATATCCAGTCCAGGAATGATACCATCAGCATCTACCGGGTTTACAAACATCAGTTCAATTCCTCTGGAAATCAGGTCTTCGATCTGGTCAATCTGTTTGTTGGAATCATTTGCCGGGTCCATAGCTACCAGTTCATCACCGTTTTCTTCTACTACTTCTTCAATAGCACCCTGAAGAGCAACGAAGAATGGGTTTGTACCATCCATACAGGTGTAACCAATCAGTTTTCCTTCTGCGCTTGCGCTCATAGCCATCATGCTTCCCAGAGCTGCTGTGCACATTAATGCTGTAACCACTTTTCTTTTCATTTTCAATTACCTCCCAAGTAATTATTTGTTATTTATAATATAAATTTTTTCTAAACTTTTTTCACCTGTACATTGTAACATTTTTCATATGACATTTGTCATTTTTTCACGCAGAGATAGTCAAAAAGCACACAATAAATGTCTGTATCTTCGACATTATTGTGTGCTTTTCATCATTTTTACATGTTATTGATTTGTCTTTTAGTTAATATGACATTCTATTTTCTGTCGTATCGTCCTTCTGTGGTCCGGCTTAGTATGCCTTGCCCCAGTATACCATAGCCTTGGCAGGCTTCTTGCAGTAAATACACTCACAGGTAATCTCTTCCTGTTTAAATGGAATACAACGGGATGTCACACCGGCTTCTTCTTTTAATGCATCCTCACATGCCTGATCGCCACACCACATAGCCTTGATAAATCCTGGCTTATTCTCAGCAATCTCCTTGAACTCTTCCAGGGTCTTAGCAGTGTAAGTATGAGCTTCTCTGTGTGCTCTTGCTCTCTCCAGCATATCCTTCTGCATAGTTTCCAGAACTTCTGCCACCTTGCTGTTCAGTTCTTCCAGAGATACTGCAATCTTTTCTCTGGTATCACGACGAACGATCACAGCCTGTCCTGCTTCGATATCCTTTGGTCCCAGCTCGATACGTACCGGAATACCACGCATCTCACTCTCAGAGAACTTCCATCCCGGACTCTTATCAGAGTCATCCATTCTTGCACGAATGCCGGATTTCACTAATGCTTCCTTCACTTCAGCAGCCTTATCCAGAACACCTTCTTTCTTCTGCTGGATCGGAATCACCATAGCCTGGACCGGTGCAATGTGCGGTGGCAGAACCAGTCCGCTGTTATCGCCATGTACCATGATGATGGCACCGATCATACGGGTAGTCATACCCCAGGATGTCTGGTGTACATATTTTAAGGTATTGTCTTTATCTGTATACTGAATATCAAATGCTTTTGCGAATCCATCACCAAAGTTATGGCTGGTACCGGACTGCAGTGCCTTACCATCATGCATCAGAGATTCGATCGTATAAGTTGCTTCTGCACCTGCGAATTTTTCTTTGTCTGTCTTGCGTCCCTTTATAACCGGAATCGCCAGTACTTCTTCACAGAAATCAGCATATACATTCAGCATCTGAATGGTACGTGCCTCGGCTTCTTCTGCTGTCGCATGAGCTGTATGTCCTTCCTGCCACAGGAACTCTCTGGAACGAAGGAATGGTCTGGTAGTCTTCTCCCATCTCATAACAGAGCACCACTGGTTATATACCTTCGGAAGATCACGGTAAGAGTGGATATCATTTGCATAAAAATCGCAGAATAAAGTCTCAGATGTTGGACGTACACACATTCTTTCCTGAAGTGGTTCCAGTCCTCCATGGGTAACCCATGCTACTTCTGGTGCAAAACCTTCTACATGATCCTTTTCCTTCTGAAGCAGACTCTCAGGGATCAGCATTGGCAGATATACATTCTCTACCCCTGTCTCTTTGAATCGTCTGTCCAGTTCATGCTGAATATTTTCCCAGATTGCATAACCAGCCGGCTTGATAACCATACATCCCTTTACACTTGTATAATCAGTCAGCTCAGCTTTTTTTACAACGTCTGTATACCATTGTGCAAAATCCTCTTCCATAGAAGTAATGGATTCCACAAGTTTCTTTTCCTTTGCCATTGCCTGTCTCCTCATTTTATCATTCTCAATCACAATTTCCAATGTGTCCATTCATGGGGCTCTTTTTCTGTCTGCCCGGACACTGTACTCCCATTTTATTGCAAACACCGGATTTCGTCAAGAATCTCCTATATTTTTCTGGCATTTTCCACTGTAATGTGCTAAATTAAAAAGAAAAGCGGTGTCGCGGAAAGGGGCTTTTATGAACTCTCCTGTTCTTTATCGAAAACGTCTGATTCCTGCTGAATGTGTTCTTTTGGATAAAGATAAAGTCATCCGATGTACGGATGACTATCTGATTACTTCCTGGGACACCATACGCCCCAAAAAAGATCTGAAACGCGGCATCTCTGCTTTCTTCTGGAAGCAGGGTGTGAAAGTCAGCAAGTTCTATGATCATCAGGATCATCTGATCTGCTGGTACTGTGACATCATCACCCATGAATATCATCCGGAAACCAATACCTATATCACCATCGATCTGCTGGCCGATGTTCTGGTCTATCCAAACGGACAGGTAAAGGTGGTAGATCTGGATGAACTGGCAGATGCTGTGGAACAGCACCTGATCTCCCAGGAGCTTCTGCTTACTGCACTGCGGCAGCTGAATACACTATTGTCTCATATCTATAGTGGGAAATTTTCTGAATACCAGAAATATATCGACGAGGTGGCCAGTGGGGACGGAGTTTAATGGCTCTAAAGAGCCATTAAACTCCGTCCCCATCGGCTTTGTCACACATTCAACGTGATTTTTCTTCCCGATCTCTGATACGGGACCATCTCTACTCCTGCCGACTTCAGCATCCGTTTAGATGCCAGCACATTGGTCTGATCTGCATATTTATCTGAATCATAGACCAGCTTCTTGATACCAGCCTGAATAATCGCTTTGGCACATTCATTACAAGGGAACAACGTCACATACAGTGTTGCTCCCTCCAGGCTGCCTCCCCGGTAATTCAAAATGGCATTCAGTTCGGAATGGGTGGTGTACAGATATTTGCTGTCCAGCCCTTCTGCTTCTCTGCTCCATGGATATTCATCATCGGAACATCCCATAGGGAATCCATTGTACCCCATTGACAGAATCTTGTTATCCTGGCTGACAATGCAGGCACCCACCTGCGTATTCGGATCCTTGGACCTCATACTGGCCAGAATCGCCACTCCCATAAAATATTCATCCCATGTAATATAATCTTTACGCTTATCTGACATACTGTTCACCCTGTTGATTTTATTCCTGTTCAATCAGGTCAATTCTTCTCTTATGACGTTCTGCATTGGAGAATGGAGTATCCAGAAATGTATCTACGATCTTCAGAGCCAGTCCAGGACCTACCACTCTTCCGCCCAGTGCAAGAATATTGGCATCATTATGCTGTCTGGTTGCTTCTGCTGTAAAACAGTCTGTACACAGTGCAGCGCGAATCCCTTTTACTTTGTTGGCCGCAATCGAAATACCAATGCCGGTTCCACAGATCAGGATTCCTCTGTCACATTCACCAGACTTAATCGCTGTTGTCACTTTTCTTGCATAGATCGGATAATCAACCGCTTCCTCACTGTCACATCCAAAATCTTTATATTCCAGCCCTCTTTCTTCCAGATGTTTTAAAATCTCTTTCTTTAATACGTAACCACCGTGATCACACGCTACTGCTATCATGTTCTTCGTCCTCCTGTAATAATACATTTGTTAATTTTGAAATTATAATTTCCAGTACATCAAAGCAATGTCCATATTCTTCCAGTGCTTTTCCATGAGGATCATAGATGTCTTCCTCATCCTCCATCTGACTGTATTCCGATATGGTATACAGGTTACGCACCTGTTCTCCATATTCTTCCTGTATCTTTTCTTTCTGTGTCTTCTCCATGGTCAGAATCAGTGTACGCTCATCAAAGTCGTCTGCGGAAAACTGTACAGCTTCATGTTCCTCCAGTTCCAGATTGTGCTGCACAAGAACATCTCTTGCTTTTGGATTCACCGGCTCCGGAAACAGTACAATCATTCCTTTCGAATCTACCAGAATATCCTCCAGCAATAACTTATGCTGCAGGATGGCTTCTGCCATCGGCCCTCTGCAGGTATCACTGTGACTTACAAACAATACTTTATCATACTTCTTCATCTATCTTTCCTTTATACTATACCCGGATAATCTGATGACCGGCAGCTTTTACCATACGGTTCATAATCGCCTGTCCCAGATTTGGTGTCTCAAAAGCTTCTGAGAAAATACAGCTCACCTGCTGTTCATCAAACTCTCGCAAAACCGCATAAAGATGTCTGGATATGCTCAGTTCATCACTGCGGCTTCCCATGGACTTTACCGCACCGCCACAGTAGCGGTGTCTGGTCTCATCCGATGCGATTACGCCCGGGCAGTTTCCCTTCTTTAATTCTTCGCAGATACGATCATTAATATAAGAAATAACGTTTTCTTCTTCTCCTTCTACAATCACCATATCTGCCTTTGGTGCATAGTGCTTATAACGCATGCCTGGCGCCTTCGGACGCTGCCTGCAGTCTGCCGACAACAATGTCGGGTCAACCTCCACCTGTCCGATCACCTCCTCCAGCATGGCCTTATTGATATAGCCCGGTCTCAGGATCGTCGCTACTCCGGTGCTCAAATCTACAATGGTGGATTCCACTCCGATACCAACACTTCCGCCATCCAGAATCATCTCAATCTTTCCATCCATATCATCTGCTACATGCTGTGCCGTAGTCGGACTTGGTCTTCCGGATGTATTGGCGCTTGGTGCTGCGATGTAACCGCCTCCGGCTTCTATCATCTTCAATGCTACCGGATGATTCGGCATACGTACAGCTACGGTATCCAGCCCGCCGGTGGTTCCATATGGCACGATCTCTTTCTTCTGAAAAATCATGGTCAACGGTCCCGGCCAGAACTTCTCTGCCAGCTTTACTGCTTCCTCCGGTACCGTCTGTACAATCTTATACAAGTCCTCCATTTTGGCTATATGTACAATCAGCGGATTGTCAGAAGGTCTTCCCTTTGCTGCATAGATCTTAAATGCAGCCTGTTCATCCAGGGCATTTGCCCCAAGACCATATACGGTCTCTGTTGGAAATGCCACCAGGCCACCTTCTTTCAGAATCTTTCCTGCCTGCGCCATCTCTTTTTCATCTATCTGATTCGTCATATCTGCTATGATCGTCTGCATGAATATTCGCTTCCTTTTTCTTTCAATTACTTTTGAGTATACCATTTACAGAAAGGTAACGCAATAGAGGTTTTTCTTCAGGCAGTCTGTAAAAACTCCTGTACCCCTTCACAAATTGCCTGTGCTATTTTTTCCTGATACACTTCCTTCATCAGCTTTTCTGCTTCTTCTGTATTACTTAAGAAACCACATTCCACGATCACAGTGGGAATCTCCGTTTTTCTCAACAGATAATAAGTGTCATTGGCTTTGCCTGCTCTGGGCCTGGCAATTTCCAGATTCTGATTGAGCGTTTCCTGCAAAATCTCCGCCAGTTTTTGCCCTTTTACAGAAGTTTCATAATAAAACACCTGCGGTCCACAGATTGATTCCTGTGTATAACTGTTCTGATGAATGCTCACTGCCAGATCCGCTTCCGATTCATTTATCACACTGCATCGCCGCTTCATATCTTGTTGCTTTTTATTCTCTTCGCCTTCATCATACAATCCCTGATCTGTCTTTCTGGTCATGATCGTTGCAATTCCTGCCTGTTCCAGCTTTTGCTGCACTTTCCTGGCTATTTCCAGATTAATATCCTTTTCCAGTGCCCCATTGATGCCAACTTTTCCAGAATCAAATCCACCGTGTCCGGCATCCACCACTACTTTTCGAACTTTTGCTTCCTGTGAAACTGCTGCTGTGGTCTGATGATGCATCTGGTGCATCTGCGCCCCCAGCCTCCCCACATAAAATGAACCTGCCAGTATCAGTACTGCCATCATCAACTCCAATCGTCTTTTTCCCATAAAAAATCCCACTGCATCATTTTTTACTAATGTATGCAGTGGGAAAGATTTTTAGCAACTTCCAGTTCTAACTCACATATTTGGCAATCAGATCCCATACAGAATCATCTTCCAGTCCCAGCTTCCATTCCGCAGCGCCGCCCAGGTCATAGTTCTTGATCAGTTCCAGCTTCCTGGTCAGCGACTCTGTATCTTCCAGCCAGATCTGATACAATTCTCCATTCTCGCCATCAAACTGTGCATAGTTCTGTCCGGTTGTCTCATCCCAGGAGGCTTCCACCTGATTATTCTCCAGTGTCTGCTGTGCCTGGTTCATACCCATAGCTTCACTTGTCACCGTTGTTGTTCCATCCTCATTGGTTGTGGTGCACCATAATCTGGTATAGAACGGGATACCACTGACCACCTTCTCCGCTGACACTTCCTGGAGTGTATTCTGTATACCTTCTTCCTCAAAGGACAGGCTGGCTACGGATCCTGCTTCCTCGGAACCGGCATAATGCTCATCATATCCCATAATCATCACATAATCACACACTTCACCAAGCGCTTTTCGATTATAATGAGCTGTAAAATCCATCGGCACAGGTACATCTACTGATAATACAATTCCGTTCTTACGACACATCACGGACAGTTCCCGCATGAACTGGATATATCCATCAGCAGCATCTTCTGAGATATTTTCAAAATCCACATTAATTCCATCAAAACTATACTCTATTGCTGCTGCAATCAGCTGATTTTCGATCTTATTTCTGGCTGAAGTACTGTTCATTACCGTTGCAAAATCGATATTCTCGCTGAAATTATCTACCAGTGGCCACACTTCCATATGATTACTGTGTGCTGTATCTACATAATCTGCCAGAGCCAGTGAATCCAGTGTTCCATCATTAGACGCAATGCTGAACCAGGTTGGTGAAATCGTATTCACATTTTTTACATTGGCAATATCATAAATAATATTGTAATTGGCATCCATGCTGGTAGTCTGATGCCATACCAGGTTAATCTTGTAGTCCTTCTGGATATTCGTATATTCCGGTGTCACAAAATCACTGGTGCGTGTCTCGGTTCGTTCTTTTACCAGACGATCATTCCTTATGTAGCCGATGTATCCATCCTGTGTCAGGATCTTGGTCCAGTCTTCCATCGGTTCCAGAATGCGTACTACTTCATTCTTCTCCACTTCCCTGAGAATTGGGCTCTTGATTCCGCCCAGGCTTCGCACTTTTCCAGCCTTACGGATACTGGCCACCGTCACATCTCCCCATTCATTGTTAATCACAATACGGTCAGGATCGTGAAATGTCTCATAGGAAATATCTGTATACTGCTTTACAAAGTCCAATGCGATGTAAGTCTCTGTGCCATCAATCAGCACGATGTTGTAGTTCAGGCTCTGTGTCTTTCCATCTGCTGTGTAACTGTTGCTGCCTGCCGGTATCTGCACGACATCCGTCGGCATGGTATATAACATCGTATTGTTCTCTGAATCCCAGTAAAAATAATCATTCAGCACCTCTTTGACTGCCTGATAATCCACATAGGCTACTTCATTGAGGATCTTTCCTTTATAAGAAAGTATCTCGCTTCCCACTACAATGGCCGCTTCTCCCTCATGATCCAGTCCAAAATATTCCTGGCTGCTCATAACATCAGAAGACGGGGTATATTTTTTTATCACTCTGGTAAGGAAACCGATTCCTGCCACAATCACAATCAAAAGAACTATTGCCAGAACCGGTGCCGCCTTTTTCTTCATGCTAATACTCCTCCATATTTCAATACCTCTTCTGGACAAAAGTATAGCATACTTTGAAGCATACATCTAACAGTTTTCGACTTTTTCAGAAAAAGTTCATATAAACTTAAGTTTTCTGTTCAGGGAGCCCCTCTGTCTATCTTCTTCCTTCTGGTCGCTTTTTTCCAATTCTGTCAAATGCAATTCCACATATCTTGTGATTTTCATCCAGACGGTAATCTCTCATATAGTCTGACTCTTCTCTTACGTAATTCGCAATGCCATAACTGGTACTTGGTTTTCCGTTCAGCCATAAAGAAAGGCCTGCATTCTGATAGCCTTCCAGTTCCTTGTACAGGCTGCTTTCCTTCACCTTCTCCCTGCGTCGTTCAAACATCTCTTTTGTATCATACGTTTTTCTATGTCCGATGTTTCTCACTTCTTTCTGTCTCTTTTTCAAACCGATCCACCGGAGATGCTGCCTGTGATATATTTCAGAATATCAGAATACTGTATGACGAACCCTGAAAAATCCCTCTTAGAAACGGCATGAAAAAGGATTCTTTTATTTAGAGAAGACGTATATTGCGCTATTCAGTTGTATCGTTATCATCCATAATTTGAATTCATGCGAAGACAATCGCATTCGAGAAATAATTCGCAGAAGAATCTGCTGACGTTAGAAAAGCTCCTCCTTTCTTGTTTATTATAATATGTGTCCTCTCTTATTGTTGATTATACAACACACATTCTTGTTTTGCAAGTTTTTTATAATAATTTTATAACGCTCTGCCAGCATTCCACTTTACATTTTTACGTAAAGTAGGATATACTGTAAACAGAAAGGTTGCTGTGATCAGTGACCTTTCCAGATATCAGGCAAGGAAGTGATTTCATGAAAATTGAAAGACTGAATGAAAATCAGATACGCTGTACACTGACTCGAGAAGATCTGGCTGACCGCAAGCTGAAACTCAGCGAACTGGCCTATGGTACAGAAAAAGCGAAATCCCTTTTCCGGGAGATGATGCAGCAGGCCGCTTATGAATGCGGATTTGAAGCTAATGATATCCCTCTTATGATAGAGGCGATTCCAATGTCTGCCGATTCCATTATCCTGATTATTACCAAAGTAGAGGATCCTGAGGAACTGGATACTCGCTTTGCCAAGTTTTCACAGAGTAATGCAGCAGACGACAACAGTGATATCCTGGGTGCACTTTCTGCTATGAAACCGGAAGGTGCTGATGATATTCTGAATCTGTTTCAGAAAATTCGGGATGCTCACAAGGCATTGACCTCCAGACCCGAGGCTGATGATACTCAGACAGATGGTGCGGATACAAAAGAAGAGGATCTCTACGTAGAGTTAAAGAAGATCTATGGTTTCCATCAGCTGGATGATGTGATCCGTGCAGCACATATTCTCCAGGGCAGTTATACTGGTATGAACTCTCTTTATAAGGATACATCCGATGGGACTTACCATCTGATTCTGAATAAATCTTCCCATTCACCGGAAGAATTTAACCGTATTTGCAATATGATTTCCGAATACGGCACCAGCTTAAAATATTCTGCCGGAACAGAGAATTATCTGGTAGAACACGGTGAGGCGATTGTACTGGAGGATGCTCTCCAGAAACTGGCAGCGATCTGATGACAGGAAAAAAGGATTGACGTTTAAAACGTCAATCCTTTTTTCTTTTCTGACTCTTATTTGCCAACGCTTTCCAGATATGCATTCAGTCTTGCTACTACAAGATCTACAGGAAGACCGTGTACCATAGCTGCTTCTTCCAGAGATTCTGCCTGAGAAGATGGACATCCTACACAATGCATTCCACTTGCCATTAATACGCCTGCCATATTTGGATCTAACTGAAGGATTTCACCAATCAGCATATCTTTATTCACTTTTGCCATTTTTATTACCTCCTGGTATGCTATATTCTACTTCTGTGTTCTGCCATAATGTCACTTAAGCAAAACACTCTCGCACTCGATTATAAAGCCTATTTTCTCTTACGTCAAGGGGATCCAATGCCGGACAGATACCGTTCTTTCCTTAGCTGGGATCTGTTACTCTTACCGTTCTGATAAACGTCCTCATCTTCTCCAGATTGGCCAGTCCGTCTTTTCGTCCCAACTGATATACTTCTTCCAGTTTTTCCGGATCGTTTTCTGTTCTGGATATGGTGATTGGTTCACTGGGCCGGATTACCAGAGCCTTTCCACACTTTTCCTGTTCCTCCACCTGCCGGAGTTCCTGATTATACATCACATGGCGCTGCTTCATGGCCCTGGCTACTTCCGGATACTTGTGCAGTACCGTTTTAAAAAGAGGAATCATCTTATTTTTCTTTTTCCGATAGGTCTTATCTCTGGTCAGAATCACGATATTTCGCTCATATCCGATGCTGCGAAACCATTCAATCGGAATGGAATCTGCAATTCCTCCATCCAGGAGCCGATAACCATCCACCTCGACAATGTTGGACAAAAGAGGCATGGAAGCCGATGCCCGGAACCATTCCAGATCTTTGTCTTTTCCGTTGGTGCATTTATGATAAACCGCTTTTCCTGTAGTCACATCAGTTCCAACTACATAGAACTCCGCCGGATTCTTTTCAAATGTCTCTGTATCAAATGGATCCAGCTTTTCCGGAATCTCGTGATAGCAAAACTCTGTGCCAAAATAATCTCCCGTTTTCAGCAGAGAATGAAATCCTGCATACCGGGGATCCCGGCCATATTTCTTATTATAACGGATGGTTCTGCCAATCTGCTTTGATTTGTAATTACAGCCAAATACCGCTCCGGCAGAGACTCCAACTGCTCCGTCCACCCAGATGTTATTCTCCATCATGACATCCAGCACACCTGCTGTATACATGCCACGCATGGCACCGCCTTCCAGTATCAAACCTGTCTTCATAGCTATTTACTTCCTTTTCCATATCCTTTAAAGAAATCTGACAAAGCATCCAGCGTCTTCACCAGTACCGGAACTTCTTCATCTGTCAGCTTTTCCATTACAGCACTGGTCATCTGACGATGGTAATCCGCATGATGCTCATAGGCTGCTACCCCTTTTTCCGTCAGCTTTATAAAAACCACTCTCCGGTCTTCCTCGCTGCGATGGCGTTCCACATAGTTCTTCTTCACCAGATGGTTGATCGCAGTGGTAAGAGATCCAACGGTTATATTCAGCTTGCGGGCTACTGAGGACATATTGCTGCCATCCCCCAGACCGATTGCTTCGATGACATGCATATCGTTGTTGGTAATATCCTTGAATTCATCGGTGATGATCGCCTTTTCCTCCAGCACCCACACCTCATTAATCAGATTCACCAGTATATAGTTGATCTTTTCTGCTGCGTTATCCATTCTCTCTCCCATGCGTACTACCATATCTTTCTAAAATTCCCGTTTGCAATCATTATATCCTCTTTTTCTGTTTTCAGGCAACTGTTTTTCTAAACATTTCAAACTCCATCTCAAAACGTTCAAAGAATGCAGACAGCTCTCCTCATTCTTCCCCCAGCAGTTCCTGTATGACTTCTTCCACCGTTTGTATTTTCTGCGCCTTCCACGCTTCTGCCCCACAGAACAGCAGTGCCTCATCCACTTCTCCTTTTGCCGCATGGATCAGGGCATCGGTAATGCAGTATGGGATCTCTGCCGGCTTGCAGTGTTTCAGACATCCATGACATTTTTCCGGCCGGATCTGTTCTCCGTTCTGTATCTTTTTCAAAAAAGGATTTAAAATAGCCCGACCAGGCATCCCCACCGGACTTTTTGTGATGACGATGTCTTCTTCTTGCGCCTGAAGGTAGGTTCTCTTATATCGAATATCTGCATCGCATTCTTCTGTCGTAACAAATCTGGTCGCCACCTGGATGGCATCCACACCAAGGCGGAAGGCATGCTCTGCCTGTTCCCTGCTGCTGATTCCGCCAGCCAGAGCTACCGGAATATATTTTTGTGCCTTTTCGGCAAATTCCTTTACCGCATCCAGGATCCGTTTCACTTCTTCATCAAAGTTTTTCTTTTTTTCCTGCATATATTCTATCAGCTGCTCCGTGGAAAATCCCAGATGACCTCCAGCCAGTGGTCCTTCTATCACTACCAGATCCGGCAGCCGATGATATTTTCTGTCCCAGTACTTTAAAATCAGACGGGCCGAACGTTCCGATGAGACAATTGGAGCCAGCGCCGTCTTTGCCTTTCCTGTAAGAGCCGGTAAATCCATGGGCAGTCCCGCACCGGACACAATCAGATCTGCACCAGCCTGTACTGCTTCTCTGACATAACGCTCATAGTGACGCATGGCAACCATAATGTTAAATCCAATCACGCCTTCCGGTGCAATCTGTCTGGCTTTTTCATACTCCTGATGCATGGCACGCACATTGGCTTCTTCTGTATTTTCATCAAAATCCGGTTCGCGAAACCCGATCTGTGCCGCAGAGATCATCCCCACGCCGCCGCATTTTGACACGGCTCCGGCTAAGTTTCCCAGACTGACGCCAACTCCCATGCCACCCTGCAGAATGGATTTTTGCGCAATTCGCTCTCCAATCTTTAACTGTCTGTCCATATACCTCTCCTCTACATTTTCCGAAATCTCTGATAGCGGTGCTCTGTCAGTTCTTCTTCCGACATGTTTTCATATTGATTCAGAAATCGTTTTATCTCCTCTTCCATCGGACCGGTTACAAGATACAGATTTTCTCTGGTAAAGTCTTCTGGCTCGGAAATCACGTTATCCACAATTCCCTGTTCTTTTAAACAATCCGATGTGAGTTTCATTACTTTTGCAGCTTCTTTTGCTTTTGCACTGTCTTTCCACAGAATGCTGGCAAAGCCTTCCGGTGACAAAATGGAATAGATGGCATTTTCCAGCATCCACACTTCATCAGATGTCGCCAGCGCCAGCGCACCGCCACTGCCGCCTTCTCCAATGATTACAGTCAGGATCGGAACCTTTAGCGCTGACATCTCATAAATATTTCGTGCAATGGCTTCTCCCTGTCCACGTTCCTCTGCCTCAATTCCGCAAAAAGCTCCCGGTGTATCTACAAAACAGATCACCGGTCTGTGAAACTTTTCTGCCTGTTTCATCAGGCGCAGCGCTTTACGGTAGCCATCCGGCTTCGGCATGGCAAAATTGCGCTGTATATTTTCTCTGGTGCTGCTGCCTTTTTCCTGTGCAATGACCGTTACAGCTCTGTCTCCAAAAGAAGCAATTCCACCAATGATGGCAGGATCATCCCCATACAGACGATCTCCATGAAACTCCTGAAAATTCGTAAATAATGCCTGGATATAATCGCTTCCCACCGGACGGTCCTTCTTTCTGGAAAGCATCACCCGGTCCCAGGCCTCTTTCTTCTGTACTGATACATGAGATTTCTCAGTTCGCTCTTCCGATGACTGCGATTCCGCCACTTCCTGGCTTTGTTCTTCCCAGGCTGCTTTGCCATGCATCTGCAGCAGATCTCCCAGCACTTTTCGCATCTGTGACCGCTCTGCAATCGCATCCAGAAATCCATGCTCCAGCAGGAATTCTGCTCTCTGGAATCCCTTTGGCAGCTTCTGACGGATGGTCTGTTCAATGACGCGCGGTCCTGCAAATCCAATCAATGCTCCCGGCTCTGCCAGAATGATGTCCCCCAACATGGCAAAGCTGGCCGTCACCCCTCCTGTGGTTGGATCCGTCAGCACACTGATATAAAGCAGTCCCGCATCACTGTGACGTTTCAGCGCTGCGGAGGTCTTTGCCATCTGCATCAGCGAGGTAATCCCCTCCTGCATTCTGGCTCCTCCTGAACAGCAGAACAGAATCACCGGAAGCTGTTCTTCCGTAGCCCGTTCCACTGCCCGGGCAATTTTTTCTCCAACATTTTCTCCCATACTGGCCATCAAAAAACGGCCATCGCATACTCCAATGACCGTTTCTGTTCCATGAATGCTTCCTTTTCCGGTCACAACCGCTTCATCCAGCCCGGTTCTGGCTTTCACGGCAGCCAGTTTCTCCGGGTAGCCACGATACTCCATCGGATTCTGCTCCGGCATGATTTTGTCCCATTCCTGAAAGCTGCCTTCATCCAGAATCATGTCCAGGCGCCGGTATGCAGGCACATGAAAATAACCTCCACATTTAGGGCAGATATAGTATCCCTGTTCTGCCTCTTCTGCTATGATCGCTTTTCCACACTGATTACATTTTCGCATCAGCCCTTCCGGCACTTCCGGGCCGGCCTGTCTGTGCGCAATTCGCTTTATGGAAGTGCTGCGGTTTTTCTTAAACATATTATCCAGTTTCATAATGATATCCTTTTGATAAAATCTGTGTCTGTAGTTCCATTTACAAAATCCGGATGGGTGACGATTCCATACTGATAATCCACATTCGTATCAATTCCTTCAATAATCACTTCGCCAAGTGCGCTGCGCAGCTTATCTATGGCTTCTTTCCGATTATGTGCCCATACAATCAGCTTGGCAATCATGGAATCGTAATATGGCGTGATGGTATAGCCGCTGTAAATGGCTGTATCGATACGTACTCCTTTGCCACCTGGAAGATACATATCCTGAATCGTTCCCGGTGACGGCCGGAAGTTTTTCTCTGGATTTTCTGCATTGATACGGCATTCAATGGCATGGCCGGTGATGTGAATATCCTTCTGAGTAAACTGAAGCGGTTCTCCTGCTGCAATACGAATCTGCGCTTTGATCAGATCAATACCTGTCACACATTCCGTTACCGGATGTTCCACCTGAATACGGGTATTCATTTCCATAAAATAGAAATGGCCATCCGATTCCAAAAGGAACTCGATGGTTCCTGCATTGGTATAACCAGCTGCCTGGGCTGCTTTCACCGCAGCCTCTCCCATTTTCTCCCGCAGATCCTCCGACAGGGCAGGGGATGGGGATTCTTCCATCAGCTTCTGATGATTGCGCTGGATCGAGCAGTCCCGCTCGCCCAGATGCACCACATTACCGTACTTGTCTGCCAGAATCTGAAATTCAATATGCCGCGGATGCAGCACCAGATGTTCCAGATACATGGTGTTGTCATGAAAAGCATTTTCTGTCTCTTTTTGTGCCATCTGAAATGCGGCTTCAAACTCTTCCGGTGTATAGACTTCTCTCATGCCTTTTCCGCCGCCCCCAAGGGCTGCCTTAATCATGATCGGGTATCCGATCTCCTCTGCCAGCCGTTTACCTTCTTCCGCAGTATACACGGCTTCCTGGCTTCCAGGAATCACTGGTACTCCTGCTGCAATCATGGTATTTCTGGCTTCCTGTTTATTCCCCAGTCTGGCAATCGTCCCGGAATCCGGTCCAATAAACGTGATGCTGCACTGCTCACAAAGCTCTGCAAATTTACTGTTTTCTGACAGGAATCCAAATCCCGGATGAATGGCATCCGCTCCGCTGACGATGGTTGCACTGATGATCCGCTCCATATCCAGATAGCTTTCGGAAGACGCTGCCGGTCCGATACAGATGGCTTCATCTGCCAGCTTGGTGTGCAGTGCTTCTCTGTCTGCTTCCGAATACACCGCCACCGTCTCGATCCCCATTTCCCGGCATGCACGTATAATACGAACCGCAATCTCTCCGCGGTTGGCAATGAGTATTTTCTTCATCCCACATTTCCTCTTTTCTGTATTAGCCCACCATAAAAGTCAGTTCTGCGCTGACTACTACTTTTCCGTCTACGGAAGCCACTGCTTCTCCCACGCCTACCGGACCTTTGGACTTAATAATCCGGGTCTCCAGGCGCAGTTTATCTCCCGGCACCACCTTGCCCCGGAACTTGCACTTTTGAATTCCGCCAAAATATGCTGTCTTTCCTTTATTTTCTTCCACACTTAAGATAGCCACAGCCCCTGCCTGAGCCAGAGCTTCCACTGTGAGCACTCCAGGCATCACCGGTTCCTGTGGAAAATGTCCGGCAAAAAATTCTTCCCGATAAGATACGCATTTGTATGCAATGGCATACTGTCCCGGTTCATAATCTTCTACATAATCCAGCAGCAAAAATGGATGCCTGTGAGGAATGATCTGCTGGATCTGCTTAATATCTAAATGTTTCATACTCTGTCCTTTTGTTACTATTCTAATCGGAACAATGGCTGACCATATTCTACCGGCTGGCCATTTTCCACAAATATCTCTGTTATAGTTCCGTCATAATCACTTTCGATCTCGTTCATCAGCTTCATGGCCTCTACGATAGCCAGTACCTGGCCTTTTCTGACGGTGTCTCCCACCTGCACAAAAGCCTCTGCATCTTCTGCCGGTGCGGCATAAAATACCCCTACCAGAGGAGAGGTGATTACTTTTTTTGTTTCTGTCACTGGCTGATTCTGCTCTGTATGATCAGAAGTACGGTTCTCTGTCACCTGTTCCGTCTGCTGAATCACAGTTTTTCCCTGCTTCTTTTCCAGTCTGACTGTCATACCGCTTTCTTCATAGGAAAATCCGGTCAAATTCGATGCAGAGACAGTATTGACCAGTCGAATCATCTGTTCAATATCCATGTTCGGCTCCTTTCCGGTCTGTTATCCTCTGTATTTCTTCAAAACTAATGACGCATTGTGTCCGCCAAATCCCAGAGAATTCGTCATGACACAGTTCAGTTCTTTTTCTACTGGTGCCCCTAAGGTATAATTCAGATCGCATTCCGGATCCGTTTCCGTCGTTCCCACCGTCTGATGAATATAGCTGTCTTCTATGGATTTCACACAGGTAACAAATTCTACGCCGCCGGCCGCCCCAAGAAGGTGGCCAATCATGGACTTGGTGGAATTGATATACAGATCTTTTGCTGCATCCCCAAAGGCCAGCTTCACTGCTCTGGTTTCAAACAGATCATTATGGTGCGTGCTGGTTCCATGGGCATTGATATAGTCCACTTCTTCAGGCTTTACTCCTGCCTCTTTCATGGCATATTCCATGGCTTTGGCCGCACCGCTTCCGTCCTCACATGGAGAAGTAATATGGTAAGCATCCCCGGTGGCACCATAGCCTGCCAGTTCTGCATAAATATGTGCATTTCTGGCCAGCGCATGCTCCAGTTCTTCCAGTACCACCACGCCTGCTCCTTCTCCCAGGACAAATCCACTGCGGTCTTTGTCAAATGGAATAGATGCCCGGGCAGGATCTGTGGATGTGGTCAGTGCTGTCAGATTGGTAAATCCGGCAATAGCTGTTGGCGTAATACTGCTCTCTGTTCCCCCTGCCAGCATTACCTCCGCATCTCCATACTGAATGGCACGAAGTGCATCCCCGATACAGTTGGTACCGGAAGCACAGGCAGTCACCACATTGGTACATTTCCCTTTCAGGCCCAGCTGAATAGATACATTTCCTGCCGCCATATTGGAAATCATCAGCGGTACCATGAGCGGGTTCACCCGTCCAGGTCCTTTTGTCAGGATCTTTTCATATTCTTTTTCAATAATGCTTAAGGATCCGATTCCTGATCCGATGGTGACACCCACACGAAACGGATCTTCCTGTTCCATATTCAGTTTCGCATCTTCCAATGCTTCTCTGGCTGCTGCTACCGCAAACTGGGAAAAGGTCTCCATCCTGCGGGCCGCTCTTGCATCCATGCGTTCTTTCGCATCAAAGTCCTTCACTTCTGCTGCCAGTTTTACTTTATAATTGGTTGTATCAAATTTTGTAATTGCTCCTATCCCGACTGTTCCTGCTTTGACGGAATGCCAGAATTCCTCTACAGTATTCCCGATGGGCGTCACGGCGCCAAGGCCGGTTACTACGACTCGTCTTTTCATATTTAGATCATCCCTCCATCTACATGCAGTACCTGTCCGGTGATATAGCGTGCGTCCTCAGATGCCAGAAATGCCACAGCCGCGGCCACATCCTCCGGTTTTCCAAATGTCCCCATAGGGATCTGTTTTCTGCTGTTTTCTTTCACTGCATCACTCAGTACTGCTGTCATCTCCGTGTCAATAAATCCCGGTGCAACGGCATTGACTGTGATGCCTCTGGAAGCCAGTTCTTTCGCTGCCGACTTTGTCAGACCGATGACACCAGCCTTAGATGCCGCATAGTTCGCCTGTCCCGCATTTCCTGCCACGCCTACCACCGATGCCATATTGATGATATGCCCCTTTTTCTGCTTTAACATGTAGCGGGATGCAAAACGAATCATATGAAAGGTTCCCTTTAAATTGGTATCGATAACACGGTCAAAATCCTCTTCTGACATACGCATCAGCAGGCCGTCTTTTGTAATTCCTGCATTATTCACCAACACATCAATGTGACCATTTTCTTCTATTACTTTTTCCACAAACTGCTGACAGCTGTCGAACTCCGCCACATTACATTGATAAGTTTCCGCCTGGCCGCCTGTCTGTTCAATCTGATTCTTTACTTCTATAGCTGCCGCTTCTGAGCCATTATAATTGATGATGACTTTGTAACCGTCCCCGGCCAGACGCAGGGCAATCGCTTTTCCGATTCCTCTGGAAGCGCCGGTGACTACTGCTATTTTCTGTTCTGACATATCTGCTCCAAATCTTCCCAACAGGATACATGATGTACCTGCACATTTCTGTTTATTTTCTTTAAAAATCCTTCCAGGGTCTTTCCCGGTCCGATCTCCACAAAGGTATCCACACCACTTTTCAACATATATTCCATACTCTGCATCCAGCGTACCGGCGAATACATCTGTCGTACCAGAAGCTCCGGAATCTCCGATGCATCGGTAATCTCACAGGCATTCACATTTGTCACATACGGAATCTGCAGTTTCTGAAATGTTACCTGCTCCAATTCCTGTCTCAATGCAGCTCCTGCCGGTTCCAGCATCGGGGAATGAAAAGGCCCACTGACATTCAGCATCAGTGTCCGTCTGGCTCCGGCCTCTTTTAACCGGACAGCTGCCATCTCTACTGCAGCTGTTTTTCCGGTGATCACGATCTGCCCCGGGCAGTTGTAATTGGCGATGGTAACGTCTGGGATCTCATTCAGAACTTCTTCGATCTTCTTTTCATCCAATGCCAGAATGGCACACATGGCGCCTTCCCCTGCCGGTACCGTATTCTGCATCAGCATGCCTCTTTTTCGCACCAGCCGAATGGCATCCAGATCGCCCATGGCACCTGCCACTGCAATGGCTGCATATTCTCCCAGACTCAGACCTGCAGTGATATCCGGCTTTACGCCACGGCTCTCCAGTTCCCGGCACATAGCCAGATAAGTCGTCACCAGCGCTGCCTGAGTATATTCTGTCTGATCCAGTCTGTCATTTTCTTCAAAACAGAGGGCTTTCATATCCAGCCCCAGTGCTTCACTGGCTTCCTCAAACAGCTTTGCTGCCTGTGAACTGTTCTCATAAAAGTCTTTTCCCATGCCACATTTCTGAACACCCTGTCCTGGAAAAAGAAACGCTGTTTTACTCATACATTCCCGTTCCTTTCAACAGTGTATCTGTCTCTGCCACCAGCTTCTGAATCAGTTCCTGGCAGGATAATTTCTCTTTTACCAGCCCGGCAATCTGTCCGGACATCACACTGCCATTTTTCACATCGCCTTCCACTACCGCTTTCCGCAGTCCGCCAAGTGCCAGGAGTTCCAGTTCTTCCATACTGGCTCCGGCATTTTCCAGTGCCAGATATTTCTTTGTCATATCATTTCGCAGGGCACGTACCGGATGACCGGTGGTTCTTCCGGTTACTCTGGTATCAATGTCTTTGGCACGAATGATCATGTCTTTATAGTTCTCATGTACCTGAGATTCTGTCGTTACGACAAAATGTGTTCCCATCTGCACACCTCTGGCGCCCAGCATAAAGGCCGCTGCAATGCCTCTGCCATCACCGATTCCTCCGGCTGCAATCACCGGGATCTCCACGGCATCCACCACCTGTGGTACCAGCGTCATGGTAGTGCTTTCGCCCACATGGCCGCCGGATTCACAGCCTTCTGCAACCACCGCATCGGCACCTGCCCGCTGCATCCGCTTCGCCATAGCTACTGAAGCTACCACCGGAATCACCTTTACTCCGGCTTCTTTCCACATCTTCATATATTTTTCCGGGCTTCCGGCACCGGTGGTCACCACCTTCACGCCTTCTTCCACAATGACTTTTGCCACATCATCTGCATAAGGACTCATGAGCATAATGTTCACACCAAATGGTTTGTCTGTCAGTGCCTTCGCCTTCTGAACCTGTTCTCTGACCCAGTCCGCCGGTGCACTGGCTGCACCGATCAGCCCAAGCCCGCCTGCTTCTGATACAGCTGCCGCCAGATGATGTTCCGCTACCCAGGCCATGCCGCCCTGAATGATCGGGTATTCGATTCCAAGTAATTCTGTAATCTCTGTCTTCATATCAAAAAAACCTCTCGTCTTATTGATGCTCCTCTACGTATTTCGCAACAGCTCCAACCGTTGTCAGTGTCTCCAGGTCTTCCGTTGGAATCTCCACTCCAAACTCTTCCTCCAGTGCCATCACCAGCTCAAACAGATCCAGGGAATCTACGCCCAGATCTTCTTTAAAAGAAGCTTCCTCTGTGATGGTGTTGATATCAATATTTAAGTTTTCTGCGATCATTTCTCTGATTTTTTCAAACATGTTTCTAATCTCCTTTTTTCTATTTTGGGGTTACCACTCAAGAATACTGGCTCCCCAGGTCAATCCCGCCCCAAATCCGGCGAGTATGATCTTCTGTCCTTTTTGAAATCTTTGATCCCGGTTCATTTCATCCAGCAGAATCGGTATGCTGGCCGATGAGGTATTGCCATATTCCTGCATATTCATCGGGAATTTTTCCAATGGCTGCTGCAGATGCCTGCTGACTGCTTCTACAATCCGACGGTTGGCCTGATGCAAGATTATCCAGTCAATATCTTCCAGTCTCAATCCGTTCTTATCCAGCACTTCACGAATCACTCCCGGCACCTGGCGCACAGCAAATTTGAATACTGCCTGTCCATCCATCTGCATCTGATATTCTTCCGGATGAGACATCTGCCATTCTTTTGCCCCGTCAAGATAGCTTCTGCATCTGAGTGCCTCTCCTCTGCTTCCATCGGAATGTGCTGCCGGTAGAAAGCCTGTACCTTCTTCAGACCGCAAAACTGCTGCCCCTGCTCCATCTCCAAACAAAATACAGGTTCCTCGATCCTTCCAGTTCACCAGATGAGACAGGCATTCACTTCCGATGATCAGTGCACTCCGATAGATACCAGTCTGAAGATAGGCCTGAGCATTCTGATAAGCCAGTACAAATCCGGTACATGCAGCGCTTAAGTCATAACATATGGCATTCACTGCACCGATCTTTTTCTGTACCTCACAGGCTACGCCGGGAAGTACCACATTGGAAGAAATCGTGGATACAATCACCAGATCAATCTCTGCTGCTGACACCCCTGACTGCTTTAAAGCTTTCTGTGCCGCTTCCACAGCCAGAGACACACAGGTCTCCTCCTTTGCGATGTGTCTTCGGACAATACCAGTACGTTCACGGATCCACTCATCACTGGTATCCACGATTTGAGACAGATCATCATTATCCAGAACCTTTGTCGGAACCGCAGATCCCGTTCCGCATATTACTGCTTTCATGAAAGTCTCCTTCTCGTATATGTATATTCATATATTTGAGTCTCATATATTTTTAAATTAAATATATTTGACTTTCAAAGTATATATGCAGATATTTTGTTTGTCAAGTAGTTTTATTATCAAAATAATAATTTCTTAAGAAAAAGCCAGAAAACACCGTCCCCATTGGCCTAGAAAAGCCCCCGCTTTCGCGAGAGCTTTTCATTTATCCAAATACTTGGGAGGTTGGATTTTATTATTTTATTTTTTATTCTACATCTTCCAGTGCTTCGAAGTCTTCTTCACCGGTACGGATCTTTACGACTCTGTCAACATTGTATACAAAGATCTTGCCATCTCCGATGTGGCCTGTGTACAGGGTCTTCTTTGCGGCTTCGATGACGTCTTCTACTGGAATAGATGCTACGATCACTTCGACTTTTACCTTTGGAAGCAGGGTGGCATCGACTTCAGCACCACGATACATCTCGCCTGCACCTTTCTGGATACCACAGCCCATTACCTGTGTGACAGTCATACCAGTTACACCGAGGTCGTTCATAGCCTTTCTCAGAGCATCGTAACGGGACAATCTTGCAATAATAACCACTTTGTGGATACCAGTATCTGCCACCGGTGCAGTGTTGACCACTTTGACAGCGGCATCTTTCTGTGCTTTTGTTGCAGTTTCGTACTCATCAGAACCGATCTGTGTACGGTCATTTACTTCCATGATCATGGTGTTGGATACATCCATGATGGAGAAGCCAGCGTAAGCACTTGTCAGGCCATGTTCCATAGCATCCAGTCCGACGATTTCTTCTTCTTCGCTAACACGAAGTCCGAAAATGGCTTTGATAATCAGGTAAGCAATGGTAATCGTTACTGCAGTCCAGGCTGCTGTAGCCAGCATACCTTCCAGCTGTAATCCCAGCTGATGGAAACCGCCGCCGTAGAAAAGTCCTTTTCCTGCGATCTGGTTAGCACCAAAGTTCACACCGTCTCCATAGCCTCTTGCAAATGCAGGAGCTGTATCAGTTGCAAATAAACCAACTGCGATGGTTCCCCAGATACCATTTAAACAGTGTACTGCTACGGCACCTACCGGGTCATCAATACGAAGTACATAATCCAGAAGCCATACACCAAATACAACCAGGACACCTGCTACAGCACCGATGATGATGGCACCAAAAGCATCACATACATCGCAAGGTGCGGTAATGGCTACCAGACCTGCCAGAGATGCATTCAGACACATGGATACATCTGGTTTGCCATATTTGATCCAGGTAAAAATCATACAAACAACAGTTGCAATAGCTGGTGCAATAGTAGTTGTTACAAAGATAGAACCAAGTTCTGCTACAGATGTAGCTGCTGCACCGTTGAATCCATACCAGCCAAGCCAGAGAATGAATACACCCAGGCATCCAAGTGGAAGGTTATGTCCAGGGAATGCATTGACTTTCGTGATCTTTCCGGATTTATCTTTTGTGAATTTACCAATACGAGGACCAAGCATTGCTGCACCGATCAGGGCTGAGATACCACCTACCATGTGGATGCAGTTGGAACCTGCAAAATCATGGAATCCGATCTGTGCCAGCCAGCCGCCGCCCCAGGTCCAGTGTGCTTCGATTGGGTAGATCACTGCGGAGATAATAGCAGAGTAAACACAGTAGGAAATAAATTTTGTTCTTTCAGCCATGGCACCGGATACGATGGTGGCTGTAGTTGCACAGAATACCAGGTTGAATACGAAGTTGGACCAGTCAAATTCTGCGTAATTTGTGAAAATATCAAATCCCGGTTTCCCGATAATTCCCAGCCAGTCTTCACCGAGAAATAATCCAAAACCAATCAAAATGAATACAACAGTACCGATACAGAAGTCCATCAGGTTCTTCATCAGGATGTTACCTGTATTCTTCGCTCTGGTGAATCCTGCTTCTACCATGGCGAATCCTGCCTGCATCCAGAATACCAGTGCGGCACCGATCAGGAACCAGACGCCGTATACTTCACCGGAAATTGCACTTAAAATTTCTTGTGTCATAATTTTCTCCTCCTCTTTCCCCATATTCCAGAACCTTTCCGATCCTTGAAGCTCCCCTCCCAGGAACAGGTTTCTTCTGATACGAAAAAAGCGAACCGCAGGCTACTGGCTGAAATCTCTTTCGCCGCCAAACACCTTCGTTTCGCTTCTCTGTCATATGGATTAGAAAAAGCGCCATAGACCTTTGATCTATAGCGCCTTTGCTTTTATGTACTGCATGATACCACCCTGAAACTGAAAAGTCAATGCAGATTTTATACTTTTTTTAGATTTGTCTGGTTTGGAGAATTTTGTCTACAATTCAACAGAACAAATCTACAAAATCACAATAATCGAATTTATGAATTAAATTACACCTCAAACAATAAATCGCCGTAAGATGGCATTGGCCACATCTCTTTGTCCACGATCATCTCCAGCTCATCCACTGGCACACGCAATGCTTCCATAGCGGTGCATACTTCTTCGTAATAATATACTGCCTGCTCTCTGCCGGCCTCCATCTCAGTGGCACGATCCGTCACCTCAGTCAATTTTGTCAGTCTCTTCTTCGTCTCTGACAGGAGATGTGCAGATTCACGGAGCATATCCATCGGTACGTCGGTCTCTACACCTGTCTGATTCATGGTATTGACCGTATCGGACAGGCTCTTGTTGAAGCGCAGTACTGCTGGAATAATATGCTTGCTGGCAATATCAATCATGGCCCTGGCTTCGATATTGATAGCCTTGGAATAGCCCTCATACTGTATCTCCGCACGGGACTCCAGCTCAGTTCTGGTAAATACATGGAACTTTTCAAACAGATTTACTGCCTTTTCTGTTACCAGCGCAGGAATCGCATCTACCATGGACTTGATATTTGGAAGACCGCGGCGCTCTGCTTCTGCTACCCATTCCTCTGAGTAACCATTGCCATTAAAGACAATTCTCTGATGCTCACTGGCATACTTCTTGATCAGGTCATGCACTGCCACAGAAACATCCTCTGCCTTTTCCAACACATCGCAGGCATCGGAAAATGCCTCGGCTACGATGGTGTTGAGCACTACATTACATTCCGCTACAGAGTCTCTGGAACCAACCATACGGAATTCAAACTTATTACCGGTGAAAGCGAACGGTGACGTACGGTTACGGTCTGTTGCATCCTTAGCAAAATCAGGCAGGGTCTTTACGCCGGTATGTAAAGTACCTCCCTTTAAGCTATGAGTTGCTTCTCCGGTATCAATCAGCTGCGTCAGCACATCTTGAAGCTGATCGCCCAGAAATACAGAAATAATCGCTGGTGGTGCTTCATTGGCTCCCAGACGGTGGTCATTTCCCACATCGGCCGCAGATTCACGCAGCAGATCTGCATGTTTGTCTACAGCACGTAAGATACAGGTCAAGATCAGCAAGAACTGGATGTTCTCATGAGGCGTCTTGCCCGGATCCAGGAGATTAATCCCGTCATCGGTAGTCAGGGACCAGTTGTTGTGCTTACCAGATCCATTCACCCCAGCAAATGGCTTTTCATGAAGCAGACACTGCAGACCATGTTCCTCAGCCACACGCTTCAATGTCTCCATGATAATCTGGTTGTGATCTGCTGCTACGTTACACTCTGCATAGATCGGTGCCAGTTCATGCTGAGCAGGAGCTACTTCATTATGCTGTGTCTTGGCAGATACTCCCAGCTTCCACAGTTCTTTATTCACATCTTTCATAAAAGCTGCGATACGGGGACGGATAACACCAAAGTAATGATCATCCAGCTCCTGTCCCTTAGGAGGCATCGCGCCAAATAAGGTACGACCAGTGAAGATCAGGTCTTTTCTCTTCAGATACTTGGCACGGTCTACGATAAAATACTCCTGTTCTACACCAACAGATGGTTTCACCTTGCGGGATGTGGTATTGCCCAGAACTCTTAAAAGACGCAGTGTCTGAGCCTGAATGGCTTCCATCGAACGAAGCAGCGGTGTCTTCTGATCCAGTGCTTCTCCTGTGTAAGAACAAAATGCAGTCGGGATACAGAGAATCGCTCCTGCAGCATCCTGTCTGACAAATGCAGGTGATGTACAGTCCCAGGCTGTATAGCCCCTTGCTTCGAAGGTGGCACGTAAGCCCCCAGACGGGAAGGATGATGCATCCGGTTCTCCCTTGATCAGTTCTTTTCCGGAGAACTCCAGCTGTACAGAGCCATCAGCCTTTGGTGCTGTGATAAAAGCGTCATGTTTTTCTGCAGTAAATCCAGTCAGTGGCTGGAACCAGTGTGTGTAATGTGTCGCACCCTTTTCGACTGCCCATTCTTTCATTGCACCTGCAACAACCTCTGCAATCATCGGATCCAGCTCTTTTCCATCGTCAATGGTCTTATGAAGTTCCTTATACACTTTTTTCGGGAGCTTTTCCAGCATCACTTTGTCATTAAAGACATTCTCACCAAATAACTCCTGTACATTTATGATTTCGCCCATATGTCCTCCTTACACCTTTGTTCGCAGTTTTTTCTATGAAGAATCATACTCGATTTATACCAAAAATGCAAGAGGTCACTGCAAGGGAATTACAGTGACCTCTCTTTATGTATTTATTGATTATCTGATTGGCTTATTTTAAGACTAACCGATATAGTCAGAAGCTGATGTCGGTGTTCTGTAGTTTACATCAGATACGATGATACCTGTGGTAGAACTGCTGGCATGTACCACCTGTCCATTACCAATGTACATACTTACATGTCCGATACCGTAATCTCCGCTTCCTGAGTAGAATAACAGATCGCCTGGCTCCAGCTGGCTTAAGTCAACGGACTTGCCACCCTGAGACTGTGCTCCGGCTGTTCTGCTGATGTTAATACCAAAGTTTCCAAGTACAGACTGTGTAAATCCGGAACAGTCTGTTCCATTTGTCAGGGAAGTACCACCGTATACATACGGGTTACCCACAAACTGTAATGCATAATCTACAATCTGCTGTCTCAGGGAAGAAGAACTGCTGTCAGTTGTATTTGTCACTTCTGAAGTATCAATTCCTGCTCCCGCTACTGTATCATAAACTGTCTGATCTGCCGCTGCCGCTTCATCCTGTGCTGTCTGAGTCTGATTTGCTGCTGTCTGTGCATCTGCTGCTGTCTGCTGTGCATAAGCCTCTGCATTGGCAATGGTATCTGCATCTCCTGAACTGTAAGCTTCATCCAATGCTGCCTGTGCATCCGCTGCTACCTGTTCTGCATAAGCCTGATCTGCTGCTGCCTGGTCCGCTGCTGCCTGTGCCTGATCTGCATAATCACTCTGGCTCTGAAGGTATTCGATCCATGCCTGATTCTGTGCTTCCCATTCAGCCTGCTCAGCTGCTAACTGTTCCTGATACTGTCTTTCCTGTTCATCCAGCCATGCCTGATATGCTGCCTCTTCTTCTGCAATTCTTGCTTCTGCTTCCTCATGTGTCTCACCCTGTGGAAGATAGGATGCATAGCTTACATAATCTGCACTTACATATCCTTCTGTAGATCCTGTGGAAATCTTTGCCCATCCACCCAGGTCTTCTTCCAGATATACGATCTGGTCTGCTGTCACCGTATCTACTACGTCTGCATCCTCAGACGGTTCGGAACGAACCATCAGTGCTTCTGCATTGACCTGTGCTACCGGTGTTGCTGCCTGCTCTACTACTGCTGCTGCATCTGCTCCTGTGGTCATCAGATACTTGGCTACATATCCGGTACAGTTACCAGACTGAATATAATACCAGTCGCCTTCTTCTCCAAGGATGGTCGCACAGTTGTTCTCATATAAATATCCGACTACATCAGAGTTCGCATCTGCATTCGCTCTGATATTGAAAAATGTCTCGTCTCCAGGCTGTGCCACTGCAACAGTACCGATCAGACTACTGTCCTGCGCTGCCTCTGCGGACTCTGTATTCTCTTCAGATGCCGTACCTTCTGTCGTGCTCTCTGTTTCTTCTGTCTTCTGTGTATCTTCTGCTGCCGCTTCCTTCACATTAGCAGTTGTGCTGACACCTACCAGATTCGTTCCAGCTGCAAAAGCTGCCATAGAACTGCTTCCTGCCAGCATACTGCCTGTCACAAAACAAGCTGCTGCTCTCATTACATGCTTTTTCATTCCCTTGTTCATCAAAATCAATCCTCCAAATACCCAATCAATAAATACGAAATACATCCAATCAATACATAAATATTACATAAATGTTACATTTATTACGTTCACATCTTAACATATGGGAATTGGTTTGTCAACAAGTTTTACATTTTTTTTAAGTTTCATGGAAATCGAGCTTATTCTGTAACATCTTTGTTACATTTTGAATTTATTTTACCAGTCCAGAAGTTTTTGCAGATACTGTCCTACCACATTGGAAAAATTACGAATGTCCTTAATATAAGCAAAGTCTTTTCCAAAGATTCGCTTCTCAGCCTGGAGATCCTGCTCTTTTCCCGCAAATACCCCCAGCACATACACACCTTTATTCCTTGCCTTCCGCACTTCCTGGGCGGTATCCTTTACTGCGTAATCTCCACAATACGGCTTTGGATTTCTGCTGTTCGGCCGGTTCACCACCACATCATTGGGCCGGCCATCACTTAAGACAATTAAGATTTTATTTTCCTCTTCCCGCTGCAGCAGGGAATCTGCTGCTGCCCGGATGGCCAGACCATCCCTGTTATTAGAAGAGGTGGTGTACTGTAAAATCTTCCGGTTTTCACTTTTCGGCGCATCGTATTCCCGGAACCGCTGCATGACAGTATAATCCCAGAACGTGCAGAAGCTCATCACCCGGTGAGGAATCTGTACATTGCTCAGTGCCTCACTGATGATAAAAGCCTGCAGCGCTACCTGGCTCTGACGGTCTCTCTGGGAACCGCTGGCATCCATCAGGATGTCCACTACAAAATCGGTCTCATTCTGGCGAATCACACGCCGGAACAATTTCGTATCCTCCGTTCTTCCCAGCTTCCACAATCTGGATGGGATAATACTTCCATACTCCGCCAGCAATTCCTCCTGCTGGGTCCTTGTAACCAGTGAGCGCTTCAGATTATGCGTCATGATATCCACATTTCGTTTCACCATATTCTTGCTGTTACGTAACAGCAGAAGATTTCGATCGGTCTGTTTCTTTGCGTTCACATACTGAGCATTGATCAGTACCGGATTCTCCAGAATGCCATCCGTATAATACAGACTGCAGTCTGCATGAGCACCATTGCAGAGTCGCCGGTCTGTTCTCTTCTGCTCTGCTTCTGATAAATAAGGCTTTCCAAAATTCAGCTGCATATAACTGTTCATTTTCTCCAGTGCTCTTTCATCCAGTACCACGACACTCTTTTTCTTCGGCTCATCCTGTTTCTTTTCTTCCGCTGAATCTTTTTCCTCCAGACTGACCACCTGCTGATTCACCTGATCCACAAGCTGCTCCAGGACTGATTCATACATCTCTTCATCCAGGAAATCCTGCCAGGTAGCTTCTGCCAGCTCTTCTATCGAAGTATTCAGCACAAATTCCAGATCTCCATGTTTTCGTTCAAAAGAACGGTCAATAGCAAAATTATAGATCCGGTCAACTGCCCGAATAATCTCCATGGTATCGGATGCCTCTTCCAGAGGATAGAGTACATCCAGCACATCCTGAATTCTTTTTTCAGCAGTTCCCTTTCCGTTTAAGAATTGACGGATGAGCTCCAGCTTCACTCTTCCGATAAAAGAATCATTCATTTTACGGAAATCTTTATCCAGCATTGCTTCAAATGCCTTCCTGCGAATGTTACATACACCCGGTCTCTCTTCCACAATCTTCTGATATACTGCCAGATCCACACAGATCTGTGCAATATTCATCAGGACCGGCTCTTCGACTCCATAAAACAGTTTTTTCACAATATACATCGAGAGTGCATTGGTATCAAAATATTTGGCAAATGCTCCCTGCTTGATGGCATCGTACAGGGAAATATATTTGCTTTTGGAAAACGAGGCTACATCCAGCCTGGTATTCAGTGCATAGTCTCCACTCACTGTCCACATCAGATTACGAATGCGGTTCTCGATCTCCATTTCATACTCTTCTATTTCATAAAAAATTTCCTGCATAATAACCTATATACCTTTCTGTTTATCACTTCTATTATAATAGAAAGATTGCCTTTGCGCATCCTCCCATGTTAAAATGTGGAAAGAATCTTATACGAAAGGATCTTATCATGAAAAAGCATACCCGTATTTTACTTTTTTAATTTCTCCTGGTTCTGATTCTTCTGACTGCTTTTCCTGTTATCTCCAATGCTGCTTCGAAGTCTCCCCGCAACAAACTGGTAACCGAACAGGGAACTTCTTACTATTATAATCACAAAGGGAAAATAGTCAGGGATCGTATGATTACATGGAAAAAGAATACCTACTATTTTGACAAAAACGGTCAGATGTACCGGAACCGCACTTTCTCTTATCAGGGACACGTTTACCATGCCAGAAATAGCGGTGCTCTCGCCAGAAACACCTGGATCGACGGATATTACTATAACAGTTACGGACAGCGTACCGGAAAGCCTTTCAACAGTTCTTCTTCTGGAACAGCCTCTTCTATTCTAAATAAGAAGCCGCAGAAAAAAGTAATCTCCATGAAGAACATCCGTCAGAATCCTCAGCTGCCTACCGGCTGTGAATCGGTTGCGCTTACCATTGTTCTGAAACATATGGGCTTTCCTTTATCCAAAACAACGATCGCTTCCAAATATCTGTCCAGAAGTAGTTCCAACTTTGTGACAAAGTTCTGGGGAAATCCATTCAGTGGATCTGGTGGTGGAATCTATGCTCCAGGTCTGACCATCACAGCCAATAAATACCTGAAAGCAAAAAAATCAGCCAAACGGGCTTATGATCTTACCGACATTCGTTTTTCTGATCTGTATACCTATCTGGATAACAATATCCCGGTGATCGTCTGGAACTCTATGTATATGCGCAATCCGGTTGCCGTACATTCTTATCGCTACGCTGGCAAGACCTGGCACTTCTACCGTTCAGAGCACTGCGTTGTTCTGTGCGGTTATGATAAAAAAAATAAAAAAGTGCTGATCAATGATCCATTGAGCGGACTGGTATGGAGAAAAGCCAGTTCCTTTGAACGGATCTACAACAAACTGGGAAAAATGGCTGTTGTAATTCAGTAACGTATCGCTTTAAAAAAATCCAGGAACAGAAGTTTTTTCTTTCTGTTCCTGGATTTTTATTATTTCTGAGCTTCTTCGTCTGTAATCTCAGTTTCTATATGTTCTGCTGGCTCGGCTGACTGCTCCTTCTCAGCATCCGCTATATCATCCTGTGCCTCGGTCTGCTGCTCTGCTGCCTCCACTTTCTCATCAACATTCTCCGACACATCTGTCTGTTCCGCTTCCTCTGCTTCTTCCTCTTCCCGGCGTTCTACCTCATGGAAGATCTCCATGAACTCTTTTCCGGTGATGGTCTCTTTCTCAATCAGAAAAGCTGCGATCTCATCCAGTGCCTTTCTGTGACTGCGCAGAAGTCTCAGTGCCTCTTCATATGCTTCTTTGATGATCTTCATCACTTCACGATCAATCTCGGTTGCCGTCTGGTCACTGCAATTCAGCACATTTCGTCCGCTTAAGTACTGGTTCTCCGGTGACTCCAGACCCACCATACCGAACTTGTCAGACATACCATACTGCGTAATCATGGCTCTTGCCATCTTGGTAGCCTGCTCAATATCATTGGCTGCCCCTGTGGTAATGCTGTTAAACACAATCTCTTCTGCTGCACGGCCACCAACGCACTCTACGATACGTGCCTGGATCTCTGCCTTGGTATTCAGATATTTTTCTTCCTCCGGTACATTCATCACATATCCCAGAGCACCCATAGTTCTCGGTACAATGGTGATCTTCTGAACCGGTTCAGAATCCTTCTGAAGGGCACTGACCAGTGCATGGCCGACTTCATGGTAAGAAACAATTCTGCGTTCTTCCTTGCTGAGAATCTTGTTCTTCTTCTCTTTACCCACCAGAACTACT
Organism: uncultured Marvinbryantia sp.; assembly: GCA_934408725.1. GTDB lineage: Bacteria > Bacillota > Clostridia > Lachnospirales > Lachnospiraceae > Marvinbryantia. Next base: position 66,931 of record CAKRVB010000005.1, read on the forward strand.
TCCACAGATTCAAACAGATCCTGCTGGCTGACTGCGTTTCGTCCCTTCTTTACTGCAAGAATCGCTGCTTCATTAATCATATTGGCCAGATCCGATCCGACTGCACCTGAAGTAGCCAGTGCAATCGCTTCCAGATCTACGGTCTCATCCATCATCACATTCTTGGAATGTACCTTCAGGACATCGATACGTCCCTGAAGATCCGGCTTGTCTACCACTACCCGGCGGTCGAAACGTCCCGGTCTCAGCAGTGCCTGATCCAACACCTCCGGACGGTTAGTCGCTGCCAGAATCAGAAGTCCTGAGCCACTGTCAAATCCATCCATCTCAGCAAGCAGCTGATTCAGTGTCTGCTCACGTTCATCATTACCGCCGCCAAACCGGCTGTCGCGGCTTTTACCGATGGCATCAATCTCATCGATAAAGATGATACAAGGTGCATTTTTCTTTGCTTCTTCAAACAGTTCACGGACACGGGAAGCTCCCACACCCACGAACATCTCTACAAACTCAGAACCTGACAATGAGAAGAACGGTGCATGTGCCTCTCCAGCTACTGCCTTGGCCAGAAGTGTCTTACCGGTACCAGGAGGTCCCACTAACAGGGCTCCCTTCGGAAGCTTTGCTCCGATCTTGCTATATTTGCCAGGATTCTCCAGAAAATCTACCACTTCCTGAAGGGACTCCTTGGCCTCATCCTGACCTGCCACATCTTTAAACGTAACGCCGGTCTCTTTCTGTGCATAGACTCTGGCTTTGTTCTTGCCGATGCCCATGACACCGCCTCCGCCGCCGCCCATTCTTCTCATGGCAAATCCCATAATTACCCAGATCAGAATCAGTGGCAATACAAAGGATAAAATGCTGTACAGCAGTTCGGATGACATATCCGGGATCTCTTTCTTAAAGTCCACGCCTGCCTTCAGCAGCTTCTCAGATAAATTCGGATCGTTCACCACACCTGTATAATAGGTAAACTTCATTCCCTTCAGAGATGAGAATCCATATGGTTGCTGCTTCGGTGTGATCACATACTGGTTCGATTCTATCACAACGCTCTCTACTTCATCATTGTCCAGCATCTCCATAAACTTATTATACGTAATCTCCTGATTCGTCGTACCGTTCATCATGCTGTTAAACAATGCCATTACAATCAGCGTAATCACCGTTACAATCAAAAATATGATAATCGTCTGGCCGTTTTTCGGTCCTTTCCGATTGCCCGGTCCATTGTTTGGTCCATTTTGGTTATTGTCCATTTTTTTCCTCCTTAAGTGTTAAAAACACTCATTATTTAGTATAAGGATTATCCGGTCAGAAATCAATATACACTTTCGAAAAAGATTTCTTTATTTCATTAAAAAAGTATAAAAACAAAGGCACTGCCGGACAGTTTTCCCCATCCACAGTGCCTTTTTTCTACTATTATTCTACATTCTTCAGTGCCTCATCCATCGGCACCTTTTTTATCTTACGGAACTCCAGCAATGCAACCACCGCATAAGTAACCAGACCTGCCCCAAACATCCGCACATAGATCATCGGATCCACCCACATGGTAATCCATCCTGAGATGCTGGACAGCATCATCTCCCGGAATAATACTTCCATCACCGCACGTTCTACCGGAAGACTCGCCAGCAGACAGATTACCACCACAATGGTCGTAGACAGAATATACAGCCTGCTGATTTCCCAGTTCGTATAACCAAGGATCTTTACCATAGAGATAGACTGTGCATTTTTTTCAATAATGATCTTGGACAGCAGATAAATCAGTACCATATAGATCATGATGGCAAATCCATTTACCATTCCCATCATACTTCCCATAGATACATCCAGCTGACGAGAGATCTTTGTCAGGGCATCCAGATCCACCACGGATCCTATATATTTTTTCCGGATATCTGTAATCGGCGTGTCTGAAAAATATCCGCTGTAATAATCATCCTCCAGATCAAACGTCTCATTCAGCTTATCCCTGGACATAAAAATACAAAGTCCTGCCGTATACTCATAGATTCCATCCACTGTAAAAGAATATTCGTCCTTCTCATATTTTTCTTTTAAGGTAATGGTGTCTCCCGGTCTGATCCGGAACTTATCCGCATAAGCACTGGAAATATAGACTCCATCTCCCAGATCTGCTGTCACGTATTTGCTGTCCTTCTCCACGCCATACAGTAGCACCTCTTCCGACTTATACTTGCCCGGCAGGGTATTCAACGCATAGGCAGAAAATTTCTCCGCCGTCTCATTATCGGTCCGTACTTCTGCATAGAACGTCAGCAGATTCAACAATTCCTCCAGCTTACTTCCTGTCATGGCTCCCATCGGTACCTGCAGCATATACTGATAATTGGCCAGCATATTTTCCTGTATCTCTGTCTGATAATGAGATAATACAGATGGCAGCAAAAGTCCGAACATCAATAACAAATTGGCAAACAAAATGCCGATAAACAGCACCAGATAATTGCTCATATTCTGAAAAATAACTCTCAGCCGGAATCTGGAAAAAATCTTGATATGAGGACTCAGCCGCATGGCTCGTTTCTGTTTCTTTCCAGACAGATCCCTGCGCAGGAACTTCAGTGGAGACAGACGCAGCTTATGCCGCAGCACGCAAAAGTTAACCACCAGCATAATCAGCACCGGTATGACGGTTGTCAGCAGAAAAGCTTCTGCATTCCATACGGTCTCATAGGTTGGAAGGCTGTAGCTTCCATAATACATGGCTGCACACACATTTTTCAATACCGTATACCCCAGCACATTTCCTGCCAGTGCCCCGGCCAGAGTGACCAGAACCGGCAGCGTCATATAATGAGAGATCAGTTCCCGTCTGGTATAACCGGAAGCCCTTAAGGTTCCGATCACGGCTGCTTCTTTTCGAATAGTATTGCTGATGGTGATACCAAACACAAAGGCCATAATCACCATAATGATATAAAGCAACATAATCATCATGGCTTTATCACCGCCCATATCCTCACCGGTAAATGTAATCGCCTGATTCGTATATCTCGGCACAAAGGATTCCAACGATACAATCTTGCCAATCTCCTCCATCAGATCTTCGGAAATCTCTTTTTCTTCCACTTCATCCGCCGGTTCCTGCTCATATTTCCAGGAATAATTGTATTGCAGCTTGTCCTGATTCAGAGTATCAAATTCCTCCGGTGTCACCACACCCACTCCGAATTTTACTGCATCGAACATAGAATCACTATTATTCTGAAACAGACAGCTATAATCTGACAGTGCCACCAGCCCGGTGATCTTCCAGGAATGTTCACCACTGGTGATGGTATCTCCCACCGCCAGCTGATTGTTATCAGCATACATACGATCGATGGCAATTTCCCCGGCTGCTTTTGGAAGTTCGCCTTTCATCAGGCATACTTTGTTGATTTCTTCCCGGTTTTTAAAAAATCGCATGGTGCTTTCATTGTCCAGTGTTGCTTCTATATAATAGTTCTCATACAGCGTAATACCCAGCTTCTCGATATCTTCTCTCTGACTGCGGTATATCCGGTCTGCGGTACGGAAATTGCCATCCTCTATATTGTATTTCTCGAATCCATCCTGATAAGCAATCAGCATACTGTTGTCTGCCACCAGAAACCCGGATACAAATCCAATTGTAGCTACCATCAGCAGAAATATTACGATATATTTTCCGAATTCGCTTCGAATCTCTCTCGGAAGGCGTTTGCGCAAAGGATTTTTCATAACACGCCCTCCCTACCAGTCCAGCTCATCGGCAGAAACTTTATGTTCATTCCGGTAATTTTTCCGGATCATGCCATCACGCAGCTTCACTACCCGGTCAGCCATGTCCTTAATGGCATCATTATGCGTAACCATCACAATCGTATTGCCATACTTCTGATTGACCGTCTCAATGAGCCTGAGAATTTCCTTGGATGTGTTGTAGTCCAGCGCACCGGTTGGCTCATCACACAGCAAAATATCCGGGTTTTTTACAATGGCCCGGCCAATGGCACACCGCTGCTGCTGTCCTCCGGATAATTGATTTGGCAGTTTGCGCTGATGTTCGTAAATTCCCAGTGTATGGAGCAATTCATCCACATCCAGCGGTTGATCGCTCAAGTAAGCCCCTACCTCCACATTCTCCCGCACTGTCAGATTCGGAATCAGATTATACATCTGAAAAATATAGCCCAGATGTTTTCTGCGGTAAACAGACAGCTTTTTTTCCGACATCTCTGCCAGGCATTCCCCGTCAATGATCAGCTTTCCTTCATCTGCACTGTCAATCCCTCCGATAATATTCAAAAGTGTGGATTTGCCAGAACCAGAAGGTCCCAGCAATACGCAAAACTCCCCCTTCTCAATTTCCAGATCCAGCCCTTTTAATACATCCACACGACTGTCTCCCGATCCAAAAGATTTTTTAATTCCCTGGATTTGTAAAAACATAATTTTCCTCCTCACAATGTTCCCTTTTTTCTATCATATATCTAACATATGTTCTTTTATTCTAACTATATGTTAGTTTCAACTCACCACATTGTCAATTGTTTTTCGTACTTTCGTGAATTTCCTGTAAAAAATATCTGGTAAAAATGAATCGGTTAGTATATGATAATTACGTTGTAGAAAAAATTGAGTTTAATATATAAGGATAGGATGAAACATGAAAATAGGATTTGATAATAACAAATATCTGAAAATGCAGTCAGAGCACATTAAGGAACGAATCAGTCAGTTCGGTAATAAGCTTTATCTGGAATTCGGCGGCAAGCTTTTTGATGATTACCATGCTTCCCGTGTACTTCCAGGCTTTGCCCCGGACAGTAAGCTGCGTATGCTGATGCAGCTTTCTGATCAGGCGGAGATCGTGATCGTCATCAGTGCCGGTGATATTGAAAAGAACAAGGTTCGTGGTGATCTGGGTATCACTTATGATTCTGATGTGCTTCGTCTGATTGATGTTTTTAAAGAACGTGGTTTATATGTTGGAAGCGTTGTCATCACACAGTATGCAGGTCAGAACAGTGCTGATGTGTTCCGCAGCCGTCTTCAGAAACTGGGTATCAAGGTATATACCCATTATGTGATTCCTGGCTACCCGAGCAATATTCCTCTGATCGTCAGTGATGAAGGTTATGGAAAAAATGATTATATTGAGACTACCCGCCCGCTGGTTGTCATCACTGCACCTGGACCAGGAAGTGGAAAAATGGCTACCTGTCTGTCCCAGCTGTACCACGAACACAAGCGTGGTATCAATGCCGGCTATGCGAAGTTTGAGACCTTCCCGATCTGGAATATTCCACTGAAGCACCCGGTAAATCTGGCTTATGAGGCTGCTACTGCTGATCTGAACGATGTGAATATGATTGATCCATTCCATCTGGAAGCCTATGGCGAAACAGCCGTTAACTACAACCGTGATGTTGAGATCTTCCCGGTACTGAATGCTATGTTTGAAAAGATCTCCGGTGAAAGTCCATACAAGTCCCCTACCGATATGGGGGTAAATATGGCTGGGAACTGCATCTGTGACGATGAAGCCTGCAGGGAAGCTTCCCGTCAGGAAATTATCCGTCGTTACTACCATTCTCTGAACGGGCTGGTGTACGGTTCTTCTACTGAAGACGAAGTCATGAAGATCGAACTGATCATGAAACAGGCCGGTATCAGTAAAACAGACCGAAAGGTTGTCAATACTGCCCTGCAGCGCAGTGAAGAGACCGAAGGTCCTGCTGCTGCCATGGAACTGAATGACGGAACCATCGTTACCGGTAAAACCACCGATCTTCTGGGTGCATCCGCAGCTCTTTTACTGAATGCACTGAAAGTACTGGCCGGTATCGACCATGAAAAGAAAGTGATCTCTCCTGCCGCCATCCGTCCGATCCAGAAACTGAAGACGGAATATCTGGGAAGCCGCAATCCTCGTCTTCACACCGATGAAGTTCTGATTGCCCTCTCTACCAGTGCTGAAAACAATCCAGATGCGCAGGCTGCTCTGGATCAGCTGCCAAAACTGGCTGGCTGTCAGGTACACACCAGTGTACTGCTCTCCAGCGTGGATATTAAGACCTTCAAGCGTCTGTCTATCCAGTTCACTTCCGAGCCGGTATACGAAAGCAAACGAAATTTTCATTAATAAAATGAATCATTTTCATCAGAACTAATCATAAGTAAATTAGGATTTTCCATTCCTTTTTAAGGAAAAATCCGCTATAATCAGTTGCATGGTATGATTACATGCCATGCAATTTTATATTACTATGTTGCACAATGGGGTGTAATCTTCCTTAGGAGATTACACCCTTTTTGCTGATTCAACACAACTGTTCATACCCCACTGTCCTGCGAGGTGTTTTTGCATCGTATCTGTGAGGGTACTGAACAGATACGATTTAAGGAGGAACTGATTATGCCAGTAAAATATGTATTTGTAACCGGTGGTGTTGTATCCGGTCTTGGGAAGGGTATCACCGCTGCATCTCTTGGACGTCTCTTGAAGGCCCGCGGCTATAAAGTCACCATGCAGAAATTTGACCCATATATCAACATTGACCCAGGTACCATGAACCCAATCCAGCACGGAGAAGTCTTTGTCACGGATGATGGTGCGGAGACAGACCTGGATCTGGGACATTATGAACGTTTTATCGATGAGAGCCTGACCAAGAATTCCAACGTTACCACCGGAAAGATTTACTGGTCCGTTCTTCACAAAGAGCGTCGGGGAGATTTCGGCGGAGGTACGGTACAGGTTATCCCTCATATTACAAATGAAATTAAGAGTCGTTTTTACCGCAATTACAACGAAAATGAAACTCACATTGCTATCATCGAAGTAGGAGGTACTGTAGGTGATATCGAGAGTCAGCCATTCCTGGAAGCGATTCGTCAGTTCCAGCATGATGTGGGTCGGGAAAATGCCATTCTGATTCATGTATCCTTAATTCCTTACCTGAAGGCTTCCGGTGAAATGAAAACTAAGCCTACCCAGACCAGTGTCAAGCAGCTGCAGGGTATGGGAATCTGGCCGGATATTCTGGTATGCCGTTCTGAGCATCCACTGGAAGATGGCCTGAAGGAAAAAATTGCTCTGTTCTGTAATGTGCCAGTCAGCCACGTTCTTCAGAATCTGGATGTAGAATATCTCTATGAAGCACCACTGGCCATGGAAGAAGAACATCTGGCTCAGGTAGCCTGTGAATGTCTGAATCTTCCTTGCCCGGAACCAGATCTGGACGACTGGAAAGCCATGGTAGAGGCACTTCGTCATCCGACTAAGGATGTGACCGTTGCTCTGGTAGGTAAATATATTCAGCTGCATGATGCTTACATCAGTGTGGTAGAAGCTTTGAAACATGGTGGTATTGCAGAACATGCGACCGTTCATATTAAATGGATTGATTCCGAACAGTTAAATGAAGAAAATGTGGATGAAATGCTGGGAGATGTCAGTGGTATTCTGGTACCTGGCGGATTCGGCGGCCGTGGTATCGATGGAAAGATCGTTGCCATTCATTATGCACGTACCCACAAGATTCCATTCCTGGGACTGTGCCTTGGCATGCAGCTGGCTATCGTAGAATATGCCCGTAATGTGGCAGGTCTGAAAGATGCTCACAGCATCGAACTGGATCCTGCTACCACCCATCCGGTGATTGCACTGATGCCAGATCAGGAAGATATCGAGGACATCGGCGGAACCCTGCGTCTTGGATCCTATCCATGTGTTCTGGACAAAACCACGAAAGCTTATGAGCTTTATGGTACCGATCAGATCGCAGAGCGTCACAGACATCGTTACGAAGTCAACAATGATTACCGTAAGATCCTGACGGATCACGGTCTTACCCTTTCCGGACTGTCGCCGGATGGCAGAATTGTAGAAATGATCGAGATCAAAGATCATCCATTCTTCATCGCCACCCAGGCACACCCAGAACTGAAATCCAGACCAAATCGCCCACATCCTTTATTCAGGGGATTTGTGAAGGCATCCATCGAAAAAAGTGAATCATAAACCATTGAGGGACGAAGTTTTGTAGCTTAAAAAGCCACAAAACTTCGTCCCCAATATTTTAAATATTATTTTGCCTGCTCAGCTTTTTTCTTTGCCTGTTCTGCATTATTCTGCATCTGCAGCCAGATCAGACCGATCATGAATAAAATGGTTCCTACCACGATGTAGACGCTGATCTTCTCATGGAAGAACAGAACACCCCACATGATCGCAAAGATCACCATGGTACTCTGAATCAGTGGCACCATATACAGCGGCACCAATGGCAGCGCTTTGGCATTCAGATAGAAGCCAAGTCCAGTGATCACACCAAAGGCCATCATGGCGATGATGCAGGCTGCATTTGGATGAACCCGTAATGCACCATCTGAAATCTTCGGTACCAGCGGGCAGAAGGAAAATACGGCAGAAAACAGAAAGATCGTCAGATTACTGTCGATAATATCCATCTTGTCACCGATCATCTTCTGTGCCAGCACATGTGCTCCGGCGCAGAAACCTGATACGATAAACATCAGAGTAACCAGCACGTTTTCATGTAAAAATACGGACAGATCTTTTCCATTCCAGGAAATGCACAGTACACCGACCATACATATCATAATACACAACACTTTTTTGAACGTCATTTTGTCCTTGAACAGGATCACACTGGATAAGGTCAGGAAAACCGTCTGAGCTGGCTGCGTAATAATATTGCCGTAGGATGGTCCTAAAGTAAATCCTGTATTTTCCAACAGATAAGCCATCCATTTGCTGACTGCACCAAAGAGAATCCAGCCTATGAACATCTTTACTGATATCTTGTAATCCTTGCGGAACGGCTGCCGTAAAGCTAATTTTAATAAAATTAAGAAAATTACTCCGAAAAAGAATCGGAAAAATGTAACAAATGTCGCATCAAAATATGGACTAATCATGCGACTGCAGGTACCGCCAAAGCTAAACATCAGCGCCACTGCAAGCAGGTATAAATAACCCATGATTGTGTTCCTCCCTCGTAACTTTAAGTGTGTTTTCACACATCTATCAGTATAAAAGACTGTCACAAAAATGTCCAGAAAAAACGGAGAAGCGTATGTAAAAATACTACTTCTCCGTTATCATATTGCCTATTTCTCCACTGCTTTTACTGAACGAAGTATTGAATCCATATAGTGCATGGAGCCTTCATCATCGGTATTGATCATGACCATATAGAGACGGTCATCGTCTCCTCCGATAAAGGACGTCAGGCTGATGTCTTCATCTGGAATGCTGCAGGTCACGCATAAGATTCCATTGATTCTGATCTGCTTCACATCACTGTAACCAGCCAGCTGGTAACTTTCTGCTATGGCATCGCTGTCCAGCTCTGCCTTATCGATATAAGCATAATTTACAACCAGAGAGATATCCTCCGCTTCACATTCTGCCTTATACAGAATGCCCTGCTCCACTTCGTCAGCTGTCAGATTGTAGTAATCCCAGTAAGACGGAAGATAAAGCTGGAATTCGTCTTCGAAAGCCACCCAGACTCCGTCATATTCAGCCTTGCTTTCGTCAAATGTATACTCTTCCACAGCATTATCCGCTTCCTTCAAGTTATCCTGACTGTCACCGCCAATTTTTCCGGCTATAGTGCCACCTTTATCTTCTTTCTTTCCTTCTGCTGCATTTTGGGCAATTCTGGCAGCTTCTGCACTATCTTCCATCAGTTCATGAAACTCATCATCCGGTTTTGCTGTCAAGGTAATGCTGTCGCACACTTCATCCAGTTCTCCCAGCAGCTGATCAAATTCCGCTTTTACATCCGCATCCTTTGTATACGCCTGATAATCAGTCGGCGTGGAATAATAAAAATTCAATGCCTCTTCTTCATCAAATCCAATATACTCATATCCCGGATTATCTTTAAAATCTGTGTTTACCGAACAGCCAATCTTCAGCAATTCTCCTCCTGCGTCATAACCGTCTTTCTTATATTTCTCATAGCTGTCCTTATGATAAAAGGTAACATAGCTTTCTTCTGCTTCTACTGTTACATTCTGATACCAGTCCTCTGGCATCTCTAATTTTACGCCATTTTCAAAATAATAAACAAACTTTCCGTTTTCTGCCTGATAATCATAAAAATCTTCAAAATCACCTGCAAATGCTGTCATTGGAACGGCCATCACGGCCAAAGCCGTCATTGCTGCTGTTGCTTTCTTCTTCATAACTGGCATCCTCCTGTTCTGCTTCCTACTGTTTCCACGTTGCATTCGGTCTCAAATTTCTGCTTTTCTATGCTTCCATTCTATCATCTATTCCGATATGACTCAATTCTTTTCTATAAACAGGCACAATTCTTAGCCTCCGCATTTTTATGCCTGAATTTTCATTTGCTTTTTTCTTTCGAAAATATCATAATATTAGCAAAATATTTGTTTGAGGAGATTTATTATGGAATTTCAGGAATTATTAGAAAAACGCCGCAGTATTCGCAGCTATGACGCAGACAGCAAACCGGAAACTGAAGATATCAAAGAACTTATACAGGCCGCTCTGGAAGCTCCGTCCTGGAAAAATACAGAGACTGGCAGATATCACTGTGTACTTTCTGAGGATAGGATCCAGAAGTTCCGTGAAACCTGCCTTCCGGAATTTAACCAAAGAAACAGCGAGCATGCCGCTTATATTGTTACGACATATGTCCACGATACTGCCGGTTTTCAGGTGCGTGACAAGCAGCCGGATAATGAAGTCGGCAACGGCTGGGGCTGCTATGATCTGGGGCTTCAGAATGAGAATCTGATTCTGAAAGCGACAGAATGTGGCTTCTCTACTCTGATTATGGGAATCCGTGATGCAGACAAGATTCGTGAGCTTCTGTCCATCCCGGAGGAAGAAACCATTATGGCTGTCATCGCCATTGGACAGACTTCTGCGACACCTTCCAGACCAAAGCGCAAAAATGTAGAAGAAGTACTTTCTTTCTACTAAACTTTAACAAATCAGGCATCGGAAAATGGATCTATCTTCCTTTTCCGATGCCTGATAACTTCTTATCTAATATGCGATGATCTCGTATCCATCTTCGGTAATCAGCACCTGGATTTCCCACTGTGCGGATGGCTTGCCATCTTCGGTATAGACCGTCCAGCCATCTTCTTCATCCTGGAAGATATCAGCGCTTCCCATGTTGATCATCGGCTCGATGGTGAACATCATACCTGGTACCATCAGCATCTCTTCGCCCCGTCTGGATACATAGCTTACCCACGGATCTTCATGGAACTCCAGTCCTACCCCATGTCCACCGATTTCACGCACTACCGAATAGCCATGTGCCTGTGCATAATCATTGACAGCCTGCCCCATATCACCTAAAAATCCCCATGGTTTTACTTCTTTCAGACCAACCTCAATACTCTCTTTGGTCACTTCCACCAGTTTGCGCTTTTCTTCCGATACTTCTCCGATACAGAACATTCTGGAGGAATCCGAAAAATAGCCATTCAGAATTGTGGATACATCCACATTTACGATATCGCCTTCTTTTAATACCACTTTATCAGATGGAATTCCGTGGCATACCACTTCGTTGATAGAAGTACACACGCTCTTTGGAAATCCCTCATAATTCAACGGCGCCGGAATACCGCCCCGCTTTGTAGTCTCATCATATACCCACTGATCGATCTCTTCCGTGGTCACCCCTGCCTTGATATGCTCTGCCACATAGTCCAGCACTGCAATATTGATCTTCGCACTTTCTTTGATCGCTGCGATCTGTTCCGCTGTCTTGATCATGGAATGATCTGGCACCTCTGCTCCCTCTCTCTCAAACTGTGCAATCTTCTCATCAAACGCCTCATGGCATTTCTTATATTTTTTCCCGCTTCCACACCAGCAGGCATCATTTCTTCCAAGCTTCAACTCTATTACTTCCTTTCCTTCCAGACCTGGTTCTGTCCAACTCCTCTTTTGTAAAAACTGCGAAAAGCCGGCCGTAATCACAGCCAGCTTTTTCGACTCTTTTTTTCAATTATGCATGAATTCCGGTTACTTCGTAATCCTGTGCTTCTACTGCATTTTTCAGTACGTCATCTGCCACTTCACTGCTCATGGTCACTACTGCAGTTCCGCTTTCGTGGCTGACTGCTGCTTCTGTCACACCATCGATTGCTTCCAGAGTCTTCTTCACTCTTGCTTCACAGTGTCCACACATCATACCTTTGATTTCCATTGTCTTTGTCATTTTTTTATTCTCCTTTTTTTCTTTTTCCATACTTTCTATATTATTAGAATCATCCTGTGATTCTTTATGATTAGCTTTCTTACTTCTGTGCTTTTTATCCTTTCTTGCATCATACATAGAAAACAGGTTCAGACGCAGTGCATTACTTACCACACAGAAGCTGGAAAGGCTCATAGCTGCTGCTCCGAACATCGGATTCAGCTTCCAGCCAAATATAGGATACCACAAACCTGCTGCCAGTGGAATACCAATTACGTTATAAAAGAATGCCCAGAACAGATTCTCATGAATGTTGCGTAAGGTTGCACGGCTCAGACGGATAGCCGCCGGCACATCCAGCAGACGACTCTTCATCAGCACCACATCCGCCGCATCAATAGCGATATCTGTCCCCGCACCGATGGCAATCCCAATATCTGCACGGGTCAACGCCGGTGCATCATTGATACCATCACCTACCATGGCTACTTTTCCTTTTTCTTTCAACTTCCGGACTACTTCTTCTTTTCCATCCGGGAGGACTCCTGCTATAACTTCATCCACACCAGCCTGACGTCCAATCGCTTTTGCTGTCCGCTCATTGTCGCCAGTCAGCATAACTACATGAATACCCATATTCTTCAATTCCTGAATGGCCTGACAGCTATCTTCCTTGATGACATCTGCAACAGCAATCATGCCCAGAAGTTCCTCATCTCTTGCAAAGAAAAGAGGGGTCTTTCCTTCTTCCGCCAGACGGTCTGCCACATTCTGAATATTCGCCGGGATCTTCACTCTGTTCTCAATGAACTTCCGGTTACCACCGGTCAGCTTTCTTCCATCCAGAGTTCCAGTCAGACCATTTCCGGCTACTGCCTCAAACTCGTCCACCGTTCTGCCAGACAGATTCTTTTCTTTTCCTCTCTGTACAATGGCTCTGGCCAGTGGATGTTCACTCTTCTGTTCCAGATCAAAAGCCGTCTGAAGCAATTCTTCTTCGCTGTGTCCATCTGCCGGAACCATATCCGTTACCTGAGGTTCTCCACTGGTGATCGTTCCAGTCTTATCCAGTGCTACCACATCGGTTTTTCCGGTTTCTTCCAGAGACACGGCCGTCTTAAACATAGTACCATGTTTGGCCCCCATGCCATTTCCTACCATGATCGCCACCGGAGTGGCCAGTCCCAGAGCACACGGACAGCTGATTACCAGAACGGAAATGCCTCTTGCCAGCGCAAATCCCACACTCTGTCCGGCCAGCAGCCAGGTCAGGATCGTAACCACTGCGATCGTAATAACAGCCGGAACAAAAACTCCAGATACCCGGTCCGCCACTTTGGCAATCGGTGCCTTGGTAGCTGCCGCATCACTGACCATCTGGATGATCTGAGATAAAGTGGTATCTTCCCCGACTCTGGTTGCTTCGCAGCGCAGGAAGCCGGACTGATTCAGTGTTGCAGCTGATACGCTGTCCCCTTTTTCCTTATCCACCGGAATACTTTCGCCGGTCAGTGCTGATTCATTCACCGCACTGGTTCCTTCCAGTACGATACCGTCTACGGGTATATTCTCTCCTGGTCGTACTACAAACTGATCCCCGATCCGTACCTGCTCAATCCCTACCTCAGTCTCTACACCGTCCCGCAGAACAGTAGCCGTCTTTGGTGCAAGCTTCATCAGACTCTTTAAGGCATCTGTAGTCTTTCCCTTGGATCTGGCCTCCAGCATCTTTCCTACCGTAATCAATGTCAGGATCATGGCAGCTGATTCAAAATAAAACTCATGCATATAGCTCATCACAGCATCTGCATCGCCTGCCACCTGTGCTCCTGTCATGGCAAACAATGCATAAACACTGTAAATATAGGACGCACCTGATCCCAGTGCTACCAGAGTATCCATATTCGGTGATTTATGAATGACACCCTTGATGCCATTGATAAAAAACTTCTGATTAATCACCATAATCGCTGTGGTAAACAACAATTGTACCAGCCCCATAACCACATGATTGCCATCAAAGAAAGACGGCAGAGGCCAGTTCCACATCATATGTCCCATCGACACATACATCAGCGGAATCAGAAGAACCAGAGATGCAATCAGTCGTTTCTTCATCTTCGGTGTCTCTGTGTCTTTTAGCATATCGTCATAATTCGGAGCCGATGCTGTCGCTGTTCCATTCTCTTTCTTTTTCAGTGATGCTCCATAACCGGCATCGGTCACTGCCTGGATAATAGCCTCCGGCGCAGCCGTTCCCTCTACTCCCATGGAATTCGTCAGCAGACTGACAGAGCAGGATGTCACACCCGGCACCGCCGAAACAGCCTTTTCCACACGGGAACTGCAAGCTGCACAGCTCATCCCTGTTACCTGATATTGTTCCATCTTCTTCACCTTCCTTCTATTACTTCATCAGTTTCGGCAATACATCTACCAGTTCCTGAATGACTTCATCATGCCCTTCCCGGATATTCTCTGCCACACAGGTCTCGATGTGATTCGCCAGCAGTTTCTTATTAAAACTGTTCAATGCTGCATTGATCGCTGACACCTGAACCAGAATATCGATACAGTAAGCGTCCTTCTCCAGCATCCCCTGAATACCACGCACCTGCCCTTCGATCCGCTTTAAACGATTCATCAGATCCCGATATTCTTTGTCAGACCGCTCTTTATGTTTTTCACAGCAGCAACAGACTTCTTCTTTTTTATCTTCTCCCATTTTTCATCTCCTGTTAAATCATTGCTTTTCACAGCAGCATCGTCATACCCCTGTGGGGTATTTTTCTTTACAGTTTGTAATATATACCCCCACAGGGTATTTGTCAATGCTTAGATACAAATTTTTTGAAAGAAACTAACAGTCATTTAACAATAAAAACCTAAATCCGCCGTCTGGTACCGTATATCCAAGCTTGATTCCCTGTAGCATTGGCTTTAAAAATTATAGCAAAAAAGAACACTGCATAGTATCTCTCTCCTACCATGCAGTGTTCTTGATTATTCTTATATTCTTACAGTGCTTTTTTAATGGCGTTCATCAGTTCCTCATAGGTCTCATAAGCCTGCAGTTCCGGATGCTCTGCCTTGATCTCCGGTGTACTGCGGAATAAGAATCCAGCCTTGCTTGCTCCGATCATACCCAGATCGTTGTAGCTGTCTCCACTGGCAATCGTCTCAAATCCAATGGACTGTAATGCCTTTACCGTGGTCAGCTTGGTTTGGTCTACACGCATACGGAAACCAGTAATCTCTCCGTTCTCTGCTACTTCCAGCGTATTGCAGAAAATCGTCGGCCAGCCCAGCTTCTTCATCAGCGGCATGGCAAACTGTTCAAAAGTGTCACTGATGATGATCACCTGAGTCATAGAACGCAGCTCATCCAAAAATATCTTTGCTCCTGGCAACGGCTCAATCTTCTCAATCGTCTGCTGAATCTCCTTCAGCCCCATTCCATGCTGCTTTAATACATCCAATCTGTACTTCATCAGCTTGTCATAATCCGGTTCATCCCTGGTTGTCTTCTCCAACTCCGAAATACCACTTTCTTTTGCAAACTCAATCCATATTTCCGGTACCAGTACACCCTCCAGATCTAAACACACGATATTCATAATGTTCTCCTCCAGCGCCCACCCACAGGCACTTATTCGTTTTTTTCTATCCTACAACACCTGTTTCCATTCGTCAAATCATTTTCTGAAGGAAAGCAAAAAAAGACCATGGTCTCTTGTCCTGCAGACAAAATCCATGATCCTTTTTCTTATTTTCCAGCTATCGTTGTTCCAAATATGATATGACGATACTTGCTCAGTGCTCCGTATAGAATCATTCCCAGCACACCACAGGATATCACTTCCCCGATACCAACTGTCAACATCATGAACGGAATCGGAAGATTTACACCATATCCATAAAAAAGAGTAAATGGTACAATCAAAGCATTCGCCACAATCGGTGGAAGTGGCGCAAGCCATTTACTGCTTCCCCTAAGCTTGTAAGTAAATACTGCACCGATCAATGTAGCAATACTTCCAAAGATCACGTCCATAAGGATCGCTCCTCCCAGGAAGTTTGAGATAATACATCCCACAAACAAGCCTGGGATCGCTGCCGGTGTGAATGCAGGTAAAATCGTCAATGCTTCTGAGATACGCACCTGTACCTCACCAAAGCTAAACGCTGCAAATACAGTGGTCAGCACCACATACACAGCCGCAATTGCCGCAGCCTGTACCAGAAATAAAGTACCTTTGTTTTTCATATTCTCTTTTCTCCTTTAGTTTTGTTTTACGAGTGGAAGGTCACGAACACTCGGCACATTTATAGGCGGTGACCGCCTTGCAAGCCCTGTACGACCTTGTTTTTGTGGGCTTACAACGTGTGTGAGTATAGCATAGTGCTCACAAAAAAGCAAGCCCCGAATCTTTTCAGAGCCTGCTTCGTTTCTTACTTTTTTCTCCTATTTGCAGAGTTCTTCTGCCATTGCATCCAGCTGCTGAAGATTTTCTTCTTTTACTGCTGACATAATGGTGCAGCTGTTTTCCAGCCATGTGATATCTTTGCTCTTTTCAAATTTTGCACGAATGACTTTTCCTGCCATCGGTGCCCAGGAACCATTCTCAATAATACCAATCGTACGATTCTGATAGTTACGTTCTACCAGTTCTTCTACGAAAGTTCTCATAAATGGGAATGCTTCTCCGTTATAAGTCAGGGAAGCCAGTACCAGCTTGCCATAACGGAAGGAATCTTCTACTGCTTCTGCCATATCGCAGCGTGCCAAATCAAAGAGTGATACCTTCGGGCAGCCTTTTTCTTCCAGCTTCTGTGCCAGAATCTCTGCCGCTTTCTTTGTATTTCCATAAACTGAAGCGTAAGCAATGACAACACCTTCTGATTCTACTTTATAAGAAGACCAGATATCATATTTTTCAATATAATGTCCCAGGTTCTCTGTCAGAACAGGTCCATGAAGCGGGCAGATAATCTGAATATCCAGTGCTACAGCCTTCTTCAGTAAAGTCTGTACCGGTGCACCATACTTTCCTACGATACCGATATAGTAACGGCGTGCCTCACAATCCCAGTCTTCTTCCACATCCAGTGCACCAAATTTTCCAAATCCGTCTGCGGAAAACAGCACTTTTTCTGTGCTCTCATAGGTAACCATAACTTCTGGCCAGTGTACCATCGGTGCAAATACAAAGTTCAGTACATGCTTTCCAAGTTCCAGTGTTCCGCCGTTCTTTACTTCCAGCTTCTGATCCTTCAGATCCATCTCCGGGAAGAAATTTGTCATCATGCCAAAAGTCTTTGCATTTGCTACAACGGTAGTCTCCGGATATGCTTTCATGAAATTGTGGATATTCGCTGCATGATCCGGTTCCATATGCTGTACTACCAGATAATCTGGCTTCTTTCCATCCAGAACTTTAGCAATATTTCCCAGCCATTCTTCTGTAAAATGGATATCTACTGTATCCATCACTGCAATCTTATCATCCATAATTACATAGGAGTTGTAAGCCATGCCATTCGGCACATCATACTGTCCTTCAAACAGATCCACCTGGTGGTCATTTACTCCTACATAAAAAATACTATCTGTAATAAACATAGGTCTTCTCCTCCGTTCGTAGCGTAGCTATTTATTTTCCATTTTCAATCGCCGTGCCCTCATTGTAGCACAGGCACTCACTTTCTTCAATGTACTTTTCTTTTATATTTCCGTAAAAGAAAATCGTTCTTTTGTGCCGGTAGCATCCACATCATAGACCAGCGTTCCGTCTTCCAGAGTCTGCTTCTCCCAGGTCAGTTCCTGATCCTTCACCTTGCTTCGGATCCAGGCATCTGTATCTTCTGTCTCAATTTCTTCAATAAAAATATCCCGCATCTGATTGTTGGCACATTCGTTAAAAATCTCCCATACTACCTCATAGCTCTTTTTCATGCCTGTTCTCCATTCTTTCTATACTTCTTTACAGTCTGATGGAAAATACTGCGTATCCTGGACTTACGTTCGGTACCGTATCCCTTAAATCCCTTGACACGGTTCAAAGCTGCACGATGACCGCTGCCCATGCGCTTTGTCACACGTTCCAGACTTTCTCTGGTAAAACGAAGTCTTTCCTCCGCCAGTCGATCGCTGGCTGCCTGCTTCTTTTCCTCCAGAACCTCGCCTGCTGCCAGTTTTTTCTCTTCCAGCACTTCTCCCGCCGCCTGACTCTTCTGCTGCACGGTACTGACAAACTGCTCCATATGCTGGTTCAGTGCTTCTTCCATAGCAGCTACATTCCGTTCAAATCCAGTCAATGCAGATACAGTCAATGTGGCATCAGCTGCCAGCAGAGCCATGAAAATCAACGAAAACAGCTCCATCAGAATCGGAGTAATCCATGTAGTGGCATCCCTGGTGGCCGGTGCGATCACATAGATAACCAGAAGCCCTGCCACACCAAATCCTACTGACGCCGGAAAGCAGACTCTTCCGTTGATATTCAGTGGTACATCACTATAATCCCACCAATATGCATGGAACAGCTTCTCCAACCCCCAGGAGGTTACATACTCCAGTACAATACTTCCAAAAAACGCTATCAGAAATACCTGCCACCAGGTATAACTGATCTCCCCCTGATTCTGACTGGTAAACCAGTCCATTAATGCCATAATCGTTGCCGCCCCTACCCCATAGATCGGGCAGACAGGTCCATATAGAAAGCCTCTGTTCTGCCAGGATCCGCTCTTCACGGTGCAGAAAATAGATTCATAAATCCAGCCCATACAGCTGAATATGACAAAATATACAAAATATTTACTGATCCACATATGATTCTTCCCCTTACTGTCGGTTTTTGTTACTGCCATTATTCTAACACAGGCAAATCCTTCTTTACAAGTTTCAACATTCTTCCTGGCTTTTCCAGGATTCCCATAAATACAGGCTTTCTGACTGTCAAGTAGAAAAACCCTCCATTTTCTTCTCCGATTTTTAGTAATTATTTTCCCTTTTCATTTCCTGTATAATGCGTTATCATAGTACTCGAACACCAGATATTGTGTTTACATAATATCATCAAAACTATATCTGGTTACCAGAGCAGAGCTTTTTTCATTAGAGTTTTGCCCTTTATTTAAAGCATTTTATTCTGTCTGGCCTGTCCATGACAGAATATTTTCTTGATTAACATTTTTTAGATTTGAGGGGTAATTATGAGTACAACTATCACAACTAATGTTATTAAACGAAATGGAGAAGAGGTTCACTTTGATCTGGATAAAATCGTGAACGCCATTAAGGCAGCGAATAACGAAGTAGATCTCCTGCATCAGCTGAATGATTATCAGATTATGGCCATTGCGGATACCATTTCACAGCAGATTCATCGGATGACCCATGCGGTGAATGTGGAAGATATCCAGGATATGGTGGAGACCGGTATCATGGAGATGCGTGGGTACGAGGTAGCACAGAAGTATGTCCGCTACCGCTACAAGAGAGAGCTTTCCAGGAAAAGTAATACCACTGACAATGGTATTCTGGCATTGATTGACCACATGAACGAAGAAGTCAAGCAGGAGAATTCCAATAAGAACCCGGTGATCAACTCTACTCAGAGAGATTATATGGCTGGTGAAGTCAGCAAGGACCTGACCCGCCGTGTTCTGCTTCCTGAAGACATTGTGAAAGCACATGAGGAAGGTATTATTCATTTTCATGATTCTGATTATTTTGCTCAGAAAGAGCATAACTGCGATTTGCTGAATCTGGAAGACATGCTTCAGAATGGTACTGTCATCAGTGAGACTATGATTGAGAAGCCACACAGCTTTTTTACTGCCTGTAACGTTACCACACAGATTGTTGCACAGGTAGCCAGCAATCAGTATGGCGGACAGTCTTTTACGCTGTCCCATCTGGCACCTTTTGTCGATATCAGCCGTCAGAAGCTGCGTAAAGCTGTTATCGCAGAGCGTACCGAATGCGGTGAAGCTCTGGATGAGACAATCATCAACAAAATTACCGAACGCCGTCTTCGTGAAGAAGTCAAGAGCGGTATCCAGACGATTCAGTACCAGCTGATCACTCTGATGACCTGTAACGGTCAGGCACCTTTCGTTACGATCTTCATGTATCTGGATGAAGTCCCGGAAGGTCAGACCAGAGATGATCTGGCCATGATTATCGAAGAAGTGCTAATCCAGCGTATGCAGGGTGTAAAGAATGAAAAGGGTGTATGGATTACTCCTGCATTCCCGAAGCTGATCTATACTCTGGATGAAGACAATATTACCGAAGATTCCAAGTACTGGTATCTGACAGAGCTGGCTGCAAAATGTACCGCCAAGCGTATGGTTCCGGATTATATTTCCGCCAAGATCATGCGTGAACTGAAGAATGGCAATGTTTACACTTGTATGGGATGCCGTTCTTTCCTGACGGTTGAAGATTCTCAGCGCAATCCGGATGGAAGCCATAAGTTCTACGGTCGCTTCAATCAGGGCGTAGTTACCCTGAATCTGGTAGATGTAGCATGTTCATCCGATGGTGATATGGATAAATTCTGGCAGATTCTGGAAGAGCGTCTTGAACTTTGCCACCGTGCCCTGCGCTGCCGTCATGATCGTCTGCTTGGCACTGTATCTGATGTGGCACCTATTCTGTGGCAGCATGGTGCGCTGGCCCGCCTGAAAAAGGGTGAAACCATCGACAAACTATTATATAATGGTTATTCCACCATCTCTCTTGGCTATGCCGGTCTTCATGAGATGTGTGTACGCATGACCGGCCACTCTCATACTGCACCAGAAGGACATGACTTTGCCCTTGCTGTCATGCAGAAGCTGAATGACAAGTGTAAGGAATGGAAAGCGGCCGAGAACATCAGCTATTCTGTTTACGGTACTCCACTGGAATCTACTACTTACAAGTTCGCCAAATGCCTGCAGAAGCGTTTTGGTATCATCCCAGGCGTTACCGATAAGAACTATATCACCAACAGCTATCATGTACATGTCGCAGAAAAGATCGATGCATTCAGCAAACTGAAGTTCGAGTCGGAATTCCAGAAGCTTTCTCCTGGCGGAGCCATCAGTTATGTGGAAGTACCGAATCTGCAGACCAACATTCCAGCTGTTCTGTCTGTGATGAAGTTTATCTATGAGAACATCATGTATGCGGAGCTGAATACCAAGAGTGACTACTGCGAAAACTGTGGATACGATGGTGAGATCAAGATCGTTACCGATGATTCCGGCAAGCTGGTCTGGGAATGCCCGAACTGCGGCAACCGTGATCAGGATAAGCTTTTTGTTGCACGAAGAACCTGCGGATATATCGGTACTCAGTTCTGGAATCAGGGACGTACACAGGAGATCAAAGACCGAGTGCTTCATATGTCCTGTGGAACGTGTGAGTAACTTGAACAAAATAATTTTCTTTGCTTTTTAATCACATTCAAAAAAAGGATTCGATCAGATCGGATCCTTTTTTTAGGAAATCTAGCGCTCACTTACAAGGAGGTATTTAAGTATGTATGTTGGCGAGATCATGAAAGCGGACTGTGCAAACGGAACCGGTACCAGGGTGTCTGTCTTTGTATCTGGCTGCCTGAATCATTGCAAGGGATGCTTCCAGCCACAGACCTGGGACTTCCATTATGGAATACCATTCACACAGGAACTGGAAGATATGGTACTAAACGAGCTTTCCGAATCTTATTATGAAGGCCTGACCATTCTGGGTGGCGAGCCCTTTGAGCTCCAGAACCAGCCAGATGTTCTGGCTTTAATTCTCCGGGTCAAGAAAGAACTTCCAGAAAAAAATATCTGGATGTACACCGGATATACCTATCATCAGGATCTGGTGCCGGGCGGCTGTCGTTATATCCCAGATGTGACAGACACGATTCTGGATCACATCGATGTTCTGGTAGATGGCCGATTTGAAGAAGAGAAAAAGAATCTTTCTTTATACTTCCGTGGTTCCGAAAACCAGCGGATCATTGACATGAAAAAGACACGTTCTGGAAATGACATTGTCCTTGTACCATTTCCCTAAATTTTTACAGGATCTGAAAAACTATCAGATCCTGCTTTTCATTAAATATTAAAAATACGTCGCCATCTTCTGCCATTGCACTGCGGGCACGGATTATGCCCTCTTTTCTGTTTCATTAACCTCTTTTTTGCGCTCATCGGGTACTTTCGTCCACACAATTTACAAAGCCACCATACCTCCTGATTATCTGTATCAAGAATTTGATCTGGATCCACTTCTATAAATATATTCTCCACCCAACACCATTCTTCCATAAGATCTGGATGCTTCACTTTGAATGAGTTGTAACCAGGCAGTATTTTTCTATCACTACAATACAGACACGCATCATCTCCTGTTTTGCGGTCTCCTATTATGTAGCTGTATTCCCCATGACAGGTCGGACATTTCCACAGCGCTGTGTTCCTTGAATTATAACGTACTTCGTCTGGTCCACTCTCATTATTCTCTGACCATTCCTCTGAAAGTTCCGGATTCTTTGTTAACAGATTATTATATCATAAATTCTGGTTTCTTCCACATTTATACGATCATATGTTCGAATTCTACTATATGTACAAAAGATGTTCGTCAGGAGAACCTCAATTATGGATATATCCAAAGATGAATTAAAGAAAATTATTGGGAACACTTTAAAAAAAGCCCGAAAGAAGAAAAATATTTCTCAAAAAGCTGCTGCTGAAAAAATTGGTGTCAGCCATTCTGTATTGACCCGGTATGAAAATGGAACTATCGATATCCCTGGCAGTTCTATTCCGGAGCTGATTTATTATTATCAATCCCAAAAGGCTACTTTTGATACAGCTATTCAAAAATACGCCGAAAGTCCTAATGAACTAAAACAGGCACTTCACAAATACGCTGCCCACTTCCCAAACAGGGAGAAACTAAAACTGACAAAGCAGCTAAACCACAGCTCACAGAGGAAGAACAATCTGCAGTTGATAACTTGATGCCTTTTATGCTGTATGTATTTGACACCATTGCAGAATCCGATATGAGTGAATCTCAAAAAAAACTTCTCATTTACGCAATTGCATCTAACTATGTTGCCATACAGGAAGGCTGTCAAACCCAGCCTGCTCTGAATCACTATATCCAAAAAATGCCGACATACAACATGCTATGTGATATCCATGAAGAGAGAGAAGTTCCAAATGCTGAATATAAAGAATATGAACGGGAAAAAACCTGCTCAAATTTCAAAGCAGGCTGTTTCCCATTCATTAAAAACAGTCCACAAAATGACTTAATTTATGAATCCATTATATAAAAACTAATTTGATATAAGCTGATATAATCATCTTTAGTAATATAAGTTTAGCATATACATGCTAAAATACTTTATAGAACAATAGATCCTGAGCCTTTACATTTTACTTTAAATACTCATTTGATTTTATAATATAACTTTTCATAAGCTCTGCCCTCTTATCATCTAGTTTTGTATTTACAATTTGAACATCAAATCTATAAAATAATCTATCTGATATTTCATCTTCTAAAGATTTCAATTCCTCTTTATCAGTATGATTTTTCAAGAACACAAGCCACTCTTTTGCCTCTCTTTTGTTTTGAAACAATAGATAATCTTTATATTCCGTTTCCATTAATTCAATTGTAGTTATTAATTCTGTCAAAATGCTTATTAGCTCTTTATGTTGTTTTTCAGTAATGCAACCCATTTTTTTATCACTTCCATTTCATTTTCGATATTTTTATCCAATCTGCCGGTATTTCTCTAAAAGAAATATATGCCTGATGTGCTCCTCCATATAGCCCCATTCCCTGTGCGCCAACCTTTCCTTCTATTCTGTCAGCTGGTCATATATATATTGACAGGCATCACTTTCCGAATCAAAAAACCTATTTGTTGTTTTTACCCCTCTTTCCAAATAGTAAACCTGCCATTTATCATCCGATTTTTTCAGACAGAAGCGTTCATCTGTTCTCCCCTTTTCATCTAAGTTGTACAACCAATCCGGTACCCTGGCTATTTGCAGCTTTTTTGATAAATTCTCACGATTCAACACATTACTCTTATCCACACACATATTCCTCCTTCTTTGGTGTCAGAGGAAATAAGCCAACTGGATCTCATTCATTTATCATTTGTTCCAGATGAGATACCTTTCTTTGTTTTTTCATTCTCTCTAACAATTTTTCTCTATACGGTATGATTTCAGCAATTTCTAAAGGTGACTTCCCCCAGGCATTTTTATGATCAATAACAACATTATTCTTCGCAAACCAAATTTCATATAGCGGTTCTAACTCTTCATCTGTATATTTCAAATTAATTATATACTGTAACGGAACCAGTCTTTTTTTATCTATTTGATTAATATTTGCTCCACCATCAATTAATCTTTTGCATAATTCTATGGTCTGTTTAAGATTATGGTTTGTTCTTGATAATAATACATGTAATACATTTTCATTTTCCTCGTTCAATCCACTAACATCGATTCCTTTATCAAGTAAAAAAGAACTTATTGAATAGCGACTGTCTGCATCATTATTTGCCAATGAATAAAATAATAATGATTTTCCATTATATAATTTTCTTTCATCTCCCACCTTATAATTCAATGTAAAATCATTATACTTTTTTATGTATGCAATTAAATCATATCCATATCTAACCTCACAAATTTATTCTATCCATTTTACCATATTCTTCTTTTATCATCCACGCATAAATATAACAAACCCGGTCATTTCACATAAATCGATGTGCAATGACCGAGTTAAGAACTTACATATAGTTATAATAATTTTTTATCTCCGCTTCACCATACGGGTTTAGCTTTCTTTCAATATTTTTCGTGCAGTTGCCTCATCTACGTCTAACTTTCTGCATAAAAATTCTATAACCGCATCTTCTTCCAGATGAAATTCCCTGCTCATCTGGAGTATTGTTTCCTCCCGCCCCTTTTGTAGTCCGGCTTCTTGTCCAGCCTGCCAGCCTCCTTCGTATTCTGCTTCCCGAAGTTTTCTTTCTTCCTCTTCTTTGTTATATTCAAATATACTCACTGCTTCAACCTCTGCCCGATTCCGGCGAAGGAATTCTTCCAGTATTCCTTCGTCTATACATTCCTTTACCGCACGATGTACTGCCTCATCAAGACCCATCCTTGCTGTATACTTTCTCACTCTTGCTACATATTCAG
Organism: uncultured Marvinbryantia sp.; assembly: GCA_934408725.1. Lineage (GTDB taxonomy): Bacteria > Bacillota > Clostridia > Lachnospirales > Lachnospiraceae > Marvinbryantia. Next base: position 92,400 of record CAKRVB010000005.1, read on the forward strand.
CATATTCTTTTAATGTCTGACACTGCTCCAGCAGCTTCCTGTTATGGCCTTTATTGATATTCAATGTCTGTACTTTTAATTCCAGATCCGGCTCACCGGTCAGATTCTCAAAGGCGGATGACAGATATTCTATCCGGCTGTCCTCCATCTCTTTCGAACCGTTATAAAAAACCAGGAACTTCGGTGCCGGGATCTTCTGCTGCACGGATGAATACAGTGACCTTCGATCTACCAGCTTCTGATATTCATGGGCTATGTAGAACAGATCTCTCAAAGCCATGTTTGCATTGTAGGTAGACTGGTGTTCATACAGACACAGGTTCGTGTCTATGATAAATGCCAGATCATTCTTCATCCCCATATAAACGGCATTCTCCAAAGTCACAATCTTCAAATCCTCCGGGTCCGTATAAGCCGTTCCATTCATTGCGTTATAAAGTGTCAGCAGATTCTCTTTTTCAGAGAATAACATGCGAAATACCGTATCCTTGTATTTCCGGTTTGCAGTTGTTCGTTTTCTTTTTGCCATAAGCTGCCCTCCTGTTTTGAAGCAGGAGACAGCTATAACGCATTTGTAACACATTTCCTATCTCCTGCTTTTCCATTACCTGATTGATAGAACGAAAAGCATAAGATCTTTGAAATGATGTTAAGAATTCAGACAGCGTATTGCGCCATAAACTGAAAAATATGCTTTTGTGATTCTTAGTGATCATTTTTATTTCGTTTTTTCAAGTATCTTTTTATTTTTATATATGCAACTTTTTGTATTTATACATATGATAATCTGCCTTAATTTTCTTATGTTCCATGAATCACATGATTTCTGACCAAAATGGAATGGCGTAATATCATTAAACTCCATTTCATTCAATTCATTTATAGAAAGATCTTTCTCAGGTTAAATGTCTTTCCCTTTTAATAGACATAAACTTTTACATCATGTCTTCTTTCTGTGATATTATCCATATCCTCTCATTTCCCCTTACCATATATCAATTCTGGGAACAATACACTCAACATACATTCCATTTTCAATATCTACCGGAATTTTTTCCTGATCAATATGAATGTCAAATCCATATACACTTATGATCCCTTTTTCTATATTCTTCATTACTCCCACCAATTTATATTTAAATATTCCATCCATTTCTTTTATACAATTTTCTTTCTTCTGATGAAATACTATGTCTTCAACATCTAAACTTTCTAATGGCTCAAACAATATATCCCCTACGCTATATCTACAAGGAAATGAAAAACATTGCAGGATCTCCATGTTATCAGAAATTTTTAAAATTGCCTCCCGATTTTCTTCATCCATCCATTTTATTTCTTGTATATGCACGGTTTGTCTCCCCCTGTCTTGATCAGGCTGTGCTCCTCACTATATAATTCTCACACCCTCTTTTTCAGAAATATCATTACATTGATTTTATTCTTAAATCTGTATTTAATTCCATAGCTTTATCAAGCGCATTAAAAAGCAATATTATAAAATCTTTACCTTCATTTGTTATAAAATAATTGGACAAATCTGTAATCTCACTACTAATATTCTTTCCCCACGGCGGTTGTTTTGACGGATCATCTAAATCCCACACTATTTCATCCGGCGAAAATTGTTTTAATTCTTTTTTTATGATTTTCAGTTCTTCCAATGCTTTTGCTATACTTGCATTGTCTATTTTACCTTGATATAATTGAGTCATAATTGTTGGGAATCTATTCCCCCAGATTCTATTCTCCAGATTGCTTGCTATTGTGGAGAAAAAGGCATATAGAAAATCTCCACTTCCAATTTGATACCAATAATACTCTACCTTAAATCCAACCACTCAGTTTTCCCCCAGTTCAGTTCCTTATAAAAATCCATTAGAATAAGATCTCTATTATTTTCTTTGCCACAAATATACATGTCCCTACATTTTCTTTATATACATCATTTCCAAATGATGTAACAAATATTTCGTTTATCTTATCTGCCAATTGTTCTTCCATAAAATTAGGCATTGACTCAATGTATTCCTCTATTTTTCTTATTTCTTCCACATATTCATCCTTCGGTGCTATAGGAAATAAACCTATAGGATCCCATTCATTTATAATTTGCTGCAGACATGATACCTCATATTTCTTTCTCTTTTTCCCTGACATTTTTCCTGTTTCCTCGTCTTCTTGAAATCATTTTATCATCCACGCATAAATATAACAAGCCTGGTCGTTTCACAAAACTATGTAAAATGGCCGGGCTGTTTTTGTAGTTATGATCATGAAATTTCGTATCTGTCCAGTACCCTCACAGATACGAATCCAAAATTCAATAAAATCGTCTCTGGCAATACATTTTTGGCATACATGTCTGAGGATTTTAGCGTTTCATGCCCAAACACCTTGCGGGACAGTCGTTTCTGAAGCATTACAATTTTTCTTTATCTCTACTTCACCATATGGACTTAGCTTTCTTTTAACATTTTTCGTGCAGTTGCCTCATCTATATCTAACTTTCTGCATAAAAATTCTATAACCGCATCTTCTTCCAGATGAAATTCCCTGCTCATCTGGAGTATTGTTTCCTCCCGCCCCTTTTGTAGTCCGGCTTCTTGTCCAGCCTGCCAGCCTCCTTCGTATTCTGCTTCCCGAAGTTTTCTTTCTTCCTCTTCTTTGTTATATTCAAATATACTCACTGCTTCAACCTCTGCCCGATTCCGGCGAAGGAATTCTTCCAGTATTCCTTCGTCTATACATTCCTTTACCGCACGATGTACTGCCTCATCAAGACCCATCCTTGCTGTATACTTTCTCACTCTTGCTACATATTCAGCATATTCTTTTAATGTCTGACACTGCTCCAGCAGCTTCCTGTTATGGCCTTTATTGATATTCAATGTCTGTACTTTTAATTCCAGATCCGGCTCACCGGTCAGATTCTCAAAGGCGGATGACAGATATTCTATCCGGCTGTCCTCCATCTCTTTCGAACCGTTATAAAAAACCAGGAACTTCGGTGCCGGGATCTTCTGCTGCACGGATGAATACAGTGACCTTCGATCTACCAGCTTCTGATATTCATGGGCTATGTAGAACAGATCTCTCAAAGCCATGTTTGCATTGTAGGTAGACTGGTGTTCATACAGACACAGGTTCGTGTCTATGATAAATGCCAGATCATTCTTCATCCCCATATAAACGGCATTCTCCAAAGTCACAATCTTCAAATCCTCCGGGTCCGTATAAGCCGTTCCATTCATTGCGTTATAAAGTGTCAGCAGATTCTCTTTTTCAGAGAATAACATGCGAAATACCGTATCCTTGTATTTCCGGTTTGCAGTTGTTCGTTTTCTTTTTGCCATAAGCTGCCCTCCTGTTTTGAAGCAGGAGACAGCTATAACGCATTTGTAACACATTTCCTATCTCCTGCTTTTCCATTACCTGATTGATAGAACGAAAAGCATAAGATCTTTGAAATGATGTTAAGAATTCAGACAGCGTATTGCGCCATAAACTGAAAAATATGCTTTTGTGATTCTTAGTGTATCATTTTTATTTCGTTTTTTCAAGCATCTTTTTATTTTTGTATATGCAACTTTTTATTTTTATACAAGTTGATAATCTGCCTTGATTTTCTTATGTGTTTCATGAATCACATAATTTCTGACCAAAATGGAATGGGTGTAATATCATCAAACTCCATTTCAGCTTGATTTTTAGTGCCAAATTCTATATCAAAATAATCTTCCAAATTCTTCCCATAATATATAATATCAACACCATGTATCGAAATGATTGGCGGATCTTTTTTCATTTCCAGCATTGGCATATAACGATGACTAAAAACAGGCAGTAATGCTGGCGCTGTTTCAAGCCGCCTTCTAACTTCTCCAGCCACGCTTTCTTTATTATTCCATTCATCATAACAATATACTTCTCCAGCCATATTATATACGTCCAATAATGGTTCTTTTATGACCCTCTTTATAAAGTTCACATTATCATTGCTCGTATCTCGCCAATTATAAAATTCTCTTGAAACAGGCAGAGCCTCCATCAAAAAATTTCTCAAGCTGTCAGGAAACTTTATCCGGTACACTTTCTCTATTTCATTCAATTCATTTATGGAAAGACCTTTGTCAAATTTGACGCCTTTCTCTTTTAATATGCATAAACTTTTTTCATACGCCACTGATTTTTTTCCTGTTCCTTTGCATTCTCTTTTTTGTATTCCTTTACCGCACGATATACAACGTCAAAATCTGAAAAGTGTTATAATTTGATAATATCCTGTGCCACTTTATTATTAGCATCTGTTTTCAAGATTTCTTCTGCTATATTCTTTGCTTCCTCATCATTAATTAGCTTTTCTGGTATATTATAAAAAAACAGAAGTCTTTCCAAATTTTTAATATTTCTTTCCATTAATACAAGTTCTCTGGCATGATATAATGCAACTGAATATGCTCCTTCCATAAAGCTAAATGGATTCAACATTATATCTACTGCAAGTTTTATCCAATTTGCGTTTTCGGTTCTTCTGATCATATATTGGATAAAACCATAAACGCTTAGATTTTCCGTATCGTATGCCACATTCATCATCAAATCCCTAATCTCTGCCTCTGTCTGATTCCTACAAATCTGTTCTATTTCCTGATATTCACCATAAATCAACTTTACTTTTATCTTCTCTATTGTCACTTGTTTACTATCTTTCCTCAATGCTATTCTTATTTCCTTCGATTTTGCACCAACTTGAGCTGTCTTTGTCGTGGGGTAGATTACTCTGCGACTTCTTGTCTTTCCGTGGACAATCTGATTTCTCTTTTTTCCTCTCGGCCACGATTTTTACTTATTTTCCATTTTCCGTGGTTGATCCGGCTTCTTTTCACATCCTCCCAGCCACGATTTTTACTTATTTTCTCTTTTCCGTGGTTGATCCGGCTTCTTTTCGCATCCTCCCGGCCACGATTTTCACTTATTTTCCATTTTCCGTGGTTGCCCCGGCTTCTTTTCACATCTTCCAGACCACGATTTTTACTTATTTTCCCTTTTCCGTGGTTGCCCCGGCTTCTTTTCGCATCCTCCCGGCCACGATTTTCACTTACTTCTTACTTTCCGGGGTCATAACCTGAGAAGGGCGTAAGTTCCTGGCACAAAAGCCGGGAACTTACGCCCTTATAGTCTCTATTATCCAGAAAGGATACAAATGGTCCAGCAGCTACACGAACTGATTCCGCTGTACATCGTATTCATAGTCGATGTCTGCCAGCTTCTTTACCAGTTCTTTCTGGTCTACTTCCAGTCCTTCTGCCAGGGCTTCCAGACTTGGATAGAAGTCTCTCAGCTGTGTATTTACGTAACTTAATAATATCATTGGATCTTTTGGTATCATGCCTGCTCCTCACCATGTTCGATTCTGGTGGCCAGTGCTCCATCCTGCGCATCAATCACGATCGTGTCGCCACCTCGTACTTCTCCGGACAGGATCTCTCTGGCTGCCAGTGTCTCTACGTTTTTCTGAAGGAATCTCTTCAGTGGACGTGCGCCATACATCGGCTCATAACCACCTTCAATGACGAAGTTCTTACCGGCTTCTGTCAGCTTCAGGGAAATCTCCTGCCCGGTCAGTCTCTCATTGATCTCATCCATCATCAGGTCAATGATATGACCAATGTTATCTTTTGTCAACGGCTTGAACATAATGATCTCATCCAGACGGTTCAGGAATTCTGGTCTGAAATGTGCACGCAGGTCATTCATCACCATCTTTTCTGCTTCTTCTGAAATCTCACCGTTGTCATTGATACCCTCCAACAGATACTGAGAGCCGATATTGGATGTCATGATCAGAATGGTATTCTTAAAGTCTACCGTACGTCCCTGAGAATCGGTAATACGTCCGTCATCCAGTACCTGAAGCAATACATTAAAGACATCCGGATGTGCCTTCTCGATCTCATCAAACAGAACTACGGAATATGGTTTTCTACGAACTGCCTCTGTCAGCTGACCGCCTTCTTCATAGCCTACATATCCTGGAGGAGCTCCAATCAGTCTGGATACGGAATACTTCTCCATGTACTCACTCATGTCGATACGTACCATATTCTGTTCATCATCGAACAGACTCTGTGCCAGTGCCTTCGCCAGCTCTGTCTTACCAACACCGGTAGGTCCCATGAACAGGAAGGAACCGATTGGCTTTCCAGGATCTTTGATACCGGCCTTAGATCTCAGGATCGCATCTGTTACCTTCTGCACACCATCATCCTGACCAACGACTCTCTTGTGCAGTTCTTTATCCAGATTCAGGATCTTGCTTCGTTCACTCTCAGTCAGCCTGGCTACCGGAATACCAGTCCATCTGGAAATGATCCTGCTGATCTCCTCTTCTGTTACACTTTCATGTACCAGGGAAAGATCTTTATTCTTTACCTTCTCTTCTTCGATCTTCAACTGCTGCTGCAGCTTCGGCAGTTCTCCATATTGAAGTTCTGCTGCCTTATTCAGATCATAATTTCTCTTTGCCAGCTCAATGTCTTTATTCATCTGCTCGATCTGCTCACGCAGCTTTGACAGATTCTCTACCGAATTCTTCTCATTGTCCCACTTTGCCTTCATATTGGCAAATTCAGCCTTCCATTCAGCCAGCTCCTTCTGGAGTACCTCCAGACGGTCAGCACTCAGACGGTCTGTCTCCTTCTTCAGGGCAGCCTCCTCGATCTCCATCTGCATGATCTTACGGGACAGCTCATCCAGCTCTGTCGGCATGGAATCCAGTTCCGTCTTGATCAGGGCGCAGGCTTCATCCACCAGGTCGATAGCCTTATCTGGAAGGAAACGATCGGAAATATATCTGTGTGACAGGGTTGCTGCCGCTACCAGTGCACTGTCTGTGATCTTCACGCCATGATATACCTCATAACGATCCTTCAGTCCACGCAAGATAGAGATGGTATCCTCTACGGTCGGTTCATCTACCATGACCGGCTGGAAACGACGTTCCAGAGCCGGATCCTTCTCGATGTACTTCCTGTACTCATCCAGTGTGGTAGCACCGATACAATGCAGCTCACCACGAGCCAGCATAGGCTTCAGCATATTGCCCGCATCCATGGCACCATCTGTCTTACCTGCACCAACAATCAGATGCAGCTCATCAATAAACAGGATGATCTCACCTTCGCTGTTCTTCACATCCTCCAGGACTGCTTTCAGACGTTCCTCAAACTCACCGCGGTACTTGGCACCTGCTACCAGTGCTCCCATATCCAGTGAGAAAATCTTCTTATTCTTCAGGCCTTCCGGTACATCTCCACGTACAATACGCTGTGCCAGTCCTTCTACTACTGCTGTCTTACCAACACCAGGTTCACCGATCAGAACCGGGTTGTTCTTGGTCTTCCTGGAAAGGATCCGAACCACATTACGAATCTCGGCATCTCGTCCGATGACCGGATCCATCTTCTGCTGACGTGCCTTCTCCACCAGCTCCTGTCCATATTTGCTTAAGGTATCATAAGTAGCTTCCGGATTATCCGAAGTCACTCTCTGATTGCCCCTTACGGTAGACAGTGCCTGCAGGAAACGTTCACTGGTAATCCCATATTCACGAAACAGCTCTTTCACTGTTCTGCTTGGATGATGAATCATGGCAAGGAACAGATGCTCTACTGAGACGTATTCATCTCCCATGTTCTTCGCCTCATCCTCTGCTGTAATCAGCACCTGATTCAGATCATTGCCGATGTATGGCTTACCACCGGATACCTTGGTTCTCTTCTCAATGGCAGATTCTACGCTGTTGGCAAAATAATGCGGCTGAATCTCCATCTTCTCAATCAGTTTCTTAATCAGGCTGTCTTCCTGATTCAGCAATGCATACAGCAGATGCTCCTGTTCTACTTCCTGGTTGCCGAACTGATATGCAATCTTCTCCAGATCATTCACTGCCTGTAAGGACTTCTGTGTAAATTTATTAATATTCATAACTGTCACCTCCTGCTGTCGGAATGTTCTATCAAATTTAGATAATAACGAACAAATATCTACATTTCATTATCTGTTCTATAACTACTATAACACAAGTTTTTAAAAAAGCAAGTACTTTTTTGATTTTTTTAAAGTACTCGCTTTTTTGATTTACAGTTCTTCTACAGCTTCCATGCTGCCATCACCTGCTCCGGCCTCTCCGCCTGATGTAGCGCCGGAAGGATCCGGTGTTACCGTTGTGCCGCCATCTCCGCTGCTGTCTCCTGAGGTATCCGGCGTAGAAGTGTCCGGTGTGGAAGACGTACCTGGTGTGGAAGACGTATCCGGTGTGGAGGTGTCTGGCGTATAGGACGTATCCGGTGTATAAGACGTATCCGGTGTATAGGACGTATCCGGTGTATAGGACGTATCCGGCGTGGAGGTGTCCGGCGTATAGGACGTATCCGGTGTATAAGACGTATCCGGTGTATCGGATGTATCTGGTGTATAAGAAGAATCTGGCAGTTCACTGACAAAGTCTTCTTCATAGTATTCGTCTTTTCCGTTCCGTTTTTCACTCTCTTCGCTCTCGGTTTCTTCTACCTCTTTGGCTTCGGATTTATCCTTATAGGTATGGGCAAGACCCTTCAGAATCGTCTCCAGTTCTTCATCTGTCACCACCTGTTTTTTACAAAGTTCCCGGTATGTCATCACATCATCACGGAAATCTTCCCAGTAGTCTTCATGCTCTGTATAATAAATCGGGCAGTCTTTTCCGGTCACATCATGGTGACGGATGATCTGATCTCTGCCCAGATTGTAAGTCTCCGTCAGATATGCTGTCAGCTTCACCAGTGAAATATAAGTATCCTTCAGAAATTCTCCAGTGGTATCCATGTGACAGTTTTCAATGGAAATCGACTCGTGGTTCTCCTGATTCGATGCATAAGCTACTTCCCCGTCCGGTACACACTGAATGATTTCTCCTTCCAGTCCAACAACATAGTTGGCGCTCATATAACAGTTCTGCAGATCCTTCAGACTCTCGAAATAATCATGATTCTCCTGTGCCGTTGTCTTCGGATTGCCCAGATAATGAATGACTATGTACTTGATTCCGTCTGTCTTCTCTCCCGGTCTGGAATAATCATTCACGGTAAGCAGCTGTTCGGACACATCCGGCTTTGGTACTTCGTAGTCCACCTGCTCTGTTTCACTTGTTTTTTCCGTTTCACTCTCTGTTTCCTGTTGCGTATCCAGTTTTTTCTCTGCCAGATTCATAGCTACCGTCACCCCGGTTGCAGAAATCACTACAACCAGCAAAAGCAGCCAGAACAGCAGTCTGCCAATTTTTCTTTTCTTCATTTCTCTTTCTCTTCTTTTGTTTTCTTATTCCTGCGGAAGCTCCGCATCCATATCGGTCAGTTCTTCCAATAGCTTTAACGCCCGTTCGTATTTGGCCCGGCGCCTCTGGTCTTTTTCTGTAGGATTGGGTATTCTGGAAATATCCATATTATGCATCAGATCTGCACGCTTCACCACAGCTGCCATCGTATTTCCGGCTACTCTCCGGATATAATCCAGATAGGCCTCATCATTCCCATCCTCATGGGTGAGGACAAGGATCGCTTCTACGATTCTTTCAGGGAATCCTTCCCGTCTTAAGTCCTCTGCAGTTACTTCACTGTCTTCCAGCGTATCATGCAGCATGGCGATAATCTTCAGTTCCGTGGTATCTACCTGAGACGCCACATACAACGGATGTTCAATATATGAATTCCCGCCTTTATCCGTCTGTCCCTTGTGTGCTTCCTGTGCAATCCATATTGCTTTTTTATATAAGCTCTCCAGATTTTCCATCATTTTTTAAAATCTCCCATAACGGTTTCCCAGTTTCTACAGCCAGCTTCTTTGCACTCTCATATTCCGGGTAATCCCGGTATCCATCTTCCAGTGCCACACGCTTCACCTGAAGTTCTCCGTAAGCAGTCGGCACCACAGCCTTCTCTCTCTTCAGAATTCTTCTCTGATCCAGATGCCTGCGAATTCCAATGGTCGTTGTGTGCAAAAAGATCAGTCTCTCCATCTTTTCTGTATCTTCCGGTCTTGCCAGTACCGTCAGGCACCATGCAGGGCGGTTTTTTTTCATAAAAATCGGTGTATAAAAAGCATCCAGCGCACCGTTTTCCATCAGAATCTCCATTGCTGCTCCCAGCATCTCTCCGGTGCAGTCATCCAGATTGGTCTCCAGCACCATGATCTCATCCTGTTCCGTATAGTTATCAGAAACAGTCTCCTGATATCCCAGCGTCACCTTCAGCAGATTCGGGATCTTCAGGATCTTCGTTCCGGCTCCCCATCCTATTTTATCAATGGTCATTACCGGCATGGTGCCAAAGGAATCTGCCAGTTCAGATATGATCGCTGCTCCCGTTGGGGTCACCAGCTCAGTATCCACATCAATCTGGCGGATCAGCGCATCCGATTCTGCAAAGATTTCACATACTGCCGGCACCGGCACTGATAACATTCCGTGCTGGCAATGGACAAAGCCATGCCCATCCTGTACTACGGAAGCGCAGATACGGTCTGGCTTCAGCATCGTGATCAGGATCGCACTTCCCACAATATCCACAATCGAATCCACAGCGCCTACTTCGTGAAACTGTACTTCTTCAACATCCTTGTGATGTACCTTAGCCTCAGCTCTGGCTACTCTGGTAAAGATGCGAAGGGAAAGATCCTTCACTTCTTTTGACAGTTCACTGTTCTGAATCATCTGACGGATATCCCGGAAACTACGGTGAAAATGTCCGCGTTCATGGTCGTGACTGTGGTGTTCGTGATCGTGTTCATGCGTATGTCCATGGTCATGGATATGTTCATGGATGTGCGTATGATCATGAACCTGCTCCTGTCCGGTCAGAATCACATTCACATGTGTTGCCGTTATGGCATTTCTCTGAGTTGTCTCAAAAGCGATTTCATATCCTTCCAGATGAAGCTTTTCCAGCTCTGTCAGGAACGCATTCTTATCTGCACCCAGGTCAATCAGTGCACCAAGAGTCATATCTCCACTGATTCCTGCGCTGCAGTCAAAATACAATATTTTCTCTCTCACGTATCTTCCTCCCGTTTTCCAGTCAGACAGTTGATGCTGTGCGCCATATAACCGGCACCGAATCCATTATCAATGTTCACCACACTGGTTCCACTGGCACAGCTGTTCAGCATAGCCAGAAGTGCAGTCATACCGCCCAGGTTGGCTCCATATCCCACCGAAGTTGGCACTGCAATCACTGGTTTGTCTGTCAGTCCGCCAATCACAGAAGCCAGTGCTCCCTCCATTCCGGCCACTGCTACAATCACACTGGCACTTTTGATAACATCCAGTCTGGCAAACAGTCTGTGAATCCCGGCTACGCCTACATCATAGACTTCTTCGACTTCATTTCCAAGGAATCTGGCAGTCTGTGCCGCTTCCCTGGCCACCGGAAGATCTGAGGTACCGGCACAGGCCACCAGAATTTTTCCCTTATTCAGTGGAAATGGCTCTGGCTGATACACCATAATCTGGGACAGTTCATCATACTCCAGTTCCGGGCACACCTCTCTGGCAGCTTCATATTTTTCCCTGCTGCATCTGGTCCCCAGGATATGCTTCTGTCCGTGTTCTCTCATATTCTGCACAATCCCCCGCACCTGTCCTGCGGTCTTGCCGGCACAGTAGATCACTTCCGGCACACCGGTGCGCTCTTCCCGTTCATAATCAATGTTGGCATACTCCAGTTCCTGCTTTTCTTCTCCATTTTGCAGCAGCTGCTCTGCCTCTTCTACGGTAATCTCTTTTTTCTCCAGTCTTCGTAAAATGTCTGTTGTATTCAAATCTGTGTCACTCTTTTCTGTTTTGTTTTATGCAGGGTAAGACACCGGTCACGGTGTTGTCCGCATCTTTTTCAGCAGCGCAATCTCTGCTGCATAGCCGGCATCATCATTTGGTGTCTCCAGTATAAATGGAAGTTCTTTTAAGACTGGATGATTGATGACTCCCGCCAGTGCTTCCAGTCCGATCTTTCCCTCTCCGATTCTGGCATGACGGTCCTTATGGCTGCCTCGTTCATTCATACTGTCATTCAGATGAACAGCCTTCAGACGCTCCAGTCCGATCACCCGGTCAAACTCATCCAGTACCCCGTCCAGATCTCCGACAATATCGTAGCCGCCATCCCATACATGACAGGTATCCAGGCAGACACCCATCTTGTCCTGCAGCTCTACACGATCCAGAATTGCCCTGAGTTCTTCAAAGGTTCTTCCTACTTCGCTGCCTTTTCCGGCCATGGTCTCCAGAAGAACCGTGGTTGTCTGCTCCTGTGTCAGGACTTCATTTAACATCTGTGCTATATAATCGATCCCCACATCGACTCCCTGCTTCACATGACTGCCCGGATGAAAATTATAATAATTCCCCGGTGTATATTCCATACGCTTCAGATCATCCGCAAAGGTATTCTTTGCAAATTCCCTTAACGCCGGATCTGCAGAACAGGGATTCAGGGTATAAGGTGCATGAGCCACCAGCTTCTGAATCTGATGTTCTGTTGCATACTGCAAAAAAGCTTCCACATCCTTCGGATCTATTTCTTTTGCTTTTCCTCCTCTGGGATTGCGTGTAAAAAAAGCAAAGGTATTCGCTCCCAGTTTTACAGCCATTTTTCCCATGGCTTCGTATCCTTTGGAGGAAGAAAGATGATTTCCAATCTTAAACATGTCATTTCTCCGTTTTCCAAAATTCATTTTCATCCAAAAAACTATTTGCAGTATAGCATGAAAAAGGAGCACTGTTCAATGGCAGTACTCCTGTTTTTTTACTTTCCTACTATTTTATCTCAATTAATTCGTACTCATCAGTGCCCAGACCAATCTTCTTGGCATGCTCAATACAGCTTACCCAGTTGGTATCTGGATGACTCATATGGAAATGATCATGGTGTTTACTTTCTTCCTCATGTTCTTTCACATGCTCTTCCAGTACACTTCCATGGATCACCGGCTGCGCATTTACTGCATCTGCACAGGCCTTGTCCAGTGCTACCGGGTCAAAGGATGCAAACATACCTACATCCGGTACAATAGGAAGGTCATTTTCTGCATGACAGTCACAGTTCGGAGATACATCCATAACCAGACTGATATGAAAAGCCGGACGATTGTTGATGACTGCTTTTGAATATTCTGCAATCTTGCAGTTCAGGATATCATTCGCCTCGTCGCTGGCTGCCAGAACAGCATCCTTCGGACAGACTCCGATGCAACGTCCGCATCCTACGCACTTGTCATGATTGATAGATGCCTTCTTGTCTGTCACGACAGCTGCGCTGTGTGCACAGATTCTGGAGCAGGCTCCACATCCAATACAAAGTTCCTGGTCTACATGTGGCTTTCCGGCACTGTGCATCTCCATCTTACCGGCACGGGAACCACATCCCATACCAATGTTCTTCAGCGTGCCACCAAATCCAGTTGCTTCATGTCCCTTAAAATGTGTCAGTGTCAGGAATACATCCGCATCCATAATAGCACGTCCGATCTTCGCTTCTTTTACATATTCGCCGCCTTCTACCGGTACCAGAACGTCATCTGTTCCCTTCAGTCCATCGCCAATCAGGATATGGCATCCGGTCGTATATGGTGTAAATCCATTCAGATAAGCACTCTCGATGTGATCCAGTGCATTCTTACGGCCACCTACATACAGCGTATTGCAGTCTGTCAGGTATGGTTTTCCACCCAGTTCTTTTACAATATCTGCAATGGTTCTGGCATAGTTTGGACGAAGAAATGCCAGATTGCCAGGTTCACCGAAATGAATCTTGATTGCTACATACTTATTCTCAAAATCAATGTTCGCAATACCAGCTTTTTTTACCAGTTTCGTCAGCTTCTGCTGCAGATTGGTATTCGTCCCGGTACGCAGATTGGTAAAATATACTTTTGATGCTTCCATATTAGTAATCTCCTTTTATTATTTTTCTTTATTGTAAGAGCTGCTCCGAATTATGTCAAATATAAATATCCGAACAGCCCTTTTTGTTTTATTTTTCCAGTCCTGCCAGGTTCCGTTCAATGGCTTCCTGCTGATTGATGATATGCGTTTTCATCACCAGTCCGGCTTTTTCTTTATCCTTCTTTTTGATTGCTTTACGGATCGCATCATGCTCATCGATCAGCAGCTTGTACATTCTCTTATCCTTCATATATTCCATACGATAGCGGTACATCTGCTCTCTTAAGTTCAGCAGCATCTGCTGCAGTCTTTTATTATTGGTCGCCGAGTAAATAATCTCATGGAACTGCATATCCGCTTCCACGCAGCCCAGCAGATCCTCCCCTTCTGCACATCGCTTAAAATCATTGGCTGCCTGCTTTAATGCCTTCAGCTGCTCCTCTGTTGCACAGTCGCAGGCTTTCTTTACAGCCAGTTCCTCCAGTGCTTCCCGTACTTCCAGTACATCATTCAGATCCTGAATCGTGATATCCGCAACGATCGCCCCTCTTCGCGGAATCATAATCACCAGACCTTCCAGCTCCAGCTTTCTTAAGGCTTCCCTTACCGGAGTTCTGCTGACACCAAGCTTCTGTGCCAGCTGGATCTCCATCAGTCTTTCTCCTGGCTTTAACTCTCCCTTAAGGATCGCATTTCGAAGGGTCTGGAAAACCACATCACGCAATGGGAGATATTCATTCATATTTACCTGAAAATTATCCATCTATTTTCCTCCGTATCTTCGTCCAAATTTTATTGCCGTACCAGATAAACCTGCTTTGCTGCTTTTTCTTTTTTCAGCAGACGACAGACTTCCTGCGCTTTGTCTTCTTTTTCAAATATTCCAAACACGGTTGGGCCGCTTCCGCTCATCATCGCCCCCATTGCACCGTATTTCATCATCGTATGCTTGATCTCATCTATAACCGGATAGGCTGGTATCGTCACAGTCTCCAGAACGTTTCCCATCCTGGCCACCAGCTGCTCCAGATTGTTCTCCCGCAGCGCCTGTACCTGTCCGTCAATATCCGGATGTTCGGTAAGTTCCCTCACCTTCAGATTTCCATATACGAATTTTGTCGATACATGGATCTTCGGCTTGGCAATCACCAGGCTGCAATGTGGCATGGCTGGAAGCGGGGTCAGTTCTTCTCCGATCCCCTCTGCCAGAGCCGTACCTCTCATAATACAGAATGGCACATCCGCACCGATCTTCACACCACGTTCCATCAGCTGCTTTTTATTCAGCCCCAGCTGGAATATTCTGTTCACACCTACCATAACGGCAGCGGCATCTGTACTTCCTCCGGCCATTCCCGCTGCTACCGGAATATATTTCTGAAGTTCAATCTCCAGACCGCCATCCACCTGGAATTCATCCATCAGCAGCTTCGCTGCACGATACACCAGATTGTCCTCATTCACCGGAAGATACGCCAGATTCGTAGTCACTGTGATGCCAGGTTCCGTCTTTTTGCGTAACGTGATCTTATCATAGAGATTGATCATCTGCATAATCATTCGTACCTCATGATACCCGTCTTCCCGCTTTCTGACTACGTCCAGCCCAAGATTAATCTTGGCTTTTGCTTTCAATTTCAGTTCTCTCATATGTATTTCCCTCGTACATTGTATACAGTTATGCTTCTATTCTATCATCTTTTTTCTGATTGTCAATCAGCTAGTTAGTTCAATAAAACAGTTTTTACAATGATCAATCCGATTCCTGGTCTTACCTCTTTTTCTTCTATCTGGTTCAGCTGACAGATCCGCTCCGGAGTCGTATAGTATCGTTTGGCAATACTCCATAAGGTGTCTCCCGGCTGCACAATGTAACCCACAATTCCAGGCATCTCCTGTATCTTTCTCAGATCCATTTCCCTGATCTCGATATCTGTGATAAAAGCCTCCTGCTGTTCTTTTACCACAAAAAGTTCCATAGCTACTGTTGCCTTGATCTCTGCGGTTTCGCTGTCCAGCATATTGACACCCAGCTGCTCCAGATGATTCTGAATCCGGAACCGACAGTGTTCATCCAGAAGTTCCATTGACGCCAGCTGTTGAAATGGTACTGCTGCTTCCATCACTGCATACGGATTCTTATCATCCGAAGACAGATACAGTACCTGCACCATCACAGCGCCTTCCAGCATCAGGCCTTCTTCCGTTATGCGCACATCATCCATCTTTACCGTACCTACGCTGCAGCAGACCTGCAGAATTCTTGGCTGCGTGGCTGTAAGTCTCCCTTTTCCGCCTGCTTTGATACGAAAGCCTCTCTTTGCCACCAGGCTTTCATACTGACTGATCTCCCGGTCTGGAACCAGTTCTTTTACCGGCGAGTATACATCCGTCAAAATCTCTGCACGTTCTTCTTCATATAAATGGATGGCCATTCCCAGTGCTGCTTCTATGGATAGCTGCCTTTTTTCTCCATCATAGTCTTCTGACGCTTCTATGCTGCAATGCTCCATCTGTACCTCTACCTGAGAGACCAGATCTGCTCCTGCTCCGGGGCAATCCAGATGTCCCTGGAACGGAACTGCAGACTCCATCCACTGAAGCCCAGCCTGTTCTTCCTCCCCTTCATATAAAAGAAAGAGAAACAGTTCTCCGCGAACAGACAGTTTGCCATCTTCCGGCCGCACTTCTATTCCACGCAGCTGTACACTGTCCCAGAGGATGGTTCGAATCGTAGATTTACTGGATGGCAATGTCAGACTTTCCTTCAACCGGTAAATATCTTTTTTGCATTCCTTTAGTTCCAACAGCTCCAGTTCTTTTTTCTGAATGCTCACATCCGCTATTCCATGCAATTCTACTGCTGCCTGGAGTTCTTTGCTTTCCTCTAAGCGAAATACAAAGGTGATCAGTCCTCTGATACTTACTTTTCTGGAATTGATCAGTGAAACGGTGATATCCTCCAGTTCCCATCCTACCTGTACGTTTTCTTTTCCCACTTTTTTCTCCAGCGCCCGGCTCTCCTGAAAAGGAATCGTCTCTTCCAATTGGTGAATCCGATGTTCCTGCGTATCATCCTGATACAGAATCTGCACCTTCCACTGGCCATTCAAGGTAATCCGGCTATCTTCTGTCTGTATCTCATCCACATTCAGCATAGCCTTTTTCCACACAATTTTACCGGCATCCGGCAGGCTGTCCGGCACGATACAGTCTTCCTCCAGTGTCATCTGTTCTGTGGTACTTCCATCTTCTCTCAGCAGTCTGATATTCTTTTTTAACAGATCCATCTTGCACCTCCCTGATCTTTCATTATTCAAACAGGATACTTTCTCCGGTTTTCTCCAGCCTCACAACGATATAGGGCCAGGTTGCCTCTTCCGGCAGTGTTTCCCCGGCGGGTGGCCCCAACAGCTCAAACCGGATATGAATGCCATCCTCATCCAGATAACAGTATTTTGTTGTGATGCTATATCCACCGGTTTTCTGTTCGCCAAATCCACGGGCGATATAAAGCATTCCATCTTTTTCATAACTCAGCTTCATTTCTTTGGTTTTATTTTCCTCAATCACCTCAGCCAGCGGCTGTGGAATCTCATCTTCCTTCAACACAGTACATTCCAGATCCTGATGCTGGTCAGACTGCTTCTTTGCCACGCTGCAGCCTGCCAGCAACAGGATTGCCCCCAGAAGCAGCAGCCATATTCCATATCTTCGCATTTCAGACATAACATCTCCCCTTCATTCTTTCTTTTCTACTATCTTTATGAAGGAGCCTCTGGGAATATGTTTTTCTGATTGCAAGATGCCTGGATTTTCAGTATACTGTTACAGAAGCAATTGAAAATTAATAGAAAACAGAAAGGAAATCATTATGATACGACTGCTCATCGTTGCACTGACGCTTGTACTGTTTCTGATTTTGTCCATCCCGGTTCTGATCGTAGAATGGATCATTGGAAAGTTCAATCCCCGTGCAAGAGATATTTCCTCCCTGCGCATCATACAGGGAGTATTCAAACTGATTTTCTGGGAGACCGGTTCTCATCTTACTATTATCGGAGAAGAGAACATACCGAAGAGCGAAACGGTCCTCTATGTGGGAAATCACAGGAGTTATTTTGATGTGGTAACGACTTACAGCCGATGTCCGGATCTGACCGGCTTTGTTTCTAAGGATAATCTGGAAAAAATCCCGCTGCTGTCTGCCTGGATGAGACGTCTTTACTGCCTGTTCCTGAATCGTTCCGATATCCGTCAGGGGCTGAAGACTATTCTGACCGGTGTAGAACAGATGAAGTCCGGTATTTCCATGTGTATTTACCCGGAAGGAACCCGGAATCATGGAGAGGAACTTCTTCCATTTAAAGAAGGCAGTCTGAAGATGGCTGAAAAGACAGGATGTGCTATCATCCCAATGGCAATCTGCCACAGTGATGATATCTTTGAGAATCATATGCCATGGATCCGCCCAGCTAATGTCATTCTGGAATATGGCAAACCGATTTATCCAAAAGAATTATCCAAAGAAGAACGGAAATTCCTGGGTGCTTACACCAGAGATGTGATCACGGAAATGTATCAGAAAAATAATTAAGCCAATGGGAAAGCCAACGGGGACGGTGTTTTCTGGCTCTTTAGAGCCAGAAAACACCGTCCCCGTTGGCTTTCCCTGTTGGTTTTAGAAGCTTCCAGTCTCTTCCTGGAAATCTGCAAATTCGTCTTCTGCACCATCTTCATTCTGTTCTTCTGCCGGAGCTTCCTGAACTGCATCCTCGCTCACTGCTGCTTCGGACTCCAGATCTGGCTGTTCTACGCCAAATCCTGCTTCCAGAATAACCATGATACTACGATAAACAACCACTGCATCATTGTTCTCCAGCTGAGAATCTTCCAGAATCTTCTCAGAATCTTTCAGAACCAGTCTTCTGACATATTTATCCATCTGTACCAGATCTGCATCTTCATAATGTTTATCTTCTGCCAGATCCTGTGTCTCTTCTACAATGTTCTGAGGAATCTCTGTATCCAGTGCCTCTTCCTGCGCAACCTTATCTGCTCCTTCTGCCAGTACCTTCAGCAGATATTTTTCTACTGCTTCTGGCAGCTTCTTTGCAGCATCTTCGGTCAGATATACCACGGTTCCATCATCTCCGGTTACCTGCTTCTCTGTATAAGCCTGATCCAGATTGGACTTCACTTCATCATAGATCGCTTTCTTTTCCGGATCCAGATCTTCTGCTTTGATTGTGCTTTCTGTTTCTGCCCCTGCTTCTGTTACTGCCTCTGTGACTGCTTCTGTCTCAACAGCTTCGCTGGTTACTGTTCCATCTCCGGTTGCTTCCGGAATACCAGTTCCATTATCGCCTTCTGTCTCAGCCTCTGTCTGTTCCAGAACAGTCTGTGTGGTAGTAGATTCTGATGCATTGGTACCATTTGGATCCAGTGCAGAAATATCAGTATTATCCAGAATATTTTCTGTCTGATTCTGTGCACCGTCAATGGTAATATCAGCATTATCCTGTGCTGCTTCACTTTCCTGTGTCTGTTCTTCCGCTGCGGCCTCAGCTTCCTGTGCCTTCTTCTCTGCTTCCGCCTGCTGTTCTTCTGATGCGCCTGCATCTCCGGCTACGTTCGCCTGTACACGCTCCAGTGTTGCCTTCAGCTGTGTGATATCGTAATCCTGCTGTGCAATCTTCTGCATCAGGGCTGCGATCTCGTCACTCTGATCCTGGCTTATAGTCACATCATAATTATTAGAAACATTGTTCACGATATTGTTGATCTCTCCGATATCGGTCACATTATTCTCAATTACCTGCAGCTTCGTCTCATTAATCACTGCAGTTGCCTTACTCTGTCCCACTGCATCTGCCAGATTACCAGTGGTTACCAGTTCTTCATTGGCCAGATCTTTCTTTTCCTCATCCAGCGTCACATCACTGGCTGTCTCGTAAGCCATGATTACTCCGGTCAGTGCTCCGGTTCCGGATACTTCAAACGGAGATGCCGCTACTACCTGACAGTTGGTTACTCCGGAAGTTGACAGGGTAGATGCAATCATGTTACAGGTTACCCAGCTTAAGTTCGCTGTCTTGACCTGAATGCCACCCTTGGTAGTCGGTGCTACCAGTGCACAGCTAAAGGTCTTTGTTCCGATCTGTTCCAGTGGAACATAGGAACCCAGATGTTCTCTTTCATCATTATTGTTGATATAAATAATATCCACAGTATCTGCACTGACACCAAAATACTTCATCATGGTGTTCTGCTGATCCTGTGTCAGATCCGCTCCCAGTGTCACCACTCTGCGGCTGTCTGCCATAGCCGGTACGGCACAGCCAATGGTCAGTGCCAGACCAAGTGCAATACTGCTCAGTATTCTCTTTTTCATGTTCTTATCCTCCTTTTACTCCTGCTTTGTCAGCACTTCGACTATTTTTTCGAAATGCATAAAATGAGATGCCTTCACCAAAATCGTGTCTCCCTGTTTCAGATACTGTGGAAGACTGTCGATAGCCTCTTCCAGTGTCTGCTTATGGATCACTTCCATCTGAGGGTTCGTCTCTCTTGCAGCTTTTGCCATGCCTTCTGATAAGGCACCTACGCAGATCAACATCTGAATTCCCTGCTGCCCTGCTGCCACACCTACTTCTTCGTGAAGCTGCTGCTCATTCTCCCCCAGCTCTCCCATATCTCCCAGGATCGCCACTTTTCTTCCCAGTGCATCGCCAAGGACCTTTAAAGATGCCTTCATTGATACCGGGTTTGCATTGTAACAGTCATCTACTACCGTATAGTTATCTGTCTCGATAATGTGAAATCTTCCACTCAAAGACTCCAGCTTCTCGATTCCCCGTTTGATCTCCTCTGTCGTCATCCCAAGGGACAGACCAACGGCCGTTCCTGCCAGTGCATTATATACCATGTGATACCCCGGAATCGGGATAGTCACATCAAAATCACCCTGTCCGGTACAGATTCTGCAGGCGATCCCTTTCAGCCCCAGGCTGTGGATCTGTGTGGCAGAAATCGTTCGGTCACTGTCAATTCCAAAAAAGACCGGCTGTATGCCTTTGACTTCCTGTAATGTGGCCAGCTTATCATCATCACCGTTGAGTACGATTGTTCCATCCGGCGCCAGATAATCAAAAATCTCTGATTTGGCTTTCAGGACGCCATCCCGGTCTCCAAGGAACTCCAGATGGCACTGTCCAATATTGGTCATCACACAAATATCCGGTCTGGCAATCTTACTCAGACGATGCATCTCGCCAAAATGGCTGATTCCCATCTCCAGAACAGCGATCTCGTCTTCCTCTCTCAGACGAAATACCGTCAGCGGAAGTCCCAGTTCATTGTTAAAATTCCCAAGAGTCTTGAGAACTCTGTACTTCTCCGACAATACGGAAGCGATCATCTCTTTGGTACTGGTCTTTCCCACACTTCCCGTGATTCCGACTACTTTGATATCCAGCTGTTTTCTGTAAAATTCTGCAATATCTTTGATCGCCTGCAGCGAAGAATCCACCTGTATGTATGCGCCAGCCGGATCTGCTAATTCCTGCTCACTGATCACACACAGTGCCCCCTGTTCAAATACGGCCGGGATAAACTTATGGGCATCCACCCGTTCTCCCTTAATTGCCACAAACAGGCTGTCTTTTCCTGCTTTGCGGCTGTCTGTCGTGATCTCTGCGATTGTTTTTTCTTTTGCTGCTTCTGTGCCGTGGTAGATACCGCCACAGGCAGCAGCAATATTTCCAAGTGTCATATTTTTCATATGGAATATGCTCCTGATTACTTATTTTCTAAGGATACACTGATCAGCTTATCACACAGGTCAGCAAAAGACATTCCAAGTACTGCCGCTTCCTGTGGAAGAAGGCTGGTCGGTGTCATGCCCGGAAGTGTATTCGCCTCCAGACAGTACATATTATGGGATTCGTCCATCATAAAGTCCAGTCTTGCATAATTCTCCAGGCGAAGCACCTGATATCCCATCTCTGCAATACGCTGCATCTTTCTGGTCAGTTCTTCTGATAATTCTGCCGGGCAGGTCTCAATGGTGCTGCCTGCCTGATACTTGTTCTTATAATCATAGAATCCTACAATCGGCGCAATCTCAATAATCGGATAGGCTTTTCCATCTACTACGCCTATAGAGAATTCCCTTCCTTTCACATACTCTTCCACCACCAGCTTATCTTCATAAGAAAAGCCGTCCTTCAGAGCCTGAGCAAATTCTTCTTCCGTCTTTACAATATAGACGCCTACACTGGAGCCGCCGCATGCGGTCTTTACCACACATGGGAATGTGAAGCCCAGTTCTTTCGCACTCTTTTGCACATCCTTCTTATGAAGAATGATCCCCTTTGGTGTCGGAACTCCGTTCTCCATGAACAGCTGCTTGGTAATGCTCTTATCCATAGCCAGTGCACTTCCCAGATATCCACTTCCAGTATACGGAATACCCATGAGATCAAACGTGGCCTGTACACGTCCATCTTCTCCACATGCCCCGTGAAGTGCCAGAAATACCACATCTGCTGCATTACAAAGCTCCAGAACCTTTGGTCCGAAGAATGACTTTCTCTCCTTCTGGATCTTCGTTATCTGATCATTAAAGCTGCTCATATATGCGACCTCTTTTTCCAGATCAAAAGGGTCGGTAAAAATCGTATCCACATCTATGTCTTCTCTTCCACAAAATACATCCACCAAAACTGCCTGATGTCCTTTGCTTCTCAGCGCTTCACATACCTTACTTCCGGATACAATAGAGATTTCTCTTTCTGTGCTGGTTCCACCTGCCAGAACTACTATTTTCATTTTTCTGCTACCTCTTTTTCATTTTATCTCATTCCAGTATACTCAAAAGGAAGTAATAACACAAGTGCATTATTACTTCCTCTATCTTAAGATTTTATGATGCCAGAGCCATTTCTTATCTTTCTTCCAGAATCTTATCAATACTTACCAGCTTCACACTCAGTACAAAGACCTCTGCAGCTGCTGCCAGATCTTCCGGTGTCGGGAAAGATGGTGCAATACGGATATTGCTGTCCTGTGGATCCTTTCCATATGGATAGGTTGCACCAGCCTTGGTCATGATCACACCGGCCTCTTTTGCCTTGGCTACAATGGCCTTGGCACATCCCGGAAGCGCATCAAAGGAAATGAAGTATCCTCCTTTTGGTCTGCTCCAGCTTCCGATTTCCAGTCCGCCCAGCTCACGATCCAGGACGCCCAGCACTGCTTCAAACTTCGGACGCAGGATTGCTGCATGCTTCTTCATATGTTCTCTCATACCATCCATATCTTTGAAGAAACGTACATGGCGCAGCTGATTCAGCTTGTCATGACCGATGGTCTGATAATTCATAAATCTTCTTGCATCTGCCAGGTTGGCTTCTGATGCTGCCATAGCTGCAATACCTGAACCAGGGAAGCTTACCTTGGATGTGGAAATAAACTTATAAACCAGATCCGGGTTGCCTGCTTTTTCACACTCGGAAAGCAGTTCCAGAATCACATCCTGATCATCGTCATATAAATGGTGAATGGAATAAGCATTATCCCAGTAAATACGGAAGTCTGGCGCTGCAGGCTGCAGATGTGCAAAACGCAGTACGGTATCGTCCGAATAAGATATTCCGGATGGGTTGGAGTATTTCGGTACACACCAGATTCCCTTGATATATGGATCTTCGGATACCAGCTTTTCTACCATATCCATGTCTGGACCAGTCGAAAGAAGCGGTACATTGATCATCTCGATACCGAAGAACTCGGTAATTCCAAAATGTCTGTCATATCCAGGTACCGGGCACAGGAACTTCACTGGTTTATCCAGCTTGCTCCATGGTGTGTGTCCGCATACACCCATAACCATGGCACGGGCTACTGTATCAAACATCACGTTCAGGCTGGAGTTACCATAAATCAGAATATTCTTTTCCGGAACTTCTGACATATCTGCCAGCAGCTTTCTTGCTTCCGGAATACCATCCATTACCCCATAGTTTCTGCAGTCTACTCCAGATTCGCAGACCATATCAGACTTGCTGTTCAGTACGTCCATCATACCGTTAGACAGATTCAGCTGTGCGGCAGAAGGCTTTCCTCTGGACATATCCAGCTTCAGGTTCTTATCCTGAACCTCCTTAAACTTCTGCTCCAGCATGTCTTTCTCATGCAATAACTGTTCCTTACTCATTTCCTTGTAACCAGACATCTTTTTTTCCTCCTCGTAAAACATATCATAATCTTAATCTTTCTCAGGCCGATTGAAGAAACCTTCCTGACCAAGTTCCTGTGTCTGCATCGTTCCTCTGATCTTAAACTTCAGTTCCGGATTCTTGATGCTTACCCTGGTCTGATCCGGTACCGAAGAAGTAATAAATGCATTACTTCCAATCACGGCACCTTCGCCGATCACAGTCTCCCCACCCAGGATAGATGCACCGGAATATACCGTTACATTGTCCTTCAGGGTTGGATGACGCTTGGTACTGCGCAGGGACTGGCCGCCTCTTGTGGATAACGCTCCCAGAGTCACGCCCTGATAGATCTTTACATTATTACCAATCGTTGTTGTCTCACCAACTACCACGCCGGTTCCATGGTCGATAAAGAAGTATTCCCCGATGGTTGCTCCCGGGTGAATATCAATCCCGGTAAGATTGTGGGCGTACTCTGTCATAATACGCGGAATCATCGGTACCTTCAGTAAAAACAGTTCGTGTGCCACCCGGTTCACCGTAATGGCAAATACCCCTGGATAGGAAAAGATAACCTCATCGGTATTAAATGCAGCCGGGTCACCATCATAGGCCGCCTGTACATCTTTGGCCAGCATACCACGGATCGCCGGAATACGCTCCAGGAACTGAACTGCTATCTGCTCTGCTTTCTCTCTGGCTTCTTTTTCTGAAAGAATGTCACCAGACACATACTTCAGTGCTTTCTTTACCTGCTTCGTCAGATTATACTGAATATCTTCCAGCAAATCTCCTACATAGTATTTGACACTGTCGTCACTGAGCTTCTTCTGACTGAAATAACCTGGGAACAAAACTTTCCGAATATTCTCCAGAACCTCTATAATCACTTCCCGATTCAGATGATTCTCTGAATCGATATTACTGATAATCGGATATTCTTTGTAATTTTCTAATATTGATGTTACCAGTCCGTCCATATATCCTCCATACTCTAAAAAAACATCATTACTAGGGAGTATAGCACATTTACTTTTGCATATGCAAGAATTCTGGCTTTTCTTCTCATCAAAAAATCTTGAGTCAAATATGAAAATTTTCTGCTTGACAGATTCCATTCTATCTATTATAATCTTTCATGTGTCAAGCAAAACTTGCTTTTCACCAAGCCCAGATAGCTCAGTTGGTAGAGCAGAGGACTGAAAATCCTCGTGTCACTGGTTCGATTCCGGTTCTGGGCATTTTCGCAGGACACCATTTCCTAAATGGCCGCCCTGCTTCATATATAAACATGCGGGTGTAGTTCAATGGTAGAACACCAGCCTTCCAAGCTGGATACGTGGGTTCGATTCCCATCACCCGCTCTTATGCGATAGTGGCGTAGTTGGTAACGCGCGACCTTGCCAAGGTCGAGACCGCGGGTTCGAGCCCCGTCTATCGCTCTTTCAACTGAATATTTGCGGGTGTAGTTCAATGGTAGAACACCAGCCTTCCAAGCTGGATACGTGGGTTCGATTCCCATCACCCGCTT
>CAKRVB010000006.1 GCA_934408725.1 uncultured Marvinbryantia sp.
GCGGTCTCGCCTTTTACAAATCCGCTGATGCTTCCGGCTTTGGTAAGTGGCTTACCATCATAGGTCTTGCTGTCACTCGGAGTAGCCACTGTCAGGGTTGCCGGGTTGATCTTCAGGATTTCCGTTCCTGTTACATATCCATCATAGTTCTCTGCGGATACCCTTACATTAACGGTCTTGCTTTCAGATACGTCTGTTGCCGTGATGTCTGCCGGGTTCGTTGTCCAGCTTCCGTCTGCCTTCTGGTATTCGATCTTCAGTTCATTTCCGTTAGTGTCTTCCGCTGTCGCTGTTCCTGCTTTATGCGCTTCCCCGTTGTATGTCTTTTCAACATCCTGGGTTTTCAATGTCACATATTCATCAATCTTGCCCTTTGTTACTTCCAGCTCTCCCAGTTTCTTGTTGACTGTGTAGTTGCTTTCCTTTGCGGTTCCATCCCAGGTAAGGCTGTAGGTATTATCGCTCTTTCCTACGTTGGTCTGGCTTCCCGTTGTCTTAAAGGTTGCAATCTCTCCGTTTACAAATCCGGTAATGCTTCCCTCTGCCGTAAGGGCTGTTCCGTCGTAGGCTTTCTTTGCATCCGGGGTGGTCACTGTCAACGTTGCCGGATTGACTGTAATCTTTCCGTCAATCTTGGTGATCTTCAGGCTGGCGGTTACATCCTTTCCGGACGCATTCTTAATTACCAGGGTGTCGCAGGTTGCTGCTACTGCTGTCTTTGTCACATCCGTTGCTGCCGCGCTGGACGCTGCTGTTTCCACACTGTAGCCCTTTGGCACTCCCGTTACCTTTACGGTTGCCCCGTGTGTCTTTCCGTCATAGGTGAAGACTCCTCCTGTGGTTGTCACCACGATCTCGTCTGCCGTTTCTGTTACGGCCAGCGTTCCAAGTTCTTCACTGACTGTGTAGTTGCCCTGCTTTGCGGTTCCGTTCCAGGTAAGGCTGTAGCTATTCGTGCTGTTTCCTACTTCCGTCTGGCTTCCTGTTGTTTTAAAGGTTGCGGTCTCTCCGTTTACAAAGCCTTCAATGCTTCCCTCTGCTGTAAGGGCTGTTCCGTCATAGACCTTGCTGCCACTCGGGGTAACCACCTTCAGGGCTGCCGGGGTGACTGTGATGCTTCCGTCTTTCTTCTCAATGTTCAGCTTGGCTGTTACATCTTTTCCCTGTGCGTTCTTAATCACAAGGGTGTCACAGGTTGCAGGTACTGCTGTCTTTGTCACATCCGTTGCTGTCGCGCTGGACGCTGCTTTCTCCACCTGGTAGCCTTCCGGTACCCCTGTTACCTCTACGGTTGCACCGTGTGCCTTTCCGTCATAGGTGAAGACTCCGCCTGTGGTTGTTACCACGATCTTTGCCGTGTTTTCCGTTACGGTCAGCGTTCCAAGCCCTTCACTGACTGTGTAGTTGCCCTGCTTTGCGGTTCCGTCCCAGGTAAGGCTGTAGGTATTCGTGCTGCTTCCTACTTCCGTCTGGCTTCCTGTTGTCTTAAAGGTTGCGGTCTCGCCTTTTACAAATCCGCTGATGCTTCCGGCTTTGGTAAGTGGCTTACCATCATAGGTCTTGCTGTCACTTGGAGTAACCACTGTCAGGGTTGCCGGATTGATCACAAGACTTCCGTTTATTGCTTCACTAACAATATACTTTCCTGTTGTATCAACTTTTCTAACTGTCCCCTCTGAGAATGTTGCCGTATATTCTCCAACGTCTGTTCCTTTTGCCCCAGCTGTTACATTTGAGAATTCAACACCCTCTGGTGCCCCAGTATATCCGCTGACACTCTGTCCCTCTCCATTATAAGTTTTTGTATCACTATTGGCTGTCAGTGTTACATTCTTATAATAGTAGAAATTAATTACATTTGTTCCATCTTCACTGATAACAAGTCTTTTGGCTACACTTGATACCGGAGTGCAACCTTCAATGCTCTTCGGATTTTCTGTAATAACTGTTCCAGGTTTGCCTG
This sequence comes from uncultured Marvinbryantia sp., assembly GCA_934408725.1. Classification (GTDB taxonomy): domain Bacteria; phylum Bacillota; class Clostridia; order Lachnospirales; family Lachnospiraceae; genus Marvinbryantia. Next base: position 1,964 of record CAKRVB010000006.1, read on the forward strand.
CAAGTACAGATTTTGATTCTGCTACTTTTTCTGTTGTACCATTCCAGTAATAATTTACAGTATAGTTCAGATCTGAACGAACATATTTTGCATAGAAATTAAGGTTTGTGTTTCCTACATTCTGAGGGAAGGTTACCTTTTCACTTTCATTGCAGTCCTTACTGGTGTACCATCCTTTAAATGCATATTTTTTATTACCAACCGTTTTTTCTACTGGATAGTTTTTCTTAGGACTTGTAGTTCCCTTTCCAGCCACAAAACTTTCTGCCTCTACCTGATCAAACTGAGTAGAGCCTGCATCCAACAGATAATATTTCGCAGTGACGATTTTATCACATACGATGTCTATCGTACAGTCTACATGAAATCTTTCATTGTTTGAAATCTTATACGGAATCAGTGTCATGGATGTAATGTCATCACTGGAAATAGACACTCCATATTTTCTATTTACTTCTTCCTTCCAGTAGCTGTATATTTCATTCCATGCAGCTGAATTCTTTGGCACACTGTAAGTAGTTCCTGTACTGCCATCTGGCCAGGAAACAACACGTGCAGCTACATTGTCATAGCAGTTTTTATTATTACTATCAAATTGTGCATTCGTAAGGTCAATCGTACCAAATGCACTACTTCCTCCAAGCTGCTTGCCCCATTGATCAGTACTATTAGAATCCTTATCAGAAGTAGGTGTCTTCAGATAATAAAACTCAGTCGTAGTATATGTACCTAATCCTTTCACAGTCAATTCTGTGGTTGAAATAAGATCTCCAGACTGTGCCGAGATCGTTACTGTACCTGGTTTGATGCCCTTCACTTTTCCCTGACTGTCTACAGTAGCTATAGTTTCATCACTGGATCTCCATGTAATCACTGCATTTTCAGGTTCAACTACAGTTGGCGTGATCTTAATACTCTGTCCACGATCCACACTTAATTTCTCTGGAAGTGCCAATCTTGTGGCTATGACAGGATCTACCACATTAATTATGAACTCTTCTAACTCTGTACTATGACTACTATGCCGCTTACTCTTATCGCAATAAGTATGCGTAATCGTTACTGAACCTGCTTTTATACCTGTTACCGTTGCAGTATTTCCAGTACCGGACACTGTTGCAACTTTTTTATTGGATGATTCCCATGTCTGAGAATAATAGCAGTTATAATATTGATTACTCGTTCCAGTCAGTGTGATACTCTGACCAACTGTGACTGTTGATGGCCCTGTTATAGACACTACTGCTATATCATCTTCTGCCGGTTTCACAAACATCATCGGTGAAAAGCTATCTGCAGTAAAACCCAGGCTGTTACCCTCCTGTGTTGCGGAAATAGTTTCTACTACTCCAGACTCTTTTTCATGATAGATAGTGTCTACATTGATAGCACCAATTTCCTCGGTAGTAAAGGTAACACTTACCTCACCCTTAGGCTGAACTTCTTTTCCTTCATATATAAAGGTAACGTCCAAACCACTGATCTGAGACACATCTACACCTGCTGCTGAAGCTGCTGCTGCTTTCTGCTCCTCTGTCAGTGCCTTTAATTCCAGTTCGGTTCCTTCTGGGAACACGCCTTCTTCTGCGTGCACATTTGCTGTGATTCCATCGCAGGTTCCAGACTTTGCGAACTCTGGCATTGCTGCTTCTGTTTCACTCTCTGTCTCAGATTCGCTTTCTGTCTCCACTGCCACAGTTGTCACATCAACGGTTGTCTCATCTGTCTGGATTCCTTCTATTATATAGGAACCATCTTCCTGTGTACGTGCCGGGATGCTCTTGTCTACCAGCACGCTTTCTACTGCGTAACCGTTTTCGACTACTACATCAAATACGATCTTACCGTCTTTTGCATTTGCGGTAGAATCCACGGTTGCTCCGTTGATCACGATATGTGCGTGGCCATCCGTTGCGAACGTGACCGTATTTTGTCGCACCTCCGATCCATCTTCATTCGTTTCCGCTGCCTGAGTTTCTGATACCTGGTTCTCAGCCTGAGCATCATCACCGGCTTCGGTCTGCTTATTACTATTCTTGTAGCCACCGACGATGGCCGCTGCCAAAACGTTCATAGATGAACTCGTGAAGATCATTGTGAACGCCAGTAATAAAGCCAAAAATCTTTTTGCTCTTTCCTTTCTTCTCATCTTCGCTTTCCTTCCTTTCTATGAATTTTATTCTTCATGATATTTTCTCAAGTTGTGTATTATGCCATTTTTTATTTTTTAGTCGTTCCTTATTATATATAAGGCATGATGTTTCATTTCCTTTCACTCTTGTAAGAAAAAAAGAAATCAACTTCCGCTGATTTCTTTTTCCAGTTTTCAAAATTCTCTAAATTCTTTTCGCCTCTCCATCTTTTACCTGAACTGCGGTTGATGCATCTTTGAAAGTAACATCGATATCCATATGTTCGTCTTTTACATCCAGTTCTGCGCCATCTTTTTCAAATCGTATTTCATAGAAGCTGTAAGTTCCTTCCTCATCAGATCCCAAGCTGTTGATGGTAGCTGCTTTTGCTGCTTCGTATTTTTCGCTTCCTTCTTCCAGCTTTTTCGCTGTCAGGTTTGTACCTTTAGAAAGCTTTGCTTCTTTAGCAACTTTTACTTTAATGACAACTTCTTCATTTTCAAATGTAAAAGATGTCTTATATTCTTTCTCAGTTTCTTTTTCTTCTTTCTCTACCTCAGTTGTTGCTTCGGTAGATACCTCTGTCGGTGCCTCTGTTACTGCTTCAGTAGATGCCTCTGTAGATGCCTCTGTCACTGCTTCGGTAGGTGCTTCTGTTGTTGCTTCGCTCTGAGTACTTTCCGCTGCCTGTCGCTCTGCCTCTGCCCTGGCTGCTTCTTCTGCTGCAAGTCTCTCTGCTTCTGCTCTGGCTGCTTCTTCTGCTGCAAGTCTCTCTGCTTCTGCTCTCGCTGCTGCTTCTGCCGCCTGTCTCTCCGCTTCTGCTTTTGCTGCTGCTTCTGCCGCCTGTCTCTCCGCTTCTGCTCTCGCCGCTGCTTCTGCCGCCTGTCTCTCTGCTTCTGCTCTCGCTGCTGCTTCTGCCGCCTGTCTCTCCGCTTCTGCTTTTGCTGCTGCTTCCGCTGCCTGTCTCTCCGCTTCTGCTTTTGCTGCTGCTTCCGCTGCTCTGGCTGCTTCGGCTTCTGCTTCAATCTGTGTATTATCTTCAGCTAATACTGCGTAGTTCGGAACTGTGAGGGTGGCTGCTAATAGAATTGCTACTGCTTTTTTCATCATATTGTTTTTCATTCTTCATACCTCCGGACTATTTATTTTTATCGATCTCCTGCGAGAATGTTTCTTTTGTTTTATGGCTTTATTATAGCAAGCGCCCTCTTTCACGATCTCTTTCATACAATGGATTTTGTACTTTTTTTCATACTTTTATACAAAATATTTGTCAAAATATTAGTTTTTTAGTCAAAAAAAGAGCCAATGTGATTTCACATTGACCCTTGATCCTCTTTCTTAACTCTTACAGTCTCTTTGCTGCTCCGTCCTTAACCTGAACTGCAGATGCTTCATTCTTGAAGGTAACATTTACTGTCATATGGCTGTCCTGAACATCCAGTTCTTTGCCATCTTTCTCAAAACCAATTTCATAGAAGCTGTAGTGTTCTTCTTCAGAACTTCCCAGACTGTTGATGGTAGCTGCTTTTGCTGCTTCGTATTTTTCGCTTCCCTCTTCCAGTTTCTTAGCTGTCAGCTTTGTGTCTTTGCCAAGCTTTGCTTCTTCAGAAGTCTTAACTACGATCATCACTTCATCATTTTCAAATTTGAAAGAGGTCTGATATTCTTCTGCCTCTGTTGCTTCTGTTGCTTCTGTTGCTTCTGTCTGAGTCTCTGTCTCAGTCTCTTCTGTCTGTGCTTCCGTTGCTGCCTCTGTCTGAGCTGCCGCTTCGGCTGCCTGTCTTTCTGCTTCTGCCTGTGCTGCTGCTTCAGCTGCCTGTCTTTCTGCTTCTGCCTGTGCTGCTGCTTCGGCTGCCTGTCTTTCTGCTTCTGCCTGTGCTGCTGCTTCGGCTGCCTGTCTTTCCGCTTCTGCTTTGGCTGCTGCTTCGGCTGCCTGTCTTTCTGCTTCTGCTTTGGCTGCCGCTTCGGCTGCCTGTCTCTCTGCTTCTGCTTTGGCTTCCGCTTCGGCTGCTTCTGCTTCAATCTGTGTATTATCTTCAGCGTATACTGCATAGCTTGGAACTGTCATTGCTGCTGCAAGAAGAATCGCTGCTGCTCTTTTCATCATACCGTTTCTCATTGTTGTTACCTCCGAATGCTCTATCTATATTGACTCTTTCGAGTTCCTTATCTCTTTATCTGGGTTCATTATAGCAGTCGGGGTATTTCGTCATCTATTTCGTCTGAAACTTTTTGAAAATTTATTGTAACTATTCAGAATCCACTGTCTCGGAACTGTGAAGATACTGAACAGTTACAATTTATCAAAAAAAGGGAGCCTTCCGGCTCCCTTCAACATACTCTCTTATACCCGATGTCCTTTTGCAATATACAATGGGAAAGTGTCAGCACCTTTCATTTCTTTTCCGGCACTGATAACCACCTGCTTATCAGTAATCGTATAGTCTACGATGGCACCTTCTTCAATCACGGTATCCTGCATCAGAATGCAGTTTCTCACGATTGCGCCCTTGGCTACTTTTACGCCTCGGAATAAGATACTGTTTTCTACCCGTCCCTCAATAACACATCCATCAGCAGCCATCACATTCGATACTTTAGATCCCGGGATGTATCTGGTCGGGTTGTCATCACGAATCTTGGTGTAGATCGGATTGCCTGAGAACAATGCATCCAGATTCTCATCATCCAGAAGCTTCATGTTCTCTTCGAAGTAGCTCCTCATATCGCTGATACGTGCTGCATAACCTTCGTACTTAAAGCCCTGTACATTCAAAGTATCCAGATTCGGTGCAAGCACATCACGTTCAAAGTAAACCTGTCCACGTACAAATGCTGTGTTGATCAGATCAATCAGTTTCTTCCGTTCGATACAGTAAATATTCATGGAGAAGTTCTGTACTCCTGTATCACGTGGGTTGATGTAGATCTTGCTGATTCTGGTTCCGGTCAGAGCAAAGGTATAATACAAGCCTCTGTCATTGGCGGTGTGTTTTAATGCACTGGATGGAAGTTCTTCTGCGATATAGGCAGCTGTCACATCTGCGTTGCTGTTAATGTGCGCCTGCAGCATGGCATTGAAATCGAAGTTCACCGCGATATTGGCATCTGACAGGAATACATATTTTTCATTCTGATGTCTCAGGAATTCCAGCACGTTAGCCAGTGCTTCCACATGACCGTTAAACAGCTTGTTCTGCTTCTCAGCAAATGGAGGAATAATATGAAGACCGCCATTCTTTCTGGTCAGATCCCACTCACGTCCGGATCCGAGATGATCCATCAGGGAAAAATAATTATTACGAACTAATACAGTTACATTGCTGATTCCACAGTTGACCATACTGGAAAGAATAAAGTCAATCATACGATAACGGCTTGCAAAAGGGATGGAAGCCATCAGACGAATATTGGATAATTCCGGAACCAGAGCATCATAACTGTTAGGGAAAATAATACCAAGTGCATTTTCGCTGGATGTTAACATACTTCTTCACCACCTTCTACATTTTCTCTTACCATTGCATTCGGTCCTATCTTGGCGCCGTCACCAATATAAACACCAGGACCGATCGTAGCCACGCCTTTTTCTGCGCCTTCCGGAGCTGCGCCTACGACTGCATTCTCACCGATCACTGCTTTTTCTGCAATGATACAATGACGGACTACTGCGCCAGACTTAATCACGCATCCGCCCATTACAACAGCGTCTTCCACAACGGCACCGTCCTCTACTTTTACGCCAGAATATAATACAGAGTGCTTTACGGTACCCTGAATACGGCATCCATCTGTAATCATGGAATTCTCTACGATGGCACCGGCTGCGATCTTATGTCCGGTCATACCACTGTTACGGCTGTAGATCTTCCAGTCATCATCAAACAGGTTGATACCACTGTGTTCCGGATCCAGTACTTCCATGTTCGCTTCCCAGAGCGAAGAGATCGTTCCTACATCCTTCCAGTAACCACTGAAATGATATGCATACATCTGGCGGCCATCACGAAGCAGATTCGGAATGATGTTGTTACCAAAGTCATTCTCAGACTGAGGATCTGCTTCATCCTCTTCCAGATACTTCTTCAGAACATCCCAGTTGAATATGTAGATACCCATAGAAGCCAGATTAGACTTCGGATGCTTAGGCTTCTCCTGGAATTCGGTAATCTTATCATTCTCATCCGCAACCATCAGGCCAAAACGGGATGCTTCATCCCACGGCACTTCCATAACAGCAACAGAGAATTCAGCACCTTTTTCCTTGTGGAAACGAAGGAAATCACTGTAATCCTGTTTGCAGATCTGGTCGCCGGACAAAATAATGACATACTTTGGATCATAACGTTCAATAAAGGAAATATTCTGGTAAATCGCATTCGCAGTACCCTTGTACCAGTCAGATCCTGCTGCCTGCTGATATGGTGGAAGTACATGGACACCACCGTGTACGCGGTCAAGATCCCATGGCTGTCCATTTCCAATATATTCGTTCAGAACAAGCGGCTGATACTGGGTCAGTACGCCGACCGTATCGATTCCGGAATTAATGCAGTTTGAAAGTGGAAAGTCGATGATTCGATACTTGCCACCAAAAGGAACTGCAGGTTTTGCCAGGTTCTGGGTCAGCGCATATAGTCTGGAACCCTGTCCACCGGCAAGAAGCATTGCAATAATTTCTTTTGCCATTTTTCATAATCCCCCTAAATATCATGGATATAGTAATTGTACCACAATTCTCACAAAAAGGAATAGATTTTTTAGTAAAATTTGGGTAAATTTTTGTAAAAATCTGTCGATTTTTTATTATTCAAAAAAAGAAGCGCCGAAGCGCTTCTCGAAAATTTTATTTAATTGAAGTACACCAGATCATCTTCCGGAGCTTCTGCCGGCTCATAACTGATACCGTACAGCACCGGTCCTTCTTCTCCGTAATCTTTCTGATATTCATAATGGATCTTCGCAGTCAGATAGATCCACTGACGTGTCTTCAGTTCACTGATAAAATCTGCCTTGCACAGATAGCCGATAAACCGGATATCATCTGCACAGCAAGTCATGGCATTTCGTCCAGGAACGATCATACCTTCTGGCATTCTTCTGGACTTCATGACTTTTGCAAGGAATCGAACGGTCTTTCCTTCATAACGCTCCGGATTGTCAGAAGCGTCCAGGAACCACAGACCATAGTCCATATCTTCGATATTGATCACATCAGCATTGAAGTCAAATGGTGGCACTTCAGCGCCCGGATCGATCGGTTCTCCGTCTTCTCCTTCGAAGTATACCATGGCTCTCGGATTCAGACTGCGCACAGTTCTTCGATAAGAATGCAGATCCATGTTCTCATCACAGCGATTGAAAATCACCATCTCGGTATACTGGAACATATTGCTGAACAGACTTCTCATGTTATTCAGATAAACAGGGAAGGTGATTCCATCCACCAGGGTAATGACCTGTGCCAGTACCAGACGATCCATCTGTCCCCACTCAAATACCCATTTATAATCCCACATACCATTCATCTCGATAAAGATCTTCTTCGGTGTGTACTGACGAATACAGTATTTCAGGAAATCCGTATTCATCTTTTCTTCCTCATCCACGGTAATCATAGTAATGTTGTTACCGCAGAGATCTTCGTTGTTATACTCTACTTCGCCCTCTTCGCAGACGATCAGGAGACATCTCTGTCCTTCTGTAAAGTCTTCATCTGTCACGATATCCTGAAGGAAACTGGTCTTTCCGCTCTCCAGGAATCCTGTAATCATATATACTGGAATTTTCTGCATGATTTTCTCTACTTTCTATCTCATATATTCAGCAATACCGGGAACATCTTCCCGGCATCGCATTTCTCATCTATACTTATTTCAGAAGAAACAGCTCTTCCAGCTTATCTTCTTTTAATTTGGAACCGATCACACACAGTCTTCCTGTATAATCTGCCGCTCCGGTACGGATCTCATATTCTCCCGGTACCAGGTCAAAATGCATCCAGGTACCATCTGTACAAGGAAGCATACCTTTGGCACGCAGCACCATCCCCAGATCTTCTGATTCATTCAAAGTCTTCAGAATATGTTCCAGCTCATCCCTGCTATATTTGCGCGGAGTCTCTTTGCCCCAGGAAGTGAATACTTCATCTGCATGATGATGGTGATGATCATGGCCATGGTGATGTCCACAGCTGCAGACACCATTTTCATCATAATGATGTTCATGTTCTTCATGATCGTGATCATGATGATGTTCGTGGCCTTCATGGTCGTGGTCATGACCGCATCCACATTCGCCGTCGTGATGATGTTCATGATGGTGTTCATGTTCTTCATGATCGTGGTCATGGCCGCATCCACATTCGCCATCGTGATGATGTTCATGATGATGTTCATGTTCTTCATGATCGTGACCGCATCCGCATCCACATTCGCCATCATGATGATGATGCTCATGTTCATGCTCTTCCATCAGTTCTTTAGCCAGAGAATGGGTTCCTTCGATTGCATCCAGGATCTGCTGACCGGTCAGTTCATCCCATGGTGTTGTGATAATCACCGCATTCGGGTTCTTCTCACGTACCAGTGCTGCAGCTTCCATCTGCTTTTCCCCTGTCATGCTCTGTGTTCTGCTCAGAATGATCGCACCGGCATTTTCTACCTGATTGTTATAGAACTCACCAAAGGTTCTCATATACATCTTGATCTTTGCAGCATTGGCTACTGTGATCAGACTGTTCACTTCCAGCTGTGCAGCTTCTGCTGCATCTTCCACTGCTTTTCTTACATCAGACAATTTGCCTACTCCGGATGGCTCGATGATAATACGATCCGGATGATATTTTTCTGTTACCTCTTTCAGTGCTTTACCAAAGTCACCTACCAGAGAGCAGCAGATACATCCTGAATTCATCTCTGTAATATTGATACCGGCTTCTTTCAGAAAACCGCCATCGATACCGATCTCACCAAATTCATTCTCGATCAGCACAACCTGCTGATTCGCATATACTTCCTTCAGCAGCTTCTTGATCAGTGTTGTCTTTCCTGCGCCCAAAAATCCTGAAATAATATCTACTTTTGTCATATTCATTCCTTCTTTCTATTCAAACCCAACCCGACTGACGATGCCAGGCGAGTTGCTTCCCACTAATCTGATATTATAAGCAAATCACCTGTTTCTGTCAACTTTCGCCCTTGCAGCAAGCATTCCCATCAGCTCATGAAATCCTGTTGCCGGGAAACGATTCATCTGTTCTTCCATGCAGTTCAGATTCGGATCAGAATGCTCCAGTTCTCTGGAATAACGGCAGGCCAGTGTGACACGTTCATCAAAAGAAAGCGCTTCGCCCTTCTGTGCTCCTGCTGCCCGAACCAGTTCCTCCCAGATGAGGGTACTGACAATCGCCATCTTCACCTTGGCCTGCGCATCTGCGTCATAGACCGCTCCGCAAAAATACGTATACAGATAATATACCACCATCTGCTCGATTTCATGCTCGGGAATAACACCTGAATGCTTTGTTTCTGCACAGCGCTTCCAGATCTGCAGATCTTTTTTCCAGGCCGGATCCAGCACTTCAAAAGGATCCGGTACACACAGTAATGCATCTGCCTCTCCTGATTCAGAGGTAGACAAGATCTTCTGCTGCAGCCGCTTCTGTGCCTTTGCACCCCGATAGCGTTCCAATACCGTCTCGATCTCAAAGATCTTTTCTGCCCGGATCCGATTCTGTACATCATTCCCCAGTGCCAGTACTTCTGCCATCCGCAGATGCACCGGAATCGTCCGATCCTGCAGCATCCCGATCATCACCTCTCTGGTATCCTGCAAAGCAGAATACAGAAAAAAGTCAAAATCTTTTTCTTCCTCTTCTCTGTCATCTTCCGCCGTACGCATGGTCACTGGTTCTTTTTTCCCAAGAATCATCTCCGCCACCGCCGGACAGGACAGGGACAGGGTAATCTCCCGTTCATTTTCAAACTCTTCAATATGTCTCGGATACTTCCGGCATGTGGCACACATCATCTCCGGTCCCGCCTCAATATGCATGTCACAGAGATTCTCATCATTGAGAAATGCGCATCTGCGATCTCCATACTGTAAAAAAGTCTCTTCTTTCCAGTTCACCGAATTACGGATACGGTTGCCAAAACTGCCCTTTGCTTTTCGATATCTCTTCAGTGACTTCTGATCAATCACAATCTGCCATCCCGCACAGCAGGTCGCAGGACATTTGTCTGCCAGACACTGAAACTTCTTATAATAATCCGGAACAGTATATCTCATCTTCTCACTCCCTATAACAGTGTCTTCAACACATGCAATACACTGTCCGCTTCCGCCGGCAGCACATACTTACTGACCTCTTTTACTTCTTCTCTTGCCTCTGCCACCGCATAGCTCTCTCCGGCACACTTCAGCATACTGATGTCATTGTTATTATCTCCAAATGCCATGGTTTCTTCTGCCGTCACACCCAGGCGTTCCTGCAATTCCTTTAAGGCATTTCCTTTCTCGGATCCCAATGCCGTGAAATCAATCCAGTGCTCTCCGGCTGCAGTCACCAGTGCCCGGCCGGCGAACTTTTCGATTGCAGGCTGCGCCGCCTGCGCTGCATCCTGATTTTTGACAAACGCAGAGATCTTCACCAGTCTGTCTTTCTTTTCCAGAATATCTTCCACTTCTTCTATCGAAAGCCGATATCCTTCTCTCAGCCAGCGAAGTATCTCCGGATCTTTACTGTCTGTATAATCTCCATCCGGTGCAGTGACGAGAGAAAAAGTATCTTTCAGTGTTCTGATATAAGTGATGATCTCCTCTGCCATTTTCGGTGCAAATGCACGGCAGGCCAGTACATCCTGCCGATATTTTACATACCCTCCATTATTGGAAATAAAGTACACATCATCCAGCACCGGCCGAAATACCCTCTGCACGCTGTTCATCTGGCGTCCACTGGCTGCTGCAAATACAATTCCTTTCTCCTTCAGTCTCCGAATCACATCATATAATTCCGGATTCATGTCTGAGCTGCCCTCCGGCAGCAAGGTACCATCCACATCCGATGCTACTAATTTAATCATTCTTTTCTCCTCTTTTTTACTCTTCCTCATGCTGTTCTTTTTCCTGAAGCTCCTGCACACAGCCAAGGAACTTCTCTGTCAGTCCTTCCAGAGACCGGTTCTTGTCCCAGACCAGTACATAATCTGCCTGATGACCGGGATTTACAATCGTTTTCGTCACTACCTGTGTATGGGTCATACCAAAGTCCATCGTTGCCGGGAAAATCGCAATCCCGACTTTTGCCTTCACCAGTGCAAAGGCATTCATATAGTTACTGATCTCACAGAGTATCTTTGGTTCTTCTTCAATCTTTTCAAACCATCCACGTATCTCTTTCGCTCTGGACTTTCTGGATGGGATAATCAGCGGCTCTCCAGCCAGATCACTCAGTGACACAAAATCCCCTGGTGCCTTGGCCAGCGGATGATCATGGGGTATCAATGCCGCCCATGGTTCCGACCCTACCGGGATTCCCTCCCAGCGCTCTGTATCATAAGGTGCAGCAATCACTGCCAGATCACACAATCCCTTCGACAGTCTGCTGATGACATCATCACTGCTGCCGTTCCAGAGATTATATTGTACTTCCGGATAACGACAGGAAAATTCTGCCACCCACTGGGAGATCATCTTTGGTGCACTTCCCTCTACCGTTCCCAGATACAGGGTTCCGGTTACTCCTTTTCCAAAGGCACGGATCTCATCCTCCGTCTTCTCTACCAGTGTTACGATCTGATCCCCACGATGAAGCAGGAGCTGGCCAACTTCTGTAAGCTGAAGCTTTTTCTTCTTCCGTTCAAACAGTTCTACTCCCAGTTCCTCCTCCAGCTGATGAATCTGTCTGGACAGCGGTGGCTGTGCAATATGCAGATTCTCCGCTGCTCTCGTAATATTCAGTTCCCGTGCTGCTTCCATAAAATACCGAATTGATCGAATGTCCATTTTTTCGCCTTTCGTCAGGATTGCTCTATTTCAAATGTGCACTTGTCTTTTGCCAGTATACAATACTTTTTTTCTCGTGTCATCCCATCTTTGTTCTTTTCACCCGCTCTGCTGATGCATCGATTCGCTTTTCGCTGATCCTTCCATCCTTCACAGCCTGAAGAACGGCCGTATAAGCTTCCTGCAGATTTTCCGGCATCAGAATCACATCGGCTCCGGCCTCTATCGCCCGGACAGCTGCTTCCCCGGCAGAAAAACGCCCGGCAATAGCGCCCATGTTCATGGCATCCGTGATCACCACACCGTCAAACCCCAGCTCATTTCTCAGAATCTCCGTTACCATTTTTTCGGATAAACTCGCCGGCAGATCACTGTCAGTGATGTTGGGACAGCAGATATGTCCCAACATGACAAACTCTGTGCCTTCGGCAATGCCTGCCTGAAACGGTTTCCATTCCAGATTTCTCATGGATTCTTCTGTTCCATAACTATAAGCATATCCGCTGTGGCTGTCTTCTTCGGTATCTCCATGTCCCGGGAAATGCTTCACCGCTGTCTGGATTCCCATTTCGTGAAAACCTCGTATCTGTAATGACACCATATCTGATACCAGTTCCGGGTCTGTTCCAAAAGAGCGATCTCCAATCACCTGATTCTCAGGATTCGTCCACAGATCTGCCACCGGTGCAAAATCCACATTGAACCCCAGTGTCTTTAGATAACTGCCAATCTCTGTTCCAGCTTCATACGCCTGCTGTGGATCTCCCGTTTCACCTATTGCATGCATGGACGGAATCACTGGCACTTCCATAATATCTGAATTAGCGATACGGGCCACTCTGCCGCCCTCTTCATCGATACCAATCCACATCGGTACGCCTGTTTCTTCTTCACTGAGTTGCTGATACCTTTCCGTCAACTGTTGTACCTGTTCTTCTGACTGCAGGTTATCCTCCATTAGAATAATGCCCCCAACCGGGCAGGCCACAAAAGCTTCTCTGGTTACTTCTCCTGCAACCGTTGTTCCGTTTACACCAGTCAGCTGATCCGGCGTTACAAAAAACATCTGTGCCACCTTTTGCTCCAAAGTCCATTCTTCTGCTTTCACCAATTCTGGTACTCCATGTGTCCACATGATCACACCTATTCCCGCCAGCACAGCCATCCATTGATTTCTATCTATCATATCTTTATTTCCCTGCACACATCTCTGCCTGTAAGCTTCCTATTCTTGACTTTCTGCCAGTATAACACAAAACACTCCCGAAAGGTAAAGCCCTCCGGGAGTGTTCCGATGAATTTTTATTCTATTCTTATCTTACCAATATCTTGCTGCGCATACCGGTGCATCATAGTTATAATTGGAAATAATAATTCCCTGTGATTCTGTTGCTGCATGGACGATCTGTCCACCACCTATGTACAGAGCCACATGGCTGATTCCACTTCCATCTGAATAGAAGAGAAGATCACCCGGTTGAATATCACTGATCGCTACAGATGTTCCTCCGTAAGCCTGATCCGCTGCTGTACGGGCAAGCCCTATACCAAAATTCGCCATAACAGACATCGTAAATCCAGAACAGTCCGTTCCATTCGTCAGGCTGGTTCCGCCATAGACATATGGATTACCTACGAACTGTACCGCATAATCTGCGATCTGCTGTCCCAGGGAACTGTCACTGGCAGAGCTGTCTGTCGTAGTATCCGTGCTGGTACTTCCATTATCATAAGAAGTATCTGTGCTGGTACTTCCATTATCATAAGAAGTATCCGTGCTGGCACTTCCGTTGTCATAAGACGTATCCGTGCTGGTACTTCCGTTGTCATAAGACGTATCCGTGCTGGCACTTCCATTGTCATAAGACGTATCCGTGCTGGCACTTCCATTGTCATAAGACGTATCGGTGCTGGCACTTCCATTATCATAAGCAGTATCTGCGCTGGCACTTCCATTATCATAAGCAGTATCTGCGCTGGCACTTCCATCGTCATAAGAAGTATCTGCACTGGCGCTTCCATCGTCATAAGACGCATCTGCGCTGCCGCTTTCCTCACTGTAAGAAGTATCCTCGCTGACTGCCTCACTATTGTCAGCAGTTTCTTCATAAGATGCTTCTTCTGCTGCCTGAGCCTTTGCTTCTTCTGCACGACGCATAGCCTCTTCTCTGGCTGCTTCTTCCTCCAAAGTCACAGCAGTAGGATAATACGTCTTATATTCACAGTAGTCTGGATGGACAAATCCATATACATCATTTCCCAGTGCTACCGTTGCCCAGTCACCACTGGTATCGACTACCTCCAGCTCCTGTGACTGCTCTGCCACATCAATGACGTCTGACTCCTCAGAAGGAGCTGTCCTGATATTCAATGCTTCTGCATGGACAACCGCCACATTATATGCAACCTGATCGGCAATCTCCTTCGCCTGTTCTCCGGTTGCGAAATACTCCGCCTTCACATATCCTTCAGCATTACCGGATTTGATCTTATACCATCCGTTGTCCTCTGTTTCTTCTACAGTTGCTGATCCGTCATTATACAGCTTGGCTACTACCTCACTGTTCTCATCTGCTTCGGAACGAACATTGATATATTCCTCACACTGTGCAAAAATAAGCTCCCCTTTTTCTGCATCAGCTGCGCCAACTGCGCCCGCCATATTCATGGTAAAACCTGCTGCCAGAATACATGATGTAATCCAAAATCTCTTCTTATGCATACTTTCCCTCCTTCTGCATATCTTATATCTGTTCAGTGTCCTCACAGAACAATGGGTTCTGAACAGTCACAACTGCATTTAAACAGTCGTCCTCATGTACAGGTTACATTTTAATGAACAAATGTGAACAGGTTATGTTATGTTCCTTAAAGAATTTTTGGGGATTCTTAAGATTTTCTGAAGACAAACTTAGAAAAAGAAACCGGATCCACTGATTGGTGAATCCGATTTCTTAGCTTCATATCATATTTCATTAAAAGGGAGGGGTTTAAAAACTTGAAAAAAACTTGTTAATAGTATCATCTATGGTTAACGGATTTTAGAAGAAATATCCAAATCCGGTAGCCTTTCTTCCAGGCTGTGTTTCGCTCTGATCCGGACTCTGCATCCAGTCACCATTGTCTGACTGGCCATCCTGGTACTCTTCTGTACTTTCTTCATCAGATGAGCTGTCAGAAGAACTGTCTGTGTTCTCCTTTGCCTGCAGTGTAACGGAGATTACCTGTTCCTGATATCCATTGTCACCGGCTCTCTTCACTGTTACATCAACTGTCTCACCAGCTTCATAGTACTGGATTCTGTCAAGCAGTTCACTCATAGAGCTTACAGTTGTCTTATCCAGTTTGGTAATGATATCACCCTGTTTGATACCGGCTTCTGCTGCTGCACTGCCATCTGTTACTTCATATACATAAGCACCTGCAGGGATATTGTACATCTGTCTTGCTTCTTCTGATACATTGGTGACACGAACACCAAGGGCACCTGCTTTATCTGCATCGGCTTTTGTTCTGGTGGTCTGGTTCATCAGATCCTCAATAACAGATTTTGCTGTATTAATCGGGATTGCATAACCCATACCTTCTACACCGGTGCTGGATGCTTTTGCGGAGTTGATACCAATCAGACATCCATTTTCATCCAAAAGTGCTCCACCACTGTTACCAAAGTTGATTGCTGCATCTGTCTGAATCATATTCTGTGTAATCTCACCATTGTCTGTGGAAAGAGTAACTTCACGATTCAGTGCACTGATAATACCAAATGTTACGGACTGTCCATATCCAAGGGCATTACCAATGGCGATTGACCAGTCACCAACATTCACCTGATCAGAATCACCGATCTCGATGACTTTAATCTGATCCATAACATCCTGTGGGATATCTTCCAGTTTGACTGCAACTACTGCCAGATCCAGAGAAGAATCCGTTCCCTTTACCTGTGCGGTAACCATCTTATCCTCTTCATTCTCAGTGTCTGCGCTAAAGAGAACGGTCAGCTGATCTGCATTCTGTACTACGTGGTTATTCGTAGCGATCAGAAGCTCTGTATCACTTTTACCAACGATGATACCTGAACCTGTGCTTTCGCTGTCCTGCTCGTATTCCTGTCCCCAGAACTGAATGGTCTCTTTGCTCTGGTTCGTGATAGCTACGATAGAAGGCATTGCATTCTGGGCAATCTCTTTTACATTCGGCAGATAACTGGTATCTGTAGATGTCGCATCTGCTTCTGTAGAAGTGTCTGCTCCAAGTGTAATACCACTATCGGTGCCGGCCTCTGTCTCAGTCTCAGTAGACTCCTCGGCCTGTACACCTGCCATTCTCTCATTATATGTGTTTACTCCAATTGCTGTACCAGCTGTTCCCGTAATGGTAATCACTGCAAGAGCGATACCTAATTTTTTCGCTTTATTCATCATCCATACCTCCTTATGGTTTCTGTCGTTATTTCAAGAAGATCGATGTTCTGATCTCTTATCTCTCTTCCTTGTTTCTGAAACTAATATTAATGGAAATATGTGTTTAATTTGTGAAAACAATGCAAACAAACCGTGTTTTTTTAGTAGATTCCTGCATACAATGCCGCCAGTACTACGGTAATAATCCCAGATACTGCAATGGATAAGCTGCTCATTGCACCCTCGATTTCTCCCATCTCCATGGCTTTCGCAGTTCCAATAGCGTGAGAAGCAGATCCGATTCCGATTCCCTTTGCAATCGGATGCGTGATGTGAAACAGCTTGCAGACGTATTCTGCAATGATATTTCCCACGATTCCTGTGATGATAATGACCGCTACCGTAATAGTTACAAATCCACCCAGTTCTTCAGAAACGCCCATTCCGATGGCTGTCGTAATAGACTTCGGAAGCAGGGTGACGTACTGCTCATGGGAAAAATGAAAAATCATTGCCAGAACCAGTACACAGGTGACACTGGTCAATGCGCCAGACAAAATGCCGGCAACAATCGCTACTACATTTTTCTTCAGCAGTTCTACCTGTTCATACAGCGGTACCGCCAGACAGACCGTCGCCGGTGTCAGCAGATAACTTAAATATTTTGCTCCATCATAATAGGTATCATAATCAATGTGACAGGCCAGAAGAATGGCAATCACTGCCACAATCGAGAACAGCAGTGGATTGATCAGAGAGATCTTTGTCTTTTTCCGCAGCCATCCTCCCAGTTCATAGGTTACGCAACTGACCAATACCCCAAAAAACAGGGATTCCAGCATCACATCATTCATCTTTTGTCTCTCCTTTCCTGTTGGCAGAACGTTTCAGAACCAGTTCTGTCACTTTTCCTGACACACCCATAACCAGCACAGTGGATACCAGAATAATCACAACTACTTCCACCAGCATGCTGTTTAAGTCTCCCCATGATTCCATCAGTCCGACTCCGGCCGGAATAAACATCAACGGCATGATTTCAATCAAAAATACCGCTGTTTCTTTTACTGCATCCAGCTTCAGGATACCGGTCTCCAGCAGAATAAAGAGAATCACCAGTCCGTAAATACTGGCCGGCACCGGAAGCGGAATGACATATTTCAGCAGTTCTCCCACAAAGGATACCAGCAAAATGATCATAAATTGTCTGAGATACTTCATATTATATTACTTCCTTTCCATCAGGCTTTGACTGCCCAGCGCATTTTTGTGGATCTGGCCCGTCCATTGGCTCTGCATTCTTCTGCAGACGGCCGGATCACTTCTTTGGCAATATCCTGAAAAATACCTTCTTTATAATAAGTCTGGAACGCTTTCTTCACCAGGCGGTCTTCTCCGGAATGGAATGTCAGGATCGCTATTCTTCCACCCGGTGCCATGATATCCGGCAGCTTCTCCAGAAACGCTTCCAGCACTTCAAATTCACTGTTCACATCTATCCGCAATGCCTGGAATGTTCTCTGACAGGTCTTTTTCAGAATATCCTTCTTTTCTTTATTATCCGGCAGAAAAGCAAGCGCCCGTTCGATCGTTTCTCGCAGATCTGTGGTCGTCTCAATCTTCTGTCCCTTGCGGAAGGTCTTCGCCACTTCAGCCGCAATTTTATCTGCATAAGGTTCATCTGAATTCTCCACCAGCATACCCTCCAGTTCTTCCCTGCTCACTTCCCGCAGGCGCTGTGCTGCCGACACACCCTTTTCCGGATTCAGGCGCAGATCCAGAGGACCGTCTAATTTATAAGAAAAACCTCTTTCCGGATTGTCAATCTGCATAGAGGACACGCCCAGATCTGCCATGCAGAAATCAAACGGACCGTACTCTGCCCCGATCTTATCAATATTGGCAAAATTCTCCTGAATCGAAGTAAAGATCTCCGGTCCAAACCCGGCTTCCTCCAGACGCTTTGTTGTCTTCACGATCTCGATGGGATCCACATCCAGGGCATACAGATGCCCCTGTCCCTTCAGACACTCCATCATCTTGCGGCTGTGCCCGCCATATCCCAATGTGGCATCCAGCCCTTTCTGCCCCGGCTGAATCTGCAGAAAATCCAGGATCTCCTTCACACAGATCGAAATGTGCATACCCGCCGGTGTACTTCCCTTACTGATCACCTTCGCAACCGTATCCGCATACTTCTCCGGATTCAGTTCCTTATACTTCTCCTCAAACTTACGAGGATGCGTACCCTTATATCGGACACGCCGCTTATGTTCCTTTTCCATATTCCCTCCATTGGGGACGGTGTTTTCTGGCTTTTTTCCTGTCCCCTGTGGATTTCTCCACCATCTCAAAATTATCGTTTATCTTCGAATTGGTCTTACCAAAAACGTTCACATCCTAGAGTAACACCTTAAGCCGAAAATATCCATGCTAAATTTCAGGTTTTTTCGTATCTTTTTCTATACATGAGATACAATTTGCAGTTCTGATGTATTTCTACCTGCCATATTTCATTCTAAAAGTTTATTTGTTACATTCGTTGTTCGTCTTTCTTTTAAAACATGGACATAAATCAGTTCGGATTTCACACAAGCCCCGAAAAAAACAAAAACATCTAAATCCGGGGTCATATATTAGACTTCCAGAATCGATTAAGCCACGGAAAAGCTAAAATTAACTGATCTCAGGGTCATATATCGGATATTTAAAGCCAATTAGACCACGGAAAATTTAAAATTAACTGATTCCAGGGTAACACACCGATTTCCAAAACCGGACCATAGAAAGAAAAGCAGAATTTGTTGAATCTCTGTTCATACACGCAAAAAACACCGCCCCCGTGGCTCTCATGTCCACAAAAGCAGTGCCTTCAGTGCGCGATCAGGGGTGCGGTCGTCCAGTGGACGACTCTGCCATAGGCAGAAGCACCGACCGAGCCGGCAGGCGAGATCGAACCCGTAGGGTGAGAACCCCGTCTGTATAACGCAAAAAACACCGCCCCCGTAGCTCCTAAGTCTACAAAAGCAGTGCCTTCAGTGCGCGATCAGGGGTTCGAACCCTGGACACCCTGATTAAGAGTCAGGTGCTCTGCCAGCTGAGCTAATCGCGCTTATTTAATTGTTGTTCGCTCCGAACAAATGATATTATATGATATGTTTTTCTATTTTGCAAGTGTTTTTTTCAAATTTTTTCAAAAATTTTTACAATTCTTTTAGAGTTTTGAAAAAACCGTGCTTGTATGTCTTTTCAAAAGCGGTTATACTGAGTAAAAAGTGAATTTGCGAGGTAGTAATATGAGTCAAAATCGGAATGTTTCACCCGATGACCCATCCAAACTGGATAAGCGTCAGCGCTTTCTCCCCAATAACCGTTACTTTACCATCTGTATTTATGCAGTAACAGTGATTTTACTGGGAGCTTTGATTATCCGGGTGGTGATGACACCGTTTGCTGTCACCAACGGTATCAAGCGCGTGCTGAATGTACTGATGCCATTTCTGATGGGCGTCCTGATTGCCATGATTATGAACCCGATTATCAATCGGCTTCGTTTTCTCATGGAAAAATATTTAAAAATAAAAAAGAAAAAGGTGTGCCGCATCCTGGCCTCTATCCTGGCTTATGTCCTGGTGCTTGGCCTGATCCTCATCTGCATCATCTTCATTGTGCCACAGGTATTTTCCAGCATCACTGAACTGGTGAATTCTCTGCCGAAGATGTATCGTCTTACTACGGATTTCTTTAACAACCTGCAGCAGCATTTTCCGAATACGGATATGTCTGATATTCAAAAAGCAGTCAATGATGCTCTGCCGAACCTGATTTCCACCATTCGAAATTTTGCCAGTGATATCGTACCAGCCATATACACCGCTTCTGTATCGATCGTACAGTGGGTGCTGAATGCCATTGTCGCACTGATTGTTTCTATCTATATATTAGGTGATAAAAAGGGATTGAAAAAATTAATCAAGGTTATCCTGTACAGCTTTGTTCCAGAAGATTATATCAACGGTTCCATTCAGGTTTTGCGGGAATGTAATAATATCTTCACGAACTTCATGGTCAGCAAGGCGCTGGATTCCCTGATCATAGGCTGTCTGTGCTTTATTCTGATGACCATCTTTGATCTGGATTATGCCGTGCTGATCAGCATTGTAGTCGGCATCACCAATATGATTCCTTACTTTGGTCCGTTCATCGGTGCCATTCCAGGCTTTCTGATTCTGCTGATTGTGAATCCATGGAAGTCTCTTGGATTCCTGGTTATGATACTGATTCTTCAGCAGTTTGATGGTCTGTATCTTGGGCCAAAGCTGATGGGAAGCTCCGTCGGTATGAAGCCTTTGTGGATTATCGTATCCATTACTCTGGGCGGCAAGATCGCCGGTGTCCTTGGTATGTTCCTGAGTGTTCCGCTCGGTGCCATTCTGGTTTATTTGTTTAATCTGCTGATCGACCGGGTTCTGAGCAAAAAAAATATTGATCGGGATAAGATCTAATCAGATAGATTCCCCATCTCTACCATTTACAAAAGCAGCTGATCATCCGCCAGCTGCTTTTTCATTTCTTCTTTTTGGGTGGTTCCCCCTGTAACACATGAGAAACCTCCTGAAAAGACTTTTTCATTTGTGTCATTCGCTTTCCGCCAATCTGGCGGTCATACAGAAATAAAGAAAGCTGATTTTTCCATCCATATTTTCGCATCTATGCTCCGATCTTCCCCAATCAGTTTCATTTCCTATATTTATATGCGTTCCTACCGCTCCCGGTCAATCACCATCTTACAGATCGGATTGCCCTTAGATGCGAACTTTTCTTCATACTCGGTCATGATGTTGTCCTTCATCAGTTCTGCATCTGCATGCAGATCGAAGGTATGCATCAGCAGTCTCCAGCCTGCCGGCTCGATCTCTTCCAATGCAAAATCAAACAATCCACGGTTGTCTGTCTTGAATTCAATGGTACCGTCCTTTTTCAGAATCTGATCATAGCGTGCCAGAAACTGTCTGGAAGGCAGCCGACGCTTGGCATGGCGATCCTTCGGCCATGGATCAGAAAAATTCAGATAGATCCGTGCCACCTCTTCCGGTGCAAATACTTCCGGCAGTTCTGTGGCATCCATACAGATAAAATATAGATTCTCCGGAATATCCGCCGCAGCCTCTTTGATCTCTGCTTCCTGTCCCTCTGCCTGTTCTTTTCCCTGCAGCTTTTCCACTGCACGAAGCAATACACTGGTATATCGCTCAATACCGATGTAATTGATCTCTGGATGCTTTCTCGCCAGCTCTGTAATGAACCGTCCCTTTCCCATTCCAACTTCAATATGGATAGGATGATCATTGCCAAATACTTCCTTCCACTGCCCGCGCTGGGCTTTAGGATCCTGAATCACCAGTGGACTGGATGCAATCACGTCATTCGCTCTTGGTATGTTTCTTAATCTCATAGATATTCTCCCTGGCCATGACAGCGTCCCCTCACCAGTGGCAGCAAGCTGTCATATTCCTGTTTTCTCTTACATTCAGTGTCTTCCCGAACTCACGCCGGTCCTGAACAATTGGATTTTTACTACGGTTCATGGTAGCCGAGAACCTGCAAAAAGTCAAGCAATTTCGTCCTGGTACCACCCAGAGAATCTACAGACCTGTCTTGTATACACGATCTTATTTTTCGTTGTCGAAAAAAGGCGTTTTTTGTGAAACACATCCAAAACATTCGTTCTGAAAAAAACCTATGTAAACCACTTTTGTTATTCACAAAAATGTGGATAATGTGTATAACTTGGTGTATAACTGCACTTTTATTGGGTTTGTGGGTATAATTTGTGTGGATATCGTGGTTTATAATGTTATGTGTATAAGTCGTAATTTTGTTAATTGTGTCATTTTTTTGTACAATTTGTCGAGTGACATAATTCTGATTATGACAACTGCTCCACGATCCTTCCTGTTCCTTATTTTTCTCCGAAAAAGATCACCGCTACCATTCCCGGACCGGTGTGGGATCCGATGATCGGACAAAGCAGCATTTTCGTCACCTCTGCATTGGGATTTTCTTTTTTTATCATGTTTTCCACTTCATCAGCATATTCTTCACAATCCCCGTGGACAATATAAACACGATTGCCATAGGAGTCATCTCTTTGCTTCTTGTACTTGTTTTCCAGCGCTTTTAACCCCATCTTCGGGCCACGTTTTTTCTCAATGGTGATCAGCTTACCCTCTGCATCTACTTCCAGGATAGGCTTGATATTCAACGCAGAACCTATGATAGCTGTGGTCGCCGGGATTCTGCCGCCCCGCTTCAGATACATCAGGTCATCCACCATGAACCAGAGCGTCATCTTCCCCTTGTTCTCATTCAGCCATTTGGCATTTTCTTCGATGGTCATACCATTTTTCTGATTGTGAATCGCACATTCCAGCAGCAATCCCATGCCGCCGGTTGCACAAAGACTGTCCACAGGCACTACCTTTGCATTCGTATAGGTTTCTGCCAGTTCGTTAGCTGCCATACAGACCGAATCAAAGGTCTTGGTCAGGCCACTGGACAGGGAAAGATACAGGATCGACTTTCCTTCTTTTAAGATAGGTTCAAAGGTCTCCACATAAGTATGCGGGGTAATCTGACTGGTCTGCGTCACCTTTCCCTGCCTCTGTGCATCATAGAATTTTTTCAGAAAGGCCTCCTCTTCCAGATCCTCACAGATCCGTTCCTCATCTCCCACCATATACCGCATCGGTACAAAATAAATGTTCTCATTTTTCAAAAATTCCGGGTCAATATCCGCAGATGCATCTGTATAAATCAAATATTCTGTTGCCATAAATTCCTCCATTTTTGTAACATGTGTTGCTTTTGTAATATATGTGGATTATAATAGGCGCATACTACAGAAACAATGGTCAATGTCTCTGTATCTGTTACTTTTGAAACAGATTGCACGGCACTGTTACTTAAATCAGGAGGAGCATCTCATGACATCCCAGCCTCATCTCCCGGATCGTCGGGTTTTACGCACGAAAAAAAATATCCATCAGGCTTTTTTACAGCTGTTATCTGAGAAATCTCTGTCGCAGATTACTGTAAAAGAATTGTCAGATCTGGCTGATATTAACCGGAAGACTTTTTATATGTATTATTCTAATATAGAAGATATTTTTGCAGAACTGGAAGATGAACTGGTTCTGAAGCTGGTTCATGTATTTGAAAAAGAATTGTTCCAAAAAGAGATGTTTGATTCTTATTCTTTTTTTGAAAATCTGAACCGCACGATTCAGGAGGATATTGATCTTTATCGCATTCTGAATCATTCTGATCTGCTTCCACATCTGATTCAGCGAGCCAAAAATGCACTGATCGAAGTTTTTTTTCGAAAGTATAACATACCGGCTGACTCCGACAACGAACGCTACATCCTCTATGCAGAATACGCAGCCTCTGGTATCTTATCTATGTACACCAAATGGTTCAGCAGCGATTCCCATATGTCATTGGAAGAACTGACCAGGACCGCTGCCGAGATCACCTTATATGGATTCCAGCATCTGCTTCCCAAAAGATGAAGAGATGAATCAAACTTATTCGATTCATCTCTTTCTAATTACTATTATTCACATATTTCTCGAATTTTTTTTGCAAGTCCTTCTGCCAGTTTTCTATGGCCTTGTGGAGAAAAATGTATGGAATCCCCCGGATCTGATTCCGCATAGAGTCCTGCATCAAAATAATGGCATTTATTTACATTCGCTATTGTTTTATACAACTCCGAAAATTTTTTTGATAACTCTACACTTTTCTCATCAAACATACCATAATATGGTGAAGTCTGAATATTATCTCCCAATGGCGGTGGTGCTACAAGAAGAATATTCGGTTTTATACCAGGATCCCATATGGCTGGATCTTTTGCTATTTTCAAAAATTCCTCAATACCTGTTGCTAATATATATTCTCTTGATCCGTATAAACTTTTCGTATCGTTTGTCCCCAGCATTACTACTAACAAATCAACTGGGTTATGAGTCCACATACATGGACGTATCATATCTTTTCCTGCACGATCCGGTAATATTGCATCTTCGTACATAAAAGTTCTTCCCGGCAATCCCTCTTCGATAACATAATATTCATCACCCAAAAGCTTTTGTAAGATACCAGTCCATCTCATATCTCTATTATAACGCACCGGTGGCTGTTCCCCTGGCATTTTCCAGTCTCTAATATCACATTTTGGATTACAGCCGTTTGTATTTGAATCTCCAAAGCATAATATTGTATGCATTTTACTTTCCTTTCTTTACGCTTGTGCAAATATTTTTGATTTTTTGGAAAAAAGCTGTATTGTTATTGCAAATATAAGTACTACCCCGGTCGCAATATCACGCCATGCCTGCGATACTCCGATCATAACTAATCCATTTGATAAAATTCCAGTTACCAATACACCTAAAAAAGCTCCCCATATGTTTCCTTCTCCTCCTGTCAATGCTGTACCACCCAGCACTGCTGCGGCAATACTTTCCATTGCATAAGAACTTCCAACATTAGGATTAGATGTCGCAAGTCTCGAACTTAGAATAATTCCTGCAAAACCTGACAATCCTGCCGAAATCGTATATGTAAGTATCATTACTTTTTCTACATTTAAGCCTGCAATCCTTGCAGCTTCTATATTTCCACCTGTAGAATATATATTTCTACCAAATACCGTATATTTTAATATAAATGAAAATATAATATAGAATAATATCAATATAATAATTGGTAACGGAAACTTTATACTTCCCAATGTAGTTGCACCCAAAAATTTAAAACTTTCTTTATTTACAATTATTGGATTTTTTGAAACCAATATTACTGCTCCACCTAAAATGAAATTCATCGACATTGTTGCAATAAATGGGTTTATTTTCACTTTTGCTATTAAGAATCCATTTATCAATCCCACTAAAAGCGAAATCAAAATAGCAATTACCAAAGAAGCCAGATATGGAAGTCCAAGGAAATTTTCTGAAGCGCAATATCCTATTATCATTCCTGAAAATGCTGCAATTCCTCCAGCCGCAAGATCAAACCCTCCAAGAAGAATACACATTGTCTGCCCAATTGCCACTATACCAAGCGTCGCAATTTCTCTACCTATTGATAAAATGTTTGCCAATTTTAGGAAATATGGTGTTAACGAAGAAAATACAACAACCTCTATTACCAGTAATACGATAAGCATTGTTCTATTCAATGTTTTATAATTTAATAATTTCTTTTTTTTCATGGTTTTCCTTCTCCTATTGTGTACGAATTGCATATTTAAGCACATCTTCTTCTGAAATACCTTTTATATTAGAAAATTCTTTTACAATCTCACCATCTCTGAATACCAGTACTCTGTCCGACATTGTAAGCAACTCTGGCAAATCGGATGATATCATAATAATGGAATGATTTGACCGACACAGTTCATCCATTAAACGGTATATTTCGCTTTTTGCGCCAACATCAATTCCTCTAGTAGGTTCATCAAATATCAGAATATTACATTCTGCTCCCAACCATTTTGCAATTACGATTTTCTGCTGATTTCCTCCTGACAATGTTCCTGTCTGTGTATCTAATGATGCAGCTTTTACATTGAGCTTTTTAGAAAGAATTTCCACTTCTTTTCTTTCTGCTTTTAAATCCAAAATACCATTTCTTCTGAATTTCTTAAAAAATGGCAAAGTCGTATTTTCTGCCACACTTCTTACTAACGCCAGCCCCTGCCCTCGTCTATCTTCTGTCACATACCCTATCTTATGTTTCACCGCATCCTGTGGAGTATTTATGTCGACTTTTTCTTTTTTTATCCATATATCTCCACTGTCTCTTTTGGTTATACCAAACAGTGCATTTGCCATTTCTGTTCGACCCGCTCCAACAATTCCAAAGATTCCTAAAATCTCCCCTTCTTTTAATTCAAAAGATATATCTTTAACTTTGTCTTTCCAACAAAGATTTTTTACTTCTAATACAGGTTCTCCACCTTTATTTCGTTTCTCACGCTCATATAATTTTAAGTCTCTACCAACCATCATTTTAACAATGTCAGCCGGTTTCATATTCTGAATTTTTTCTGTTCCTATATACTTCCCATCTTTATACACAGAAACACGATTACAGATTGTAAAGATTTCTGCCAACCTGTGACTCACATAAATAATAGAAATTCCTTCTTTAACTAATTGTCTTATTAATTCATACATTGAATGAACTTCATCATCTGATAATGAACTTGTAGGTTCATCAAAAGCAATTATTTTTACATCCATTGAGATAGCTTTCATAATCTCAACTAATTGTTTTTGTCCCATACTTAACGTTTTTACCAGCTGAGACGGTTCGAATGCCATTGCTGTACTGCCAAGTCGTTTTTGAAGTACTCTTGTCTGTTCCTCCATTTTTTCCCAATCAACAAAACATCCTTTTTTGGGATAATTGGTCATAAAAATATTTTCTGCAACTGTCAGTGTTTCCGCCAAATGAATTTCCTGTGGAATCAACGCTATTCCATTTTTTCGGCATTCCTGCGCATTTTTAAAATCAACTTCTTTTCCTTCAAACCGAATAATTCCCTTATCTCTTTGATACATACCTGTTATAATTTTTATCAGAGTTGACTTTCCGGCTCCATTTTCTCCACATAGTGCATGTACTTCGCCTTTTTCTAACTCAAACGATACATCATCCAAAGCTTTCACTCCTGGGAATTCCTTTGTTATATGTTCGCATTCCAGTATATTTCTGTTATCCATATATATCTCCTGCCTCTGCGTTTCATTGTAATGGTGGCATTTATATATGCCACCATTACAACATTTCAAGAATATTACTGTTTAATTAAATCTTTCCAGTTAGATAATGTTGCTACTTCACCATTAATAAAAGTATTTTCTGGAATCTCTTTTCCATCCTTCAAGTTATCATATAACAGTTCTACTGCTGTATACCCTTCTTTGTATGGATCCAATACAATTGTCATAAAGCTGTCATTTTCTTTTTCAAATTCTTCAATTGCCATTTCGTAGCCACCAAGTCCACACACTAAATAATTTTCCTGAGGAATTCCAGCTTCTTCAAACGCTTTCATGCAAGCAATTGCTGCATCATCTGATGTTCCACCAACAATCCAATGTGTTACTTCTGGATGCGCTTGTACTGTACTTTGTGCTACAGGAAGTGTATCCTCTAACATTCCATCAGATGTCTCTACTGTGATGAAATCATCCTCTGTTAATGAGGTATCTTCCAGTAATGAATTTCTATATCCCTGCAGTCTCTCTCCTAATACAGATACACTTGGAATATCCACCTCTAATACCTTAACTACATTTCCATCATCAAAGAAGCCTCTTTCATTTGCATATTCTGCTAGTTTCTTTCCACCCAGCTCACCTACTTCTACCGTTGGCATTCCTACATGTGGTACAGGATTTCCCTCTTCATCAACGAATCCATCATCTATTGTAATTAAAGGAATTCCTGCTTCTTTACATCTCATAGCTACCGATGGTCCATTTCCCTGATTTGTAATACAAATAGCTAATGCATCTATTTCCTGTGCAAGTAAATTATTGATTGCTGAATCACAAGCTTCATCATCCAGATTTGCATCAATGGCAACATACTCCAGCCCCAGATCATCACACGCTGCCTGTAATCCTTCGTTTTCGAGTGTAAACCACTGATTTGTCAGCATTTTGCTTACATACCCAATTTTATAGGAGTCATCAGCCATTGCACTCATTGACAATAACATTGTTGCAGCCATTGCACTCATTAAAATTGCTACCATTTTTTTTCTCATACCTAAACCCTCCATTTTGTATTATATAATTTAACCCGCTCATGTTGCGGGTGCGGTACCGCAATTGTGTGAAAAATTTAGCGTATCTCTATATATACGCCAAATTTTCTGCTAACGCTATTTCGATTTTTGTGTAAACATCCCGCGAGATGTCTTCATCCATAATTAGCTTTTTACATAATCTGTTAATTGCCTCATAACCTTGCTTTTCCGGTTCTTGACCAATTGAAGCATCAATCACTCCTGTTTCTATATATTTTTGTATCGGCTTTGTCAAATCATGCCCAACAATCAAAATCTTATCCGACTTTCCCGAATCAAAAACCGCTTTTGCAACATCTTCTACTATAACATTTGATGCATATACCGCATCTATTTCATCAGTTTCAATCAGATTTCTTATTCTTCGGTACGCCTGTGAACCGTCTTGTTTAAAATTATATATTCCAAGTAATTTCATATCAGGTCGTTTTTTTTCTATTACTTCTTTAAAACCTTCGTAGCGTCCATAAAGTGCTGTCATACTTTCTATTACTGGTAATACGACAATATATCGACTATAAGGTTTGGCTATCATACTCATTAATTTTCCTGCCGTTTTGCCACTTTGTAACAAATCCTGTCCAACATAGCACAGTCTGTTACACTTTTCATCATTGTTAAATGTAACAACCGTTATTCCACTGGCAACTGCTTTGTTTATAGCCTCTACCGTCTTTTCTGAATAATATGGAACGATTGCAAGCCCATCATATTTTTCTTCTATAATTTGAAGTATTAATTTTTCCTGTTCTTCTACATTTATCTGTGATAAAACAAATCTCTTTATTATGACCCCTAACTGCTTGTATTCCTCTTCAGCCTTATCAATACCGCATTCTATCTGTTTCCAAAATTCTTCTTCCTTATTGTGATAAACAACTGCAATTCTGTAACTTCGTGTCTTTGCCAACATTCGCGCAGCCTTATTTGGTTTATACCCCATTTCTTTTATACATCTTTGAACCTTTTCTTTTGTCTCTTCTGACACTCTTCCTCTGTTATGAAGTACTCTGTCAACAGTGCCTTTTCCTACTCCGGCTGCTTTTGCTATATCATTTATTGTTACCACTTTATCCATTTTTGCGGTACCGCCCCCTCTTTTCTTTTTTATATCATTTAATGTTCATTTTGTCAACTTTTCATTTTATTTTCTTTTATTTTTTGGCAATTTGCATAATTCTTTTCCTTGCATTTTATATATATTTATTTTTCGATTTGACCACATTGCTTCTATTTATCAAGATAGTTTTTTCTTTCATATAATTGTCGGATTCTCTCTATCGATGCCAGTTCTCCTTTTGCTATAATATGCACCATCTGAGAAATATCTCCACTTCGATCATAACGCCGAAATGCCTGACGATAATTTCCTTTGGGTTCTATAATAATCGGCAACAGGCTCTCATTTATCAGCTGCTGGTTCAAAATCATGCGCCCAGTACGCCCATTTCCATCTGCAAAAGGATGAATTCGCTCAAAATCCATATGATTTTTGGCAATATTACTCAGCCTCTCTTCCATATCTTTTCCTGATACACTCAAACGCATCATAAACTCTGCCATTCGTTCTGGCACTTTTTCATAGGACGGTGGATAATATACTGCCTCAAGAGTGGTACCTATATATACATTCTTCTGACGATACCCTTCTTCCCCCATCATGAGAATCGCATTCGCCTTCTTTATCCATTCTTCATTCATCATTTTCTTTTCAAAAGGAATCATCATGGAACAGATGGCTCGATACAGTGCTTTGGTATCCTGATACTCCGAATAGGAATGTCCGCTTCTCACTTCGTCATAATCCAGAAAATCCACCGTTTCATCCAAAGATAACGTATTTCCTTCAATAGCATTACTGCTCCAGCAGAATCTTCTTGCAAAATCCTCCGTAAAAGGCTCACGAATCAGTACATCCTTCATTTTCTCATTTGCATCTGATATTTGATTTTCTATGGTTTCGAATAATTCCTCATTTTGAAATAATGCCATCTTACGGATTCCTTTCCGTTTTCTCCTATTGTAGCATCATTTTTCTAAATCAGAAAGGTCTTTTTTATGATCCACAGACAGCGAAAAAGCACCTTGGACGAGGTGCTTTTTCTGATTTAAGGATATATGAACATTGTGTTACAATGAAGTAACCTTATCTGTTAGACCTCGAAGAGCAGGTCTCCATAGGATGGCATTGGCCATGCTTCCTTATCCACGATCATTTCCAGTTTATCTACCGGAGCACGAAGTGCTGCCATAGCCGGAACAATACTGTCATGGAAGAATCTTGCCTGTTTTTCCACATCTTCGATGGTTGCAGCTTCTGCTGTCAGTTCTGTCAGTTTGCCAAGTGCTGCCTTGGTTTCTTCCAGCAGATCTGAAGTCTCATTCAACAGATCTACCTGAACGGTAGCTTTTGCACCGGCTGCTGTCACTGCATTGATGGTATCTGCCAGACTCTTGGTGTAACCAATAACTGCCGGAACAATCTGCTTGCTGGCCACATCGATCATAGTCTTTGCTTCTATATTAATTGCTTTTGCGTATGCTTCATACTGAATCTCTACGCGGGCTTCCAGTTCTACCTTGCTGTATACATGGAATTTTTCGAACATGGAAACAGATTTTTCAGTAACCAGAGCAGGAATGGCATCTACCATAGATTTCAGGTTTGGCAGGCCTCTTCTTTCTGCTTCTGCTACCCATTCATCGGAGTAACCATCGCCGTTGAAGACGATTCTCTGATGCTCGGTTGCGTATTTCTTAATCAGATCATGTGCGCACTGTTCAAAATCTTCTGCTTTTTCCAGTTCATCGCAGGCTTCGCAGAATGCTTCTGCTACGATGGTGTTCAGCACGATATTTGGTGATGCGATAGAATCCTTGGAACCAACCATACGGAACTCGAATTTATTTCCGGTAAATGCAAATGGTGAAGTTCTGTTACGGTCTGTTGCATCTTTAGAAAATACTGGAAGGGTCTTCACACCGGTATCCAGTTTATCGCCAGTGATACTGTGTGTAGCGCTTCCTGTACTGATTAACTGTGCAACCACATCATCCAGCTGATCTCCAAGGAAGATAGAGATAATGGCCGGGGGTGCCTCGTTAGCTCCCAGTCTGTGGTCATTTCCTACGTCTGCTGCCGCTTCACGAAGCAGATCTGCATGTTCATCCACTGCTTTTAAGATACAGGTCAGTACCAGCAGGAACTGAATGTTCTCGTGAGGTGTTTTACCTGGATCCAGCAGGTTGATGCCGTCATCTGTGGTGATGGACCAGTTGTTGTGTTTACCGGAACCATTGACTCCATCAAATGGTTTTTCATGCAGCAGGCAGTGCAGGCCATGTTCGCAGGCGGTCTTTTTCAGGATCTTCATAACCAGCTGGTTCTGGTCTACGGCTACGTTTGCTTCAGAATAAATCGGAGCCAGCTCATGCTGTGCAGGAGCTACTTCGTTATGCTGTGTCTTGGCAGTTACACCCAGCTTCCACAGCTGTTCGTTTACATCTTTCATGTAAGCGGCAATTCTCTGACGGATGGTACCGAAGTAATGGTCATCCATCTCCTGTCCTTTTGGAGGCATTGCACCAAATAAGGTACGTCCGGTAAAGATCAGGTCTTTTCTCTGTAAGTATTTCTTCTTATCAACCAGGAAGTATTCCTGTTCCGGTCCTACGGAAGGAGTTACCTTCTTGGATGTGGTATTTCCAAATAAACGAAGAAGTCTTAAGGACTGTTCGTTAATCGCCTGCATGGAACGAAGCAGCGGAGTCTTTTTGTCCAGCGCTTCTCCTGTGTAGGAACAGAATGCGGTAGGAATGCAAAGGATTGCGCCTGCTGCATCTTTTCTTACATAAGCCGGTGAAGTACAATCCCAGGCTGTATAGCCTCTTGCCATGAATGTGGCACGAAGTCCACCTGATGGGAAGGAAGATGCATCCGGTTCACCCTGAATCAGTTCTTTTCCGGACAGCTCCATAAGGATGGTGCCATCTTCTCTCGGTGCTGTAATAAAGGAATCATGCTTCTCAGCTGTGACACCGGTCAGTGGCTGGAATATATGAGTATAGTGAGTAGCACCTTTTTCTACTGCCCAGTTCTTCATGGCCTCTGCGACCACATCAGCTACAGACAGATCCAGTGGTGTTCCCTCATCAATGGTCTTTTTTAATTCTTTGTACACCTTCTTTGGAAGACGTTCACGCATTACTTTGTCATTAAAGACGTCTTCTCCGAAGATCTCAGCTACGTTAAATGCCTCGCTCATAATTATCCTCCTCATCTTTTCTGGAAAATCCAGTACCTGTTTATATGGAATATGCCTTGGCATATTCCACACGCCTGCGGTGTTCGCTTGCGAAATCTTCCATACACCGCAGTGCGATTGCCGTAAGGCCTTTTTATGTAGGAATCCTATTCCTACATAAAAAGGCGCTCCGCTTGTTAGCGGAACGCCTTCGTTCTCTAAAAATCTCATCTCATTTAAGATATCAATACCTTACTACTCTTTTTTTCAAAATGCAAGTGCTTTTTACAGATTCGATAATTGAAAAATTTATACATTGTAATTTACTTTTTGCATAACTTTCAATCTTCCTGTCAGCTTATTTGACCTTTGCAGCCTGCCGCATACTGGAAATCGTGATCTTTGCACCCTTTTTCCAGCGCGTCTTTTTATTTGGTCGTACCCAGATCTGGATCTTATCTACGGACTTTCTTCCTGACCATTTGGACAGATTTACGCTCACCTGCTTCGTGGTATTCCCTTTCAGCTTCATGGTGCTTTCATACACCATCGGTCCATGGAAGAAACGGATCCGTACATGTGCATATTTTTCCCTCATGCCGACCACCCGCAGCTTACAGGTAAAATACTTTCTGGATTTGAAGTTCAATGCTTTAGTGAAGCGCCATCCCGCACCGCTGTACAGATTCGGGTTGGCAGATGTGCTGACCTTTACCGTAGTGGTGGATCCCTTCTTTTTCACGGTGCCATTATAACCGTTCTTCAGAGAGTTACTGATGGATTTTGCCTTGCTTACTTTGTGAATACTGCTTATCTTTCCGTTGCTATAACCTCCCATGGAGGTGAACCGATTCCAGGTAAATCCCGGAATTACCGAGTTCCAGCTGCTGATGCCGATGACATTCAGTGCGAACTTTGACACTTCCTGAGATCCGGCAGAATCAATATACTTAAATACATTCCAGATCTGCTTCTTCTTATCCGCATACTCCAGATTGCCCTTCTTGTTCGTCCATACTCCCAGATACAGTCCCTGGGAAGTCTCTGCCACATGATCCACATGACGGTTCATGATAAAGGAATCCACTTTATCATTGAATTCCGTAATATAGTAAGCATACGCCCAGGCAGCTGCCTGCTTCGTCTCATTGGTCACACCATTGGTCTTGGAGGTAAATCCCTGCTCAGACAGAATAATCCGTACATCACTGCGGAAATGGGTAGACACATAATTGCTCAGATAGCTCAGATTCTTCATGGTCACCTGCTTCGTACTGTCTGAATTGGTGACATTGTCATTCCAGAAGTTCGCATCTGTCAGCGGGGAAGGATATGGATGGAATGCCAGATTCCAGTTGATATCCCCTTCTCTTTGCAGGCAGGCTGCAAAAGCATCCAGTGTAGACTTGGATGTGAAACACTTGCCATGAGGCTGAAGAATATTCCACAGATGATCCAGGGAAATATAGACTCTGGCATTGCTGTATACGCTGCGCAGTGCCATATCCACAATCCGGAAGCTTCTGGTATAGGCTTCGATATAATCCTGAAATCCCAGCCGTCCCAGATAGTTGTAGTCATTGTAATTGTTGACTTCATTTCCCACAATCCAGTTTACTACCGTACCATACTTACCGTTACTGTTCATGTAGCGGTCTCCCAGGAAATGCATCAGCGCTTCCAGGGTCTCTACTCCTTCCTGATTCATGGTATTAAAGCCATAATAATTCTTTCCTGATCCCCTTGCATCCGGCGCAATCAGCACCTTTCCGCCATAATGGTTACGCAGCAGCAGAATGCCAGACACGATCACATTGCTCTGAGCCAGCTGCTTCGTCTGGCTGTCCACTTCGCTGCAGCCCGACTTCAGGAACCAGTACTGTTTCCCCTGATAATAATAGGAATAACTGGAAGAAGCATTCTTCTGACTGCCGGTCGGTAAAAATGTATCCAGACAGATATTCACTGCCGCATGCTTGATTCCCAGGTCCTCTGCATCTGAGATCATCGTTGGTTTGATATGTAATCCCTTCTTAGATGCGGCTTTTGGAAACGCCTTTGTCACAGGAGCCAGTACCTCCGGATTGGTAAGATACTGGTAATTGCTGACGATCTGATACTGGTGATTCCGCTTTACCGCAATGGCAAACTTCCGGTATAACAGGCTGGCGGTACTGTTCAGATTCAGATCTGCGCCATACTTCACCAGACTCTGCTGAGGCAGAGTCCCTGCCAGAATACTTTTCTGACTCACTGATTTCTCATAAGGCAGAAGTGCCACCAGATAATAATTTCCATCTGTGCCGGATACATAGGGGCTTCCCGTTGCCATCACTTCCATTCTTCCATGATTGGACGGATCAATCCGACAGCTCTGTATCGTCAATG
This sequence comes from uncultured Marvinbryantia sp., assembly GCA_934408725.1. Taxonomy (GTDB): domain Bacteria; phylum Bacillota; class Clostridia; order Lachnospirales; family Lachnospiraceae; genus Marvinbryantia. The sequence goes on from CAKRVB010000006.1 coordinate 37,041, forward strand.
CACCCGCAGCCTCACCTTTTACACCAGATACACATACTACCAGCAGAAACAGGAGAATCCACAAAAAAGATCCTCTTCTGCCCTGCCATCTTTCTTCTTTCACACTCACTCTCTTTCCCTCATCTCTCTTATATTTCATCCTTCACAGAAGCCCACTGCTTCTCTCTTGCCAGACTCTGGCTTCTTATACCAGCAGACTCAGTGCCTGTTTGTCATTCTTCACATCCACCACCTCATGATAGCCGCCAAATTCCCCATCCTGGGTCCATGCTACCGGTGATTCGGATGTGAACTTCACATGACTGCTCCGGAACTGGTAGAAATACTTATTATTCTCCGACTTACCGGCAATGACTGCCTGAATGATCTCGTTCAGTTCCAGAATATTCTGCGGAGTCTTGATCAACGTCACTTCAAACACGCCATCATCCAGATGGACATGCTTGCCGGTGATATTCCGGAATCCGCCAACCGACGTAGAATTTGTCACCATACCAAACAGGAAGTTTCCCTCCACCATCATCTCTTCTGATTCCACCTTCATCGGATAAGACTTGATCTCCGTCAGCTTCTTCATCCCTTCCAGAATATAAGCCAGATGTCCCAGCACATTCTTCACATCCTGACTGGTCTCATAGGACACATCCGTAAACAGTCCAAATGCTGCAATATAGACAAAATAATCATCGTTGAACCGGCCGATATCACACGGGAACTCCTTCCATGCTGCAATGTGCTCTGCCGCCTTGGTCATGCTGGTAGGTATCTTCAGACTATGGGCAAAATCATTCGTACTGCCACACGGAATATAACCGATGGCACTGCGCTTCTCGCATTCCATCATCCCGCTGATGACTTCGTCCAGTGTACCGTCGCCCCCGCTGCAGATCACCAGTTCATATCTTCCCTCTACCTCTTTTGCCTTCGCTCTGGCATCCCCGGCAGACTGGGAAATATAAAGCGTCAGATCAAATCCCGCTTTTACAAAAATGTCTACGATATCCAGCAGCTTACTGCGGATCGATCCTTTCCCCGACTTCGGATTCACTATAAATAATACCTTTTTCTTCATTCAATTATCGCTCCCATTTATCACATAGTGCATCGATCTGGTCTGCAAACTTCGCCAGATCTTTATTGGCTCCGCCTTCATTGCGGCGGATCACAGCCAGCAGCCTCTGTCCTGCTGCCAGAAGTCTGTCATAGACAGTATTCTTCCGGCTGCCCGGTGCATATTCTTTCTTCGGAATCAGAATGCCCGTTGTTGCCTTAATGTAACGGTTCTGTGCCAGATCATAGATGGTGCCACTATACGGTGCATCTGCATCCAGTCCCAGTTCTGCACGAATCCGGCTGGCAAATGCCACACATGCATCATCATCTCCATGATTCACAAAGACTTTATCCGGCTTCTTCTCAAAAGATGCAATCCATCGATACAGACCGTCTTTATCTGCATGGCCACTGATGCCTGCCAGTATATGGATCTCTGCCTGTACCTCGATCTCTTCTCCGAACAGCTTCACATGCTTCGCACCTTCCACCAGCGCCCGTCCCAGTGTGCCGTTGGACTGATAGCCCACGAAGAGAATCGTGGATTCCTTTCTCCACAGATTGTGCTTCAGATGATGCTTGATACGGCCGGCATCACACATGCCACTGGCTGAAATGATCACCTTTGGTTTCTCATTAAAATTGATCAGCTTGGACTCGTCTCCGGTAATCGCAGTCTTCAGACCCGGGAATCCAATCGGATTAATCCCCTTATTCACCAGCTCCAGTGCCTCTTCATCAAAATCTTCCATCTGCTCCATGAAGATCCTGGTAGCTTCGATGGCCAGTGGACTATCCACATAAACTTCAAAATTCTCATGTCCGTGGATCAGCTTATCCTCCTTGATCTTCCGGATAAAATACAGCATCTCCTGGGTACGTCCCACTGCAAATGCCGGAATCACCACATTACCGCCCCGGTCAAAGGTTCTCTGCATAACTTCCGCCAGATCTCTGATGTAGTCCGGTCTCGGTCCATGACTGCGATTGCCATACGTGGACTCCATAACCACATAGTCCGCATCCTTCAGATACTGTGGATCACGAATCAATGGCTGGTTCTCATTGCCAATGTCACCGGAAAATACGATCTTTTTCTGAATGCCATCCTCTTTGATCCACACCTCTATCGAAGACGATCCCAGCAAATGTCCGGCATCCACAAAACGGATGGTAATGCCGTCTGCGATAATCTGCTTCTCCAGATACTGGCATCCTACAAAGCACTTCATCACACCCTGTGCATCCTCTACGGTATACAGTGGCACGTAAGCCTCTTTACCAGCTCGTTTTCCCTTACGGTTGCGCCATTCCGCCTCGAACATCTGAATGTGTGCACTGTCTCGCAGCATGATATCACACAGCTTCTCCGTAGCTTCCGTGGCAAAAATCTGTCCCCGGAATCCATTCTTGTATAACAGAGGAAGCTTACCGGAATGATCGATGTGGGCGTGCGTCAGCAGTACCATATCCACCTCTCCCGGAGCAATCGGCAGTTCTTCATTCACAAAGGTATCTACGCCCTGCTCCATTCCACAGTCAATCAGAATCTTCTTTCCACATGCTTCCAGATACGTACAGCTTCCGGTAACTTCATGGGTTGCACCTAAAAATGTAAGCTTCATATGACCCCTCCTCCCTCGTTCTCCTTTTATCAGGAATATGATCCCTTTTCCTCTCTTTTGGATCATAAAAAACGGGATATACTTTACTTAAAGTATACCCCATTCTCTGTGGATTCGGTAGTGATTTTTATACGGTTTATAAAGATTTTAGGATTGCCGGCTCTGCCATTCTCGGTACATAATACCCGGAAATGCACAGCCCCGCATGCTCCCCGGCTGCAAAGAAACGGCGGTGTGGATCTCCCACCGTGATGGCCTTTACCACCTCGGCCGGTGTCTTTTCCGTTCCTACCAGATAACGGACAAATCCCCGCTCTCCGATCTCCTTTATCTGTTCTAGCCCAAATGATGACAAATTCTTATCTGGCAGTCCGACGATCCGCAGCCGCTTTCGATGCTGACTAAGCAGCTCCAGAACAGCGTCCCTGTTCTCGCTTCCATCTTCTTCTCCCGCTGAAGCGAACAGCAGATGTCCATCCAGGAATTGGCTGCAGCCTTTCTGATTCTGTCTCTTACATAAAGTAAAATCATTGTACAGCAGGCAGCGCATCTCACAGGTCAGCTTGTCATGATCTGCCTTGGCCAGGCATTCTCCGTTCTCTATCGTAGGCTTGATGCTGGCCAGACATTCTTCTGTTTCCGGTGTACCCTTGACATCCGCATGGTAAAAGGCAAGGGTCGATTCCTCTCCTTCACTGACCGGTACGATCTGAAGAAGTTCTCTGCAAAGGGTCAGCCGCACTTCCTCCCGTACCACACGAACCCGTTCTACCCCTGCCTGCAGCAACATGGATGTCACGCGATCTTCCTCTTTTCCATCTGGAACCATCGCTTCCACGATTCTGCAACTGCGGGCAGTTCGACAGGCACGCTGAATCGCTGCCGGTGCATAATCTCCCAGTATCAGCAGATGATACGCATTCTCTTCTGATGCATAAGATTCTCCCTTTTCACTACAGACAGAACCACCTGCCAGATACAGGAAACACAGCTCTTCACTTTCTTCCTCCATCTGATTGCGGATACTTCCGCTGTAGCACACCCCTTCTGTCACTTTATGAAACAGATAACGATAATATTTGGCTCTCATTTTTCCTCCCCGTTGTTCTTTTTGCAACAGGGCACTTTCGTAAGGTTCTTGCGAAATGAAAGGTAATGTAATGGGGAAAACAGTCATTTCGCTGATCTGCAGTCTCTCTTCTCTTATTTACCGCCGGCATACTCTTCGCCCTCCGAAAGCCCCTGCGCACAAACATCTATGTGATCTCACAGGTTAACAGTTACACGATCTTTCCTTTGGGCTACTCATCGTGGCCTTCGCCGAAGTAGATACCGTCGGTGATACTTACATTACTCTCCATGATGGTACCAAACCGAGCAATATGGCCGGCACGGACGCGATAATAGTATCCTTTCTCTACAAAGATATTGATACTGTAAGATAAATGATAGGCATCATTACCTGTGACTTCTTTATGCCAGATCGTATGCCAGCTACCGCTGTCCGTCAACTGATCCACATACAGCCCCAGATATAATTCATCGCAAACACGATATGCCGCTGTATAACCATCAATTGTAGCAATATCATCATCTCGTCTGGTAATAGAGCAACCTCCCTCAGCCAGATAATCCCCATGTGGTGAAATACCATAGTTTGGACTAAATGCACTATCTCCTAAAGTTAACTTCGATCCATCGATGATCATGCCTGGTTTAAAATTACTGCCACTGTCTTCTGCCGATGCTGAAATCGTAAACAAACTTAGAATCATCAACATCCCCATCAATAACGGCATCCATATTCTTCTTTTCTCTGTCATGTTCTTTTCCTCCTTCCCCTTTTGTTTTACATTACATAGATAAATACGGTTCTGGATTTATATCATGACAGTTATTTTTAAATTTTTTAAAAAAAGATAGATGCAATCAGATTTTCAAATTCTTCCTTAGGTAATTCACAGAAAATATGATAATAGGTATTATTATATATAAATTCCGCCATATATTTTTCACCTATGCTGCCTTCTATTTCTGCTATCTCTATATTTCCAATATCTGTCTGTACCGTAAATGTATTTTGAATAATCCCATCTTTTATACTTCCCCTTGCTGCTCCATCTTCGTCTTTTCTCATAATAATCGTAAGAAAAGAATCTGTATATGAATAGAACATAGTCGCACCTTTAGCCACTAAATCTATTTCATACCCACCAAACTCTAATCCCTCTACCACATACAAAAACCTCACTGGCTTGATTCCCAATTGATCTTCTATATCTGCAATAGCTTCAAATTCCCCAGCCTTGTAGTTTTTTCGATCTGTCTCATTATTTACTCTCCCCAGTGCCTCATTCCCTATCCAGGTATTGATCACGTTCACTATCCTTGTCCGATTCGCCTCGGTGCTGACTCCCACAAAGAACACGCATGCCAGCACTGCTGCATTGGCCGCAAGGCGTCCGATCCAGCGATGCTTCTTCCTGTTCTTTATGTGTTTTCGTCCAATTTCCAGCGCCTTACGGTCCTCTTCGCTCAGGAAGTTTTCCGGATGATAGTTCCCGGTCAGTGGCTCCTGTTGTTCAGGTGCCTTTGTTTCTTTTCCGTTATCCATCTTTTCCGCTTGTTTCATAATGCGGTCAAACAGATCCGGAGAGGCTTCTGTCTCTGTGATCTCAGGATGCGCTGCAAGTAACGCTTCTTCCCGCTTCACATCTTCTTCCAGTTCCTCACAGAACTTCTCATCCAGCAAGCGGTCTTCTTCCGTCTCCTGCGGCCATCCCTGGTCCGCCAGAAACTGCCTGTAAAATTCCTCATCCGACAACTCTCCCATCTGTTGTCCCAATGTTCCCAATCTGTCTCTCATCTTCCTAAGTCCCTTCTTGACTTTTAACCTCAGTAGTATAAGATAAAGATATGTGCAGCCGAAGCGTCCCTGCTTTCGTCCTGCAAAATCTTCTCTATGGAGGTTCGTCATGAAACGAATTATCTTAACCGGCGGTGGTACTGCCGGCCATGTTACACCAAATATTGCCTTGCTTCCTCGACTGAAAGAGCTTGGTTACGATATTCAGTATATCGGTTCATACGAGGGGATCGAAAAAAAATTAATTGAAGAAATGCAGATCCCCTATTATGGCATTTCTTCCGGTAAGCTTCGTCGTTACTTCGATCTGAAGAACTTCAGCGATCCTTTCAAGGTTCTGAAAGGATACACCGAAGCACGCAAATTAATGAAAAAATTAAAGCCGGACATCGTCTTTTCCAAAGGCGGTTTCGTTTCTGTTCCAGTCGTTATGGCTGCCAACCGCGCCCATATCCCGGTGATCTGTCACGAATCTGATATGACACCCGGCCTGGCCAATAAGCTGACTGCACCGTTTGCTACAAAGATTTGCTGCAACTTTCCAGAGACGGTCAAGTATCTTCCGGCTGACAAAGCTGTACTGACCGGATCTCCGATCCGCCAGGAGCTTCGCAGCGGTGACCCGGAGGCAGCCCGCAGATTCTGTGGTTTTACTTCGGATAAACCGGTACTTATGATCATCGGTGGCAGCCTTGGTTCTGCCAATGTGAACAATGCCATCCGTGAGATTCTGCCACAGCTTCTTCCTGATTTTCAGGTAGTCCATCTGTGCGGTAAGGATAAGCTGGATCCTTCTCTGAATGGTACTGCAGGTTATGTACAGTTCGAATATATCAAAAAAGAACTTGCCGACCTGTTTGCCCTTGCCGATGTGGTCGTATCCAGAGCCGGAGCCAACGCCATCTGTGAGTTACTCGATCTGCGTAAGCCGGCACTTCTGATTCCCCTTGGCTCCAATGCCAGCCGCGGAGACCAGATTCTGAATGCCGAGTCTTTCCGCAGCCAGGGCTTCTGCGAAGTCCTTACTGAAGATGATCTGACCTCTCAGCGCCTTCTTTCCACCATTCACGATCTCTATGATCATCGTGATACTTATATTCAGGCGATGGAAAAAAGCAAGATGAGCAATGCCATTGAAACCATTACCAATCTCATTGAGAACTGCGTCTCTGGTTCCAAATAATTTTTTCTGTCTCTTGGCTGCAAGTGCCGGTCATTCAGGCGATTCTCTGTTTTATCGTCTCAGAAGACCGGCACTGCTTTATTTCAATTCCCGATAATCCTCTCCAAATCGTTGCTTAAGAAATTGTCTTCCTCTGCACAATCTGGCTCGCAGCAAATCAATGGAGATATCCTTTTTCGCCGCCACTTCCGCCTCCGGCAGATTTAGCATACAGACTTCATATACTGCATCGTACCAGTCCTTGTTCTTCACTTCCAGTTCCATAAGAATCTGTCGCAGGAAATCCTTTCTGCTTACTTCTTTTGCCATATCTACCTCATAACAGAGCCTGACACTTTCTTCTTCCATTTGCGTTTGATCAAACAACCACGGTTTCTTTTTTCGAAAATCATCTGTCAACAGGTTCTTCGCTACCGCAAGAAGCCACCCACGCTCTGCGCCGCTTTTCACGACCTCACGATACTCCAAATACTTCAGAAATGTCTGCTGACAAATATCCTCCGCCAACTCATGATTGTTTGTACGAAGCAATACCGCGTGGAAAATCAGTCGATAATTCTTCTGAAAAACCTCGTGGAATGATTCGTCTTTCATAATCTCCCTTTCTTTATTCAAGATGAGACCGCAGATTGTCTTTGCGGTCTCACCTGGTAGTATTTTCTGATTACTGTTGTCTGTTCTCTTTCCAGTCTGTTTGTAACTTACCGTCCGAACTTCTTCAGCACTTCTTCCTTCACCTCATCAGTCAGTGTGCCCGGCTTCCATGTTACACCCACCTTATCATGCTTCATTCTAGGGATCAGGTGAATGTGGAAATGAAATACCGTCTGGCCTGCCGCTTCGTGATTGTTCTGTACCACATTGATGCCATCACAGCCAAGTACTGATTCCATCTTCGTTGCCATCTTCTTAGCCAGGATAAATGCCTTTGCTGTCAGTTCCTCCGGCATCGCCATAATATCTGCATAGTGCTCCTTCGGAAGGATCAGCATATGTCCCTTCGCTGCCGGTCCCACATCCAGAATCACTTTAAAGTCGTCATCCTCATATACCACAGCAGATGGAATATCCCCTGCTAAAATTTTACAAAAAATACAGTTTTGATCTGTCATGATTTTGTTCCTCCTGCGTATATATTTATGTAAGCAATCTTATCTGATACCATATTAAGACTATTTCTTTTGGAATGTCAACTGAAATATGTGTCAAAAACGTTGATTTTATAAGGTTTTTTCAGGGGCGGTAGAAGTTTTGTCACCGTCTGTTTGCCATGCTTTTCTGAGGAGGTTTTTATGCACACGAACGAAAAATACGAACTGTTATTATCTGCCATTTCACATGAAATCCGCAACCCGGTCACCCTGATCAACAGCTATCTGCAGCTGATCTCATCTGCGCATCCGGAAGTTGGTACATTCGAATACTGGGATACCGTTGGGGAAGAAATGCAGCATCTGAAGACACTTCTGGGAGATCTGTCCCTGTTTAACAACAGCATGAAGATTCATCCCATTTCTCTGGATCTGAATAAGTGGATGCACGCCTACGGAATCCACGGGGAAGCATTTCTCCATTGTCTGACCAGCGGCAGTCAAAATGAGATTACCTTTACGACTCTGATCGCTTCTGATCTGCCTTCTATGGAACTGGATCCGGACAAACTGCAGCAGGTACTGGATAATCTTCTTCGTAATGCTGCAGAGGCTCACGCCAGCCACATCACGTTGGAAGTCACTGTCGCTGAATCGCTTCTGTATCTGACGGTTTCCGACAATGGCTGTGGCATTCCACAGAAGCAGCTGCCCCACCTCTTTGAACCTTTTGTCTCCTATAAGAATGAAGGCTCAGGTCTGGGACTTGCCATTGTTCAGCGCATAATAAGAGCCCACCATGGAACCATTACAGTCCAGAGTGAGCCTTCTTCTGATACCAGATTTATTATCTGCCTGCCATGTTCTTCTCCTGCATAGCCAGGCCTTCTCGGTCACAACACCGGGTCGGCGTCTATCTGTATTGCCTGCCTTGTATCGCCGTTAGCAGCAGACAGATCACCACGCCTCCCAGGAATCCTCCCAGATGGGCCATACTGTCAGTTCCCGTCTGGGTGAAGCCTTCGATCAGCGACAGTACTGCCATAATCATCAAACGCCAGATCTCTTCCTGACTGATCCGGTCCCGGTTCTTCACTGCCAGAAAGACCAATGCACCAACTACCGCAAAGATCGCTCCGGATGCCCCAGCTGAGACCGCATAAGAACCAGTCCTCATAACCACCACCATAGAGAAAAGATTGCCGAGAATGCCGCCGCCCAGGTAAATCATCAGATAACGAACCTTTCCCACTGCTTTTTCCAGCATATCCCCCACAAAGATCAGCAGCAACATATTATAAAGCAAATGCTGCACACCAAAATGCAGGAACATACAGGTAAACAATCGATAGTATTCTCCCCTCTCCACCACCAGGGGTTCATACATGGCTCCATGATGAAGCATGAACATCGTATCTGTTGTGCTCCCCATCCATTCTAATATCACAAACACAACAATATTTATGATCACCATCAGCAGATTACATTTTTCTCTGCTTTGCAGGAAATCCAACGCTTCCTGCAGAGTACTTTTCTCTTCCATTTGACAATCTTTCCTTTCAAAATTATCTCTACTATACCATGATTTTATCAGGTAGCCTACCGCAATTTTTGTTAGTTTTCCCGATCTTACAGTCCAAAATAAAGTACAATCAAAACTCTTGTATTAATATTCTTTCTGTATTAGAATGAAGTCAGAAAAGCGCAGAGACGTCCCGTTTCTGTGAAAAAATAATCAAACATTATATAAGGAGGATTTTTATTATGGCATACGTTATTTCTGATGAATGTGTAAGCTGCGGAACATGTGCAGAAGCATGTCCAGCTGAAGCTATCCACGAAGGTGATGGAAAATACGAAATCGACGCAGATGCATGTCTGGAATGTGGAACATGCGAAGCAGAATGCCCAACAGGTGCTATCTCTGCTGAATAATCTGATCGATACAGATTCTTTTATAAGAAGATAAAGCGATCCGGGAAATATACATTTCCCGGATCTTTTTATTTCTTTTTCTGTCTTCGCAGACGCTGAAACCAACCGCCTTCTTTCGCAGCTGCTACCATCTGACGGTTCTGGTGTTGGCGAATCGATTCATCCAGTTTTCGATAGCGTTCTTCTTCTCGCTGCTCCTGCATATGTACCAGATAATCCATCTCTCTGGAAAAAGTCACCTCAATATGCTTCTCCAGGTTCTCATTATTTTCCTTCACTACCCGGTCCACAATCCCTTCCACCAGAATTTCAAAATGTTTCAATTTCTCTGTGTTTTCCTGCAGAAGCTGAAGTTTCTGCTCCGATTCCTGTGATGTATGATCCACTTTCTCATTCGATTCCGAATCGTTTTCAGCATCTACATTCTGACTTGTGCTTTCCTGCCTTCCGTCTGCTGGATGCCTGCTATCTTCCACTTGTGTCTGGTATTTTTCCAGCCCTTTCAGAATCATCTTAATTGCTTTTAACTGAAGTCCTTTTTCCTTGAGCTCTTTCACCTTCTGAAAGGTCTCAATATTTTCCCGGGTGTAGTATCGGTGTCCCAGTTCTGTTCTCCCAATGGAAAGTTCCAGTTCTTCTTCCCAGTAACGGAGCACATGCGCCTCTACTTCTACGATTCTGGCCGCATCTGAGATCAGATATCTCTCTTCCTCCACCCTGTTTCCCTCCATATTCTGTTTTATGCTTTCCGGTATCGGCATTTGCCGATCACCTTCATTCCCTCTGATTATAGCATAAATATACAGCAATCTGGCAGAAAACTCATCGCAAGATTCGACAACATAGATTTACTCGGCTGTGGCCTCTGATATCGTCAGTCTGGCCATATCCACTCTGGACCTGCTGACACTGACCCGGCGAAGACCGTTCCGAATCAGATATTTTAAATACTCCGGCTCTCCGCCAGCTTCCCCGCAGACACTGACCTCCATCCCTCTCTCATTACAGATCCAGATCACATGCTGGATCATGCGCATGATCGCTGTCTGCCATGGGCTGAGCAGATGATCCAGTTCTACACTTTCCCGGTCTGCTGCCATCACATACTGTGCCAGGTCATTAGAACCAATACTGACAAAGTCTGCTTTTCCGATAAAAGTATCCACACAGATCGCCGCTGCCGGTGTCTCGATGGTGATTCCAATGCGAATATCTGGATTCACCGCCACACCATTCTCTGATACTTTTTTGCAGACTTTATCCCAGATTGCTCTGGCCTGTTCCACTTCCTGCACTGTATCTACCATCGGAAGCATGATAGAAAACGGCCGTCCCTTTGCCGCCAGAAGCATTGCCTCCATCTGTGCCTCCAGGATCTCAGGATGCTTCAATGTAAAACGGATACCTCTCACTCCAAGGAAAGGATTCTCCTCCTGCTCCTGGGGCAGATACGGCACTCTCTTATCTCCACCTATATCCAGAGTCCGGACAATCAATTCTTTACCGTCTAACAGATCAAATACTTTTTCGTATTCTTTCTGCTGTTCCTGCACATCCGGCATTGTTTTACGCTCCAGGAAAAGATATTCCGTCCGGTACAGCCCCACCCCTCTCAATGAGGACAGGTCCAGCTTTGCCAGATCCTCAGGACCTCCAATATTCACACTCAGCTCGATCTCAACACCATCTGCTGTTACATTTCTTCCCTTTGGCAGATTCTTTGCTGCCTCTTCCCGTTCTACACGTTCCCGGAACTTCTCCTTCCAGATGTCCAGAAGATGCTGGTCTTCCGGCGCGATACGTCCCCGTTCTCGCAGTTCTACCATCATGATCTCTCCGGTAGCTCCATCCAGGAAAAGCTCATCTCCGTCATGAATCTCTTCCAGTTCCTTTACACCGGTTACCGCCGGAATATTCAGAGATCTTGCCAGAATCATGGCATGGGAAAAACGTCCCCCCGTCTTTACCACAATACCTCCCAGATTTTCCACATCAATAATCCCAAAATCAATCGGAGTCAGTTCTTCTGCAGCCAGGATATACTTTCGTTCTCCTGTATCACGAAAAGCTGTTTTTTCCCCTTTTAGCATATCCAGATGCATCTTCTTCAGGCCACGAATATCCTCTGCCCTCTGGCGCATATATTCATCCTGCATGTTATCAAACACCTGCGCCAGCTCTTCAAATCCCTCCTCTATGGCCTGCTCCAGCCCCACACCCTGAGTCAGTCTGGATGCCACTCCTCTGTACAGCTTCGGATCCTGCATCAGAATCTGATAAGCCAGAAAAATCTGAGCATGATCTTCCCCCATTTTTTCTCTGGTGCCCTCATAGAGTTCCTTTATTTTACTCAGGCAGGCTTCCTTCACCTGCTCCAATGATGTCAATTTTTCAGTCTGAACTTTGTGCATTCGGACTACACGACCAGATACCAGACCATCTGACACACCAATACCATTCCAGTTTTTCATTTTACACACTCTCCGCAAATTGGCCTGACCAGTCAGACCATATCATGTGTTTATCATACTACAAAACTGTTTCGTAAACAAGAATCATTCCCGGGAATTATTTCGACAAAAAACTGCCCGGTCATTTTCAAGACCGAACAGTTTTTTGGGAATATTTTTGTATTCAGAACTTATTATTCACTTCTCTTCTTTGATACTACATCGAAGATTACGGCTGCCAGAAGTACCAGACCTTTTACTACTTTCTGCATGTTCTGGTCAGTTCCCATGATAGACATACCCTGGTTGATGATACCCATCAGAGTTGCACCGATAATAACTCCAGGTACTGTACCGGTTCCACCATAAGCAGATGCTCCACCGATGAAGCAGGATCCGATAGCATCCATTTCATAGTTCTGTCCATAAGTAGGCTGTGCGCTGGTCAGACGTGCGATGGTCAGCATACCTGCCAGAGCAGACAGAAGACCCATGTTGGTATATGCCAGGAAGTAAACTCTCTCTGTATTGATACCGGAAAGCTTGGTTGCTTTTTCGTTACCACCTACTGCATAGAAGTAACGTCCAACAGTTGTCTTACTTGTAATATAACCATAGATCAGTACCACGATCAGAACCCATACCAGAGAAGTCGGGATACCTTTGTATTTTGCCAGCTTATAAGTAATAAACAGGATGACTGCACAGATCAGGATCATTTTTGCATACATAGCTACAACGTTTCCTGTCTCGTATCCTTTTTTCTTACGGTTCAGATAGCCTTTCATTGTTACAACAACGAAGATTACACATGCAATGATACCAACTACCATAGCCAGACGGTTCATTCCTTCACCGCCTCCCAGGATATCCGGTACGTAACAGTTTGCACCACCACCGAACAGAACAACGAATGCCTGATTCTTGATTGGAAGTGTCTGGCCACCCAGAACTACGTTTGATAAACCACGGAATACGAACATACCTGACAGTGTGGTGATGAATGGAGGTACATGTACGTATGCGATCCATACAGCCTGCCATGCACCGATCACTGCACCAAGTAATAACATCAGAATGACTGCGACCGGCATTGGCATACCCATTTTTTCCATGAATACACCGCCTACAGCACCTACGAAACATACAACCGATCCAACAGAAAGATCGATGTTACCTCCTGTTAAGATACAGAGCAGCATACCAGTTGCCAGTACATATACATAAGCGTTCTGTGAAATCAGGTTGGTAATGTTCTGAGGAAACAGGATCTTACCCTGTGTACCCCAGGTAAAAAACAGTGTTACTAAAACTAACACGATGATCATTGAATATTTTTGTATTCCTTCTCTTAACTTTGCCTTATCCATCGTTTACTCTCCTTTACTAGAACTCAGAATGCAGGACATGATCTTTTCCTGAGATGCTTCTTCCTGCGATAACTCACCAACGATTCGTCCTTCGTTCATGACATAGATTCGGTCTGACATACCAAGAACTTCAGGAAGCTCTGAGGAAATCATAATAACGGATTTTCCTGCTGCAACCAGGTCATTGATAATACAGTAAATCTCATACTTTGCACCTACGTCAATACCACGGGTAGGCTCGTCCAGGATCAGCACATCCGGATCTGCAAACATCCATTTTGCCAGAAGCACTTTCTGCTGGTTACCACCACTTAAGTTACCAACATTCTGCTCTACCGTCGGACATTTCGTTTTCAGTTTTTCTTTATATTCTACTGCTACGGCATATTCTTTATCTTTATCGATTACGATGCCGTTGCTGACTCCTGCCATATTTGCAAGAGAGGTATTGGTTCTGATTGGATTGCTCAGGATCAGGCCATCACCTTTACGGTCTTCTGTTACATACGCCAGCTTGTGTGCAATGGCATCTCTGGAAGACTTCAGATGTACTTCCTTTCCATCCAGAAGCAGCGTTCCGCTGATATTGGTTCCATAGCTGCGTCCAAATACACTCTTTGCCAGCTCTGTACGTCCGGCACCCATCAATCCGGAAATACCGACTACTTCGCCTTTATGTATCTTAATGGATACGTTATCCACTACTTTTCGTTCTGTATAGATCGGATGATATACCGTCCAGTTCTTTACTTCCATGCTGACATCACCGATTTTGACATCATGACGTTTTGGGAAACGGTCTGCAATCTCACGGCCAACCATACCTTTGATGATACGGTCTTCGGAAAAATCATCCACGCCCTTGGTCAGAGTCTCGATGGTAGAACCATCTCGGATAACTGTAATCTTGTCTGCTACATAAGATACTTCATTCAGCTTATGAGAGATAATGATACAGGTCATACCGTCTTTTTTGAATTTCAGAAGCAGATCCAGCAATGCTTTGGAATCTGATTCGTTCAGTGAAGATGTCGGTTCATCCAGGATCAGCAGTTTTGCATTCTTTGCCAGCGCCTTTGCAATCTCTACCAGCTGCTGCTTACCGGTACCGATATCTTTAATTAATGTTCTGGAGGACTCGGATAATCCGACCTCTCTCATATATTTTTCTGCCTGACCGTAAGTCTCATCCCAGTCAATGGCAGCTTTCTTTCCACGTTCATTTCCGAGGAACATGTTCTCACCGATGGACATATATGGCACAAGCGCCAGCTCCTGGTGAATAATTACAATTCCTTTTGCTTCACTTTGTTTAATATCATGGAATTTACATATTTCCCCGTTATAAATAATATCTCCTTCGTAGGATCCATACGGATACACACCGGAGAGTACATTCATCAATGTTGATTTTCCAGCTCCATTTTCTCCTACCAGAGCATGGATCTCGCCCTCTTCCACCTGAAGGTTTACGTTATCGAGAGCCTTTACACCGGGGAAAGTTTTGGTGATATTTTTCATTTCCAACAGTATCTTAGCCAAAATTTGTTCCCTCCTAATTTTAAAAATGCCTCTTTCAGAATGAAACAGGCGGGCTGCTTACCCGCCTGTATTGATTTCCTGATCCTTCAGCAGTCTGCTGAATCTCTCTTACTGAATCTGATCCTCTGTATAGTATCCGGAATCGATCAGCATTTCTTTGTAGTTGTCCTGAGTTACAGCAACCGGCTCGCAAAGGTAAGATGGGATGATACCTGTTCCGTTGTCATATGTTTCTGTATCGTTTACAGGAACTTCTTCGCCGGAGATGATAGCATCTACCATTTCAACTACCTGAGAAGCAAGTGCACGTGTATCTTTGAATACGGACATAGCCTGTTTGCCAGCTACGATGTTTGCTACGTTAGCGATATCGCAGTCCTGACCGGTGATGATTGGATATTCACCTGTGTAGTTAGCTGCCAGAGCGTTTTCTACACCAAGTGCTGTAGAGTCGTTAGAAGCAAGTACTGCATCCAGGTTTGTTCCGTCTGCGTAGTTAGAAGACAGGATGTTTTCGAATCTGGACTGTGCAGCATCTGTTGCCCAGTTAGCTGTTGCAACTTCTTCTTTTGCAATCTGTCCGGATGGAACTACCAGTTTTCCTTCATCCAGGTATGGCTGAAGAACATCCATAGCACCGCCGTAGAAGAAGTTTACATTGTTGTCACCTGGGTCACCGGTAACGATTTCCAGATTGAATGGGCCATCAGCATTTTCCAGATCCAGAGCATCTACCAGGAATTCACCCTGTGTCTTACCTACTAAGTAGTTATCAAATGTTGCGTAGTAAGAAATAGCATCTGTGTTCATGATCAGACGGTCATAAGCGATAACAGGAATGTTAGCTTCTTTTGCCTGTGCAAGAACTGTTCCAAGAGAATCACCATCAATAGAAGCAACTACAAGGAGCTGGTCTCCGTTAGCGATCATATTTTCAATCTGAGAAGCCTGTGTAGCGGAATCATTTCCAGCGTACTGAAGGTCTACTTCGTAGCCTTTTGCTTCCAGTTCTGCTTTCATGTTAGAACCATCCTGATTCCATCTCTGAAGATCCTGTGTAGGCATTGCAACACCGATCTTTTCGCCTTCTGCATTTGCCATTGTTCCCATAGCAGCTACAGCGAGCATAGCAGTTAAAACAACTAATCTCTTTTTCATTTTTCCAATCCTCCCGATTTAGAAATTCGGTAACTGTTCTTCACAGTTGCCATCCGTTTTTTGATGATCTAAATATATCACAGATGTTTCTGGACTAACTTGTCAGTATCTTTAAATTCTTGACAATTCTTTTTTTCGACAGAAAGGACTAGCACAATATTGTCACTAAAATTGTGCTAGTCCAGATCGTTTTTTCTATCCAATATACACAAAATGGTCGGATGCCACGATTTTGTGCTGATTATTTCTATATTATTAGGATTTTCTTATTTTTCCAGAAAATGATTGCATGACCGGATTATTTTGTAGTAAGCTTGGTTACAGTTTTAGAGTAAATAATTTTCGAGGTGATTTTTATGTTGTTATCAGATTATATCCGACACTATCTCTCCCTGCCAGGACTTCTGTTTTTTTTACTGGTGTCTCTGGCTGTGGTGATTCTGATCCATACAATTCTGCTGGCTGCTGCCAGAAAAAAAGCATGCTGTTACCGCAAATCAGACCGTGCCTTTGCCATGACAGATTTGTTCAACCGTTATACAGAGCGCTACTATGAGCTGATGCTTTCTGCTACCTCTACTCTGTTTTTTACTGGCATTTTCTTTCTGATTGACTTTGATTATTTCAGTGTTTCCGCAAGAACCTGGTCTTTTTGGGAAAGTTATCGTGATTTTATCCTGCTGGCCTTTATCATTGTCAGTATCATCCTGATCAGTATCGTGGATCATTTTTTTATTCCGCTTCGTATCATCGAAAAAGAAGAAAAAAGTACCCTGCGTATGGCCGGTATGCTGTATATGCTGATTATCTTCGCATATATCAAATTTATTTATCTCGATGACAACTATGATGCGATCCTGATTTACTTTATCACCATGGTCATCGGCCGGTTTGTGTATTTTGACGCCTCTTTCAAAGACTTCTGTCAGTCTATGAAAGAACTGATCAATCAGCTGCCAATCCTGCTGCTGGTACTGTTGTCCACTGCACTTCTGGCACTGTACGGATTCAAAAGTGGATATCTGCTGGCATCCAATGGTGTGGTCGTCAGCATGTTCCTGGCACATTTCTTCGTAATCTTTGAGATCTTTCTGATTACCAGAATACGGCTGCCACAGAAAATCGCAGAAGGCATTGCGGGGAAGTTATAATTTATTCCGCTTCACTGCTTTCCTGGTTTTTGTAATTGGCAGAATATTCTGAATATTTATGTAATAGCAAAAAAGAGATTGACAATTGTGAGGTAACATGGTATAGTAAACATATCAAAAGAAAACAGAACTAACACAAGCAAAGGAAATTTATTCCAACAAAAATAATAAAAACAGTTAGTCGAAAATCTGAATTCTTTAGATCTCAGGAGGGCGGTCCGATGGCATAAGAAGATTTTCCATCAAACCAAAATCTAAGAAAGAGGTACAGTCCAATGGCATCCTAAATCTTAACCCAAAGAAAAAATCTCTTAAAAGAGTTTACATAGATAGAACAATGAACAGAAGAAAAGATCATTGAATGTAAATGAAGGAGATGATTTCATATGAAAGGCAGAGATCCATAACGGACGCAATCAAAATTTAAGAATTGGAGGTACGGTCCAACAAAAACTTAATTTAAGAATCGCAATCTGAGAAAGTAGCAGGTGTAGACAATGAAATTGCTGGAAATTCATTAAAAGCCCGGTCGAGAGAAAAAAGAATCGATCGGGCTTATTTTTTATCATTCCTGTGGATACTTCAGGTTCCACTGCTTTCTTAACATATCACACTGCTTTAATATAGATGTGGTTTCTCCCCATGTCATAACCGGGGATTCTTTGATACCATCCCGGATACACTGATTTACATGTGCAATCTCAAACTGATATCCTTCATCTTCCATTCCTGCTATCTTCTGTGGTATCGGTTTTTCCATCACTTCTGTCTTATCTCCCACTGTCAGCTGCAGCTGCCATGGTTTCCAGAACTGTGGAATAACCATATAACCTTTTGTTCCATAAATATATGCGGTATCAATCATATCCGTACGTACGGCACTGCACATCAAACCCAGCTCACCTTTATCATACTGAGCAATCCAGGCTGCCTGCTCGTCCACCTGAAGATGATGTTCATCTGTATCCATAGATGCCACACCGCTTAAAAGTACCGGTTCTTTCTTCAAAATCATTTTTGTAAAATGAAGATCATACACCCCCACATCCAGAAGACTTCCTCCTGCACGGCTCAGATCCATCAGTCTGGAATCCATCTCATCATTGCGGAAAGAGAAATTGGTACTTACTACTCGCACATCTCCGATGTCATTCAGATGCGCCTCAATTTCTTTCATTAATGGGAAGAATCTGGTCCATACTGCTTCCATCAGAAATACCTCATTCTTCTTCGCACACTCCGTCATCTTCTCCCACTGCTGCACATTGATCCCAGCCGGTTTTTCTACCAGTACCGACTTTCCTGCTTCCATGGCTTTCATCGCCAGCTCCATATGTGCGGTATGTGGCACTGGAATATAGACAATATCAATATCCTTTCTCGCCAGCATCTCTTCATATGTCAGCACTTCTGGTATCTGAAACTTCTCTGCTGTTTTTTCTGCACTCTCTCTGGTTCTGGATGATACCGCCACGATCTCCATATCATCAATCTGACGCGCCCCCTTCATCCAGCGATCCAGGATCTTGCCGGCTCCCAGCAGCCCCCAGCGTATTTTCTTGCTCATAGTTTTCGCCCCCGTTCTTAATTTTACAAATATTATACTTCCTACTTCATGCTATGCCTCAATTTTTTTTGCCTTTCACAAATTAAATGTCATGGAGCTGGTCCAATCCAGCCCCGGAAATGCAAATTCTTGTTATTTTCGCTGTCAGCTACTGGGGATTCCGTCCCTGTACAACCCCGGAAATGCAAATTCTTGTTAAATCCGCTGTCAGCTACTGGGGATCCTGTCCCTGTACAACCCCGGAAATGCAAATTCTTGTTGAATCCGCTGTCTGCTTCTGGGAATCCTGTCCCTGTACAGCCCCGGAAATGCAAATTCTTGTTGAATCCGCTGTCTGCTGCCGGAAAGTCAGGCTCTGTCCGGACACAGATATGAAGAATCTAGTGAAAACCCCGATAGGCTCTGGCTATCGGGGTTCTGATGCATATTAGATTGTCACCTCATCAAACAGTCCTTTTACGGTCGGATAAATTTTCGCAAATTTTGCGTATCTGTCATTATATTTTTCTACAAGTTCCGGATCTGGTTCAATCGTATCGATTACTTTCACCAGCTTCTCTGCTGCTTCTTCTACGGATGCGAATTCTCCACATGCCACAGCTGCCAGCATTGCTCCGCCGTATCCAGGACCTTCTTCACTTTCGATCACATCAACCTTGATTCCCAGCACGTTAGCAATAATCTTCTTCCACAGCGGACTCTTTGCACCGCCTCCGCAGATCTTGGTTCTCTCGATCTTGATGCCAAGGGATTTGGCTACTTCAAAAGAATCACGGATCGCAAATGCCACACCTTCCAGAACAGCCTGTGTCATATCTGCTCTTGTGGTGTCCATGGTCATACCAATGAAGGTTCCTCTTGCATTTGGATTGTTGTGAGGAGAACGTTCGCCCATCAGATATGGCAGGAAGAATACATGGTTTTCACCCAGTTTTGTAATCTTTGCCTGCTCTGCTGCATAATCTTTGGTTCCGATGATCTCATCCATCCACCACTTATTGCAGGAAGCTGCGGAAAGCATGCATCCCATCAGGTGATAGTATCCATCTGCGTGTGCAAAGGAATGTAATGCGTTGTGCTCATCTACACCAAAAGTCTTGCTGGAGATGAAGATGGTTCCGCTGGTTCCCAGAGAAATATTACATCTTCCGTCACCTACTGTTCCGGTTCCTACTGCTGCCGCCGCATTGTCACCGGCACCGGCTACGATCTTCACTGTCTCAGGGAATCCCAGTTCTTTTGCTACTTCTGGCAGGATGGTTCCTACTGTCTCATAGCTTTCGAAGATCTTCGGTACCTGTTCTTCTGTGATACCGCAGATATCCAGCATCTCTTTTGACCAGCATTTATTCTTTACATCAAAAATCAGCATACCGGATGCATCGGACACATCTGTGCTATATACGCCAGACAGCTTAAATGCGATGTAGTCTTTTGGCAGCATGATCATTTTCGTTCTTGCAAAGTTTTCCGGCTCCTCTTCTTTCATCCAGAGGATCTTCGGAGCAGTAAATCCGGCAAATGCAATATTGGCTGTATATTTAGACAATGTTTCTTTTCCGATTACATTATTCAGATAATCGGTCTGTTTCTGGGTACGACCATCATTCCACAGAATTGCCGGACGGATCACTTCATCATTCTCATCCAGTGCAACCATACCATGCATCTGTCCACCAAAGCTGATACCTGCAATCTGGCTCTTGTCACAGTTCGCAGTCAGTTCCTTTAATCCTTCTACTACTGCATTCCACCAGTCTTCCGGCTTCTGTTCAGACCAGCCCGGATGAGGGAAATACAATGGGTATTCCTTTGAAACTACACTTTCGATTTTACCTTCTGCATTCATCAGTAACAGTTTTACTGCAGAAGTACCTAAGTCTACACCAATGTAAAGCATACCATTTTTCTCCTTTAACTTTTCATTTTAATAGAGCCGCCTGCTGATATATGCCGCAGGCGGCTCATTGTTAATAGTTAGCTATTATCATTTACTTCTTAGCCCCATGGATTCTCTGTTGGATAAAGTACACCTGCCGGCTGGTTGTATCCGATTTCGTCTACATCCAGGCCAAGGATCTTGAATACTTCAAACAGAGCTTTTCCGTGATGTCCGAATGCTACTGCACCGTGATGCGGGAATCCTTTTTCGATCAGTACGTGACGATAGAATCTTCCCATTTCCGGAATAGCGAATACACCGATACCACCGAAGGATCTGGTTGCTACAGGAAGGATTTCTCCTTCTGCAATGTAAGCACGAAGCTTGTTATCTGCGGTACTCTGGATACGATAGAATGTGATTTCTCCAGGTACAATATCGCCTTCCAGAGTTCCCTGTGTAACTTCTTCCGGCAGATTTCTTGCCATGATCATCTGATACTTCATAGTACCTTTTGTCAGTTTCTGTGAGCAAGTATTTCCACAGTGGAATCCCATGAATGTATCTTTGTGTGTATAGTTGTATTTTCCTTCGATAGACTCTTTGTACATATCCTTTGGTACAGAGTTGTTGATATCCAGCAGAGTTACGATGTCATCGCTGACTGCCTGTCCGATAAATTCGGAAAGTGTTCCGTAGATATCTACTTCACAGGATACAGGGATTCCGCGTCCTGTCAGACGGCTGTTTACATAGCATGGAACGAATCCGAACTGTGTCTGGAATGCAGGCCAGCATTTTGTGGTAAGTGTAACATATTTCTTGTATCCCTTGTGAGCTTCGATCCAGTCAAGAAGCGTGATCTCGTACTGAGCCAGTTTAGGAAGTACTTCTGGTTTGCAGTTGCCGTCGCCAAGTTCTTTTGCCATATCTGCTGCTACTTCTTCGATACGTGGGTCACCTGCATGGTTCTTGAATGCTTCGAACAGATCCAGTTCAGAGTTCTCTTCGATCTCGATACCCAGGTTGTAAAGCTGTTTGATTGGTGCGTTACATGCCAGGAAATTATTTGGACGAGGACCAAAGCTGATGATCTTCAGGTCTTTTACTGCCACATATGCACGTGCGATTGGCAGGAAGTCATGGATCATATCTGCACAGTCATCTGCATCTCCTACAGGATATTCCGGAATATAGTATCCGCCAACATTTCTCAGCTGCAGGTTGTAGCTTGCATTCAGCATACCACAGTAAGCATCACCACGTCCCTGAACCAGGTCATTCTGTGATTCTTCTTCTGCTGCGATGATCATCTTAGGACCTTCAAAATGTTTAGCCAGCAGAGATTCGGAGATTTCCGGTCCGAAGTTTCCAAGATAAACAACCAGTGCGTTACATCCAGCTGCCTTGATATCTTCCAGAGCCTGAACCATATGGATCTCGCTCTCTACGATACAGACTGGACATTCATAGATGTTCTTTGCATCATATTTCTTTGTGTAAGCTTCTACAAGTGCTTTTCTTCTGTTAACGGACAGAGATTCCGGGAAACAGTCACGGCTGACTGCTACGATTCCAATTTTTACTTCTGGTAAATTGTTCATGATATTGCTCCTCCTGGTTTAAATTTATTTATTAGATGGTAAGGTTTTCTCCCTTTAATCCTACAAATGCTCCGCCTTTTCCCTCATTGGACTCTGCATGAGCGATCAGCCATTTATTCTTTGCGGTCATCAGCTTATCTTCCGGGAATACTCCTGAGAGTACAGGTGGTTCTGTATTGGTTCCTTCCGGAAGGATGATTACTACGCGGAAGTTCTCTTTTCCTTCTGCGTTGATCGGTGCATAATGAAGTGTGGTGGCATACAGCTCTACCACTGCACCTGCCGGTGCTGCAAAAGCTTCCATCTTTGCTGTATCATATGTAAAATCGTCTTCCACGTCTGCTTCGGATCCGATCAGTAAGATGGCTCCGTCAAGGGCAATATCAATCTCAGAGTCGCGATGATATTCCACTGCATTCAGGGTATGATTCGTTCCGTTACAATATCCGATCTGGATCGGCATACCACCGTAAATGCTGTTCTGAATCGCTTCACGTTCTGAACAGGCTTCCAGTTCCGGAGCAGATGCTACGTACTCTACGCCATCTGTCACAGGTGTCTTAGCCAGACGGTCTAACAAATCCGGTACTTCTATTTTAAGTACTCTGCCGTACTTTTTAAACGCCTCATCGGTAATGCTTTTGATCTGCATGGTTCTATCCCCTTTCTTTTTTATTACTGAATAACCAGTAATCTTTTACATTAGTTTACTTTCTAAACTAATTGTGTTATAGTAATAATAACTCTATTCAGACAAATTTGCAAGAGGATTTTCACAATTATGGCCAAAACAATCTTAACCGGTAACCCGGAACTTATTCGAGATATTAATACACAATCTGTCATTCGTACCATTATGGAGCATGGTACTATTTCCAGAGCTGCGATCGCCAGTCATCTTGGTCTGACAAAAGCTACGGTTTCTGCGATTGTCCAGATTCTTCTGGATCGTGGGCTGATCCTGGAAGTCGGCAGTGACGATACGAAAAAAGGACGAAAACCCATCTTACTGAAGATAGATGAGACCTGCGGATACATTATTTCCCTGGATCTCGCCACAGAAACCATTACTCTGATGACGGCAAGTCTCCTGGGAAGCAACTGCCATATTTATCAGCACGAGTTTCCTGAAGATTCTGCGGATCTGATTCCGGCCCTGATTACTTATATTCAGGCTGCAGTGAACACTCTTCCGAAGAGCCGTTATGGTCTTCTGGGGATCGCTCTTGGCATTCACGGTGTAGTACATCACAACCGGATCATTTTCCTTCCTTATTCTTCCTATGAAGATCTGGATCTTGTCACACCTCTGGCAGAAGCCTTTCAGGTCCCGGTCCTGATGGAAAACGAAGCCAACCTTTCTGTTCTGGGCGAATGGTCTTTCTGTCATCAGACCAATGAGATGCTGTACATCAGCGTTCATTCCGGTATCGGTGTAGGCATTATTATGAAAAACCAGCTGGTAAAAGGAAAAAATGGCTACGCTGGAGAATTCGGTCATTCCATTATCCAGATCGGCGGCCGGCCATGTCCCTGTGGCAACCACGGCTGCCTGGAGCAGTATGCATCCGAACGTGCCCTGTTCGCCGAACTGTCCGAGATCAAACAGATGCCGATCCACGCAGATCTTTTCGAAGATCTTTACCGCCAGGGTGACCCGGATGCCAGATGTCTGGTGAACAACTTTATTACTTATATGTCTATCGGTATTAATAATTTGCTGAATACCTTCAATCCTGATATTATTATTCTGAACAGTGTGCTGCACCGCTGCCGTCCCACTCTGTGTGAAGACATCACCGATGCACTGCACAACACGATGAAACAATACTGTCATCTGATTCCATCCACGCTGCAGGATTCTGCCATCCTTCTGGGCGGCATTTATCTGATTCAACACCAGTTCCTCTATCCGAATCAGATCTGACAAAAAGATACAAACCATTTAAAAAAGGGACTTTATTTTATCATGGAAAAAAAGAAAAAATTCAATTATCTGACTATCATCGCCGGTCTGGTGCTGATCTCCCTCATCTGCCTGATTCTGTATATTGCACGGGAATATGTTATCATTTCCACTCTTCAGAAGCAGTATACACAGAATCAGGAAGATACCGATTATCAGTACCACTGTGCATTTATTACCAGTTCCGTGACTGCTTTCTGGGACACTGCTTTTGAATCTGCCCGGGAAGAAGGCATTCCATATGGTATCTATGTCGAAGACTTTGGGAAAAGCCTGGATCTTTCCTATACTACCAATGATCTGCTGAAGATGGCTATTGCAGCCAACGTAGATGCTATCATGATAGAAGCCAACGGTGAGTATTCCACAACTCAGCTCATGAACAAGGCTGTGGAGGCCGGCATTGCCGTCAGCACCATTTACCGTGACAATATAAACAGCGACCGCTACAGCTATACCGGTATCAATAATGTCACGATCGGTTATGACTACGGATCTCTGGCTTTAAAATATGCCAATGATACCGATTCCAATGTCATGGTCATACTGGATTCCCAGGAGCAGGACGCAGAAAGCAGACTGCTGGTCTCCGGTATCGGCAAAGCTCTGGAAGAACAGCGCAGTGATATGAAGCTTGATACCATGAAGCTGAACAACTCCAATACTTTTGAGGTGGAGGAATCCATCCGGGAATTTTTAAAAAACAATCATGACAAAACAGATATTGTCATCTGTACTACCCTGCAGCAGACCCAGTCTGTCAGCCAGATTGCTGTAGATATGAACTATGTAGGTGATTTTATAATTATCGGTTCCTACCAGAATGACTCTGTTCTGGAATATCTCTCCAGTGGTGTCATCAGTGCCAATATTGTCATTGATGCCGCCCAGATGGGGAAACGTGCCGTAGACAATCTGGCTGAATATCTGGAGTATGGCCATACCAGCGATTACTCTCAGGTGGATGCCCATACTCTGGAACAGTCCGATGCCATCCGGCAGCTTAATGTCCTTCAGACAGAGACCGAATCAGAAACAGGAAAGGGGGCGTAAGCTGTGAAGAAAAAACGAACCAGTCCATTTTCCCACTTACCTTTTCCTCTGCGGCTGATTTTCATTTTCCTGCTGACATCCATGCTTTCTCTGGCTATGTCACTGTATCTGAATACCAACATCAACCGGTCACTGGAGCAGATTAACACCATCTACACCAGCAACAATAATCTGAACACCATGACCGAGACCCTGGACAGTCTGCATGACAACATTCTGGAATACCTGGAAGTCAAAAGTACCGACTCCCTGAACAACTATTATTACTATGAACAGCAGTACCGCAATCTGCTCTCTGATCTGAACCATCAGGTCACAGATTCCACTGCTGGTTCCATGGAAAAGAATATCTACAATATTTCTCAGAGTTATCTGACTATTGCAGATGAAGCTATTGAAGCCAAGCGTGCACGCAACACTGGCAAATACCGCACCGCTTACAATGAGGCAACAGATTATTACCATTTTCTGACAGCTTATATCTACAGCCTGAATAACCAGCAGTTCCTGGCCAACTCCAGGAACTATCAGTCCCTGGAAGTCTCACTGCGGCTGATTGAACGAATGAATACCCTGGTCACCATTGCCATGGCACTGTTCAATATTTTTCTGGTTATCATTATGGTCAATCAGATCACCCGTCCGCTCCTGCTGCTGGCTTCCGCTTCCAACCAGGTAGCCGCCGGCAACTTTGATGTGGAGCTTCCGCCTGTCGTCTCAGACGATGAGCTGGGTGTTGTGACCCTGGCATTCAGTAAGATGGTCATCAGTATTCAGGAATACATTGAAAAAGTAAAGAGCAGTATAAAGGCCGAAAAAGAGGCCCAGGAGCGTGAGCTTCTCATGGAAACCCATCTGAAAGAAGCACAGCTGCGGTATTATCAGGCTCAGATCAATCCACATTTTCTGTTTAACTCCCTGAATGCCGGTGCACAGATGGCCATGATGGAAGACGCGGAAAAAACTTATTCTTTTATTCAGAATATGGCTGATTTTTTTCGTTACAGCATGAAGTCTCTGAATACCGACGTAGATCTTCAGGAAGAAATTGAACTGGTGGATAACTATGTATCTATCATGAATGTCCGTTTTTCCGGTGACATTCATTATGAAAAATCCATCGACTGCGATATCACCGGAGTCCGGGTTCCCTGCATGATTATTCAGCCGGCTGTGGAAAATGCCATCAGCTATGGTATCCGCAATATTTCCTGGGAAGGAAAGATCCGCCTGGAAGTCCATCGAGAAGGCTCTGAGATCCTGATTCATGTACGGGATAACGGTGTCGGCATCTCCAGCGAACGCCTGCAGGATATCCGCAGTGGAAAGACTGCACACACTTCCTCAGACAAGAATTCCAACGGTGTCGGTCTGGGAAATGTGCAAAAACGTCTGAATTTGTATTATAATAAAGAGAATCTTTTCTCCATAGACAGTGAAGGAGAAAATATGGGTACGCTTGTCACCATCCGTATCCCTGTGGAGGAGGAACAATATGTATAAAGTATTACTGGTGGATGATGAAGGGATTGTTCTGGATTCCCTGAAATTCATTATCAATAAGAACTTTGGTGAATCCTGCGAGATCCGGACAGCCAAGACCGGACGGCAGGCTATTGAGATTGCTCAGGAATTCGTGCCGGACATTTCCTTTATGGATATACAGATGCCGGGGATCAAAGGTATCGATGCCATTCGGGAGATTCGCACCTTTAATAAAAAATGTCAGTTTATCATCATGTCAGCTTATGACAAATTTACATTTGCCCAGGAAGCCATCAATCTTGGCGTCATTGAATATCTGACCAAACCGGCCAACCGGGAAAAGATAGTAGCTGCACTGGAAAAAGCCATGGCCGTCATTGACCAGGAACGCTCCAGCCGCAGTCAGAACCTTTTGATCCGGGAAAAGCTGGAAGCAGTGGTTCCGATTATTGAGAATGGATTTATCAATCTGATTCTGTTTCAGGATGATCCGGCGCCTTCTCTGAACCGCTATCGAGATCTGCTGAACATTCATACGGATTATGGATGGATCATGGTTCTGGAATTCGGTGAAGACGGAGAAAATGGCAATCTGGAGAACCCGGTAGGTACTACGGTTCAGCTGCAAAATCACCACCTGGCTTTTCGTGAAATCATCAAGGAATTTATGCCTGCCTGCATTATCGGGCCAATTATGGCCGGCACCGTGGCTCTCTTTATTCCTCATGAATCCCAGGATCTTCCTTACGAGGAACGTATTTCCATTATTGAAAATACGCGAAATATGATTCGCAAGCTTCGCAGGCAGATTGATATGCATTTTCGTGCCGGTATCGGAAATGTCTGGAGCATTACCGAACAGAGCAAGTCTTATGAAGAGTCCAAAAAATCTCTCCGCATTGATAAAAGCAGTGTCGTACATCTGCGGGATATCAAGATGGAGCTGGAATATGAGCGGGACTATCCAGACGATCTGGAGCGTTACCTGTTCTCCTGCCTGATCCGCGGGGAGACCGAGAATGTCATCCGTGCTTCCAATCAGTTCTTTGACTGGATGATCGAGAACTATCCTGACTACGTCCAGTGTATCCGCATCAAGATCCTGGAATTTGTCATGACAGCCGAAAAAGAAGTGTTCTTAAAAGGTGGTATTCCCTATGGATTTTTATATCGTAAAGATTATCTGGATAATGTGCTGGCCTGCCAGACTCCGGAAGAACAACGGCGCTGGTTTGTCAGCAAGATGACCGAAGCCTGCCGCAACATCAATGATGTAAAGGAACAG
This sequence comes from uncultured Marvinbryantia sp., assembly GCA_934408725.1. GTDB lineage: Bacteria > Bacillota > Clostridia > Lachnospirales > Lachnospiraceae > Marvinbryantia. The sequence continues at coordinate 65,307 of CAKRVB010000006.1, forward strand.
AAAGAAACCACAATCATTGGAAAAGCCCAGCAGTATATCATTCAGAACTTTTCCAAAGAGCTTTCTCTGGAAGAGGTTTCCAAATATGTGGATATCAGTCCCTATTATTTTAGTAAGTTATTCAAAGAAGAAACAGATCAGACTTTTGTCGAATACCTGACCGGACTGCGTGTGGAAAAAGCCAAAGAAATGCTTATCTCACCAGCAGCCAGCATCAAAGAAATCTGTATGGCCGTCGGTTACAGTGACCCCAATTATTTCAGCCGCATTTTTAAGAAAGTAACAGGACAGACGCCAACTGAGTATCGTGACCATATCTAATGAGATTTAAAGAGGATATTTTACATGAATCGTTTATCAGTGTTTGTAAAAAAATATATACTATATGCTGCTGTTGCCTCACTGGCTGTGACCACCATAGGATGCTCCTCCATCAAGGAAGAATCCCAGTCCGAAAAAAGCGATGAACAGACTGCCCTGCAGATCGGTATGTCCTTTGACACCTTCGTTCTGGAACGCTGGATCCGGGACCGGGATGTATTCGTCTCCACCGCCTCCGATCTCGGTGCTGAAGTGAATGTACAGAACGCCAACGGTGATGCCGATGAGCAGGCTTCCCAGATTGAATATCTGATTGACAAGGGTATGGATGTTCTGGTGATTGTCGCCGTTGACGGCACCAGTGATGCCCTGGAATCGGCTATCAAACGCGCTCACAGCAAAGGCATCAAAGTCCTGGCATATGACCGTATTATCCAGAATGCCAATGTGGATCTTTACGCATCCTTTGATAATGAAGAAGTCGGCACCCTGATGGCCGAGAGTGTGCTCTCCCAGATTCCGGAAGATGGAAAGATCGCTGCCCTCTATGGCTCTCCTGCCGACTATAATGTAGTTCTGGTGGAGCAGGGCATTAAAAAAAACCTGAATGGGAAAAATGCACAACTGGTTTATGAGAATTATGCGGATAACTGGAAGGCAGAATATGCCTACGATCAAATGAATGAGTGTATCGACACGATAGGAAAAGTGGACGCTGTTATCTGCGGTAATGACGGACTTGCCGCCATGGCTTTCAAGTCACTTTCCGAACATCGCATGGCAGATGATGTCTGCCTGGTCGGACAGGATGCTGATATTGATGCCTGCCAGCGCATTGTAGAAGGTAATCAGTATATGACTGTTTACAAATCTATCGACCAGCTGGCCAGGCAGAGTGCCCAGTATGCCGTCATGCTGGCCAAAGGGGAAGATCCTGATCTGGACGAGACCTTTCATGATGGCACCTATGACGTGCCTTATCTGAAGCTGGAGCCAGTCGCTGTTACAGCAGAAAATATGGACAAAGAGATCATCTCTTCCCGGTTCCATCTGAAAAATGAAGTATATCTGAATGTAGACACAGAGGAGTAGAGACATGTATAAAGTTATGCTTGCCGATGATGAAGGCGTTGCATTGGACGCACTGCGCATTATGATTACCAACCAGTTTCACGACATGGAAGAAACTGTCGATATCCGAATTGCCCAGAATTCCAGCCAGCTGTCTGATATTTACCAGAAATATCAGCCTGATATCCTGATCCTGAATATCCAGATGGCAGGACTGCACGGTGTTTTCTCGATTCGGGAACTGCATGCTTTTTACAGCGAATGCCTGTTTCTGGTCGTTTCCTATTCCCGCAAGACAGATTTTAAACGGGAAGGCATCAACATCGGTATCCGCGGCTATCTGACTAAGCCTCTGAAACGTGATAAGGTAATCTCAGCACTGAAAGATGTCTTTCGAGAAATCAATTACCACAAAAAGCACCAGATCCAGGAGCAGCTAAACAAAGAAGCCTTTGATACCGCTATCCCGGTCATTGAAAACGGTCTGATCAGTGAACTGCTCTTTCCAGAACAATTTCACCAGAATCTGCATCTGTACACTTCATTGCTGGACATCCATGCGCCATATGGCTGGATCATGGCTTTAAAGTTCAGCCAGATTACCGCACACGGTACCATGTGCAACCCCATCGGTTCCGTAGTACAGCTCCAGAGCCAGATCTCTTATTTTCGCAAGATCATCAAAGCCTTCTTCCCAACAGCTATCATAGGTCCCGTTCTGGCCAACCGAATATTTATTATGATTCCATGTAATGCCTGCCCACTTTCCGAAAATGAAGAAGCATTCCGGCAAAAAAGGTCAAAAGATATGGAGACCCAACTACATCGCAAGCTGAATCTCCGTTTTAAAATCGGACTGGGTGCACCACAGCCACTTATGAATCTGGCACAGTCATTAAAAGAAGCCTACGAAGCCGTGGAACAGCCCACGCCACATTAATCCAGAAGAGGGAATATCACTCCATAACTGACAACTTTGTTATTTTGCGATATTCCCTCTTCTTTTATGTTATTATACATTATCTAACAACTAATTTTTCTGTTTTTCCAGCCTTTCATCAGCCATCTACTTCTGCTCTCACCTCATCTACTTCTTCCTGTGTAAGTGCACCTTTTTCTACATAATAATCTAAATATTCATCTACATTATCTGCTGTAATTAAAATCGCTTCCATCTCAGACTCAATTACCTCTTCTTCCCCTTTCAGAAGTTTTGCAGCTGCCTCAAGATTAAGCTGTGCCATTTCATCCGTATCCTGCATAACTGTTGCAGTCATATGGCCACGTTTGATTGCAAGTAGTGATTCTGGAAGTCCATCAACGCCATAATACTGAGTATCTTTGTAAGTATCATCGTCTTTTACAACCTCATAAGCTGAAAGTGCTAATGTATCACCAATTGTCATAACAACATCAATCTTTCCAAAAGACTGTACCCAGTCTTCCATTGTTGCCATAAAAGTGGCTTCATCCGCTCTGTCTGTGATCTTTTCTGCAAGTAATTCAACATCTTCACGTTCTCCTAAAAAAACATCCTTATATGCCTGAAGTCTGGATTCTGTATGAAGATTTCCAGGATTACATGACATCATAACAACTCTCGCATTTTCAGGTGCATTTTCTGTTGCTAACTTTGCTAAAACTTCACCCTGTTCATAAGGATTCGCATCTACCCATGATCCACCTTCTATCTCACGAATACCTGCATTCGTTGTGATCAACTTAATTCCTGCATTTAATACCTGTTCACAATATGGCTTCTGTAAATCTCCATCATTTGGCTGTACAATAATACAATCATAGCCTTTTGTAATACATGTTTCAATCAAGCTGTTTTGTTTGTCACTATCTGCCTGTGCATCTAATATTTCCAAAGAAAACAAGTCATCATAATTTTTTGCTTCTTCTTCAAAAGAATTGATAATTCTTGCTACAAAGCTGTCTGCTGCATTTCTTACAATAAATGCCACTTCATACTTCTCATTGCTTTCTGCTTTTGCAGTAAATCCAGCCCCCACTGGAATAACCGCTACAGTTGCCATTAACATTGCTAACCCTTTTTTCCATGCTTTCATAAAGAACCTCCTTAATAATAAAAATTATAATAGTTTTTATAACAATCCCATCTGGGCATTATTATTTTAATTTTGTTGTATCATCCCTTTTTATATGTCTTCTTTTCTTTCGAATAAATATCCCAAATAACTGCTACTGCAATAATAAATCCACGTACCACCTGTTGTAAGTAAGAATCTATCGATGCAAGATTCATAATATTGTTTAAAAAACCAACAATAAATGATCCGACCACTGTTCCAAAAGCAGTACCTATTCCACCTGAAAAACTAGTTCCGCCAATAATGGTAGAGGTCATTGCATCAAACTCATAACTCAATCCACCATTTGGCATTGCTCCATTTACACGAGCTACCCATACTACTGCAGCCAATCCAACCAGTACGCCATTTGCTACATAAGCAAGAATTTTTATTTTCTCGACATTGATACCTGAAGCTCTGGCTGCTTCTTCATTTCCGCCCACTGCATAAATAGATCGACCAAATTTTGTCTGTTTTGTCAGATAAGCCATAATTATAAAACATGCAACCATAAAATACACTGGCATTGGAATCCCCAGGAAATTTCCCTGACCAATAAATGTCAATCCCTCAATATCATATAAATTCGTTCCGCCTGTATAAAAGAGAGCTGCCCCTCTTGCCATTGCCTGAACTGCCAATGTTGCAATAAATGGTGGGGTATGAAAAAATGTTACCATCAATGCACTGATCAGATTACATGCAACAGCAACAACAATTGCAACAAGAATTGTTAAAAACACATTCGGAACATGCTGGAAAAAGGATACACAGATTACCCCCGATAATGCCAAAACAGATCCTGCTGCAAGATCCAGAAGTCCGCATATGATCAGTAACATCGCTCCAAATGATATAATAATAATAACAGACTGCTGTTTTATTACATTTAATAAATTGCTTATTTTCAAAAAATTCTCATTTGCCACACCGCAAACTGCCATTAAAGCTAGTAAGATCAACACTAAACTATATTTATTTAAAATTGATCTCCAATTTTTTGTTGACATAGATTTTTCCTCCATTACGTCTTTTAATTTGAAACTGCCATTCCCATAATAACTTCCTGTGTAAATTCTTTTCGTTCAAGACTACCTGCAATGTGCCCTTCGTTCATCACATAGATTCGATCACACATTCCAATCAACTCCGGCAGTTCAGATGATACCAAAATAATTCCTTTTCCAGCATTTGCGAACTCTTCAATCAATTGATATATTTCTGTTTTTGCGCCAACATCAATTCCTCTTGTTGGTTCATCCATTATCAAAACCTCTGGATCACACAATAACCATTTTGCAAGAATTACTTTTTGTTGGTTACCTCCTGACAAATTCATAATTTTAGCTTCTATTGACGGTGTTTTCACCCGCATCTTCTTGCAAACTTGTTCTACCTCTCGTTCTTCTCTCTTTTTATGGCGAATTCCTTTATAAAAATACTGTTTTAAAGAAGCAAGTGATACATTTTCCATTATATCACGCATTGGTATTATTCCATATTTTCTCCGATCCTCAGATATCATCGCAATTCCTTTTTCAATTGCATCAGCAGGACTTTTTATCTGAATTTTCTGTCCTCTCAAATATATTTCACCCGTCTGATATTTATCTAATCCAAAAATGGCACGCATAATTTCCGTTCGTCCTGCACCAACCAATCCTGCAAAACCTACTACTTCACCACGATGAACTTGAAATGAAATGTCTTCAAAAATTTTATGCGATGTCAGTTTTTCTACCCGAAATATTTCCTCTCCAATTTTCACATCTTCTTTCGGATACATATTTTCCAATTTCCGACCTACCATTAAACTAATAATTTCATCCATTGTAGTTTCATTCGCCTTTTTTGTTGCTATCGTAGTACCATCCCGCAACACCGTGATTTCATCTGCAATCCTGAAAATTTCATCCATTTTATGTGAAATATAAATAATACTGACACCTCGTTTTTTCAATTCCTCTATTTTTCTAAATAGAAATTCTACCTCTTTATTAGAAATTGATGACGTAGGTTCATCCATGATCAAAATTTTTGCTTCAAATGAAACCGCTTTTAAAATTTCAATCAACTGAATATCTGCAACACTTAGGCTCCTCAAAAGATCATGTGCTTTATAAGGCAGCCCTTCCTGTTTCATAAGACGTTCTGTTTCATCATACATTTTGTTCCAATTCAATCTGAATTTTCCCTTTGGAGCCCATCTTCCCATGAATATATTTTCTGCAATTGTCAGATCTGGTACATAGGATAATTCTTGAAATATCATTGCAATCCCATTTTCTCTTGCATCCATAGGACTATGTATTTCGACTTTTTTTCCATCAATATAGATTTCTCCTTCATCCTGTCGATAGATCCCATCAAGCACCTTCATCAGTGTTGATTTTCCTGCCCCATTCTCTCCACACAAAACATGGACTGTTCCTTTTTTCAGTGCAAAACTAACTTGATCCAGAGCTTTAACACCAGGAAAACTTTTGGAAATGTTCTTTACTTCCAATTTGATTTCTGCACCCATTGCTTCACCAATCCTTTTTTCATATCTTAAAATTTAATAACCGCTTTGATAACGTTTTGTGCATCATGAACTACTGTACTAAACGCAAGATCTGATTCATCAAAAGTAAATCTGTTTGTTACAATTTTCTTCACATCTATCGATCCACTGGAAATCGCAGCAATTGCTGTTGGATATAAATTTCTATATCGAAATACAGTTTTAATTGTTATTTCTTTTACCATAGCCTGTGAAAAATTATAATTTGCCATGCTTTCTGCTGCCATTCCAACTAAAACAATTGTTCCACCTTTTTTTACGTAATATGGTGTCTGTTGGATTGTTGCAATTGCTCCTGCTGTTTCAAAAACAAAATCAACACCTTTTCCATCAAACAGTTCCTCTACCCGTTCAGCGACATTTTCTTTCTGTGCATTAATTACTTCCGTTGCCCCCATTTCTTTAGCCATATTCAGTCTCTTTTCATATAAATCAACAACAACAATTCGAGAAGCGCCTCTTGCTTTAGCTGAAAGTAATGTTACAAGACCAATGCAGCCACCACCTAAAATCAACACATCTGATCCCAGTCCAACTCCACCAAGTGCAGTTGCATGAAGTCCTACTGCCAACGGTTCTACCAACGCACCTTCTTCCGTTGACATATTCTCTGGCAATTTAAAACACATATCAGCAGGATGAGCCACGTATTCCTTCAATGCTCCCTGTACAGGTGGATCAGCAAAAAAGATAACATTCGGACATAAATTATACCTTCCTGTTTTGCAATATTCACATTTTCCACATGCGTATCCTGGTTCAAGTGCTACTTTATCTCCTACCTTAAGATTTTTTACTGCTGCACCAATTTTTACAACTTCACCGGCCACCTCATGTCCCAATACAAAATCTGGTGGTGCTGCTACATCTCCTACCCTGCCATCTTTATAAAAATGAACATCTGATCCACACACACCACAATACTCCATTTTTACTAAAACCTGATCATCCGATATTTCCGGAATCTTTGCATCATCTTTTACCACAATTTTCATTGCTTCTTTTAAATATGCTACCTTCATTTGTTACCCCCGTCACTATATTGTGTTAATGTATTTTGTAAAACAATTTTATATTTTGTGTTTTTATAATAGTGCAGTTTGCTATTTTTGTCAATATTTTTTTAAAAAATTGTTGTTTTTTTTCCTTTATGCATTTAATATAATAATATCAGAATATGTATTAAATAAAATATTTTTATAAAAGGAGTTTTTCTATGTCCAAGACTGACACGATCAACATAAAAAAAATTAACCGGAGTCGAGTATTCCAACTAATTTCTTCCTGTGATAAGATTTCTAAACAGGATATCGCCAATGAACTCTCCATGAGTCTTCCAACTGTTACTCAAAATTTAAATGAACTTCTTGAAATGGGACTCATATCAAACAATGGTTCTTTTGTTTCTACTGTTGGCCGACGTGCCAGGGCGATATCTCTCATTTCCGATGCACGAGTTGCTGTTGGTCTCGATATCACACGCAATCATATTGCTCTCGTAATTCTAGATTTAAAGGGAAATATTATTCATTCAGTTCGCAAAAGAATGCAAACTGCTATCAGTACAGTGTTTTATAAGAAATTGGCAGATGAAATTTATTCTTTTATTGATGAAGCTAACATCAATCGTGATAAAGTGCTCGGTGTTGGAATTACGGTTCCCGGCATTGTCTATGAAAACGGTACTAAAATCGGAGAAGCTGCCAGCATTCGTATGGCTCCTGATTTTTATGATATTTTTCATGATTATCTGGACATTCCATTTATTCTGTTAAATGACGCTAAAGCCAGCGGCTTTGCAGAAGCACATTTTTCTGGTTATACCTCAAATATGTTATACCTCTTCTTGAGCAACACAGTAGGTGGTTGTATTTTAATAGATGGAAAAGTACAGACAGGAAATACTTGTCGTAGTGCTGAATTCGGACATATGACTCTATTTCCACATGGAATGCGTTGTCACTGCGGGCGCTATGGTTGCGCAGATCCTTATCTTTGCGCCGGTTTTCTGACGCAATACTCTAATGACAACCTTTCTCTATTTTTTAATGAATTGGAAAATGGAAATCCTGAATATGTTAAAATATTTGAAAATTATCTCCAGAATCTTTCTATTATGATAAATAATATTCATGTGTGTTTTGATTACGATATCGTTCTCGGTGGATATATTGGCGGATATATGGGAAAGTATCTTGATCAATTAAAATCTCTTGTTGCCGAGCGCCTTACTTTTGCCTCTGATAATACTGATTTTATAAAATCCTGTACATTGAAATTAGAATCTTCTGCCGTAGGTGGAGCATTACATTATACTCAGGCTTTTAATTCCAGTATTTAAATATCAAAGAAAACTTTTTTACGAACATAATATCATTAGATGAACTGACAAATATTAAGAAATTTAATTATCAATATGGAGTGATGAAAAAATGGAAAACAGAAAATATGTAGTTGGCGTAGATTTCGGTTCTGATTCAGTAAGAAGCATAATTGTTGATACGAAAAACGGAAATGTAGAAGGATCAGCAACAGTGGAGTATCCAAGATGGAAGGATGGTTTATATTGTGATAAAACAATCAGTCAATTTCGCCAACATCCGCAAGACTATTTAGATGCCTTTAAGAAATGCATGAAAATAGCTACCACAGAAGCTGGAAAAGAAATTTGTAATGCAATTGTTGGCATTGGATTTGATACTACAGGATCGACACCATGTCCTGTTAATAAAGCTGGAGTACCATTAGCTTTATTACCGGAATTCAAGGATAACCCTAATGCTATGTTTTATTTGTGGAAAGATCATACAGCACAAAAGGAAGCTGAAAAAATAAATCTGGTATTAAGTGATTTTGAGGGTAAAGATTATACACGATTTCAAGGCATTTATTCTTCAGAATGGTATTGGAGTAAAGTACTCCATGGAATACATACAGATGAAAAAATTCGTGAGCATGCATATACCTGGATAGAACATGCTGACTGGATGCCAGCAATCATGACAGGCAAATGCAAGCCAGAAGAAATGTATCATAATAGCTGTTCAGCAGGACATAAGATGTTGTGGAATAGTGAATTTGGTGGTTTGCCTGATTTAAATGCATTAGAAAAAATTGATCCATATTTAAAAGAAGTTGGAAAACGTTTTGGAAAGGCTCCTGAATTGTCCGTAACGGCTGTAGGGAAAATTTTACCGGTTTGGGCTGAATGGTTAGGCATCAGTAAAAATACAATTGTAGCAGGAAGTTCGTTAGATGCACATGCAGGTGCAGTTGGAGCTGGCATACAGAAAAATGTATTGGTTAAAGTAATTGGAACATCCTCCGTAGATATGCTAGTGCAGGATAGTATACACATGAAAGGAAAAAATTTAAAAAATATTTGTGGTCAGGCAGAAAATTCTATTTTACCTGGATATATAGGCATTGAAGCCAGTCAGGCTGCTTTCGGAGATATTTATGCATGGTTTAAAAATTTTCTGGTGCAACCACTAAGAGATTTTTTTAAAGAATCTAACGATGCCGCTAAAGTGAAAGAAGATTTTGTAAAAAAATATCAGAACAGCCTTCTTCACCAATTAAATGAAAAGATAAAAAAACGAAAACCAAATGAAAATCTTGTAATTTTAGATTGGTTTAATGGAAGAAGATACCCGGATATCAACGAAAATATTAAAGGTACCATTTACGGATTGACTCTGGGAACTGATGTTTATGATTTATATCAGGCACTGGTACTATCTACTATTTTTGGAACAAAAAAAATATTTGATTCTTTTATAAATAATGGTTTAGTAATTGATGATGTGATTGCAACTGGTGGTATTCCGCATAAATCCGAGTATATTATGCAAACTATGGCCGATGTATTAAAACATAAAATCAGTGTTGTGGAAGAAAAGCAAACTTGCGCACTTGGGGCAGCAATGTATGCTGCTGTTTCAGTGGGAGAATATGACAATTTACAGGATGCACAAGCACATATGATAAACAAGAAACCGACTGTATATACTCCACAGGAGAAAAATATCTGTCTATACGACAAACTATATTCGCAATATCTATTATTAGGCGAAAAAACAGAGGCATATCAGCATCTGACTGACAGATAAGCCAGTAAAGAATATGGCATCACACAATTCCATCCCCACCGAATCTCTCATGATATTTTTACTAAACTGGAAGTATCATCAAAATCAAACCACGGCATTGGGCATGGCAAATAAGGCAGATGTATTTCATGTAAATCATGGAATACATCTGCCTTAGGGAACGGTTGTTTTTCAACAATACCCGCTTTATTTATCCTCTATAATAATTGATCAGGCATCCTTTCAGGATAATGGTTCTTTCATCATCGGTCAGTTCGCCCATCTTCAGAGTAAATTCTTTCATTTCATTTTCTTTTACCACGTATGCTTTTATCTCGGTCGCCTTATCTTCGATTGCCTTGCGGATCTCCGGAACAAAGATGTAATCTCCCTTGGCAAATGGCAGATCTCCTTCTTCGATCAGAAATGGAAGCATACCCCAGTTGATCAGATTGGAACGATATCTCTTCGTTGCATAGCTATTGGCAATATTTGCCCAGCCTCCTAATACTTTCTGGCAGGATGCAGCCTGTTCACGTGCGGATCCGTCACCTGGTTTCACAGCAAAGATAGTACTTCCCACACCTACTGTTTCCTTACATGCATCTGGATATAGTTCTTTTACTTTATGCATAATCGGACGAATCTCTGGAAGTGCATCTCCCATACATTCATTGGCCTCTCTCGCTTTTTCTGCTTTCTGTACTTCTTTGGCCAGTCCAACGTATGCCGGATCCTTTCTGGATAAGGTGAACTCTGCCAGTCCCAGCGGATTGGATCGATAAGATGATGTCTCACCAGATGGAATCAGCTCATCGGTTGTAGTAACCGGATCATGAATCTCAGAAACCACCTTCAGCATCAGATGCTTTGTCAGTGCCGGCATCTCTGGCCAGTCTTTGATATTCGGGCCAAATTTAATCTCTACAGACGGATCTGCCACACCCTTACTGTCAAAGACACGATGTGCATAAATACTGCTGTCAAAGAAATACTTCGGATTGGTAAAGTGTGCATCTACATCTGTTGCCGCCGTCAGATATCCCTTATTCGCTGCGGTGGCTGCAATAGAACGGGCGTCCATCAGTGCTACGGAAGCGATCTGTCCACTCTGCAGCTTGCTGCCTTCACGGTTCGGGAAGTTTCTGGTAGAGTGACGAATGGAAAATGCATTATTCGCTGGTGTATCACCGGCACCAAAACATGGTCCACAGAAGGCCGTCTTCACAATAGCTCCTGTCTTAATCAGATCTGCCAGACGTCCATTTTTAGCCAATTCCATATAGATCGGTGTACTTGCCGGATAAATACTTAAAGTAAACTCATCTGCTCCGATATAAGCATCTTTCAGTATATCTGCTGCTGCACAGATATTTTCAAAGCCACCACCGGCGCATCCGGCGATAATTCCCTGATCTACATACATTTTTCCATCGCGCACTTTATCTCTCAGGGTAAAGTCTACGGCTCCACCCAGACTGACTTTCGCACGTTTTTCCACATCCAGAAGAATATCATCCAGATTTGCATTTAATTCCTCAATCGTATACGTATTACTTGGATGGAACGGCATGGCGATCATCGGTTTTACCTGAGACAGATCCACATATACCATACCATCATAGTAAGCCACAGCTCCCGGATTCAGTTCCTCATAGTCTCCGCTTCTTCCGTGAATTTCATAGAATTCCTTAATCTGATCATCTGTCTTCCAGATTGAGGACAGACAGGTGGTCTCTGTCGTCATAACATCAATACCGATACGGAAATCTGCACTTAAGTTTTCCACACCTGGTCCTACGAATTCCATTACTTTGTTGTTCACATAGCCATTTCCGAATACCGCTCCGATAATCGCCAGTGCCACGTCCTGAGGCCCTACACCTTTTTCCGGCTTTCCTGTCAGATACACACCGACTACTTTCGGCATATTAATATCATACGTCTTGTTCAGCAGCTGTTTTACCAGCTCCGGTCCGCCTTCTCCCATGGCCATCGTTCCCAATGCACCATAACGGGTATGGGAGTCAGATCCCAGAATCATCTTTCCGCCGCCAGCCAGCATCTCCCTGGCGAACTGATGAATGACTGCCTGATGAGGAGGTACATAGACTCCACCATACTTCTTGGCACAGGTCAGTCCAAACATATGGTCATCTTCATTGATGGTTCCACCAACTGCACAAAGGCTGTTATGACAGTTGGTCAGTACATAAGGCACCGGAAATTTCTCCAGTCCGGACGCTCTTGCTGTCTGGATAATGCCAACAAATGTAATGTCATGAGAAGTCAGTTTATCGAACTTAATCTGCAGCTTCTCCATGTTACCAGAGGTATTGTGTGCCTGTAAAATGCGGTACGCAATCGTATTCTTTGCAGCTTCTTCTCTGGCTGCTGCATGTCCTGTTTTACTGGTTAATACTTTCTGTGCGTCTTGATTATCTTCTACAATCTCAGTTCCATTTACCAGATAGACGCCACCATCATATAATTTCACCATATTCTATCTCCTCTTTAAAACTCATTAGAACGTGTTTCGTTCCATATATTTCATATAATTAGAAACCATCAATGCAATCCGGAATGTTAATGCATCTTCAAAGACACGCACATCCAGACCAGTACTCTTCTGAATCTTCTCCAGACGATAAACCAGCGTATTTCTGTGAATGTAGAGCTGTCTGGATGTCTCAGACACATTCAGGCTGTTTTCAAAGAACTTGTTGATAGTCATCAATGTCTCATCATCCAGAGATTCTGGCAGCTCCCCGCCAAATACTTCATTCATGAACATCTCGCACAGTGGAATCGGCAGCTGATAAATCAGGCGGCCAATACCCAGTGTATTATATGCAATGATACTCTTCTCTTCGTAGAAAATCTTTCCTACATCCAGTGCCATTTTTGCTTCTTTATAAGACTTGGACAGGAAACGGATCTCAGAGATCATAGTTCCATAAGCAATCCGTACCTTAGACATAGCCTCACTATTCAACATATCCAGCAGCATCTTTGCCGTCTGTTCTACAGTCTCGTATCCCTCTTCTGGTTTTAATTCCTTCACTAAAATGATATTTTTCTCATCTACAGCTGTGATAAAGTCTCGGCTGCTTCCTGCAAACAGGGTTCTCACCAGTTCCAGCGCACTGCTATCCTGTTCCTGCTTGGTTTCAATCAGATAAACCACTCGTTTGGCTTCAATATCTATGTGAAGCTTCTTTGCACGATTATAGATATCCACAAGAAGCATATTATCCATCAACACATTCTGGATAAAACTATTGCGATCCTGCTTTTCGTGATATGCCACCATAAGATTATGCAGCTCACTGACAGCGATCTTTCCGATCATGTAGCCGTCTTCTCCATTTCCTCTCGCAACCAGTACATATTCTGGTATCTGATTATCCATAATCTTAAAAAAATGGCATCCCTGCATCACCTGACTGTCCGCCGGTGACTGTACAAATAATTCAATACTGGAAACATCCGGCTGTTCATCTGTAAAAGTAGTGGCAACCTGATTCCCATCTGTATCTAATACACATAAGTCTACTCGGGTAATTGTTTTTAATTCGTCAATGGCATTCTGTATTACCTGTCCAGAAATCATCCTTTTCCTCCATTTTTCCAATTGCTCAGAAGAATTTATATATATTTCTTCTGAATCATCACATTTTTTATGTATACCCATTATCATAATGCATTTTTTGCAAATTCGCAAGATACATATAAGGATGAAATTCCGTACATGAAAAAGGAGAGACTCATCGCCTCTCCCTTTATCTGATTCTTAATTTTTAGTTTGTGATAGTAAGTTCTGTCTCTTTGTCGAATACATGGATCTTCTCTGCATCCAGTGCAAACTTCACGGTATCGCCTGTTCTTGCTGTTGTGGTAGGATTTACACGGGCTGTCATAGGGAAGTTCTCTACATCGAAATACAGGAATACTTCTGCACCCAGCAGTTCGTATACTCTGATTGTAGATTCTACTACAGTATCTGGTGATGCAGCGATAAATTCTGCACTGTCATGTACATCTTCAGGACGAATACCCATAACAACAGTCTTTCCAACATAACCGCCATCGATAAGAGCTTTTGATTTTGCTTCCGGCAGTTTGATGCTGTGCTGACCAACTTTTAATGTAACATTCTTTCCAGCTGCTTCTACTACTGCATCCATGAAGTTCATCTGTGGTGATCCGATGAATCCTGCTACGAACAGGTTGCCAGGATTGTTGTACAGGTTCTGTGGAGAATCTACCTGCTGAACAACACCGTCTTTCATAACAACGATTCTGGTACCCAGTGTCATAGCCTCTGTCTGGTCATGTGTTACGTAGATGATCGTAGCACCCAGTCTCTGATGCAGCTTGGAAATCTCAATACGCATCTGAACACGAAGTTTTGCATCCAGGTTTGACAGAGGTTCATCCATCAGGAATACCTTAGGATCACGTACGATAGCACGTCCCATAGCAACACGCTGTCTCTGTCCACCGGAAAGAGCTTTCGGCTTACGGTCAAGCAGCTTGTCCAGGTCAAGGATCTTGGCAGCTTCTTTTACCATCTTATCGATCTGATCCTTTGGAACTTTTCTCAGCTTCAGACCAAATGCCATGTTATCATATACTGTCATATGAGGATACAGAGCGTAGTTCTGGAATACCATTGCGATATCTCTGTCCTTTGGCTCTACATCGTTCATTACTTTGTCACCGATCTTCAGTGTACCTTCGGAGATCTCTTCCAGACCTGCAATCATACGAAGTGTTGTAGATTTACCACAACCTGAAGGTCCTACGAAAATAATGAATTCTTTATCTTCAATCTCAAGGTTAAAGTCTTTTACTGCTTCAAAACCATTTGGGTATCTTTTATAAATATGCTCTAAGGATAAACTTGCCATTTTGATTTTCCTCCCATTTTATGCGCCGTCTGCGCCTCTTCTTAACACGAACTCAGTATAACTGCTTTTCCTGTTTTGTGCCATGCCACTATTGCCCAAACTTTTTTTGATTCTCTTGTGACTTCTGCCTTTCCTCATCCTTTTTTCTGAAACCCATAAGCAACTTGCCGAAAGAATCTCTCCTTTGCTATGCAAGTTGACGGAAAAACAATCTCTGTGTATACTTATACCAGAATTACGAAAGTCTAACTCCACATGAATTTACTCACAACTGGATGAAAGACCCTGGAATCTGCACCAACATTTGTAACAGGAGACTACTATGAATTATATTGTATTTGATCTGGAATGGAATCAATGTCCAGATGGAAAAGCAACAGAAAATCCGACTCTGCCCTTTGAAATTGTGGAGATCGGCGCTGTAAAACTGAATAGCAGCAGACAGGAAGTCAGCCGTTTTCACGAGCTGGTTCAGCCTTCTGTTTATAAACGCCTGCATCCTATGACTCAGTCGATCATACAGATTGCTCAAAATGAACTGAAAAAAGCAGATTTGTTTCCCGCCGTCTGCCAGCGCTTTCTCCAATGGTGCGGCCCGGATCCTGTGTACTGCATCTGGGGCTCCCTGGATCTGCTGGAACTGCAGCGCAACATGCGTTTTCACCATATGGAAATCAATTTTCCATTTCCTCTAAAATATTTGGATATCCAGAAATTATATAGTATCTGTTTTGATGACAGCAAAATCCGCAAGTCACTGGAAACTGCCATAGATGAGCTTCAGATGCCAAAGTCACAATCTTTCCATGCGGCACTTTCAGATGCCTACTATACCGCTGAGATTCTGAAGATTCTTCCTTATGAACAGATTTTTGAATTCTATTCCATCGATTACTTTCGCAGTCCTGCAAACAGGAAGGAAGAAATCTACGTTATATTTGACGGCTACTCCAAGTTCGTTTCCAGGGAGTTTTCATCAAAAAAAGAACTGATGAAAGACCGCAAGGTTACTTCCACCAGATGCTATCTCTGTGGCAAAAATGCGAAAAAAAAGATCCGCTGGTTTGCCAGCGGCGGCAAGAACTTCAGCTGCCTTGCCTACTGTGAAGAACATGGCTATTTGAAAGGGAAAATCAGACTGAAGAAATGTGAGAATTCTGATCACTTTTTCTGTGTAAAAACCATCAAACAAGTTGATGTGGATCGAGCTGGCGATCTGTTAGAGCGCAAATTAACACTGCAGGAACGGAGACGTTTAAAACGGCACCATGAATGATTCCATTCATGATGCCGTTTTCATTAATTGGTCTTATTATAATTCTTAATCAGTTCTTCTACTTCTTCCAGAAGGCAGTCAACCTTACCGTAGAATGCATCATTATTTGTAGGATTATCCAGTTCTGATTTCAGGTGCTGGAACAATTCGATGATGTTATCCATTCGTTTCTTTCCGTTTCCGTCTTTATAGAGGAGATAACGGCTTCTTTCATTTTCTTCCGGAGTCATCTTCTTCAACACCACCTCTACATTTGGCTTTTCTCCAATGTAACGGTACGTAATAGAAGGGGAAGCATGATTTAACAGATTCTGCAGATAATAGATATCATTGGTACTCTTATAATATCTCCATGCAAACGTCTTTCTCATAGTCTGTGCACCGATTGAATTCAGTCCAAGTTCTTTTCCTACATTCTTAAATACACGATACGCCTGTTCTCTGGATAAAGAGGAAGCAGAACTTGCATGTCCAACGATCAGATATGCTTCCGGATCCTTGCCTTCTGTGTAGTCTAAAATAATTTTTTTCAGATCTTTATTAATCTTGAATGTTCGTTTGATATTCTTAGTCCCAATGCAGGCTTCGATCTCATCTTTTCCACGAATATCTTTATTTTTGAATTTCAGGATCTCCTGAAGCTGAAGTCCGGTTCCCACACCGATCTCAAACAAAATATAATATTTATCATCTACCTTGCGAAGTGCCTGTTTGAAGCGTTCCAGTGTTTCGTCATCTTTAATTGGTGATACCCAGTTCATATTAATTATTCCTCCCTTATTTCTACAGCCGTATGCTTTTTTCCCCTTACGGCTGCCTGCTCCTTTTTACGATTTCGTATTTAAGCTTCCCCTGATGTCTGTTCTTCTGTCTCCGGCTTTTGTTCTGTCTGCTCAGCTTCTTTTTCACGGTTTTTCTTCCGCTCTTCTTCCAGCTGAATTTCCAGTTCATGTGCCCGGAGTTCCGCTTCCACCTGTGCTGCAGATTTTTCTTCAATCTCTGCTTCCAGTTGCCTGCGCAGCGCCATCTCCTGTGTACGCAGTTCGATCATTTTTTTGTATTTCTTATTTCTGCTGATCGATACCAGTAAAAGCGGTATAAAAATAATCAACAGGATCGCCCCTATTATAACAGCAAATACGGTATGTGTCTTAATGAAAAGATCTACCTTATCATACCCTCCTGCAATTGCAGTCAGTACTTTATTATTCGCAAATGCTCCATTTTGAATCATTCTGGTCAGTCCACCTGCTTCCGTTTCTGTCTCGGTTTCTGTTTCCGTCTCGGTTGGTGCCTCTGTCTCTTCCTCCCATTCCCCTGTATAGGTGAAAGAAGCACTTCCCAGAGCCTGATCCCCATAATAATATGTCAGCTTTCCAGTCGTAAAATCCATCTTTCTGGTAAGTGCCGACACTTCCACTCCGTTCGGTATGGTAAGCGTTGCCGTTTCTCCTACCGTAAATGGAGGCTGTGACAAATCAGCCTGTTTGATTTTCTCCAGTTCCGTTGGATCATCAATTCCGATAATCTCTGTATTCGTTATACTCTGGTCCAGATTATTGACCTGTACTTCCTGAAAGTTGTCAAATCCGTAATCCAGCACAGTCTTCGTGTCTCCGTATTCGCTGTCCTGCCCCGGCGCATGCAATACTACACTGATCAGAAGCATCCCATTTCGCTCTGCAGTAGATACCAGGGTATTCCATGCTTCATCCGTATATCCGGTCTTGCCTCCGATAAATCCATCATAGGCTCTGCTTTCATCCATCAGCATACCGTGATGATTGGCAAAATACCTTTTTTCCTTCACCAGATTCGTCTCCGGATAACTGTACTCCTGTGTATGAATGATCTCCCGGAACTTATCATACTTCATGGCCTCCTGGGTAATCAATGCCATATCATAGGCACAGGTATAATGATTCTCATCATGCAGCCCGTTTGGATTCACAAAATGCGTATTGACACATCCCAGCTGTGCTGCTTTTTCATTCATCATATTGGCAAAATTCTCTACACTTCCACCAATATGCTCTGCCACCGCATTGGATATCTCATTGGCAGATGCCAGCATGATACCGTACAGGCACTGCTCCAGTGTCAGTTCTTCTCCCTCTGTCAGTCCCAGATGTGCACTTCCGTATTCAATACTGTACACCGCATTTTCTGAAAAAGTAACCGTATCATCCAGATTCCCGTTTTCCAGCGCAAGCAACACTGTCATGATCTTGGTGATACTGGCCGGATATTCCTGTTTGTCAATGTTCTTGCCATACAGAACCGTTCCTGTATTGGCATCAAAGCAAATCGCCGCATCACATTCTACTGCGTCCCCCTGCGGCCATCCAGGGATATCATTTGTCTGTACCGTAGGATCAATGGCTTCTTCACTTCCAGTATCTCCTTCGGTATCCGAATCTCCCTCTTCTTCTGCACTCACTTTATCATAAGAGGCATTGCCTGGAAGCTGTGTCCAGACCGGGTTCACACACATGGCTGCTGTAAGCAGTAATGCGGTCCACAATTTCCCCTTTTTCATTATTTTCCTCCTGCTAAACTTGTTTTGTTTCGTAATAAAATCCGAAACCTCCCCCATTTTGCAATACATCACATATTATAACAATCTGGGTTGTCCATTTCAAGATGGTTTTCGAAAATATTTTAGATTCTTTCCTGTCCTTTCTTCCAGATTTGGACAGCTATGTTATAATATGTTTGTAACTGTTCACGAAACCGAAAGGATACTACTCATTATGTTTTCTGAATCTGATTTTCTTGAAATGTTAAATGCTGATATCGCATCCCTGACTCCGGATCTGATCCGGCTGCGCAGGGACTTTCATCGTTTCCCGGAACCGGGCTGGTGCGAAGTGCGCACCACTTCCATCATTGCAAAATATCTGACGGATCTTGGCTATCAGGTGCTGACCGGTCCGGATGTGTGCGCCGCCGACGCCCGCATGGGTCTTCCATCTGAAGAGGTGCTGGAATCTCACTACCAGCGTGCTCTGTCTCAGGGTGCCATACCAGAATATGCTACGCCAACCCGGGGCGGCTTCACCGGAGTCATCGGAACGCTGCATCTTGGTGCCGGTCCTGTGATTGCCCTGCGCTTTGATATTGACGCCCTGCCTATTAAGGAAGACGAAAGTGCTGATCACTTTCCATACAAAGAAGGTTTTTCTTCTCAAAATTGGGGATTTATGCATGCCTGCGGACATGATGGACATACCGCTGTTGGTCTGACCGTTGCACGGATTTTGTCTGAAAGAAAAGAGATGTTCTCTGGAACTGTCAGACTGATTTTCCAGCCTGCAGAAGAAGGGGTTCGCGGTGCACGCTCTGTTGCAGAACATGGACATCTGAACGATGTGGATTATCTGATTGGAAGTCACATTTTCCCATACAGTACGCCCGGTGAACAGATCGGCGTATCGGTTGGTCCTACTCTGGCTACTACCAAATTAAATGTTACTTTTTCCGGTCTTTCTTCTCATGCGGCACTTCCGGAAAAAGGCCACAATGCCATGCTGGCCATGGCCTCTGCCATTCTGAATCTCCATGCAATTCCAAGACATTCGGACGGTCCATCCCAGATCAATGTAGGAACCGCCCATGCCGGTTCCGGCCGAAATGTCATTTGCGACCATGCAAAGCTGGAACTGGAAGTACGGGGCTGCAGTACAGAAGT
The DNA here is from genome assembly GCA_934408725.1 of uncultured Marvinbryantia sp. GTDB lineage: Bacteria > Bacillota > Clostridia > Lachnospirales > Lachnospiraceae > Marvinbryantia. Next base: position 85,332 of record CAKRVB010000006.1, read on the forward strand.
CAACCATTACATGAAAACATACGCCACGCAGATTCTTCAGGCAGCCGCTGCCATGCACTCCTGCACCTGCCAGATCGAGACTGTTGGATCTGCTCCATCTGTTATCAATGATCCTGATATGATGCAGCTTCTGACTAACACTGCTGCTTCCCTGTCACTTACCATGCGTACCCCTGATCAGACCGCATCTTTCAGCGAGGACTTTTCCTATCTGTCAGAAGCGGTACAGGCACACGGTGGAAAAAGTCTGTTTTTCTATACACTGACTCATACAGCTGCTCCTGGACATAACCCGGATTTTGACTTTGAGGAAAGTGCACTGGCCACCGCAGTGCAGATGTTCTGCATGCTAGTATATCGGTTATTCCACAGATAAGACATATTCAGCAGTTCTCTGCCAATATAGACCTGCCCCAGAACAGAGACTCCTTCGCAGCCTTCCAGAAAATCTGTGTTATCCACAGATGGGTCTTCCGATATTCATATATTATAATCCTCTCTTTTTCTGCTGAAAACGCAGGGAAATCCTGTTCCGGCTGAACCGCTGCGCTTTGTAGCACCTTTTTCCACCAGAATTACTTTTTTCCCTTTTCTTGCAGCAGAGATGGCTGCAAAACATCCCGCCAGGCCACCGCCCAGCACCAGAACATCTGTTTCCACAATCTCAGTCTGTCCGTATTCATTCTCATATGGCCATTGATATTCCATGTTTTTCCCCCTGAAAAAATCACCTTCTACTACTATTCCGGTTCTTTACACACATCTACCCAGCCAACTGCTCCTGCCACTTCCTCCAATTCTGCTATGGTCAGCTTTACTGCGCTGTGATCATTTCCTGCTGCCGGATACACGGTATCGAACTGCTTCAGACTTTCATCCAGATACACCTTGATACCTTCTTTGATTCCAAACGGGCACACACCGCCAGGTGCATGTCCGATCCAGCCTTCTACTTCTTCAAATAGAATCATCTTTGCTTTCATATGAAAAGTATCTTTATACTTCCGGTTATCCACTTTTGCTGTTCCCTCTGTCAGAATGAGTATCGCCTCATCTCCCAAAAGAAATGACATGGTCTTGGCAATCATGCCCGGTTCTACGCCCAGCGCCTGTGCTGCCAGCTGTACCGTTGCACTGGAATCCTCCAGTTCGATCACATGATCTGCATAACCTTTTTCTTCCAAATATGCTTTTGCTTTCTCTAATGACATTTATTTTGTGCCTCCCAGCTTTTCTGCCACTTTTTCATAAACAGGAACCGATACCCCATATTCCTGTCCCATCCGGACCACTTCATATACCAGACCGTCGATCTCCGAACTCTTTCCAGCATAGACGTCCCTCTGCATGGATGTAGTGGCTTCCGGTGCCAGATTCGCCAGAATGCGCAGATTCACATCCACCATATCTTTTTCAAACGGCACTCCCATAGCATCTGCCAGTGCTGCGATCTCACGAATCATCGCCTTGAATGTCTCGCGCTGTTCGCCTTCTTTCTGGAAGTCTCCGGCTGTTGCATGATAATACAATCCTGCTGCCCCAATCGGTGATACATAAGAAAACTTCTCCAGCGCATCACGACGAATATTTTCAGAAAGCACTCCATAAATGCTGCTATCGCAGAGATCTTTCTCAATCTCCTTTAATACCGGACGATATTCCTCTTTTTCCCGAACCCCAAAGACTACTTTCAGGATCTTGCCGTGCTGGAGCAATACTCCTGGCTCTCTGATATTGGCAGATACATAGATACAGCCATCTGTCACCAGAAGTTCTGACAATTCCTTCTGCATTTTTGCACCGGTTCCATAGATGTTCAAAATCGGGATCACCACGGTATCCTTCTTTGCCACTTTCTGAATAAATGGAATCGTATCTGCCAGAGAATATCCCTTTACACAAACCAGAATCACATCCGGCTGTTCTGTATAATGCTCCATATCTGACGCTTTTACCGTGATCGTCTCGGTGGACTGATCCCACATTTTTTCTAAAATCAATCCTTTTGTCTGCATCTGCTTCAGATGTGCTCCTCTGGCAATCAGTGTCACATCCTTTCCGGCTTTTGTCATGTAATAACCCACGACACCACCGGTTCCCCCTGCACCAATAATCAGGTACTTCATGTTCTTACTCCTCGACTTCCACAAGTTCGATCTTGAAATTCAGTTCTTTTCCTGCCATCTCATGATTTGCATCAAAGGTAATGGTTGTCTCATCTTTTGCTGCTACGCTGACCGGGAATGGTTGTCCTGCTGCATTGGATAAATACACTCTTTCTCCTACAGAGAGTCCTTCTGATCCCGGAAGCTGACTGATCTCCAGCGTAAATACATTCTCCGGATTTGGCATACCATAAGCTTCTTCCGGCATAAGATGTACATCCACGATCTGACCCACTTCCATATCCTTAACTGCTTCGTCAAAGCCTTTGATCATCATGCCTGCGCCACAGACAAACTCCAGTGGCTCGCCACGGTCATAGGAAGAATCAAACTTTGTTCCATCATTAAATGTTCCGGTATAATGTACTTTGCATTTCTTATTTTCGTTACTCATCGTTTTCTCCAATCTTTTGCTTTTTCGACAATCTTTCCCTATCATACCATGAAGATCTATGCTTTCGCAAGATAACGCAGTAAATTATACCAAAGAACCAGCCAAATATCATTTACACATATCTGGCTGGTTCTCCTTTATTCTATTCCATATTCTTTTAACAACTGCTCACAGTATATCTTATCTTCTGTCGCTCTCTGTAAATCATCCAGACGCTTTTCCTTCAACAATTTAGCCGTCAATACAGACATTTTATCCATGCCTTTTTCCATTCCTTTCTCAACGCCATCGTTATAGATCATCTGTCCAAGTCGCGTCATTGCAACCACCTCCTTGATTTCCTGTAATTCCATACCTTTAAGAAATTTATCCGCTAATGTGTACAGAATCGCAATCGTTTTTTCTGCTGTCTCCGTATCTCCCTGCTTTGCGTATAAGATTGCCTCTTTTATCTTCTCCTTTCGGCTCCGTTTTCCGGACATCAATGGTGCAAGTGCAAGACCTGCAAAATCCTCATCATTTAACTTTTCTTTCCTGTCCAGTTTTTCTTTCAGTTCCTGAAAAACTCTATCTGCATCATAATCGGTCAGATAAATCGGTTTTACCCTATATGTATGGAATCCACAATCCAATTCTGTCTGTGCATCAGTGATGCCGCCAGAATAAATCACATAGGTCAACACCTTTTTTTCTCTTTTGTGTGCCGTTACTGCCTCATAAGCTTCAAACCTTTGTAAATCTCTCCAGTCCGTTTCTGTTGTCTGAAACTCGAAATGTGCATAGAACCCATCTGACGTCAGAAAAGTAAAATCCATGTACATGGAATGGATCTGCAATTCAACCAGCTCTGTCGGCTCTTCCGTAACAAACTCATACTCTACTCCCAGCCTCTTCAGTATATGATCACGAAAATATCCAAATCCCATTTTCATGATCGCATCCTCATGTTTTGTATTCGGCATAAGACACCTCTTTTTCTTTATCTGTTTATTTTATTATCTTTTGTGTCTTATTCACTTTTCGGCTGTGCTTTCTCTTTTCTTTATCTTTTGTAAGCTATAATTTGTTAGCCCTCCTTGGCATCATTATAACAAAATACAAATTTTTAGCCTATCATATTTTTATAAAAAAAGCAGAAAACAGGCTCAGCTAAGCCAGTTTTCTGCTTTTTCATCTTATTTCATCACTTTCGCCACTACCAGTCCATATACTTCCAGCTTTTCTTCCCCGCTGCCATACAACCAGGATGCTTCCTTTTCCGGTACCGGAATCTTCACTGCTTCTGTACCAAAGTTCTGATACAGATAGTATTTTGCTTCTTTGCTTTCTCTTACGGTGATCTCCAGTGCATCTGGAATGTCCCCTTTTACGCCACAGGCGATCTGATTTGCTTCCAGCACTTTTCCAAGGAAATCTGCGAAGAAATCTCTCTCTGCATCGGCTGCCACATACCAGGCTCTGCCCTTTCCATATTTATTTACCGTCAGTGCAGCGTATCCCGCATAGAAGTCTTTGCCATAGGTCATCAGGCTCTTTGCTCCCCGCAGCTCTACCAGATCACACAGGTATCTGCAGGTATAAGTACGATCCAGTCCCAGCTCGTTTCCTTCTACTGGGACAAATTCATTCTCTTCCCAGTCATACAGACCGTCAATCTCCGTGCTGCGGATTCCCAGCACATCCATCAGTCCGTGTGGTGTTCCTTCCAGATAGCAGCGGTCGGTATCATCTGCGATTCCGGACCAGTAGCTGGTAATCAGGGTTCCTCCATTTTCCACAAAAGCACGTACCTTTTCTGCAAATCCTTCCTTGAACATATAGACCATCGGAAGCACCAATACCTTGTATTTTTCCACGTCGCAGGTCTGGTCAATCAGATCCACGCTGATGCCCTGTTTACGGAATCCCCTGTAATACTTCAGCAGGTTTTCCAGATAATGCAGTCCTTTATTTCTTGGACCCTGGCTGTCTTCCATCGCCCACTGGCTGTCCCAGTCGTAGATCATAGCCACCGGACTGTCCATGGTGGTTCCAGCCAGTTCATTCAGTTCTTTTAAGGTTGCTCCCACCTTGGATACTTCTTTGAAGACTCTGGTGTCGTTGCCTCCATAATGATCAATCACCGCTCCATGAAACTTCTCAGAAGCGCCGCGGCTTTGACGGATCTGAAAATACAGTGATCCTTCCCCGCCATGGGCAATTGCCTGCATGGACTGAGCAAAAAGCATACCTGGTTTCTTTAACTTGCTGACGCTCTGCCAGTTGGTAGAAGTCGGACAGGATTCCATCTGGAAAAATGGTTTGCCCTTCAGGGAACGCATCAGGTCATGGCACATTCCATTATCGTAAGCAGTATCAACGACTGCCTCTTTATGCCAGGTCGGATAGGTATCCCAGGATACCACATCGATCTCTTTTGCAATCTTAAAATAATCCAGACTTCCAAAATAATGCATCAAATTCGCTGTGGCTGGAAGATCACTTCCTCCTTCTCGAACTGCCGCAATCTCAGCATGAATAAAATCTGCAGTCTGGTGCGTCACAAATCTTCTCCAGTCCAGATTCAGGGCATGAAGCTGTGTCTCACCAATCTTAGACGGAGCCTCAATCTGGTCAAAATTGTTATAAGTATGACTCCAAAAAGTGGTACACCAACGATCATTCAGGTTCTCGATCGTCTGATATTTTTCCTTCAGCCATTTGCGAAACGCATCCTGGCACAGCGGACAGTAACATTCTCCGCCATATTCATTGGAAATGTGCCACAGAATCACGCCTGGATGTGTAGCTACTTCCTGCGCCAGTTTTTTATTAATCGTATGTACTTTTTCTCTGTATACCGGAGAGGTATAACAGTGATTGTGACGGAAACCAAAATGATTTCTGTGACCGGTCTCATCCACACGAAGTACCTCCGGGTACTTGTCTGCCATCCATTTCGGACGGGCGCCAGACGGCGTAGCCAGAATCGTATGAATCCCTCTCTGATATAATTTATCAATGATTTCTTTCAGCCATTCAAAATGAAATACACCCTCTTCTGGTTCCAGAGTGGACCAGGAGAAAATGCCAAGGCTGACTACGTTGCAGCCGGATTCTTCCAGCATATCCAGATCTTTTGCCAGAATATCCGGGCGTTTCAGCCACTGTTCCGGATTGTAGTCACCGCCATGAAGTAATTGATCCGTTCTAAATTCCATATTGTTCTCCTCATAAAAATTTTGCAATCATTCCAAGCACCAGGAGATGCAAAGGATAAAAAGCATAATATACATATTTCGGTATCCGGTTTTTCCGTTCTCCGTTGTAGCACCAGATACCATAAAATGCGATCGGTCCTGTCACATACATCAGACTGATCATGCAGCCCAGTATCGTTTTTAACACGTTTCTGGTATCAAATACATAGAGCACCGCAACCAACAGCACCATACACAGTCCATATTCTGCACGAATCATACTGACCCAGATCACTGCTGCCAACACTACCAGCATACGAACCAGTAATCTCGCCATTCCAGACATCTCTTTGAACAGATCCAGGCATTTCAGCATCATCAGGCAGATACAGGTCCCGATCAGTGCATTCTGACTGGACATATCCAGCAGCTTTCCGCTCATAGCCCAGTCATAAGGGATCTCACTGATTAATGCAGTTACTCCCACCGCCAGCAGATATTTCCGGTAATCTGATGTATTTTGAAAGCCTTCCACCAGCAAAAATGCAATCACCGGTATCGCCATGCCGCCGATGAGCTGCATCACCGATCCCATCCCGGCCAGTGTCATCAAATGGGAATCCTGTGCCATGGCCTCATTTAATCCGGCCTGTGTATACTGATCCAGATGAATCAGTCCCTTTTCAATAATCACAATTCCTGTGGACTGAATCAGCATGACGATACAGGCAAACATCTTCAGTCCATCAGCTGTAATATCCGGAGTTTTCCAGACAATCCCTCTTCTTCCCATTTGAACACTCCTACTCTTAACCTTTTACTGCTCCGCCGGTGATTCCTTCCACATAGAACTTCTGCATAATCATGAACAGAATGGAAATCGGAATAGATACCAGTACACCACCTGCACAGAACTGGGTAAAATAAGAATTAATCAGGCTCTTATCCAGCATCTTATACAGACCAATGGCAACGGTGTATTTGGAAGAAATACCTGCATTTAAAATCATCTTTGCGTATACAAAGTCCATCCACGGCACCAGGAAACTGCTGATTACCGTATAGACCACGATCGGACGGCTCATCGGCAGTACGATCTGGAAAAAGATTCTTGCCTCGCTGCAACCATCGATTCTGGCGGCTTCGCAGAGCGCTCTCGGTACCGTATCAAAGAATCCTTTTGCAATCAGATAGCCAAGCCCCGATGATGCGGAATATACCATAATCAGTCCGACATAGCTATTAGTCAGGTTAAAGGATTTCAGTGTAAAATATACTGCGATCATAGCCAACATACCTGGAAACAGGTTCAGGATAACTGCCATATTCATCAGTGGTTTTCTCATCTTAAACCGCATCATGGAAGTAGCATATGCCACCATCAGTACAAACATGGTAGAGATTACACAGGTAAAGCATGCAATGATAAAGGTATTTAAAAACCACTGTGGAAACTGTGATACAGAGTCTGGATGGAACAGCTTCTGATAATTCACAATGCTCCATTCTTTCGGGAAAAAGGTACTGGTATTCATTCCGCTGTAGGCACTGAAGGAAGTGCACACCAGCCAGATAATCGGAATCAGCCAGAATAAAGCCAACACCGCAATGAGTCCGTTATGCAGTACAATGGAAGATGTACGACTGTCTTTCATCTTTTTCATTATTGGTATGTTCCCTCCTTATCTCCTTTGATCATCCGGTTAAATGCAACCAGTGTGAAGACTGCACAGATGATAAACACAATGATACCAATGGCGGATGCCATCTTGTAGTTGTAGTAATCCTGAGTCAGACGGAACAGCCATGTTACCAGAAGGTCTACTTCTTTTGCCTGGGAATTGGCCATTGCCTGATTCGTTGTGGTATATACATCCTGTGTCAGCAGGTAAATAACGTTAAAGTTGTTGATATTTTTTACAAAGTCCGTAATCAGTGCCGGTCCGGTTACAAAAAGCAGATACGGCATAGTGATTTTCCGAAAAATCTGGAACTTGGTCGCACCGTCCACTCTGGCACTTTCCAGCTGGTCAGACGGCAGATTCATCAGCACACCGGTAGCAATCAGCATCTGGTACGGAACACCAATCCAGATATTGATCAGAATGATCATAACATGTGCCCAGCCCGGAGCAGATAGGAACGGAATATAACTGGTAGATACCAGACCAATACTTCTCAGGAATCCGGTCAGTCCAATCGTATTGCAGATGGTATTGACGATACCACCGTTTGAGAAAAAGTTACGTACCAGAAGCAGCGATACGAACTGTGGTACTGCAATCGTTACGATAAATAAAGTTCTCCACATCTTCGGCCATCTGGTTTTCTTACTGTTCAGTAACAGGGAAAGTAAGATACCGCCAATGTATGTGGTGAAGGTTGCAAAAAATGCCCACACAAGCGTCCATCCCAGAACTCGCACAAACGCATATCCGAATGTGGTAGTCAGTCCGCCACCACCAAACAGGCTGATAAAGTTATTCAGTCCCACCCAGGAAAACAGTTCCGTAGGAGGCATATGCTGCTGATCGTAATTGGTAAATGCCACAAAGATCAGAAGCAGAATCGGGATCAGTGTAAAAATAACAACGCCCAGCACCGGGAGCGTCAGCAAGGTAATATGGAACTTTTCTTCCAGCAGAGATCTGAGATCTTCTTTAAAAGTATTGATATGTTGTCCTTCTTCTTCCATTTTCTGGAGAACATAGGCATTTATTATATTTTTAAACCAGACCACTGCAGCTGCCAGCCACACTACAAAACTGAATAATGAAAACAACAGAATCGTAAACGAGTTATCGTAATCATTAAATTCACTTTTCATCGTCTTCATATTAAAGACTTTTTCCATCTTTACCGTACCAAGACTGCCAATCTTCGGTACATACTGCATAGCAAATTTTACAGTAAATGCAATGACCGCGATTTCCAGAATCGTCATCAAAACTGCTTTTACATACTGCTTGCGCTTTGCATATCCTGCACCCATCCAGAGCAGAGACAATTTGACAAACGCATCACCTTTTACAACCGCTGTGCCAAAGTCTCTGAAAAAGCTTCCGATTGCTTTCAAAAAACTTCCAACGGCTGATGCTGCAGAATTTTTCTCCTGTGCTGCCATTCCTTTTCCTCCATTTTTCTCTTTCCTTAAAATAGCCCACATGCACTTTCACGCATATGGGCCATTTGTATGTTCTTATCGATTCATCAGCATATTAACATATTCTGATCGTCTGACACAATATGCATTACTCTACAGAAGCAGTCACACCTTCTACCAGGTTATCCAGTGCTTCCTGAATTGCTGCATCATCATCTGCTGCCAGAGTTCCCTGTGCAATCAGCTCACCAAATGTCTTTGCAGGATCCCAGTATTTTCCGCCTACCTTCTGTGCCTGTGCATATTCAGACTGCTGTGCCAGCGCTGAAAGTGCCACATTTTCTTTGATCGTATCAGATGCACCTACATTTTTATTGGATGGACCACTTTCACGTTCATCAAAGAACTTCTGCTGAGCTTCTTCATTTGACAGATAGTCAGCGAGAAGCACTGCCCATCCTGAATTTTCAGAATATCCGTTTACACCAATATATTTGTAACCTGCTACAGATCCCTGCTGAACTTCCTGATCACCTACTGTGAAAGTCGGAAGCTTGGTTGCTGCATATCCGTCACCGAATACTTCCTGTGCTGTCATGGCATCCCATGTACCGGATACACATGCTGCAAGATTACCGGATGCCAGCTGATTTGAGATATCACCATCCGCAATTGCCATAAATGCAGGACTGCCTGAGATAGCCAGCATACCTTTTACCACATCTACACCGGTGTATCCGTCTGCACTGGTACCATTCCAGTCAATTGCAGTTGTTCCGTCATCATTTAACCCTGTGGTAAATCCTGCACCATAGAAGAAGGAGGCATTATACCATCCGGATGCCAGTGTCATACCCACTTTCTTTCCTGCTGCATCAGCGGCTTCCAAAAGACTGCTCCAGCTTGCCACATCTTCTTCACTGAGAACAGATGCATCATAATACAGGAAATATCCGTTATCTGCTGCTCTTGGGAATGCATACAGCCCTCCATCGATGGTTGCTGCATCAACAGAACCTTCCACATTAGCGTCTTTCACATCATCAAGAGTTTTTCCTGCCATCTGAAGTACTTCTGCGTAATCATCCAGTTTCAGAAGTGCACCTGCTTTTACCAGATCAGTAATCTGGTCATCTGCAAATGCATAGACATCAGCGGCTGCTTCTACGTCAGTTAAAACAGTATCCTTGGCTGTGGATTCAGATTCTACACCGATCTGAATATCAAATGTCTGATCCGGATAAGCTGCCTGGAAATTATCTGTCAGTTCCTTTAATAAAGTCTGGTCTTCTTCTGCTCCCCATACAGTTAAACTGATTGTTTCATCCTCTGCACTTACCAGTGCTCCAAAGGATACTGCCATTGCTGCTGCCATTACCGGAAGCATTACTTTTTTCACGGATTTCTTCATCATTCTTTCCTCCTGATATTTTTTTCAAGCTGCGCATATGTAATCATATGGTTATAATTACTGTAGTGTGTCACGTTTCTCATTAAAGTTGCGCAACCGTTTGTTCATGGTTTTAGTATATTAAATAGTATTATTAATGTCAATTAGTCATTATTCTCTAATTTTTCAATATATTTTATTGCATATTGCACAATCGTTTTTTCACGTTATTTGCTTTTTGCGCAATCGTTTGTTCTTTATCATTTATCACGCAATCTTGCGTGGCAACAGGTTCTGATCAGTTATATTTTTCAACAAAAAAGAGCATCTCGTACATTTCTGCACGTTATGCTCCATGATGTCCGTTACTGCGTTGACTCCCGCAGCACTACCTGATAATTCAGAGGCAATGTCTCTTCCTCCGTTTCTTCGCCCATCATCTTTAACAGCTTCTCTGCTGCCATTTTTCCCAGTCTGACCGTATCGAACTTCACACTGGTAATCGGTGGATTATTGTATTCCAGACTCTTACTGTCATACAGGCTTGCCACCCGTACCTGAGATGGAATCGGGATCTTACGTTCTCTCAGGCTTCCAATGCACATGCTACAGATGGCATCGTCCATACACAAAATCCCATCTGCCCCCTGTTCCAGTGCCTGTTTTACAGCCTCGGAGACCTTTGCCTGATTCTCGCAGTTCATAAAGATCATGTCTGCATCTGCCAGCCTGCCTGCTTTTTTATGAGCCTGCAGGTATCCCTTATATCGACTCTCTGTCACACTGAATGACTGATTGCCTCCCAGAAGTGCCAGTTTCTGCACACCTTTCATCAGCATAATGCTGGTCAGTTCTTTGCTGGCTTCCAGATTCTTGTTGTCCACATAGGTAATTTGTGGATCTTCTTCCGGTCCAATAACCACAAATGGCTCTTTACAGCTTTTCAGATAATCCTGCGCCATGGAATGCTCTACTGCACGGCTCAGGATCATACCATCCACTTTTCGATTCGCCTCTAATCTCTGAATCTGGGACAGGTCATCTCCGTCTATCATAGAAATAATCACATCATAGTCATGACTGGATGCCACCTCGCAGATTCCCTGCATACAGTCCTTAAAAAAAGGGAACTCTGTCACTGCATAATCCTTTGGCAGCAGAAGCGCCAGATTAAAGGTTTTCTTCTGTGCCAATCCCTTTGCCATCACATTCGGACGGTAGTCATGCTTCTCAATAAACTCTAATACTCTTTCCCTTGTAGCCTGCCCAATACGTCCTTTTCCTGAAATTGCGCGAGATACAGTAGTCTTACTGACCCCCAGTTCTCTGGCAATATCATCAATCGTATAGACTTTCTTCTCTTCTGTTTCCATAACAACACCCCAATTTACGCAACCGTTTGTTCATTACTGATAAGCATAACAAATCGAGGCTTGAATAACAAGTGGTTATTTTCTGGCCCGGCTGTACTTTTCAAAAATATCCAGATACTCCTGCTCCACCTCTTCAAATGGCTGTACTTTACATTCCACTTTTATATGCATTTCCGGTTTTTCTCTATCCGGTGTCATATCCAGCAGGTTAACCAGATCGTACCATAACAGATCATCATCGATTTCTTTTACCTGCCGCTGTTCTTCTACTGTCAGATCCGTACCGAGGAATTTGGTGTATATCACACTCAGCAGATATTCTTCCTGCCGGATGTATTCCTGCATGGTCTGCTTAAAAGGGCGTGGTACATCAGACATATAACACTCGCTGGCATCATGCAGGAGACAGGCCAGTACGATTCGATTGGAAAGCCCCCTCCCTGCTGCCTCTTTTGCACAACAGATACAATGCTGTCCCACAGACCAGAACGTCGTCACATGCCCGTTTCCACGGCACAACAGGGATAACGCATGTGCAATATCCTCTATAATGATTCCTTCCGGATCCGGGTGCACAGGATCCAAATGTTTTCTGGTGTAGGTAGTAATATAACTGCTCATGGTATGTCTTCTCCTTCGGTAACATAATTCACTATAGTTTTCAAAATCCAGATTCGTCTAATCGTGATTTGATTCTATTTTGCACTGATATTCTTTCGTTTTCTTATTATAGCTGATACCTGCGAGAAGCAGATCTCCGGTATATTGTTTTAATGATTCCGGATATCGTTTCTCTTTTATCTGCTCTATAGCAGTCACCGCCTTTTGATTCCATTTCATTTCTACCACCAGTGCCGGATAATCTTCCCTGTACTCTGGTTTCGGGAGATACACAAAATCTGCAAATCCTCTGCCTGTCGGCAGTTCTCTTATAGGCTTAAAATAATACTTCATAGAACTCAGGTACGCAATGGTCAGTACACTGCTTAAGGAATTCTCATCATGATACTGAATCGTTGATGCATAGTCCATGTGTATTTTTTCAATACCTGCTGCCACTGCATCTGTGTCCATCTCCAGAGTTGCATTCAGAAGTGCTTCTGACTCCTTCTGAAAACTGATCATTTCATTCCATTTTCTTCTTCTGGTTGCCCTGACCATTTCCTGTCTGAGTTCTTCATTTGGGATAAACGCAGTCTGATAAGTCTGATCATACCCCAAATATCCAAGATGAATCAGATAAGTAAGAACATCATCTTTATTTTCAAAATGCACCGTATCATTCTGGAAAGAAGAAACATCTACTTCCACTGCCTGCCCGGATAGCATCGTTATAATATCATTACGCAATCCGTCAAAGTTCATATTAATCAGAGGAACTACTACATCATAGGAACCAGTCTGTGACCAGTAGCTCTGAAATTTTTTCCATTTCATGACTTCTATTACAGATTTAGGATTATAAACCTGATAACCTTCTAACAGATATCCATCATACCATCTTTTTACTTCGTCATAGTTTTGGTTTTTCTTCACACATAGCTCTTTTACTTCATCTTCTGTAAAGCCTATATACTGTGCCAAAATTCTTGCATCAAGCATCGTGAATTCACTAAAATTATTTAATGCCGACTGAGTTTTTACTTTTTTTACTGGCAGGATCCCCGTTAAGTATGCTAATGCTATATATTTTGTCGGAAGGATTCCCTTAAACAAATCACGCAGGAAATTAATATACTGCTCCTGTACCTGATGATTCATTGCCTCATCTCGGATCAGTACATCCCATTCATCAATAATAATTACAAATCTGGCTTTTGTTTTCTCGTTAATTCTTGAGAGTGCTTCTACAACAGATTTGACTTTTTCTGTCACGATCTCTGGGTAAAACTCTCGCAGTTCCTGAATAACATTCTCAGTGATATACCCAATGACTTGATCTGGGCCGCCTGCCACGTTCATACACCACTGCACATCAAAATGAATCACATCATACTGATTCATGTATTTTCTAAAGTTTTCTGTCTGACTGATTTTGTATTTCGAAAACATACTTTCCGAATCACAGCCCTTGCTGTAATAAGCAGCCAACATATCTGCCGTTATAGACTTTCCGAATCTGCGGGGACGGCTGTTACAGATAAATGCATCCGTAGACTCCAGTACACGATTTGTATAACCTATGATTTCTGTTTTATCCACGTAAATCTCTGCATTTAATGCCGTCTGAAAACCACTGTTGTCTGGATTTACAAAACGTCCCATTGCTCCACATCCTTTCTAACTCTGTTCGCATCTATTCAAGCTCAAATACCACAATCCGTTCCCTTGGATTATCCCCCGGGAACAGATCCCTGCAGTCTATTTCATCTGCAAACATCAGCTCATCCACCGTCATCAGATATGCTATATATTCGTCTGATGGATAATAGAAAAACAGCTGTATGCTCCGCATCTGTGCATAATAAGATTCCAGAATCCGCGCCATTACTTTCTTCAGAAGATCCAGTGAAAACGGATTAAAAAAGAAAAAACGGTTCGCCTGCTCCGGCACCTTATATTCTACTGCATCTGCCTGTACAAAGGAGACCCTTTCTGCAGAAATTGCCTTTTCTTTATTCATAACAGCTTTCTCATAAATCTGCTGATCGTATTCGATCCCTATTGCATGGCATCTGGTCTGATATGCCAGAAAAAAGTCCACCCGGCCTTTTCCACATCCATAATCAATCACCGTATTCTTTTTCCCAATATATCCAGAATTGGCCAGACGCTCCAACACCGAATATGGCGTTGGTTCATAAGGATATCGATATTGATCCGAATGCGAATCATCCCTTCCTGTTGTACGAATGTGTAGCAAATTATCCCATTCTGTCTCTTTCTTCTCTTCGGTTCCTTTTCCCACTCTCTATACACTCACTTTCTCAAACCGGTATTCCTGCTTTACATCTGGATATTTTTCACGATCTACTTTGCTCATAAACATGGCATACGGTCTGGCACATACCTTAAATGGTGCATACAATGCCTGATAAATTACCAGTTTTTCTCCATTTTCCGTATGCTGCGCAAACGCCAGAACTTTATACAGATACTCCGATGTATCTGCAGATACCCATTCCCGTTTAAAATGCTGTACAATATCTCCCACACAAATATCTCGCTCTGGTACTTCTTCTTTTGCTTCTGGTTCTTCCGGCTCTGTGTTCAGTCCCACATATTCATCTTTATCCAGTGACACCGGCACCCCGGATTTTCCGGCAATGTGGACTCCACCATACCAGGTTCCGGTTACTTCATAAATGCCACCCACTTCATATTCCAGTGAATCATCATTTTTCTTTTTTATTACTCTGATTTTCGCCATGTTATTCTTCACCCTCACTCACTAATCATGTCCTACAGTAAAACTATTTTACATAAAACAGCACAGGCTGTACAATTGCATAATCAATAGTCTTCCTATCTTTTCCATCTTTCTAATTCATTCATATTATCACTCCATCACAATGATCCATCTCATGCTGGCAGATCTGTGCCGGCCAGCCACTTAACACCATCTTCTGTTTCTTCCAGTTCTGATCCAGATATTCCACTTCCACCTTCTCATATCGTGTCGTTTTCCGCACCCCTGTCAGCGACAGACATCCCTCTTCTGTCTCATATGCTCCACTCTTTTTGCGTATCACAGGGTTAAACATGACGATATCGATCATGCCCATGTTTACAATAATCACACGTTTTTTTATGCCAATCATATTCGCTGCCATACCCACACACTCTTCTCGGTGGGCTGCCAGCGTATCCTGTAAATCGATTCCCACCTGCAGGTCTGCTTTTGTGGCTGGTTCCGATTTCTGCCCTAAGAAAAGCACATCCTTCATAATCGGTTTTATCATAATTCCTCCTGAATTCTATTCTTATTTAGAATAATTTCAGTATAGCATAACTTAAAAGATCTTGATACCAAAGAAAAAAGTTGCATTTTAGGGCACATGCTGGCTATCTCATAATAATCCGACCGCGGAAACACTAAAACGAGTTAATTCCGGGGGCAAGTGCCGGATATACCGCTCCAATCCAACCATGAAACGGAAATCTCACAAACCCATCTCACAGATCATTGGATAGGAACACAGACAGGAGCCATTTTCAGAGCCATTGTTTTTAGACATAAAAAATGCTATGATATTTATTACGCATATTTGCAGAAAATAATGATTTGAGGATAAAGAATTGGACGGGAATTTAACAAAAGGGCCTATTTTAAAGACCCTGACGAAACTGGCGATTCCGATTATGGCATCGTATTTTATTGGAACACTTTATAACATTACTGACATGGCATGGATTGGACAGCTTGGATCAAAAGCCGTTGCCGGGGTAGGCGTAGGCGGAATGTTTACCTGGCTCTCTCAGGGACTGTCATCCATTGCCCGAATGGGCGGACAGGTACAGGTCGCCCAGTGCATTGGCCGTGGTGACAGAGAAAAAGCCCATGGATACGCTCAGGTTGCCATTCAGCTGGCTTTCTACATGGGGCTGATCTTCGCACTGATTTCCCTCATATTCGTGCACCAGATGGTGGGATTTTTCAATCTGACTGACCCGGAAGCGTATTCCGCAGCTGTTTCCTACACCAGAATTGCCTGTGGACTGATTGTATTTTCCTTTCTGACAGTGACACTGACCGGATTGTATACCGCACAGGGAGATTCACAGACACCATTCTGGGCAAACCTGATCGGTCTGGCCACCAACATGATCCTGGATCCAATACTGATTCTTGGACCGGGGCCTTTTCCAAAACTTGGTGTCATCGGTGCCGCAATCGCCACCGTTACGGCACAGTTTATTGTTATGAGTATCATGGTTCTGGGTGTTGTGCGTCAGAAAAAAGGAAATGTACTAAAAGGGATCCGGCTGGCAGCCGCTATTCCAGGATCCTATCTGAAGGGCATTTGTCAAATTGGAATACCATCTGGGATTCAGGATATGACCTACTGCTTTATTTCTATGATATTAACCCGCATGGTTTCCGGATTTGGCGCTGAAGCTATTGCAACACAACGGGTGGGAGGACAGATCGAGTCCATATCCTGGCATACAGCAGATGGTTTTGCAGCGGCATTAAATGCATTTACCGCACAGAATTACGGTGCCGGTAAAATGGACCGGGTAAAAAAAGGATACCGGGCTTCTCTCCTGACCGTCGGTATCTGGGGTCTGCTGGTGACAGCCATTTTTGTATTCGCTCCGAATACTATTGCCAGAATCTTCTTCCACGAACCGAAAGCCATCGCTATTGCTGTGAGCTATCTGATTATTATCGGATTAAGTGAAGCATTTTTGTGTGTAGAGATCACCACCATTGGTGCTATCTCTGGTCTTGGAAAGACACATCTGTGCAGTATCATCAGTATTCTCTTCACCAGTATGAGAATCCCTCTGGCTATCGTCCTTGGGAATACTTCTCTTGGTCTGGATGGTATCTGGTGGGCCTTATCCTCTACAACTATGATAAAAGGAATCATTTTTACAGGAACCTTTTTCTGGATTACCAGAAGAAAAAAAGCATAAAAAATGGCTGGAGGCAGACATCTGCTTTCCAGCCACATTTTATTTTTTATAAAAAAAGAGTGCAGGAGATGGGACTTGAACCCACACGGTCTTAACGACCACAGGCACCTGAAGCCTGCGCGTCTGCCAATTCCGCCACTCCTGCACGTTTCTTGGTCACTGTCGCAACCAAGAACTAATTATACAGATCTATATGGATATTGTCAACAACTTTTTTATTTTTTCTCATATTCTGAGTTCAAACAATCTTGCTGTATATTCTTCCGGCAGCTGTACCGTAAGACTTCCCCTATTTCGGTTCCATGCAAATGCTTCCTGTGCATAAGATGGATAAATTCGATCGACCGTAACATCCACACCTTTCAGTTCTGGAATCGGCAGATCCATTGTTTCTTTCTGTCCACATCTTCTCCAGACTGCCAGATATCGTTTTTCGCCACATTTCAGTCCCAACGCTGACCATTCATCTGTAAAAGAAGACAATCCCAGTGGCCAGAATGGCAGACCTTCTGCAATATCCCGGCGAATACACTTATATACTCCAATACCCTCTTTCACCAGTCCGAAGCGCATCTCATCCAGTTTGGCCAGATGTCCGCTCTGGTGAATTCGAAGCAGCATGGCATTGACCATATTAAAGACCGTCTCTTCCTTCAGTTCCCGCTGGCTGATCTCCTCTTCATGATTCATCGGATAAGCCCAGACTGCTGCCTGCTCCGGCGTTACCGCTGTCGGTGCATTTGCTGCAATCGTCGCATACAGTCGATAATCATCCTGATCACTGGTAGACTGAATACTATATCTGGACAACATAGCATAATCCATCCGCAGCCCTCCACTGGAACAGTTCTCAATAATCAGATCCGGGTAACGCATCCATACCCCTTCCAGCCACTTCAGATAGGCCCGTTCATGCTCTAGCATACCCTGTCCCATGCTCTCAGTGTCGATCTCTGTACCGATGCCAGGCTCAATATTATAGTCCATCTTAATATAGCCTACGCCATATTCTTTTACGATACGGTCTATTACAGAATCGGCATATTCCCGCACCTTTGGATTTCGATAATCAAGCTGATATCTGCTTCGGTCATAAACCCGCTTTCCATGACGCACAAAGAACCAGTCATCGGATACCTGTTTTGCCAGATCACAATAGATCCCCATAACTTCCATCTCCAGCCATACGCCCGGGATCATTCCCTTCCTGCGGATATAATCCGTTACTTTCCGTACACCTCCCGAAAAACGCTTTCTGCTCTCCTTCCATTCTCCAACACTGTCCCACCAGTCCCCGTCTGCATACCATCCGGCATCAATACAGAAATATTCACACCCGGCCTTTGCGGCTGCATCAATCAACGGATATTCTTCTTCCTCTGTCGGATGCCCCCACAGACAGTTCATATAATCGTTAAAAATAACCGGAAGTTTCTGATTATCTTCATTTTTTCTGCGAATCTGCCGACGATAAGCAGTCAGTGCATCCATGGCCTGATTCAGGCCTCCACAGGTTCCCTGTGGTGCCCCGGTTACTCCCACTGCTACCGGCACAGACATAAAAGCTTCTCCCGGTGCCAGATGCTTAAACCAGTGGGAATAGATCTCGTTTGGTCCACTGACTGCCAGATACAGATGTCCGTTCTGGTCACCGATCTCCCAATGCCAGGAACCGTTATGCTCAATCTGCCAGAAGAGTCCCGTTCCCACACAGGTATTCTCCAGATATGCCATTGGCAGGTATTCCTTCGCAGACCAGTTTCCTGTATTAGACACCCGAATCATACCAGACGATCGCTGAATCCGTTCCGGCTGAACCTGATCCATGCCAAGCTCCGGCAAAGTATAGCATTTCCAGTTCAGCTCCCTCTGCCAGCTGTTATGAGGTATCCATACACGCATTTTCTCATCTCGTGGGGCCAGTCCCTCTTTTTCGATTCCTTCATAGTGGAATCCCGAGATATATTCCACGGTCTGTGTGTCAGTCCCTTCATTTCTTATCACCTGCCACATACGCATCACTGGCAGTTCATCATAGAACTGCACGTAAGCATCTACATATACATCTGTCAGATCGTCTCTGAGCACAAAGAGCAGCTGCAGTCCATTTTCATTCCGGCTTTCACTGTGACTGACATACTTCATACGATATCCAGGCGCTGTTACAATATATTTATTTCCGTGACGTTCATACGGCCGGTCAAATCCTGACAGCTGCAACTCCACGAATCGGAATCCATAATCCATGGATTCTACTTTGATATCTTCTTTCTGAAAAGGCAGTGATGACACGTGCAACAGCCGAAGCTCCTGCTTCTCATCAACTCCCCAGACGATATAGATCCCATTTTCATGATAACTCAGTAGCTTCATACCCGCCTCCCATACTGTATTTTGTCATTTACACCATGCGCAGCAACCTTCCCTGCACTTTTCTTTCATCTTAACACAGAATGAAATTCAAACCCATATAGAATTACATTTTTCTGATATTGAGAAACCAGTAATGCAATCATGATGATCCAGCTTACATCATAGCTGAAATAGATCACTCGAATATCCCAGAACACCAACAGAAGGATCCGACACCATACCACCCGAAAAATACAGTAACAAAGAAGAGAACACAGCATAGGGAATCCCGTGTGCCCCAGCCCTTTTAATCCTCCTATATATACCTGATTGACTGCATATAAAAAGTAAAACGGAAAGATGCACAAAATGGCCTGCTGTCCGTTTCTGAGTATTTCCGGATCTGATGTAAACAACTTCAGAATTACCGGCGCTGCCAGCATAAGAATTCCTCCTGCTGCTACTGTGAAAGCACTCAGGGTAAGAATACTTTTTTTTATGCCTTCCTGCACACGATCCATTTTTCCTGCTCCATAATTCTGTCCGATAAATCCCGTCAATGCCATTCCATAAGAAAAGGCAGGATAATACAGGAATCCTTCCACTCTTGCAAACACAACCATCCCTGCTGCCGCATCTGCACCAAAAGAATTAATACTATCTTGAATCAAAAGTGAAGAAATACTCATAAAGACTGCCTGCATTCCGGATGGCAATCCGGTATGTATGATCTCCGGCAGTTCTTCCCAGCCGCCAAACAGTCTGGTTATCTGCAGGTTATACCGGATATCCAGTCCGATCATTTTCCATATCATAAGCATAGCCAGCACCCACTGAGAAATTACTGTTGCGGCTCCTGCTCCCGGAAGTCCCATTCCAAGACCAATCACAAATAACACATCCAATACCAGATTCAGTCCAGATGAAAATGTGAGAAAATACAAGGGTTCTCTGGTATTCCCCAGGGAACGAAGAATCGCATTTCCCATATTGTAAATGAACTGCGGAATAATGCCCATCATACAAATCCGCAGATAATACTGTGCCGGAGCAAATACTTCTTCCGGACAATGAATCCACTGCAAAAAAATTCCAGCCCCTCCAATGCCGGCCACTGTCATAACAGCTCCGGAGATCAGACTCATCAACACTACTGCATGAAGAATCCGGCTCAGCTTCTGATACTGAAATCCTCCAAATGCAGCGGCCGTCACCGCACTGACTCCGGTGGAAAATCCAACAAAAAAATTAATGATCACAGAAAGGATCAGTGCAGCCTCTCCTGCCGCTGCCAGTCCATTTCCGCCTCCAAAATGTCCTACTAT
This sequence comes from uncultured Marvinbryantia sp., assembly GCA_934408725.1. GTDB lineage: Bacteria > Bacillota > Clostridia > Lachnospirales > Lachnospiraceae > Marvinbryantia. The sequence goes on from CAKRVB010000006.1 coordinate 106,196, forward strand.
CATACAGTCAGCGATACTGTACATCTGTTGAAGAATCTGGGATAACAGAATCGGTGCCGCAAACATCAGTAAAGTTCTCCCAATCGGTCCTTGTTCCATATGAACTTCTGCATTTTTACATTTAAAAATACCCATAACTCCTCCCTTATGTTTGCTTTCCATCACGCTTTGTTATTTAAAGCATAACATATCAGAAGATTTATGGATATTTTCACATTTTTATATCTATGATATAAAAAATCCTTATATCATTTCATGATCTTTTTCCAGTGCTCCTTCCAGGAAACTTAAAAAATCCACTAATCCTGGAATCAACGGACGTCCCTGGTATTTCAGATAACCAAACCGGATTTTCTGTTCCAGCCCTTCGATCCTGATCCGTCCGAAATCATTCTGCCGATACATCTCACTAAGCCAGTAGCTTCCCACATTACAAAGATCGGTATTTTCCAGCATACGAATCATCAGACTGCTGCTGTTGGTAGTCACCACTTTGGGAAGATCGTGGTACCGTTTCCCTGAGGGCAGCACCTCCTCCAACATCGCTTCCACCGAGAAAAAATCATCATCCAGCTGAATAAACTCCAGATCTGACAACTCTTCCGGTCTGACACTTTTTCGTCCGTAAAGAGGATGTTCTTTTCGCACATAAAGTACCAGATCCGTAGTCAGAAGTGGCACAAATTCCAGGAATCTACGTTCCAGCATATGACGCAGTACCGACCTTCGGTTGTCCGGTACGAATAAAAATCCCAGATCATCCATTCCTTCCGATACCCGTTCCATCATCTCTTCAATTCCACATTCTCGATATTCTATCTTCAGCTTTTCCTTTTGCTGAAGATAATAATGGGTCAGGAGCAATGCCATATGACTGCTGGAATTAGATACAATACGCAGAAAAGGAATCTCATTCTGACTGCTTAATGCAGAAATAGCCTCTGCGTTACGCACCGCATTTACCGCATAAGAATAGATCCGTTTTCCCGCCTCCGTTAGCTCCACCCCTTTTGATTTACGGATAAAAAGTGGCGTTCCAAGCTCCTGCTCCAGGGATTTGATCACCATACTGACATGAGGCTGTGTCGTATACAGCTCCTCTGCTGCCAGTGTCAGAGAGTGATTTCTGGCACATGCAAGAAAACATTTTAACTGACGTAATTCCATATCGGCATCCTCCTTCCCGCTTTCTTTTCAGACATACCGGCCATTTCTGCCTCTTATTTTAATATGCCTGCCCCTAAAAAACAATTTTTTTATAACAACTGTTTTGGGAAGTGTTTAGTATAGACATAACATTCTCTTACACTTATAATAAAAGTACAGTTTATTGCAAAGCCTGACATAATCTACTGTTCCAGGCCTGACATGACCTGAAAAAGTTAAATGATCCGAGGCTTTTACGTTATGAATCATAAAACATTTTTAAACAAAAAACAATTCTGCCTGCTGATAGCTGCAGGAGCCGCTTCTGCCCTGCTGACCGGCTGTTCCGGTTCTTCCGGATCCAACCCGGAAACATCGACGGAAGAATCTGCTATTGTTGACTATACCTGCTTTTCCAATCCGGAAAGTGCGAAAAAGATCTATGTTATTTTAAAAAACTACCATGGCGATTACTGGAAAAAGGTAATTGCCGGAATCTCTGATGCAGCTGAAGAGATCGATGCCGCCATTTATCTTGGTGGAATTGATAATGAAACAGATATTGACGGACAGATCTCCCTGATGGAGCAGGCTGTAAAGCAGAACGCTGATGGGATACTGCTTGCTCCTGCCAACTCTTTTTCCCTTGTAGACAGCTGCCATGCTGTCAAAGAGCAGCAGATCCCTCTGGTTCTGATCGACTCTTCCATAAACAGTGATGATTACAGCCGCTGTTATATGACAAATAATATGAGTGCCGGTGAAACGGCGGCTCAGGAGATGCTCTCTCTGCTGCAGGACGCCGGTAACTCTGCCACTGATCATCTGGAAGTCGGTATTATGCTGTCCTCAGATACCTCTCAGGCCATGGTAAACCGCATATCTGGTTTTCTGGATTACTGGTCAAATTATGCCCCTCAGCAATGGAATATCGCTGAAGATATTTACCTTAATGGCGGGAATGTCTCAAAAGCACAGTCCGATGCATCCAGACTGTTGAAAAAGCATGAGGACCTGAAGGGCATCTTCGGCTGCAGCAATACTTCTACTACAGGTATCGTGAATGTACTCACAGAACAGGAACGAACGGATGTCGTTATGGTTGGTTTTGATCTGGCAGATGAAACCCGGCAGTTTATTCAGAATCCGGACTTTTACGGTGCTTCTCTGATGCAAAAGCAGGATGAGATGGGATATCAGGGGATTCTTTCTCTGAATGATCTGATCGATGGAATAGAATCTGGTCAGAAGTATTTTGACACGGGCATTATTTTAATTGACGAAAACTATCTTATGGAGAATTCTGTCTCATGAAGGAGCAAAGAAAAAACCGCAAAATCAGTAAAGTCCTGTTCCTGCTGTATTTAATTGTCTGTCTTGGCATTATTATATCTGCTTACTTCCGCCTCAGCCAGATTGCCCGCGACTTTAATACTCAGCATCTGGAGCTGATCACCGGTCTGTATGCGGAAAAAATGAATACATCCATGGAATATCTTCAGAACTATGCCCGGGAAGATGTTACCATGATTCAATCCATGGAAAATCAAAAACCAGCTGAGATTCTTCAGCATTTACGTGATAATCTCGATCAGACTCTTTTCTGCAACGTTGGACTGATTCTGAAAAATCAGAAGATTCTGGGTGACACCTGCGCCATCTCTGATATACAGGAGAAAAAACTGGACCAGACCGCTGTGAAGGCTAAAGAATCATTTTTTTCTGATCCTTATCGTTCCAGCAAGACAGGTAACATGGTTCTTACTATTTTTGTACCTGTCAGTCATTCAACTAAGATACAGGCACTTTTTCTGTCTATAGGCATCGAAGATTTGAGACAATTAGGCGTGTACGATTTACTTCGTGATAAGATCAGTGTCTATCTGTTAAAAGCAGATTCCGAAAACTTTATTACCTGCATCAGCACAGGCTACGATATGGCAGGCAACTGGAATAACCTTCTGCTTCAACAGAAATATTTCCGTTACACAGATGACTATTCCTATCATGAGTGGGTCAAAGATATGCAGGCAGGGGAACAAGACGGACGGTTCTCTGCCGAGATCCGCGGTGAAGCATCTACCATATCCTACCGCAGTATCACCAATATGCCAGGCTGGTATGTCATCGTTGAACTGACCAACAGGAATGTGTCTAATATCACTCAGGACTTTTCCGTCTGGGGCGGCATCTATGGAAGCATACTGGTCGGCTTTACCATCCTGTATATGCTGACCATCGTATTTCTGGAGAAAAAAGAGAAAAAACGTTACATGGGATTATCAACAACCGATCCACTGACCGGTCTTATGAACCGCAGAGCCTTCCAGCGGGCTCTGGAAAATGAGCTGCGCAGTCAGAAACCTGGCATCTTTATCTTTATTGATGTAGATAATTTCAAAAGCTACAATGACCGGTACGGTCACAATGTGGGGGATCTCTGTCTGACTCACTTTGCCCAGACCACGAAAAAGATCTTTCCGGATGGCTCCATACTGGGCCGGTACGGAGGCGATGAATTTGTTGTATATCTGAAGAATACCTCTTCTGAATCTGCGCAGCAATACATGCAGTATTTTCAGGAACAGGTTGCTCATATGCACCTTCCTTCCGGTGAATCCATTGAACTGTCAGCCAGTGCCGGAGGCGCTGCATTCCCGGAACAGGGCGAGGACTTTATCTCCTTATGCAGAAGCGCAGATATGGCATTATATGATGTAAAACGAAATGGTAAAGCTGCTTTCAAAATGAAAGGACACTAAAATTTATGGGGTATCGAACAAAACGATACCCCATGTTATTTTAATTTAAATGCCAGATGTCTTTATTATACTGTTCAATGGTTCTGTCTGAAGAGAAGAATCCTGCCTGTGCGATATTTACAAGCATCTTCTTTGCCCACGCAGTGCGGTCTTCATAATCTTTAAACGCCTGATCTTTCACTCTGATATAATCCTTCAGATCCAGCAGCGTCATAAACCAGTCTTTATTCAAAAGCTCATTGTAGACATTTCTCAGATGTTCTTCCCTGCCATACTTCAGCATCGGCTCACTGACAATAAAGTCCACATATTTTTTAATATCTGCATCGCTCTCATAGATTGCACGGGAATGATAATCCATCTTTTCATAGTGCCGGATTACCTCATCGCTGGACTCACCAAAGATATAAATATTCTCTTTTCCAACCAGATCGCTGATCTCCACATTTGCGCCATCCATAGTACCAAGTGTAACCGCACCATTGAGCATAAACTTCATATTTCCGGTACCACTGGCTTCCTTGGATGCAAGAGAAATTTGCTCGGAAATATTGCAGGCCGGAATCAGTTTCTCAGCTGCACTGACGTTATAATTCTCCACCATCACCAGCTTCATATAAGGAGATACCTCCGGATCATTCTGAATCAGCGTCTCCAGTGTCAACAGCAGATGGATGATATCCTTGGCAATATAATAAGCAGGAGCTGCCTTTGCGCCAAAGATAAAGGTAATCGGTCTTTCCGGCTTTCTGCCTTCCTTGATTTCCAGATATTTATAAATAACATACAACGCATTTAACTGCTGCCGTTTATATTCATGCAGTCTCTTGATCTGGATATCAAACACGCTGTTCTCATCAATCTCAATACCGGTATTTTCAAAAACAAACTCTTTGCAGATTTTTTTCGCATCTGCCTTTATTGCAAGTAACTGGTTTAGTACCTCCTGATCCTCCTCAAAAGCAGACAGCTGCTTCAGCTGTGCCGCATCTTTTTTCCAGCCATCTCCGATCAGAGAAGTAATGTATTTTGCAAGTGGGCGATTACAATACATCAGCCATCTGCGGAACGTAATTCCGTTAGTCTTATTATTGAATTTTTCCGGATAAATCTCATAAAACTGATGCAGCTCAGAGTTTTTCAGAATCTCTGTGTGAAGTGCCGCAACACCATTGATTGAAAATCCATAATGGATATCCATATGTGCCATATGAACCAGCTGGCTGCTGTCGATAATCGCAAGATTTTCCTGCGGATACTTTGCTTTCACCTTCTCATCCAGTCTGCGGATAATCGGAACCAGCTGCGGCACAATATCCTCCAGATACTGAATCGGCCATTTTTCCAGTGCTTCTGCCAGGATGGTATGATTGGTATACGCACACACATGAGAAACGATCTCTGCCGCTTCCTCAAATGCAATTCCCCGTTCACCAAGCAGACGGATAAACTCTGGGATAATCATGCTTGGATGCGTATCATTGATCTGAACCACTGCATAATCAGCCAGATCGTGGAAGTTGCTTCCTCTGGCAGCTGCTTCATCCAGAATCCGCTGAGCCGCATTGCTTACCATAAAGTACTGCTGATAGATACGAAGTTTCCGTCCATCCTCATCACTGTCATCCGGATACAGGAACAGGGTCAGATTGTGCAGAATATCCTTTTTATTAAACGCAATTCCGTCATGAACCATGGATTCATCTGCCAGGTCAATATCAAACAAATTCAGTCGAATCGCTTTATTTTCGTAACCTGCAACATCAATGGTATACATGGTGGATTTCAATGAAAATCCTCTGAACGGAACCATATAAGTAACATCCGTAGCAGTCAGCCAGGAGTCCGGCGTAATCCATGGGTTTGGCATCTCATGCTGAAGATTGTCCTCAAATACCTGTCTGAACAGACCAAGATGATAGTTCAGACCAATTCCCTCACCTGGAAGTCCCAGCGTCGCGATAGAGTCCAGAAAACAGGCTGCCAGACGTCCCAGGCCACCGTTTCCAAGTGATGGTTCCGGCTCTACAGATTCAATCTCTGCAAGTGATTTTCCATTTTCTCTCAAAAATTCCGTAACATCATCGTAAATACCAAGATTAATCAGATTATTGGAAAGGAGCTTTCCAATCAGAAACTCGGCAGAAATATAATAGATTTTTTTCTTTCCATCCTGATATCCTTTTGCAGCAAGCATCTTTTTGGTATATGCAAGAAGTGCCTCGTATACTTCCTGATCTGTACATGCACTGCAGTCTTTGTGGAACATATTCTGAATCAAAGTCTTTAAAGCTTCCATAATTTTCTCCTTTCAAAAACATACTCCATATCTTCTGTTTCTTCGATATCGTTATCTTAGCATATGTAATTGAAAGGAAAATACAACAAAACTGTTCTATTATGACATTTTTTTGCGAAATTTATGAGGGGAAATCTGGTTCGCTTCCTGAAATTTTTTTATAAAATAACTGGTATTATTAAAACCTACCTCGATAGCAATATCCGTAACGGAATTATCTGTGTGCAGCAGAAGCGATTTGGCTTTCTCCAGCCGATAATCATTCAGGTACGCTGCTGCCGTTTTCCCTGTATACTGTTTAAACAGTTTCATGAAGTAAAATTCACTGTAATTTGAGATACCGGACAGTTCTTTCACAGACAACGGCTCCCTGTAATGAATACTGATGTACTCCAGTACTTTCTTAACAGATAACAGATTCCTGTTCTGTTCTGCATCCGTCGTAATAATATAATTTCCCGCGAACATCTCATAAAAAAACTCATAGAAAAGAGCTTTCAGGTGAATATAATAAAATGGTTTTTTCTCTTTATGACACTGATGTATCTCACAAAACAGATGATACAGCTGCTCATAGTGTTCCGCTGTGTCTGTAATCAGATGTGTAAACTCTGCCTTGTTTTCCATCAGAAGTGAGATCACCATTTCCTGGCAGATATCACCTGCTGATCCGGAAAGGAAGTTCAAATCAAACACCACACTTCTGTAATATAAAATATTTCTGCTATCAGACTTGATTCCATGGATCACTCCGCTGTTTATAATCAGCAGATCTCCCTTTTTCAGCCGAATGGTCTCTCGATTCAGTCTGGCAAGGCCTTTTCCCTGGTCGATGCAGATGATCTCCATTTCTCTGTGCCAGTGGTTATAAAGAGAACGGAAAATCTCGCAGTTATCTGTATAAGTCTCTACAGGCAGTTCAAAAGATCCATGTGTTTCCAGCTCCTTCATTGTCTCATCTACATTGGCTCTGCTGGTTTGGCTTGTTAAAACAATTGTACTATTTTTCCGTTTCATCACAGTACTCCATTATCTTGTTATGCGTATCTCTGAATTTTACCATATACATGTTTCCTCACGGGACAGTATGGCTGAACATTTACGTAATTACAGTATAACATGAAACACACTTTGCGATGCATCGAAATCATGTATGCACATGATAAAATTCTTGATTTTGCTATAGGTACAATGTTAAAATCTTCTTATACACAGATAGACTTTATAGAAATATGCGACACAAAGTCAGTGCCTACGTTTATCATGCATTGTCTAAAAAGACAATGCATTTTCTTTTTTAAAAGCAGGAGAAACATAATGAAAGACAGCATGAATATAAAATGGAAACAAATGGAAATCCTCTGCATAATAATTGTGTCATTCTTTCTGATCCTTTCAGTTCGAATGATTTATCAGCCCAATGCAGCCTCTGAGGTGAATTCATTTGTTTCCCTCAGCAGTGGCTGGTACCAGATAAAAAACGGAGAACGAACCGACCTTGAGCTTCCTTGTTCTGTCATCACGAATTCTGATGGTGAAACCATTCTTTATAATGATACGCTGACAGATGCGGATATTGGAAAATTTGTATCTATCAGAGGTGTACAGAATCATCTGGAAATCCGTCTGGGCAATCAGCTTCTTTATCAATACAGAGATGACAATTTTCAGAAAAATAGTCAAATGAAGGGGAAACTCTGGGCAGATGCCTGTTTA
>CAKRVB010000007.1 GCA_934408725.1 uncultured Marvinbryantia sp.
GAGCTGCTGCATGGTTACCATCCATGGTTTTCATTTTTCTTGCCATTGGTTTGTTCCTCCTTATTTTATTGATCCGGGAATCGGATCATATTACCATATGAGTATCATATGTACAGAACTTCAGACCATCTTTGGGGAGTTACGCCTAAAATTCCTCATATGGCTTTATAATAGCATATTTTTCGAGATTTGTCTATTTGACGAACGGTAAAATGTGTATCTTTTTTGATACAGCTTTACTCTGGATTCTGTCCGGCATCATAGATTACTTTGATTTTTCCATTTTCAATTGCCTGAATAAAGATCGGTACCAGATTCGGATCAAACTGTTTTCCCGCCTCTTCTCTCAGTATGCTCAGTACTTTTTCCAGAGGCTGTGCCTGCTTATAGCAGCGCTTTGATATCATCGCATCAAATGCATCGGAAATTCCCAGTATTCTGGCTGAAAACGGAATATCTTCTCCCGCAATTCTCCTTGGATAGCCTTTTCCATCGTAACGCTCATGATGACCGATCACTGCCGGTATTACATAATTTAATGACGGCAGATGCCGGATAATTTCAATGGAACTTTCCACATGTCCTTTCATGATCTCATATTCTTCCTCAGTCAGTCTTCCAGGTTTCGAAAGAATCTGTTCCGGAATTCCGATTTTTCCCACATCATGCATCAGTGCCGCCTGTCGAATGATCTCCACAAATTCTTCATCCAGTCCCATTTCTGAAGCAAGGCTTGTTGCATAGTACATTACATTATTCGAATGGCTGAATGTGTAGTGATCCTTTGCATCAATTGCTGCCGTAAGTGCAAAAATCGTTGCATCATATTCCCGGTTTTTCTGCACATTGCTTTCTTCTTTGTTCTTCTTTTCCAGTTCCTTTTCCGCAATGTCATAGATATAAATGTTATTTTTTCCCTGATGTTTTACATGATACACCGCAAGATCTGCGTTATCCAGAAGCTCTTTTTCCGTATGCGCCGCATAAGGAGCTACGCTGATCCCTGCACTGACGGTCAGCTGTTTTAAATGTACCATTTCACCATCCTGATGCATCTGTCTGATCTGATCACAGATGGACTCCACAAGAAGCTTTGCTGCATATACATCATATTTTGGAAGCAGTACTGCAAATTCCTTTCCGCCATAACGTGCCACGATCCCGCTGCTGCCTACGCTTGCCCGGATAATGTCTGCGATTCTTCTAAGCGCTGTGTCTCCTGCTTTCATTCCGTATAACTGGTTATACAGCTTGAAATCATCTACATTCAGCATAGCCAGTACCATGGTGCCTTCTTTATTTTCTTCAAAGGTCTCATGGAGCAGTTCGTAAAAATATTTTCGATTATACAGACCGGTCAGTTCATCTGTTCTCGCCTCTTCTGATATCTTTTCATACAGACTGGCATTTTTGATTGCAATGGATGATATCGTCGCCACAGAGTTTAAAAAGGCACGATCCTGTGAACCGACTTTTTTATGTTTTTCCTTGTCCGATAAAAAGACGACTCCGATCAGTCCGTCTTCATTTTTCAGTCCTATGCACCACTGTGCTTTCAGATTCTTCAGCTGCTGCTTTTCTGATTCCCACATAGATTTAAATTCAACCGTATGGTAAAACTCATCCAGACTGGTACATTCTTCATTTTGCTGCATCCATCCGATTAACGGATTGTCTGTTTTCATCTGGAAGGAACGGTCATGAAGCGGGTTATTGCTGTACATCATCTGATATCCCTGTTCTCCGGAAGCAATGCAGATATAAACTGTTTCAATATGGCATCCTTTTCGAATGACTTCCACCAGTTCCTGCAAGACATTTTTCATGCTCAGGCTTTTGGATACAGATGTGTTAAATTCCCGCAGTACCTCTGCCTGATAGGCCTCATCCCGGACAATCGTATTGCTGATGACATGTTTCCACACTTCCATAAGAATCCATACGCAGAGCATAAAAATCGCAGAATAAATCACCATGTAATAATCTTCTCTGCCTGGAAGCACCTGCTCCATTCCGCTTCTTAAATACGGAGTTAAAAACCAAAACAACAGTACAGAAATCAGGAAACCAACCACCGTACAGGCTGTCTCTGAAACCAGCAGGGTCACCTCAAACAGATTCCGCTGTGCCAGCGCATATACCAGGAAAAATGCATTGATCAGACCTGCAAGAATATCTATCGGGAATCCGGCGAACACTGGAAACATTAATGCAATATTGCCTCCCAGTACGATTACAATCCCGGCAATCACAGTATTCATCTGTCTGGCATGCTTTCGATTCTTTTTTCTGCACTGTATCAGATTATACAGCGTATGAATGACCACAATTCCTGCTGCCGCAAAAAATATCACTGATTTCCAGTCGATTTTGTCATATACAAACCGGATATTCTCACCACTGTGAACAATCACCGGCCAGTGAAACAGAATTCCGCCAGGAATATTCAGTAAAAATAATCCGCCCAGCATGGCCGGATAAATATATTTTTCTATGCCGCCTTCTTTTTCTGCCATTGCATTTACCAGCAAATAATAGGCATATGGAAGGCATAGCAGGCCAAACAATGATACGTGGTACCAGAAAATATAGTTTGGCCATAACAGAGCTCTCATAAAACAGGAGCCACCGGTCCAACATATCATAGAAAGAAGTACAAGAAGGAAACTGTTTACAATCCGATTCCTTTTTGCCGCGAGAAAAATCAGCATCATTGCCACATAAATAAAAAGTGCAATTGCTGATATGTATCCATAGCTGTCCATTCATTCACCTCATTTTTCTCTCGTATTCTCTCAATTCCGATTCTGCTCCTTCAGCAGTTCCCGCAAATCCGTGAGCGAAGGTCGCATATGACGTATTTTTTTTTCATCCATATGTCTCTTCAAATGTACGGGAATTTGCTGTATCAGACATCCCACTGCTGCAACGGCCATCAGATTCCACTCCATGTTGCTCTCCGGTTTTTCAATTATTTTCCAGTTTGTTAAGATTTATTTTCGAATTGAAACAAACTTTGGACACAACTTCTTTTTATACTGTAAACATCAAATGAAGCCGCTGCGGTACAAAGCTAGCATGTGTTGTGACGGCTCCGACTAAAAACGATCTTCCATAGCAGGACAAATACCTGAGGTTTTATGATCCTTTTGTTTTTGACTTTATCATAAATCTGGAAGTTTACATACATTCATAATTTCTCTCTCCGGCGGTCAGGTAACTGACCGCCACTTTTTATGACACCAGTGTATACTCCAGCATTTCATAATGCAATCTGCTGCCTTCCATGATCTCTGCCGGAAGCAGTGCTCTTGCCACCAGCTTTAACTCTCCGTTCTCTTCATCCACTCTTCTTAAATGCGCATAATCCCCATCAATCATTTCTACAATATAATCACAGGTTAACATTTGTGCTTTCCTTTCTTTCGTACTTTTCATATCCAAGCATTTCTCCATACCACGGATGAATCATGGCACATTGTGTGAATCCGTTCTTCTCAAACAGGCGCTGCATACTTTTATTCTTCTTCCCGGTATCTCCACGCATACAATGACACTGTTCATAACACCACTGTATACATTTGGATGCGATTCCCTTTCCGTATGTTACAACAGCAATCCGATGCAGTACTCCATAAGGCTTCGGACTTGTCCATTTACCACTGACAGATGTCTCATAATCCGGTTCTTTTCCAATAAAGAAAACAAATACCGCTCCGATCTTACCATCTTCCTCATAAACATAAAGCTGATTCTTTTCCAGATCTTCCTGAAGGATTTCCTTCTGTGGATATCCATCTCCCCACTGTTCTTCATTGCCATTAGCCGCCATAAAAGCCCGGGCAGCTGCATAGATCGCCATGATCTGTTCCAGCTCATTCTGACGTGCATGGCGTATCGGTTCTATTTTCTTCATCCTGTTCGCTCCAAATTTCTCTATCTAATATCTTTTCATTCCTCAGTATATACAAGAATGATTTTCTTCGCAACTATATTTCATATCCTTTCAGCATTTTCGAAAATAAGACAACCATCCTTCTACTCACAATGAAGTCTGGTTGTCTTATTTTAGTTTATCTCTTCAATATCGTATGGAGTACTCTGATATACGTAGAAATTCAGCCAATTGGAATACAAAAGCTGCCCTGTAGCTCTCCAGGTGATCGGCGGTACTTTCATCGGATCATTATCCGGGTAATAATTTACCGGTACGTCCACCGTGGTCAGACCCTTTTTCATGTCTCTCTCATATTCCAGTGCCAGGGTGTCTCTGTCATACTCTGCATGGCAGGTCACAAAAAACTGACGGCTGTCTGTCGTCTTGGCAATCGCCAGGCTGCCTGTCTCCGTTACTGCCATAACTTCCAGTTCCGGTATCGCTTCTACATCTGAGAGGCGCACATCGGTTGCTCTGGAATGTGGGGCCAGGAAATTGTCATTAAATCCACGAAACAGCGGAGAAGTCTCCTTGCGAATTTCATGGGAATAGATTCCAAACAGTTTCTTTGGCATATCCAGCTTCTCGATTCCATAATGATAATACAGGCCTGCGTAAGCTCCCCAGCAAAGATGAAAGGTACAGTGTACATGGGTCTTGGACCATTCCATGATCTTGCACACTTCATCCCAGTACAGAGTCTCTTCACAAGGTACATAATCCAACGGCGCTCCGGTAATGATCATCCCGTCATAGCGACGGTTCCTGATCTGATCGAAGGTATAATAGAACTGCTGCAGATGATGGATATCCGTATGAGTAGAAGTATAACTGGCTGTCTGCAGGAAATCCACCTGAATCTGAAGCGGTGTATTGGATAACATACGCAGCAACTGCGTTTCTGTCACAATCTTGGTCGGCATCAGATTCAAAATCAGCAGATTCAATGGTCTGATATTCTGATGCATCGCACGATACTCTGTCATCACGAATATATTCTCTGATTCCAATATATCATGTGCCGGCAGGGCATCTGGTATACGTATTGGCATAATGGGTATTCCTCCTGTAAAAAACGATAAGAGCGCCTCTTCGGAAAGTTCCATCCTCCAATGAAGCACTCTTATAGTTGTATCATTTTTCTCTTCTTTTTGCAACTGCCCTGTAATGGTTCTGTCTGTTTTGGCAGATTTTCTAAGGGATTTTCAGACCTCTTCATCCTCCCAGAACAATTCATCCAGTGTCTTATCCAGTGTCCTGCAGATTGCCCTGCAAAGCTTAATGGTCGGATTATAATCTCCCTTTTCAATGGCATTAATGGTCTGTCTTGACACATTCACAGCATCTGCCAGTTCCTGCTGGGACAGATCCTTTGCCGCTCTGGCAGCCTTTAATCTCAGATTCTTCATCGTTTCCGGCTCACCATCCTATTCTTCTGTCTCACACATTTTTTTCTTAATCAACATAATCAGAAGCATCACCATCAGTAACATGGCACATCCCATATTCACACAACGATAATTTAACCTTCCATTACTGAACATTTCTCCGCTTCGCAGATTCTGAATGCCGGCGATCAGATTGATCACTGTCACAACAACCAAAAACCTGACATATCGACTGGTATTGGCATGAAGTCCAAAATATGCTTCCTTCCAGATACTACATCCGGCAAATACTCCTACACTTAAGAAGAGCACCAGAAACATTGCCGTGGCATCATCTGCGAAAAGATGGATATTTAAGATATCTAATACCGAGCAAACCACCACAGCAGACACCGCTGTCAAAAAGCCATATTTATAAGCCACCCCCTGGGCAATCTTCTGCATCTCATCATACTCTGGCATCTTACCATTTCTTTTGTATAAGATACGTTTCACCATACCAACCACTAAAATTGCCAGTACTAATCCTGTTGCAAATCCAATTGCATGTTCATTCATGATCTTTCCCTCCTGATTTTGTAATCCGAATCTTATTCGTTTTCTTTGATACTCACATTTTATTCTCGTCGCGGCATTTTGTCAAGTATATATTACATAATGTTTTGTTTTTACGTCATTAAGAATGTTTTATCTAACAAAAAAGAGTGTGGAATACAGGATTTTCTCCTGTTCCCACACTCTTTTCAATACCTGCTTTTCAATTCTCAGGAAGCTTCTGTTTCGCTTTCGGTCTCAGATTCTGTCTCAATTTCACCATCACCATAGAGAATAGAGGTCAGCTTCTCTACCGTGGCATTCATATCATCCGGCACCAGAATCTCATCCTGAGACGTATATTCTCCATCATATGGAATATGCTGCTGCTGGATATCATAGTTCATCCAGGTGCCAACCTGCATGATCAGACCGATCATCTCAAATTCCGGAATATCATGGGTGATATATGGCATCACATCTTCGATCGTATCGGAAAGGGAAACAAAGTCTCCATTCTGAGCTTTTTCGGCAATGGCCATCAGTACATTTCTCTGACGCTGGGTACGGCCAAAGTCACTGCCTTTTCCAGTATAACGATTTCTGGCATAACCTACTGCCTGATAACCATTCAAATGTACCTTTCCCGCTTTTTTTATATAATACGGTTTTGGATCCACCCCATTGTCTTCGCACATGCAGGTAATATAGTCATTAGCCGTTACCCGCTCGTCTTCGTCAATCTCAAGATCCACGCCCCCCAATGCATCTACCACATCGATCATGGCATTAAAATCTACCATCGCATAGTTGTCAATCTCAACATGATAATTTTCTTCCAATGTCTGAATCGTCAGCTCTGGACCGCCATTCGCACAGGCAGCATTCAGCTTACGTACTCCCACTCCCGGAATGTCTGCATACAGATCTCGCAGGAATGAAGTGAGATATACTGTCTTTTTTTCTTTATTAACTGTTACAAGCAAAACTACGTCAGAATTACCATTCCAGGATTCATCTCTCCGGTCTACACCAAGAAGTAAAAGGTTATACGTATCTTTTTGGGAAAAGAACTGTTTCGCCATTTTTTCCAGCATACTGCTTTCTTTTTTCTCTGTTGTTTTCTGCACAGAGGATGAACTGGCTGAATTGCCTTTCCTTTCTGTCTCCGGTACACTGCTGCTTACTGATACAGTAGTACTGCCTGTTGCTGACGTATTGTGTATCTTCTGTGCTGCTGCAGAGGAATGGGATACTTCTGTTGCTGTCCGCACTTCAGCGTCCTGTTTTTCTCCTTCTTTTGCTTTCTTCTCTGTGTTGGCGGCTGCAACATACGTGCCATGTTTTACATAATTGGACTTATCATAGAATTTCATTTTGAACACGCTGTAGGCAGAAACAGCCACTCCTGCTACCAATACCACTAATACCAGACAAACGATTGCCGCAATTTTCTTTTTACTTCTCTTTTTGTTCTTCTTCTCCATCTTACGACCTCACAAACTCTTCCTCATTTGCAACTTCTGTTATTCTGTCATCTCTGTCTCGTCCGTGTTTTCCGTCTCAGTTTCACTGTCTTCTCCGTACAATGCCTGATTCCGTTTCATAATCGTATCTGTTCAGTACCTTCACAGACAGTGGATTCTAAACAGTTACACACAATCTTTCTGTATTATATCTTGCTTCTTTTTTAAATACAAGTGGGCTTTTCGCTTACTTTACACAAAAAAAGACAGTTTCTGCACTTTGCACAGATACTGTCTTTTTTCTTATCATTTTTTAGGAATTCTCCATTGCTCTCTCATGAGCTTTTTCTTTATAATGATGGGTCTCTTCCAGCATCATATCCTTCACCTTCATCAGTCGGATCTGAGAAGAACGTTCATTTTCACCCAGCTTCATGGAAATATACTTGATATTTTCCTGTGCTTCCGGAATGATGACATGCTCCAGCGCGTTTACTCGTCTTCTGGTTTTCTCAATCTCCGCTGACATCAACTGGCAGGCTTTTTCACTCTCTGCAAGTTTCAGCATATCCGGCAGCACATCTGCCAGCGATTTTACTGCACCATCCAGGTCACTGGAAGTAAAAGCAAAACCGTAAGAATAGATATCATTGGCATCTGCGGTTCTGGTCTTGTACCCCAGCACCGGAATGTCCACGCTCATAACATTCTTCTTGTCCACTTCCAGATAGACTTCCTGTTTCGGTGTCATCAATGCAGTCTTCAATGTCGGTTCTGACATTCCTGCTTTGGCAATGACGAAGTTGGTGTTTGCAGAACGGATGCCGGCTTCTACCTTCAGACGCAGTTCCATGTTCTCACGGACAAGGTCCAGGAACTGTCTCATCAATTCATCTCGCTTATCCTTCAGGAGCTTATGTCCACGAACCGCTGTCTTCAGCTTGTTCTTTTGTCTGGTCAGCTCCATACGGGTAGGATTTACCTGTGTAGATGCCACTTTGCATTCACCTTCCTTCCAAGTTTATAATGCGATTTACTGTTTTCCATAGTACATATCGAGATACTTGTCATCGATACGTTTCAGCTCGCTTCTCGGAAGAATGGACAGCAGTTTCCATCCAATATCCAGTGTTTCTTCAATATCACGGTTGGTATTGTAACCCTGGGATACGTACTCTTTTTCAAATGCATCTGCAAATTTTGCATAGATCAGGTCAATATCTGACAGAGCCGCTTCACCAAGGATAACCATCAGCTCTTTTGCGTCTTTACCACGGGAGTATGCAGCAAACAACTGGTTCATGGTATTGGCATGGTCCGCACGGGTCTTTCCTTCACCGATACCCTTATCTTTCAGTCGTGACAGAGATGGCAGTACATCAATAGGCGGTGTTACACCTCTTCTGTAGAGGTCTCGGCTTAAGATAACCTGTCCTTCGGTAATATATCCGGTAAGGTCAGGGATTGGATGGGTCTTATCATCCTCCGGCATGGTCAGGATCGGGATCATGGTGATACTTCCGTCTTTACCTGCCTGACGTCCTGCTCTTTCATACAATGTTGCAAGGTCAGTGTACATGTATCCAGGATATCCACGACGTCCAGGAACTTCCTTACGTGCGGCAGATACTTCACGAAGGGCATCTGCGTAGTTGGTGATATCTGTCAGGATAACCAGAACATGCATGCCTTTTTCGAAAGCAAGGAATTCTGCTGCGGTCAGGGCCATACGTGGTGTTGCGATACGTTCTACCGCCGGGTCATTGGCCAGGTTCACGAACATAACGGTACGGTCGATGGCGCCTGTCTCTTTAAAGCTCTCTACGAAGAAGTTAGATTCTTCGAATGTAATACCCATAGCTGCGAAGACAACGGCGAACTGTTCATCTTTTCCGCGAACTTTAGCCTGTCTTGCGATCTGCGCTGCCAGCTGTGCATGTGGAAGACCAGATGCAGAGAAGATCGGCAGCTTCTGTCCACGAACCAGTGTGTTCAGACCATCAATCGCTGAAATACCAGTCTGGATAAACTCCTGCGGATAGCTTCTGGCTGCCGGATTCATGGCAAGGCCATTGATATCACGGCGTTCTTCCGGAAGGATCTCCGGACCGTCATCAATCGGACGTCCTACACCGTCAAATACCCGGCCCAGCATGTCACTGGATACGCCCAGCTCCATGCTCCGTCCAAGGAAACGTACCTTACTGTTTGATAAGTTAATACCTGTTGAACTTTCATATAACTGAACCAGTGCATCACTGCCGTTGATCTCCAGCACTTTACAACGTCTGGTTTCTCCATTGGCCAGCTCGATCTCTCCCAGTTCATCGTATGCTACATCTTCTACACCCTGTACCAGCATCAAAGGACCTGCTACTTCCTGTATGGTTCTATACTCTTTTGGCATTCTACTGGTCCTCCTTTCCGCAAATGTTGGCAATCTCTACTGCAAGTTCTTTGTGGATTGTCTCATATTCTTTCTCTACATCTGCTTCCAGCGTATATTTGTAACGACCAATTCTTTCACGAACAGCCATCTTCAAAATGTCATTGATAGATGCACCGCTGTTCAGTGCTTCCAGACTCTCGTTATAGAAAGCCATAACCAGCTTCATCATATTATGCTGTTTGTTCAGAGATGTATACGTATCTACTTCATGGAAGGAGTTCTGGTGCAGGAAGTCCTCACGAATGGATCTTGCTGCTTCCATCTTCAGACGGTCTGTCGGTGACAGTGCATCCATACCTACCATTTTTACAATTTCATCCAGTTCTGCTTCATCCTGCAGAAGACTCATCATATCCTGACGCAGACTCATCCAGTCCGGAGCTACATGCTCGTTGAACCATGGTCCCATATCATCCAGATACAGAGAGTAACTGGTCAGCCAGTTAATAGCCGGGAAATGACGTTTGTAAGCCAATGCGGAATCCAGTCCCCAGAATACTTTTACAATACGCAGAGTAGCCTGAGATACCGGTTCGGAAATATCTCCACCAGGAGGAGATACAGCACCGATAGCACTTAATGCACCTTCTCTGCCTTCACTTCCCAAAGTAATGACATGACCGGCTCTTTCATAGAACTGAGCCAGACGGCTTCCCAGATATGCAGGGTAACCTTCTTCACCAGGCATTTCTTCCAGACGTCCGGACATTTCTCGAAGTGCCTCTGCCCAACGGGATGTAGAGTCTGCCATCAATGCTACGGAATAACCCATATCACGGAAATATTCTGCAATGGTAATACCTGTATAAATAGATGCTTCTCGTGCGGCAACCGGCATATCAGAGGTATTGGCGATCAGCACGGTTCTTTCCATCAGAGATTCCCCGGTCTTCGGATCTTTCAGTTCCGGGAACTCGTTCAGAACGTCGGTCATCTCATTTCCACGTTCACCGCAGCCAATATAAACCACGATATCTGCTTCTGCCCATTTTGCCAGCTGATGCTGAATAACGGTTTTACCACTTCCGAATGGTCCAGGTACTGCTGCCACACCACCTTTGGCGATTGGGAACATACAGTCAACAACACGCTGTCCGGTTACCAGTGGCATATTCGGATGCAGTTTTTTCTTATAAGGACGACCTTTACGTACCGGCCACTTCTGCATCATGGTCAGTTCCTTGTCGCCATCTGCGGTCTCTAATACACAAATGGTCTGATCTACCGTAAATTCGCCTTCTTTGATCTCTTTTACTTTACCCTTCATAGTTGGAGGAACCATGATCTTCTGTTCTACGATAATGGTCTCCTGTACCGTACCCAGTACATCTCCACCGGATACTTCATCTCCGACCTTGGCAGTCGGAACAAATTTCCATTTTCTGTCACGTTTTAATGCAGGTACTTCTACACCACGAACCAGGTTGTTGCTTCCAGTTGCTTTCATGATATCATCCAGTGGTCTCTGAATACCATCATAGATGCTGGCAATCAGACCAGGTCCCAGTTCTACGGAAAGTGGTTCTTCTGTAGATTCTACCGGTTCTCCCGGCTTCAGTCCTGATGTTTCTTCGTATACCTGAATGGAAGCCTCATCACCGTGCATTTCGATGATTTCACCGATCAGTCGCTGGTTGCTGACACGTACCACGTCAAACATGTTCGCATCTCTCATACCTTCAGCGATAACCAGTGGGCCTGCCACTTTTTTAATCGTTCCTTTACTCATTGGACAATCACCTTTCTGAAGATTGATTTATTTGTTGTTTGAAAACAGAATATCGGATCCTACTGCGGTCTCTACAAACTTCTTGACATTTTCCACACCTTTTCCGGTATTACCGGATACACCTGGAATCTGAATGATAGCCGGAAGAATCTGATCTTTATACTTATCGATGGCCTGCGGAATCTTCGCTGCCCATTCCTCGGTAATATAGATCACTGCATACTGGGATAATACCAGCTGATGCAGCCGTTTTTCTGCTTCTTTTTCATCGGATAACGGATATGTGTCCAGACCTACTGCTGCAAAGCCGTAGATGCTGTCGTAATCACCCATAACTGCAATCTTATACATACATTTCCCTTACCCTTTCCCGGATGGAATCTTCCGGAAGGTTGTTGGCCTTTGCGGATAATATGATTCTTACCGTTTTGATCTCATTTTCCCTTGCCAGCACATAAGCTACCAGTGGCTCTACGGAAAATGGATTGTATTTCTGAGGCTTGATCGTCTGAATGATCTTATTATCACACCAGCGTTCAAATGCAGACGGTGATTCTGCCAGCGCTTCTGCGCCTCCTGCATATGCAGTTCCTGACAGATATTCGCAGATGGCATCTACACTGTTCAGTGCAGCTCTTGCCAGCGAATCAATGTTCAGGCTGTCACATTCTGCCATAGCCTTCTTCATAAATTCTAATGACTTTGCGGTCTTCTGTGAACGTACGGCAATCTTGATATCGGCTACCGCTACAGTATCCTCCGCATAGCTTTTCAGGATACCAGCTTTTGCTTTTTTCCCTGCTGCATAAATCGCTTCCAGTGTGGCTCTGTCAATGATGACATCGCACAGCTGGCCATCTCGGGTATGCATCAGTGTCTCGTAAGCCTCCTGGGCTGCCGCTGCCATATAATCCGGAAGTCTGGAAAAATCTTTTTCTGCAATGATCTTCTCCAGTTCCTCACCAGATGGTTCACAGTCTTCATAATAAATACCTGGATGTTTTCCCTTTCGGCAGGTCTCTTTGATCGCTGCTTTCAGATTATGGAACTGATTCGGATAGGACAGTACATCAAATACTGACATATCAATGCCCATCTCACGCATCGTGTTCCAGGTCTTCTCCGTCTCTCTGTTCAGCATCGCATCTGCCTCTAACGGGGTATCACTGTCTCCCCAGCCTTTCTCAGCCAGTACCTGCAGACAGTTTTCTTCTGTCGGGCAGGCAATCAGCTGTTCGATGACTGTCGCATTCAGCAGTGATACTTCCAGCGCTCGTATTCTCGCAACCGCAAAGGTAAAATCTATATCTGACATGTAAGTCCTCCTTTACTGGTTACGATTTAAGAAAATAATATTTTCTGTACAAGATCCTGGCATTCATCCTTCTTTGCATCAAACATTGCTTTGAATGAGCAATTTTCTTCGATTCCGCCATAGGATAAAAGGAAACCTTTTTCTACTGCTGCCGGAGTCTTGGACAGAACCAGTGAACCGCCTTTTTTCTTTGCGATCTCATTCACTTCTGCTTCAAATCCTGCCGGTAATCTGGCAAGATCCTGTGCATTCAGAGAAATTTTCCCTTTCTGAGGTGCTGCAAACTTTTCTACCATCTTTTTCAGTGTATCGAAATATTCTGCATCATCTTTCGCACAGAAAGTATCATAAGCTTTCTGAATCGTCTCAGCAATCAGCTCCTGCTTCGCAGCTAACAGCGCTGTTCTGCGTCTCAGATCTGCTGAGGATTTGACTCTTTCCTGATATCCTGCAAGATCTGCTGCTGATTTCTGTGCAATCTCTGCAGCCTTTGCATCCGCTTCTGCTTCGGCTGCCGCTTTGATGCGGTCAGCTTCCGCTGCTGCTTCAGCTTTCTTACTGTTGGCGGAGGCATTTGCTTCTTCCAGAATCTGGCTCATTATTTTTTCTAATCCAGTCATTCCCTGTGCTCTCCTTTTCTCTATTTTATCTATTTACGTTCGCTCAGAACGCACACTCGAGAGCTTCGCTCTCTCGTTCCCGTTGCACTCATTATACAGGAATATTTGTTACTGCTAAGATAGAGATCAGCAGTGCCAGGATGGCATATGTTTCTACCATTGCAGGGAACAGCATTGCTTTACCGAACTGATCCGGTTTCTTTGCTACGATACCGATTGCAGCTACAGCAGTTTTACCCTGATGTCTTCCAGATACCAGACCAACGATACCGATTGGTAAGCATGCAGCCAGAATCATAAGACCAGTAGGAATATCAATTGCAGGGATAGAGCCGCCAAGCAGACCAATCTGAGATAAAGTAATGAATGCTACCAGCAGACCGTAAATACCCTGTGTACCAGGAAGCAGCTGTAAGATCAGAACTTTTGCGAACTGAGAAGGATCTTCAGCAACTACTCCAGATGCTGCCTGACCAGCTACACCAACACCATAAGCAGAACCCATACCTGCAAGAATAACAGCCAATGCTGCTCCTAATAATGCAAAAACAACTCCTAAACTCATTCCATTAATCCTCCTTGATTTCTACATATTTTGTATTTTCTTTAAATGGTTCAAAAGGTTTGCCTCCGCCTTCATAGAACTTTCCGAAGAATTCTACAAACTGAAGACGGTTCGTGTGCACATAGGCACCTAAAAGGTTAATACCAAGATTTAAGGTATGTCCAACAATAAATACCAGGATGAACAGGATCGCTCCCATTACCCCGCCGCCAAACATACTTCCCATCTGATTGACTACAGATGCGATAACACCGGTTGCCAGTCCCAGTGCCAGAAGTCTGGAATAAGAAAGTACATCACTGAGCCAGCCAGTAATATTGTAGAGCTCGTAAGCTCCCAGTGCCAGTCTCAGTCCAATGTTTTTCTTGTCTCTTGCTGCAAAGAACAAAAGTCCCAGGGCTCCGATGATCGCCAGTGCTTTTGCCAGCGTATTCATGAACGGAGAAAACGTTACCTGTGTCTGTGCAATGGATGCAAACAGACTGGATGGTATCAGCATCAGGATCAGACCGATCAGAAGCATATACCAGAAGACTACGTCACAGATAAAGCCTGCCACATCTCCTGACTTCAGATAGCTGTATCCCTTCAGTCCAAGACCAAAGAACAGATGTACCACACCGACTCCCAGTGAGAATACCAGAAGCTTCATCGGATTATTCAATGGTACAAACCACAGTGCAGGTATCACTGATGTAGCAGCTGTTCTGCCAAAGAACGTTCTGGCTACCACATCGATCACATCGCCAAAATATCCTCCAAAAAGAACACCCCAGACAAATGTGGAGATACCACAGTAGCCAAATAAATGTAAGGACTTATTCATGCTGTCCGACATACGCGGGAACTTCTTTAATGCGATGAAGCATACAATGGAAATCAGTAATCCATAGGCTGCATCTGACAGCATCATTCCAAATAATACAATGTAGAACACTGACATTACAGTCGTTGGATCTACTTCTCCTTTATGCGGAAGACCATAAGATTCCAATACTCCTTCCACAGAACGGGAAATCTTATTGTTCTTCAGAAGTACCGGAGGTTCCTCCTCTTCACCGATCTCTTCAAACTCCAGAGAACAGTCATAAACATTTGCGATCTTTTCTTCCAGAATCTTTGCTGATTCTTCTGGAATGTAACCACTGATCACAAAAGTCTGCTTTGTCTGTGGAATCTGTCCGAGGATCTGATACTTATCTGCACGAAGCCGGTAATAATCAGATACTGCCTTCAGGTCCTCCCTGCTTCCCTCGTAAGCTTTGATCTTTTCTTCTGCTTCCACACTGTCTGCTTTTAATTTTTCAATCTCCGCCTCCAGTTCGCTTTTCCACTGAGACGGTACTTTTCCGGATACCTGTGATGGTCTTGCAAATCCGATTGCACGAAGCGCATCTTCCAGTGCCGTCGTATCTTTTTTCAGGCACACCACTGTCAGATACGTCATATCCTTATCCGTTGACAGGACTTCCAGATCATAGGCTTCCAGATCTGGCTGTGCCTTTGCCACCTCTGTACGAATCTCTTCCACCGTCATAGGCTTCGGCATCGTACCAAGGATCATCGCTGTCTCTGATGTACCACGATAGTTCATTGGAACATCCAGGCGCATCCAAGGCACCAGAGCTTCTATCTGATTTTCCAGTTTGGCCACATTGGCTGCATTCTCGGAAATTCGCTTGCTCAGATCCAGAAGATCATCTGCTGTGGTCAGCAGCCTCTTTCTCTCTGCTCTGATCTGTTCCAGATCCGTCTTATTCATCAACGGCTTTCCTTCCAGAGAGCTGAACATGGATGTCTTTTCCGGGACATACTTTTGCAGTATGGAAAGTGCATGCTCTGCCAGAGCTGCATGCTTTTCATAGATCTGGCGTCTGTCTGACGTATTCATCTTTTCCATCTCAGAATCTTCGATCACTGAGTTGTCAATCTCAACAACACCCAGGATCTGAAGCTTTTCCAGAATGGCTTTTCGATCTTTTTTCAGTGCGCAGATACTGAATCTTTGCATCTGCATAACTGCCATATCCGCATCCCTCCTTTGCTTAAAATTAATAAAAAATGAGCACTTTAAAACAGAGTCTTAATGACAGCCTCCGTCGCCTGTGCTTCCTTGCCTGCTGCAAGTGTCTTTAATGCAGCAATCTCTTTCTGGATATCCGCATCTACAGATTCCATAAACTTTTCCGCTTCTTTCTTTGAAGCTTCCATGGCTGCTCCGGCTTTATCCTTCGCTTCCTGAAGTCTGGCTTCCTTCAGTGCTGCTGCGTCTTTCTTAGCCTGATCCACCATGTCTGTGCACTGCTGTCGGCATTCTTTTGCAATTGCATCTGCTTTGCCTTCTGCTTCCTGCACTTTTTTAATTGTCTCCGCTACCATGTTCTCACCACCTTCTTCGCATAGATTGAGTCTATCACATGCTTTGTTAATTTTCAAACATTTTTATGACTAATTCACAATTATTTTTTCTAAAAAAAATATAAATTATGCACTATTACTTCCTATTAAAATAGGGGCTCTAAATCTGTTTTCGCACTACTGCGTATTCATCGCCGTTCCGGTAATACGGACACTGATAATGGCTGTCTGACAGAAACCGAACCAGTTCATCTTCATCCAGATCCATATCGCAGATATAGCACTCATATTCTTCATCGTAACTGTAATAGGCACAGGTATCACATGCTGCCTGCATTATTCTTCCTCTTTTGATTTTCTCTATTTTCAAAAAAACAATTCCGCATATAGTATACCAGAATTTTTACTTTATGTGTTGACAAACCTGCATTTCTATCGTAAAAAATACTTAGAATTTTACAGAAAGATATCCATAATTTTATTAAATATGAAAGATATGAAACATTTAAAAAAACATTGTCCTACAAAATCGAATAGCAACACAGACCACAGCCAAAAACAGACCAGATTTTTCCATAAAAAAAAGAAAAAATCTTCATCAGCCGGCAGACTGACCGCCCTTTTTTATAAATATCAGAATGAAGCTGCCTCGGATGGCTACCTTCTCTGCTATCTGGTACTGCCTCTGGTCCTGGTATTCCTGATTGAGTGTATGGCGTATCATTCTCTGATTGGCGGATTTCAATTTATTATTTTTCATCCATATGCGTACCTGATCAATGTGATGATTGTATCGGCTTCCTTTACCTTTGCGCTGGTCTTCCGCAAACGAATCGGTGTGATCATTCTGATCAGTCTGTTCTGGATGGCCGGAGGTATTGTAAACTTTGTCCTGCTGTTCTACCGTGTTACTCCGTTTACCAGCAGTGATCTGTTACTGGTAAGGGACGGTCTGGATGTGGCCACCAAGTACCTGAATGTGTTCCAGTATATCGCCATTGGCGTGCTGGTAGTTGTTGTACTGGGACTGTTTATTCTGTTTTTCCTGAAGACTTCCCGAGCTGAGAAAAAACCGAAATATATCCATTCTATTCCGATCATTCTGGGTTCTCTTTTACTGACCTGGGGTGGAATCGTTCTGGGACAGTCCACAGGGCTTCTGGAAACTGCTTTCCGTGAGCTTTCCCAGTCTTACCTGAAGAATGGATTTATTTACTGTTTTGGTGCCAGTCTGATCGATACCGGTATCAGCAAACCAAGTGATTATTCCGAGGAGGTAATGGAGCAGCTGACAGAGCACTACGAGCCCCTTCCAGACGAGGAAACCGTTACCTATACTTCGCGCAAACCGAATGTGGTGATTGTCCAGCTGGAGTCTTTCTTTAACGTTAATCGTCTGAAGAATGTGAAGTTTTCCAGCAATCCTTTACCGAATCTGACTCGCATGATGGAGACGTATCCTTCTGGTGCGTTCAGTATGCCCGTGGTAGGTGCCGGTACCGTGAACTCCGAATTCGAGGTACTTACCGGCATGAATATTGATGATTTCGGTATTGGAGAATATCCATACAAGACAATTGTAAAAGAAACCGCCTGTGAATCTCTGGCTTATGATCTGAAACCTTATGGTTATCATGCCTTTGCGATTCACAATAATACCGGTGACTTTTATGACCGTAACCTGGTTTATCCGAACCTCGGATTTGACACGTTTACCTCCGTAGAGTATATGTGGCCGGACAACTATACGCCGATGGGCTGGGCTAAGGATTCCATCCTGACCAATGAGATCGCGACTGCCCTGGATTCTACGGAAGATCAGGATTTCGTCTTTACCGTCTCTGTCCAGGGACATGGCAGTTATCCTTCGGATTCCAGCGTGAAGTACAAGCATCATGTCACACTCTCCAGTGACACCATTACTGACGAAGCGTACCTGACACAGCTGACTTACTATGTGAACCAGATTTATGAAATGGATCAGTTCATCGGTGATCTGGTGGATATGCTCAGTGAACGGAAAGAGCCTACCATTCTGGTGATGTATGGCGACCACTGTCCAAGCCTGAATCTGACCGATGATATACTCACCAGCGGAACCATTTATGACACCGAATACTTTATCTGGAACAATGCAGGCCTGACCTTTGACAATCAGGATATGCAGGCCTATGAGATGGGTTCCACTCTTCTCTCTGCTCTGGAAGTTCCAGATGGAGCCATTAACGCTTATCACCAGAACTCCGGCCGTCAGCTGCGAAATGGAGAACTTTCAGAAGAAGAATACTTAAGCGGTCTGAAAGAACTGGAATATGACGTGCTTTATGGGGATCGAATTACTTACAATGGCCAGAATCCGTTCATTCCAACCAATCTGCAAATGGGATTTTTCCCAATTACCATTGAGGACGTGAACTACACCAGGGATCATGTGCTGATCATTCGTGGAAATAACTTCACCCGTTACAGCACAGTACATATTAACGGCTCCTCCGCAGATACACTGTATCTGGATCCAAATACACTGGTCGTGGCCAGCGTGGATCTGTCTGGAAGGACCGAGATTACCGTGTCACAGTCTACGTTAAGCGCAACTGATAAGTATGTATTTTATCCGCGAAGTCAATAAAAAGCCACTGGGGACGGAGTTTTCTGGCACTTTAGTGCCAGAAAACTCCGTCCCCAATGGCTTCCCCAATGGCTTTACAAATCTATCGTGGTGTCCCTGAGAACCATCTCTCCTTTTACGATGGTTTTCTGGTCAACCTCTTCTTTTTTCAGTATCTCCATCAGCTGATCCACCGCCAGTGTCCCTGCTTTCTGCATATGGTTATCCACTGTACTGATCTCCGGTTCACTGCAGATGCTGATCTTGGAATTGTTGTATCCCAGGATCTGCATATCCTGCGGCACCTTGAGTCCCTGCGCTTTTGCAAACTTACAGGCTCCTACAGCAAGTTCATCGTCTGATGACATCACTACATCCCAGCGTTCTCCCTGATTCCATCGTTCTGCAAGGAATTTCCTGGTATCCTCAATTGTGCTGTCTTTCATCAGAACCATCTGTTCTTTTTCCGGCTTCCGTCCATATTTCCGAAATGCATCTCGAATTCCCTGTATTTTCTGTCTTCCGCTATAGGATAATGAACGATACAGGTAAAGAATTTTGCGATCCTGCGCAAGGAATTGCTCCGTTGCCTGACACATCATCTCCCGGTCATCACAGACTGCACAGTATACATTTGGCGCATCCAGATAGGCATTTACCAGCATAACCGGTACTTCCTTCGCAGCTTCTATGATATACTGATTTTTTTCCATGTTTTTTTCAATAAAACTGGAACCAACCAAAATCAATGCATCTACCCTCTTGGAAAGAAGCAAATTCATATATTTTTCTTTTTCCTCTGTCTCATATCCAGTACAGCATAACAACACATCATATTGATATTTATGTAGTTCCTGCTCCACATGATAAACCGCCGAAGCCAGCACCATGTCCGAACTGTCTGCACACATAACACCGACTGTATTCATGGTGTTCAGCCCCAGCCCTCTGGCAAATACATTCGGCTGATATCCGGTCTCTTCCATTACGGCCAAAATCTTCTTTCTGGTCTTGTCACTGACTTTGCTGTTCCCGTTCAACACACGAGACACTGTTGCTATTGATACTCCGGCTTTTTCTGAGATATCATAAATATTCATGTGTACCTCCCAATTGGTGCTTTTTCATCCGCAACACACTTTTTTACTTGCACAAATAGGGCTATCGTAAATCAGATAGCCCTGTTTTGTCCTATTTTCTGATACTTACAGCACTACACCATCTTTAAAGATAGAAATGCCTCTGTATCCGTGGCGTTCTGCCTGGGTCTCTTTTCCATTAGCGGTCTCGATCACCAGATCCAAAAGACGTTTTGCTGCATCATCGATGGATTCTCCATTTACAATAGAACCTGCATCAAAGTCAATCCATCCCTGCTTTTTACCAGCCAGCTGACTGTTGGTTGCCAGCTTCAATGTCGGTGCTGGTGCTCCAAATGGTGTTCCACGTCCTGTTGTGAACAGAATCATGTGTGCACCGGCTGCTGTCATAGCCGTTGCAGATACCAGGTCATTTCCCGGACCATACAGCATATTCAGTCCCTTGGTCACTACCGGATCACCATATCCGATTACGTCCATAATCGGTGCGCTTCCGCCCTTCTGTACGCATCCACAGGATTTGTCTTCCAGTGTTGTGATGCCACCCTGACGATTTCCCGGGCTTGGGTTATCGTATACTACTTCGTTATGGCTGATGAAGTAGTTCTTAAATCCGTTGATCATATTTACAGCTTTGTCAAAGATCTCGGTATTGATACAACGATTCATCAGGAATCCTTCTGCACCGAACATCTCCGGTACTTCTGTCAGTACTGTTGATCCGCCTCTTGCTACCATCATATCACTGAAACGCCCTACAGTAGGGTTGGCTGTGATACCGGAAAGTCCATCGGATCCACCACACTTCATACCAATTACCAGTTCACTTACCGGAATCGCTTCTCTCTTAAACTGTCCTGCATATGCTGCACATTCTTCCAGAAGCTTTCTTCCTGCTTCGAACTCATCTTCTACTTCCTGACAGGTAAGGAATTTCACTCTGTCGTGATCATAATCTCCCAGTTCTTCCAGGAACTGTTCATGTGTCAGGTTTTCACATCCAAGGCTCAGTACCAGCACAGCTGCAGCATTTGGATGACGAACAAGAGCTGCCAGCAGTTTTCTGGTCTGTGCATGATCTGCACCGGTCTGGCTGCATCCAAATGGATGATCGAACGTATACAGGCCATCAATGGTGCCCTGAACCAGATCCTGGTTGAGAGATACCATACGTTTTGCCACGTCATTTACACATCCTACCGTTGGGATGATCCAGATCTCGTTACGGATCGCTGCTCTGCCATCTTTTCTGCGGAATCCGTTGAAAGTCTCCGGTTCCACCGGGGTAACCGGGGTAATCGCCGGCTGGTAAGTATATTCTACTTCACCTTCCAGATTGGTAGCCATATTGTGGCTGTGTACCCAGTTACCAACTTCGATCTCTTCTGTCGCATGACCGATCGGGAAACCATATTTCACTACATTGGTATCTTTAGCGATCTTTTTCAGAGCGATCTTATGTCCCTGTGGAATATCTTCCGTTGCAATTACAGTATATTCACCTGCAGTAATACTTTCTCCCTTTGCAATCGGAGTCAGTGCTACTGCCACATTATCAAGTGGATTAATCTGAATTGTTTTCATACCTTTTCTTACAGGCAGCTTGCGTAAGCAGCCTTTGCTCCTTCCTCACGGATCTTCTTCAGGTCAGCTACTACAGTTGCTTCCAGGTCTTTGATCTGGGTCAGATCCTGATCCCACATCTTTTCGTTGGTCAGTACAGCGTGTACCAGCTCTTCTGCGCTGTCATTTCTGTGCTCATAGTAGAATTCCAGTGCCCAGCGGTCATCACTTACTGTGTATTCATTTCCTGCTGGACGTTTGCATACCAGACCTGCATCGGTCAGGGACTGAATGTCATTGCTGTAGAATGCGATGTATGCAGCCAGTGACATGGTCAGGCATACAGGCAGTTCACCTTTTTCTTTGATGTATTCCAGGAAGGACGGCATATTTCTTGCTTTCCACTTAGAAGTAGAGTTCAGGGAAATGCTCATCAGTTCATGGTTTACAAACGGGTTGTTGAAACGGTCTGATACTGCTGCTGCAAAGTTCAGCAGATCCTGCTTGTCCAGTGGCAGAGTAGGGATGACTTCATCATACAGCATCTTGTTCATGAAGCCTTTGATCGTCTCATCCTGCATACAGTCACGTACGATATTTTCTCCAGCCAGGTAAGCACCCAGAACGAATCCGGTATGTGCACCATTCAGGATACGTACTTTTCTCTTCTTGTATGGGCTCATATCTGGTACTACAAATACTTTATCTTCCAGTCCTGCTTTCTTGAATGGAAGTACATCATTCAGCTTTGGATCTCCTTCGATTACCCATACACCGAATACTTCACCTACATCCAGCAGCGGGTCAGCATAACCATGCTTCTGTTCCAGTTCTGCTACTTCTTTTTCATCACGGATACGTCCTGGTACGATACGGTCAACCAGAGATCCGCAGAAAGTGCACTCTTCATTTACATATTTCTTAAATCCATCTTCCAGTCCCCACTGATCAATGTACTGATTTACACATTTCAGCAGTTCTTTTCCGTTGTTGTCGATCAGCTCACAGGCAAGCATGATGATACCTTTTTTGCCTGCTTTATAACGATGATACAGTACCTGTGTCAGTTTTCCTGGGAAGCTGGATGCTGGCTGGTCGTTCAGCTGGCAGGATGGATCGTACTGGATACCTGCTTCTGTTGTATTAGAAACGATGATTTCCAGATCATCACTTGCTGCTGCTTCCATCATCGCATCAAAATCTGCTGCTTCGTATGGGTTCAGGCAGTTCTTTACGCTGGAGATGACACGCTTAGCGTCAACCTTCTGTCCGTTTTCGCTTCCACGAAGGTACAGTGTGTACAGACCTTCCTGTTCGTTGATCATCTTTGCAAGACCTGGAGCGATTGGCTGTACCAGTGTACATTTTCCATTCCAGTCTGCTTTTTCGTTTGCCAGATCGAACCAGTAATCTACGAATGCACGAAGGAAGTTACCTTCTCCAAACTGCATAACCTTTACCGGTGCATCTTTTAAAATATATCCATCATATCCAGATTTCTCTAATACTTCATAATTTAATTTTTCCATGATCGTATTCTCCTTTATCTTTTTTATTGTGTTGGGGCCACAAGCCCCAACTATTTTACATCAAACCTATACTGTCTTCAGGTCAAAACCGAAGTAGTTTACTGCATTGTTGAAGGAAATTCCCTTAACAATCTTTTCCAGTGCCTTGTAGTCATCCGGATATTCTCCGTTCTCTACCCATCCACCGATCAGTTCGCAGAGGATGCGGCGGAAGTATTCATGTCTGGTGTAAGACAGGAAACTTCTGGAGTCTGTCAGCATACCTACGAAGTTACTCAGAAGGCCAAGGTTAGCCAGGGAGATCATCTGGTTCATCATACCTACTTTATGATCATTGAACCACCATGCACTACCCTGCTGAATCTTACCAACTGTTTCCGGTCCCTGGAAGCATCCAAGAATCGTTCCGATAGACTCGTTGTCGTTTGGATTCAGGGAATACAGAATCGTCTTTGGTAATTCATCTGTAGAGCTTAATGCGTTCAGGAAGTCTGCCATCTGTGCGCTTGGTGCGTAGTTGTTAATGCAGTCAAATCCTGTATCTGGTCCCAGCTGATTATAGCGGAATACATTGTTATCACGCTTGCATCCATAATGAAGCTGCATTACCCAGTTACGTTTATGGTATTCTTTTCCAACTGCTGTCATAAATGCAGTCTTGAACTTCATCTCATCTTCTCTGGATACGCTGCCACCATTCAGTCTGCCTGCGAAGATCTTTTCGATCTCTTCTTCAGAAGCAGGAGCATACATTACATATTCCAGTGCGTGGTCAGATACACAGCATCCCATAGATGCGAAGAAATCCATACGGAGGGACAGTGCTTTCATCAGATCTTTGAAGCTCTTTACTTCAACGCCGCTGACTTCACTTAAAGTCTTCAGATAATCCAGATATTCTGGCTTTTCCAGGTTCATGGCTTTGTCTGGTCTCCATGCTGGCAGTACCTGTACATCAAAGGTCTTGTCATCTGCGATGACTTTGTGCCATTCCAGAGAATCAACAGGATCATCTGTGGTACAGATCAGTTTTACATTGGACTGTTTGATCAGGTTACGTACGGTCATGGAATCTTCCTGCAGCTTTGCATTGCACAGATTCCATACTTCTTCTGCTGTCTCACCATTTAAATATCCTTCGTATCCGAAGTACTTTCTCAGCTCCAGATGGCTCCAGTGATACAGTGGATTACCAATTGCTTTTTCCAGTGTCTCAGCCCATTTCTGGAACTTCTCACGGTCACTTGCATCACCGGTAATATAGTATTCATCAATTCCATTGGATCTCATCTGACGCCATTTGTAATGATCTCCACCCAGCCATACCTGTGTGATGTTCTCAAACTTTCTGTCTTCTGCGATCTCCTTTGGATTAATGTGGCAGTGATAATCCAGAATCGGTGTATTCTCTGCGAAGTCATGATACAGCTTCTGTGCTGTCGGTGTGCTTAACAGAAAATCCTTGTCCATAAATGCTTTCATGTGCTGTTCCTCCTGATTTTTTATTACATAGCATCTTTCGCTTTATGCTTATTTTAGCAACTATTTTGTTTATGTAAGTGCTTACATTCAGTCTACTATTTCTTTCCATAAAAGTCAAATAGAATGGGAAAAAATAATTACCAAAAATGTGTAAGCGCTTTCATGTAAATTACACAAAAATGCATTTTTCTTAATACAATAGCATACAAAAAGACTGCCATCAGGCAGGGAAAATATTTCTTTTCTCCGCCTGACGGCAGTCTCATCCATCACTGTTCTGATCTTATTATCTCTGTACTCTTGCGCCAGCTCCGCCCATAATAGCTTCTACTTCTTTCTTGCTTGCCATTGTAGTATCACCAGGTGTGGTCATAGCAAGTGCGCCATGTGCTGCACCGTAGTTTACAGCCAGTTCAGCGTTTTCTGTAGTCATCAGTCCGTATACCAGACCTGATGCGAAAGAGTCTCCACCACCTACACGGTCCATGATTTCCAGTCCCTTGTAGTCTTTTGCTTTGTAGATTTCTCCATCTGCCCAGCAGATTGCGCTCCAGTCATTTACAGTAGCAGTCTTAACTGTACGAAGTGTAGTAGCCACTGCTTTGAAGTTCGGATATGTCTTTGCTGCTTCGTTGATCATCTTCTTGTAACCTTCCAGATTCAGTTCTTTCAGGTTTGCATCATTTCCTTCGATCTCAAATCCAAGGCATGCAGTAAAGTCTTCTTCGTTACCGATCATAACGTCAACGTATTTTGCAATTTCTTTGTTTACTTCCTGAGCCTTAGCCTGTCCACCGATTGCGCTCCACATAGATGGACGGTAGTTCAGGTCGTAAGATACGATGGTTCCGTATTTCTTTGCAGTCTTGATTGCAGCCAGAACGGTCTCACATGTCTGCTCAGAAATAGCAGCGTAGATTCCGCCTGTGTGCAGCCAGCGAACTCCCAGTTCACCGAAGATATAATCGAAATCAAAATCTTCTGGTGTAGCTTTGGAGATAGCAGTGTTTGCACGGTCAGAGCATCCTACTGCTCCACGAATACCAAATCCTCTTTCTGTGAAGTTGATACCGTTTCTGCAGATTCTTCCAATACCGTCTGTAGGCATCCATTTGATCAGGGATGTATCTACACCACCCTGGCAGATGAAGTCTTCCATCAGCATACCTACTTCGTTGTCAGCAAACGCTGTGATCACAGCAGTATCCATCTTGAAGCATTTTCTTAAACCACGGATTACGTTGTATTCTCCGCCGCCTTCCCATGCACGGAAAGATCTTGCGGTACGGATTCTTCCTTCGCCCGGATCAAGACGAAGCATTACTTCTCCAAGAGAAACTGCGTCAAACTTACATTCGCTTTTTGGTCTTACATTTAAATTCATTCTTCTTTTCTCCTAATTAAAATTTATTTAAAAAATGATTAGCCTCTGATCTCTTTTGCCAGCTCAACAGCTTCTTTTGCCATCTGAGCAATCTTGTCAAACTCGCCTGCTTTTACCAGATCACCTTTTACCATCCAGCTTCCGCCACAGCAAAGGATCTTGTCACAGCTTAAGTAATCTTTCAGGTTCTTTAAGCTGACACCGCCTGTCGGCATGAATTTTAATGTAGTATATGGTGCTGCCATTGCTTTAATTGTAGCAACTCCACCGAACTGTTCTGCAGGGAAGAATTTTACAACCTTCAGTCCTCTCTTAACAGCCTGTGCTGCTTCGGAAGGAGTAATGATACCAGGGAAGATCGGGATCTGCTTTTCGATACAGTAATCTACTACTTCCGGATCAAATCCAGGGCTAACGATAAATTTTGCTCCTGCATTTACTGCTCTGTCAACCTGTTCAATGGTCAGAACTGTTCCTGCTCCAACTAACATATCCGGATATTTCTGTGCCATGATACGAATGGATTCTTCTGCTGCGTCTGTACGGAATGTTACCTCTGCACAAGGAAGTCCGCCTTTTACCAGTGCATCTGCAAGTGGCTCTGCATCCTTTACATCATTTAATACTACTACTGGTACGACACCCAGTGCTGCAAACTGTTCTGCAATACTCATTTTTTTCTCTCCTTTTTATTTGCTGTCCCCAAAAAATCGGCTTTCAGAGACGTGTCATATTTTCGTAACTGTTCTGTCCTCACTATGAAAGTACGGAACAGATACGATGTCCTACAAATTTACTATACACTGAAACATGTGGCAAATCAAATCCTAAAATCCGGCAATTTCGTACTATTTTACATACATAATCATGCTTTTAGGCTATGATTTATCAATATTGTAAGTGCTTACATTTATAAGTCTACACTGTCCATCCATAAATGTCAAATATATCTTCGTGAAAAGATCGCCAAATTTCATGTTCTGCTTTCATTTATATTATACAAAAACGGCAAAAAAGGCCACTCCACTTTTGTGAAATAGCCTTTCTTGTATGTTTCTCTTAACCTGCCATAACTGGCATGATCATATTTGTAATTGTCATGGTAAATGCCGGCCAGTAGGTAACGATTGCCAGAACAGCAAGCATTACTGCGAAGAATGGCAGCAAGGTCTTTCCAAGACGTTCGATCGGTACCTTTGAAATAGCGGAACCAATGAACAGGGTGGATCCTACAGGAGGAGTTACCAGACCAATACCAAGGTTCAGGATCATGATACATCCAAACTGAACCGGGTCTACGCCGATCTGCTGTGCGATTGGGAGCAGAATCGGTGTAAGAAGAAGGATATTACAGCTCATATCCATCATAGTACCAAAGATCAGCATGATGATATTCATCAGCAGAAGAATCAGATACTTGTTATCTGTGATACCAAGGATTGCATCTGAGATGATCTGAGGTACTTTTAAGTATGTCAGACACCAGGAGAACGCACTGGAAGTAGCAATCAGAATCAGAACGATTGCCAGTGTATTTAAAGCACGTTCCAGAACCTGCCAGAAACCTTTCAGAGTCAGTTTCTTATAGATAAATGCTCCACAGATGATAGCCCATACAACGGCGATCGCTGCAGATTCTGTTGCAGTAAAGATACCGGCAACTACTCCTACTACTACGATCAAGACAGTCATCAGGCCCCAGATGGCACTGATAAAGCTCTTAATACAATGTTTCAGGTTAAATGCATCTCCCTTTGGATACTGTTTCTTTACAGAAATAACATAGCTGTAAATCATCAGTGCAAGTCC
Source organism: uncultured Marvinbryantia sp. (assembly GCA_934408725.1). Classification (GTDB taxonomy): domain Bacteria; phylum Bacillota; class Clostridia; order Lachnospirales; family Lachnospiraceae; genus Marvinbryantia. The sequence goes on from CAKRVB010000007.1 coordinate 27,837, forward strand.
AAGAAGAATACCAGGCATATAACCTGCAATGAACAGACGTCCTACAGATACACTTCCTGCAACAGTTGCATAAATAACCATATTGTGGCTAGGCGGGATCAGGATACCCTGTACGGAAGATGTCATAGTTACGTTTGCTGAAAAGTCATCATCATATCCCTGTTCGATCATCATAGGGATCAGGATCGTACCAAGAGATGCACAGTCAGCTGCGGAAGATCCGGAGATACCACCGAAGAACATGGAAGCCACGATGTTAACCATTGCCAGACCACCACGCATCCATCCAACCAGTGCATTGGATAAATCGATCAGCTTATCCGATATACCACCTTCCCCCATTAGCTCACCGGCCAGGATGAAGAATGGAACAGCCATCAGAGAGAAACTAAATACACCTTTTACCATCAGCTGAACGACCTGCTGAAGATTCAGCTGCATATAAATCATACCTACTACAGATGCAATACCGATTGCATATGCAATTGGAAAACTAAGTGCAATAAACAGGAAAAACAATACAATTAAAATGATAATAGCGGTTGTTTCATTCATTACTTTTCAACCTCCTGATCTAAAACTTCAGGTGGATTCACCTTATAATCATAATATCCTTTTACCGGATACTTCATCATCTTCATAATAAACAGAAAAAACAGCTCACTCTGCATCAGAAGCATACAGACACCTGCAACAGGAACTGATGCGTACAGCCATGCTTTTGCAATCGGAATACCGGAAAGTAAGCTCTTTGACATCAGCTGTGTAAACTGTGTTCCATAAACGATCATAAATAAACTGAACAGGAAGATACAAATTTCACTAAGTCCGTGTAAAATGCCCATAACCTTTTCGCGCATGTGGGCCGGGAATAAATACTGAATCATAACTACTCTCAGATGCTTATCTGTACGAATTGCAAGACTGGCACTGATCATTGCCATATAAACCATGCAAAGCAGGATAGACTGCTCACCCCAGCGAGGAGTCTTACTCATTACAAAACGCATAAATACAACGTAAGCTGTAATACAAATAGAAGCAATAAAGATCAGTTTACAAAATGTCATGAATATCCAGTAAATGGTATCATAAAATTTTCTCATAATCTTTTCCTTTCTTTAGCCATAAACAGGGGGAAGAGAAGCCTGCCTGAGGCTGTATCAGATTGGAGACTGACTCCCATCTGATGCCACTTCTCTTCCCCTTTATCACTGATTCAAATTTCAGATATTAAACAATATCAGAATTACTGCTGAAGATCCTGGATCTGCTGAAGTTCATCTTCCAGACCTTCTGTGTACTGAGCCCATACTGGCTGACAAGCTTCCTGAGCTGCTGCAAGGTCTTCTGCCGGTACGTCGATGATAGTAACACCTTTTTCTTCCAGACCTTTTCTCAGTTCTGCTTCTTCCGCTTCGATCTGTTCTTTGTTCCATTCAGAAGCTTTCTTTCCAGCTTCTCTGAGGATTGCCTGATCTTCTTCGCTTAACTGATTCCATTTTGCTTCTGCCATAAGGATGATTCCAGGGCTGAATGTATGTCCATCAAGCAGGTAGTAAGGAGCTACTTCATAGAATTTATTGCTGTCATATCCTGGGTATCCGTTTTCTCCACCGTCAACGACGCCTGTCTGGATGGAGCTGTAAAGTTCGCTGTATGCGATAGGTGTAGGTTCTGCACCAAGAGCTGTCATGGTATCCATCATCAGAGTAGTCTCTGGTACACGGATCTTTTTGCCCTTCAGGTCAGCAATGCTGGAAATTTCCATAGAAGTAAATGTATTACGTGCACCTTCATCTGTGTATGTAATACCAACCATACCAGCACCTACTTCAACACCTTCGTCCAGGAATGCCTGTCCGATTTCTTCGGAATCAAGTACTTTCCACATATTGTCACGGCTTGTGAAGATATATGGAAGACCGAACATGTTCAGTTTTCTGAAACCATAGTCAGACAGAGAGTTTGTATTTCCTCTGTAGAAGTCAACTGTTCCACCGCCCATCTGAAGAGCATTCAGACATTCAACTTCCTGTCCCAGTGTAGCTGCTGTGTAAACTTCGATCTCAATACGTCCTTCTGATAATTCATTTACGTATTCTGCGAACTTATAACCAACTCTGGCGTTGATATTGTCATCACTGTTAAGTTCCGCATACTTAAATGTCATCTCCGGTTCTGCTGCCATTGCACTGATTGCACCCATGGATAAAAGTGTTCCAAATGCCAGTGCTGTAACTACTGCCTTTTTCATTTCTCATACCTCACTTCTTTTTTATTTTTTTATAATAAAAACAATATTATTATATTGTTTTTTATCATATTTGTTAATAAATTCCGCAGTTTTTCTCTTTCTATTGTCTTTTTTAACAAAACATTTTTTCCTGTTTACCTTTTTTTCAACGTCTATTATAATAATGGAGATGTGAAAAAATATGTAAAGGAGAAAATTATGAACGATATCAAAGTCACATGTAACCTTACTGAAAAGCAATACCGTAACTATATGACCTTCCATGTACTTGGCAGGAAAAAGGATCTCTTACTCCATCTGTTCTGGTGCCTGTTGATTCTGGCCTTCGGACTGGTCAATTTTCACATTAACGGTCCGATTCTTGGATGGGTATTTACAATTGCCTCTGTCTACCTTTTTGTCAGCCGCTACTTACGTTTCTTTATAAGCGTAAACCGCATCTCCGAACAGTACGGATTGTCTGACACACCAAAGTACTTTTACACGGTCGTATTTCAGCCGGCTTCTTTCCAGGTCAGAAGTCAGAAAGAAACTGCCCGTTATAACTGGGGCGACATTTTCCAGATCCACATTATGGAACAGAAAAACATGATCTACTTATATATGAATAAAGATACTGCATTTCTTCTTCCATATGAGGGTATTGAAAATGGTACAATTTCTTCTCTGAAGGATCTTTTCTCAGAAAAACTTCCGGCAGAGAAACTTACCATTCATTCCTGACTATCATCTGAATTTTTATCACAGGCGGGGCTTCATCAGCCCCTCCTTTTTTGTTCATGCTAATACTGTTATTTGTCTGCAACTTCCTTTGCAACCGTCTGGCATGCTTTCAGGAAATAACGAATCTGCTCATCCGGAACATTGGAATCCAGTCCTACGCAGGAAATAGATACCTGTCCTGCAGGGTTCATGCCGCCTGCAATCAGATCTCTGACTTCTGTCATTACTTCGTCTTCGCTTGCTTTACCCAGTCTCACCGGACTGTATCTTGCATTCAGGAACACATCCGGAAGTACTTCACGCACTCTGCGAATATCAGAAAATGCTCCCACTTCTGCAAACTTCAGATTTGGCACTTTACGGTAGCCTTCTACCACATGTTCCATGGTCTTTCCACAATGGTGGATACCAAAATTCGGGAATGCCTTTGCCAGCTGTGTATCATAATCCAGAAGGAATTCTTCATAGATCTGATTGGATACCATTTCTACGGAGCAGTTACTGGTCAGATAATTACCCGGAGCCACCTGCTGTACAATGGCTGTCACACCACCTGAGATATCCTTGGAAAGGCTGTAAAAACGTTTTCCGATCTCGATGGACATATCTGTAATCTTCTGCATCAGCTCACGAACTTCGTCCGGTGCGCTGTAGTAAGCAACCATAACATCCTGTCCCATGATATCCATGGCGATATTCTGGATTCCCATCAGGTTAACATGAGATTCTACTCTTCCGTATTTCTCCAGCAGATAATCAATCTGCTTCTGTGTTCTCTGCCATACCGGGCTCTTATCCAGATCCGGTTTCTGAATCTGTTCGATTTCATCTTCATCCAGATTCATGCAGACAACCTGTGGGGAATTATTTTCTTCGTATTTGATCTCACATCCCATCAGTTCGGAATACAGATAACCGGCTGCCAGGAAATCCGTTCCAAGAAGCGGTCTCTTTACCGGGTCTTTTTCTCCCAGTCCAAACTCTCCGAAATGTTCATATAATGCTTTCTTCATCTTCAGATCCGCTTCCATACGGTATTCCGGATCATCAAAAAATTCCTGTGTAAAATTCACCCCGGCATATTTGTGCCACCATGATGGATGAAAGGTAATATCATATTTTAAATTCATAATTCTTCTCCTTCGCAATTTTTCTCTGCCATCTCGTGAAGCATGTTGTAAAGTTTTTCCTGTTCTTCCGGTGTCTTGCAGTAAGTAACCGCAATCATCTTCTGGTTTGGTCTCCAAATCTTCTTCAGTGCTTCGAAGCTGTGTTCACAGTCTCCTACTGCACGGCAGTTCAGAATGATTCCGCTGCCTGCGAAGCCATCTCCGAAGAGTTCCGGACGGTTTGGTGAAGGGTCTGTCTCAATGGTAAATGCACCGTCTGCCATAAAGATGTTACGATAGCTCTTAACCATCTCAATCTTCTTTTCCCAGATTCCGCAGGAATGATATACCATTCCGCCAAATTCATCACCGATGCGTTCGTCAGCCGGCATAAACAGATCTTCGTAATCATCTGCCTGAATCATGATAGAAGCATCATCACTTAATCCTACCCCTTTGAATACACGGCTGCTTGCGAATCCATGTCCCGGGCTTGCCAGCGCATCCCCAATGATATCTCTCTGCTTTTTCAGGAAATCAATCAGCAGGGTAGCTGTCAGTTCTGCTGCCTGCTTTGTCTCATCCGGTGAATCGAACACTTCCATAAACAGGTCATTCATCGGAAGCAGGTAAGTCAGCATGTTCATTGGAGACTGTACATCACAGAAAGATACCGGAACTTTTCCCTTTGTCTGATCCATGAAATACTCTACCATCTCCAGAATCTGTTTTCCTTCTTTGGTCTGATCAATCGGAACAAAATCAGAATCCAGAATTTCCTGCATACTGCTGAATTTTGCTTTTACATGAGGTGCCTGTTCCGGCTTCCATTCATACTCTGCCCCAAAGCAGGATGCGATGTAACCGATGCCATACCATGGCTCCAGGAAATTTGCCACATCTGCTTTATATTTCATACTCTCTTTCAGTGCTCCCAGCTGCAGTGCCAGAGATTCTTTGTAGTCTTTACATTTGTCATAGAATACGCCATTTGCACGTACCCGGCGGTATACCTGAAGTCCGCTGGACGCTTCTACAAACTTCTTATTGCCTTCCAGAAGTCCCGCTTCATATTCCTGATACGCATCCAGATCAAAATCTTCTGGTTTCACAGGCGCCACTTCAGTTCCCTGGGAATCTCTCAGGGTGGTGTCAAACTTTACTTCTTCCATTTTCTCCTCCTCTGATCCATAACCGGATCTGCGGGATTTTCCCGCTCATTATATGTAAACGCTTACATTATCATGAGTAGTTATCCTACTCTGTAAATCGTTTTTCATCTACATGAACAAATTTATTGCGCTGTCCCAGCTCTTTTCAAATATCGGGATACTGCTCTGGAATACAATTTCACTTCCCACATTGATCAGATCTGACGCAGGTTTGGTTCCTTTTAACAAATATTCCACCAGAACCTTCGCCGCCAGATAAGTCTGGGCGTATGGATTCTTTATAGAAAGATTGGTAAATACCCCTCGCTTCAGGAAGTCTATATTCTCCTGGAAAAGGTCACTGCCAACTGCCGCCAGCGTACCTGCCCTGCCGCTTTCTTCCAGTGCCTGCCCAAGTAATACACTGCCTCGTGCATAAACACTGAAGCATCCTCCGATATCTTTTTCATTTTTCAGGAAACGAAGGAGTCGTTCATAGCGCTCCTCTGTCTCGTTCTCTCTGTTCTGTATTTTGTAAATGTGTCTTACAGATCCTTTTTCTCTTAAATAATTTTCAAAACCTTCCACAATCTGATAATGGGATGGCCACATGCTGTCTCCGGCCATAATCAAAAAGGCCTGATCTTCTCCAACTCTGGGCATCAGAAGTTCTGCCAGCGTCCTGCCAATTACTTCATAATTAGGCTGTACACAGCAAAGTCTTCCGGTATCCGGTCTGTCATCGCCAATCAATGCTACCGGAATTCCCTTATCTGTAAAATGCTTTACCGAAATTCTTTTTTTCAGATCCATATATCCGGACGTAAGTAGTCCATCCGCTTCATAGCTGTCAATCAGACCGGTCAGTTCCTCTGCTGACTCCTCATCATATGGAAGCTCCTGCAGTTCGATCTTAAAATCCCGCATGGCATCCATACACTCCCTGACACCTTTCCAGACGCTGTTATAATAATACTGGTTTCCATTCACAGGTTCCGGAAATGCAGCTATCACACGATAGGTCTTTCTGTTCAAAGATGCTGCAACTTTATTAGGTTCATATTCCATCCGCTTTGCAGTATCTAAGATCTGCTGTCGTGCTGCATCTCCCACTCCCGGTTTCCCATTCAGCGCACAGTGTATGGTCGCTATGGAGTAGCCGGACTCTCTTGCCACATCCTTTATCGTCACTCTTTTTTCACTATTCATAAACACCTCAGTAACATGTTACCAAAACGTTTTGGTAATTTTAGTTTACGTCTTTTCCTATTTTTTGTCAATTAAATTCGTACAAACTGACTGATTTTTGTGTATTTTTCACATTTTTATTATCCATTTTTTATGCACTTGCAACATTGCTTTCTGAAACGTTTTGGTTATTTTATCTTTACATAACATTTTCATTTCAGAAAACATATCCGTCTATTATACAAAAAACAGGATTATACCCGAAGGTACAATCCTGCTTTTTGTTACCTGTATAGAATTCTATGCCATTCTATTATTGTTTTTCGCTTTTCAGACGATCGATCTCTTTCAGTACATTGACATCACATTTTTCAAAAAAGCTATATACTGCCTTCACTTCTTCTTTTGTAATGCCATCCAGAATTCTCTCCTGGCAGTCCTCATAAATCTGCCAGAGTTCTGCCGCAATTGGTCTGGACTTCTCCGTCAGTGACAGACGATGAATCTTTCGATTCTCTTCATCGATCCGAATACTGACGTATCCTTTTCTCTCCAGCATACGAATTCCATTTGATACATTTGATTTTGCAATTCCTCGCATCTTACAGATATCCCGTGCTGTATTGTACACGCTGTCGTCTCTTAAGAAAAGTAAGATTTGCATCTCTGTTTCTGTCAGATGATGCATCTCACCATACTGTGCATAGAACAGTTGAAATAACTCCTTGAAATGCATATTCCAGAAAACACTTTTCCCAGGCATATCTGTCCCCCCTTTTTAGTTGTCAATTGTACATTTTTTATCAGATAGATTATAACAAACCCACTCTGCCTATGTCAAACATATTCTTTCCACGCCGTATGGAATCCTTCCACGTCAGCACCAGTCTCCTCTTCATGGAAAGACGAATCTCTATTTCCATTCAAAGCATGCAGAACAATGGCTGAATGTGGCGGCAATGTAAGTGTCACATCGTACTGCTGCATCTGATAAACATACGCATCCATATTATATCCGCTCTGATCTGTCATCATCAGCTGTATCAGGTTGTCATCTGCTGTGATTCCCATATCACGCACCCGAATGGTACGCTCCATGGTATCTTTTCCTGCATTAAACACCACCAGCACCTGATCCCTCTCCGTGAAACGTCCATAGGCAAGGAAATCATAGTCTGCCTGCAGAATCATAACAGAGCCTTTCATAATCGCCGGACAGGCCTTGTGAATCCGAATCATCTGTTTGTGGAACTGAATCAGATCATGATCTTCCCATCCCCATGGATAGGTACGCCGGTTATCCGGATCGGTAAATCCACAGACACCTGCTTCATCACCATAGTAAATCGTTGGGGCACCAGGCCAGGTAAACTGCATTACCACTGCGCTGCGAAGTACCGATTTATCTACATCCTGACAGGCCGCCTCATATCCAAGCTGTGCCACACGTCCCACCTTATGATTCGTTCTTGTCAGGAATCTGGAATGATCGTGATTGGACAGTTCATTCATGGCAGTCTGCAGGGAAGGAGCCTGGAAACTGTTCATATAATGGTTCATCGCCCACTGGAAATGTAACCCATTTCCCAGCATATCTTCCCGATACTGGTCACTGTGCTTCTCCATACCTGTGAAAAACCAGGTCAGCGGTTCCATAAAGGCATCGTAGTTCATAACCGTGTCCCACTGATCTCCCTGAAGCCAGGATCTTGGATCCCCGTAATGTTCTGCCAGAATCAGTGCCTCTGGATTTGCTTCTTTTACCACATCCCGGAATTCCTTCCAGAACTGATGGTTATATTCATTGGAAAATCCCAGATCGGCGGCCACATCCAGTCTCCAGCCATCCACGTTATAAGGTGGCGAAACCCATTTCTTTGCCACATGTAAAATATAATCATGGAGCTCTTTTGAATTCTCATAAGCCAGCTTCGGCAGCGTATCATGGCCCCACCATCCATCATAATTTGGATTATACGGCCAGGCATCCTGGTTATTAAATTTGAAAAAATTCCGATACGGGCTGTCCGCTGAAATATAAGCACCTTTTTCGTATCCAGGTGCATGTTCATAAATTCGTTCCCGATCCAGCCACTTATTAAAGGAACCACAGTGATTGAATACCCCATCCAGTATGATTCGCATGCCTCTGCGATGGACTTCTTCCACAAATTCCGCAAAAAACTGATTGCTCGCTTCCAGATTCTCTTTGTCTGTTACACGACAAATGTATTTGGTTGCATGGGTATTATCCTGATCTCCAGGTGCCAGCACTTCTCCACCATCTTTTACAATCTTTCCATAATGTGGATCGATATAATCATAATCCTGTATATCATACTTATGGTTAGACGGAGAGACAAAAATCGGGTTGAAGTAGATCACATCCACTCCCAGGTCCTGCAGATAATCCAGTTTGTCCCAGACACCCTGAATATCTCCACCATAAAACTCTCGGATTCCCATAAACGCCGGACATTTATTCCAGTCAGTAACTTTCACAGTTGTATCCCCAATGTAGAAATACTCTCTGTCCTCCACATCATTCGATGAATCTCCATTATAGAAACGATCCACAAAAATCTGATACATGACAGCACCTTTGGCCCATTCCGGGACATGAAATCCTGGCGTAATGGTAAAACAGCAGTCCTGACGTATCTCTTTGCTGATTCCGCATTTGTCATAATAGCAGGTCAGACGACCGGCCTTTACCTGGAACCAATAATGCAGTGGACGAATTCCCAGTGGAATCTCTGCACGGTAATAATCAAAATTCCTGTCATCATAGTCATATTCCATGACTACCATTTCCTGGTCATGACACAGATAAACAGCATCCACGTTGTCTTTTTTGGTACGGAAACGGATCGTTACCGTCTCCCCTACTTCCGGCTGTTCCGGAGTTACATAATTCTCTGTCTCGTCGCTGAAAAGTGCACTTGGCCGAAAGACCGGGCGCATACCAAGAATGTAGTATTGCATCTTAATCAGCAGTTCTATTTTTTCCCATTCCAATATTTTTACCTCATCCGCTGATTCAACTCGTAAATCGCGTTTTCTTCATACCTGGGCATTTGATCATCCAGCCCACTATTTTCTATTTTATCCCAAAACAGAGGCACTTACAAGTACAGATCTTTATATTCTGCATAACGTAAAAAGGACAGCCGATGCTGTCCTTTTTAGAGAAGGTATTTCTTCTTATGGGTGTTGCAAAAACTATATAATGTATTGGGGGGTTTTTACGATATTTAATATATCATATACTCCCAAATCCGTGTGCACAAACTTCACAAAATTCAAGTCTATTTTTTATGCATTTTCACCAAAAAGTGCTTCAAATTCTTCCTGACCGATCTTTTCTTTCTCAATCAGAAGTGCTGCACAGCGGTGGAGGACATCCATATGCTCTTTGATGATCGCCGTCGCTTTGGTATGAGCTTCATCAATCAGACGCTTTACTTCCTCATCAATCACAGCTGCCATAGATTCACTGAATCCTCTGGAGTGCGCCAGATCTCTGCCGATAAAGACTTCTCCTTCATCGTTGCCATAGTCAATCAGTCCTACCCGTTCTGACATACCATACTGTGTCACCATTGCCTTCGCCAGCTGCGTTGCCTGCTTGATATCCTGGGAAGCCCCGGTTGTGATATCTTCGATGATCAGTTCCTCGGCAATTCGTCCGCCCAGATCTACCATCAGGGTATCCAGCATCTTGCCCTTTGTCATGAACATCTCATCCTTTTCCGGCAGAGGCATCGTATAACCTGCCGCTCCCATACCGGTCGGTATAATAGATACGGTATGCACCGGTCCCACATTCGGAAGAAGGTGAAACAGCAGCGCATGCCCCGCTTCATGATAAGCGGTAATCCGTTTTTCCCTGTCAGAAATCAAACGGCTCTTCTTCTCTGCACCGATACCCACTTTGATAAATGCCTGCTGAATATCCTGTTGCTGAATATAAGTACGTCCGGATTTTGCTGCCCAAATGGCTGCTTCATTCATCAGGTTTTCCAGATCTGCTCCGGTAAATCCTGCCGTAGTTCTGGCAATGTTTTCCAGATCCACATCATCGCCCAGCGGCTTTTCCTTGGCATGTACCTTCAGAATCTCTTCCCTGCCTTTTACATCTGGCTTTCCTACACCAATCTTCCGGTCAAAACGGCCTGGCCGCAGGATCGCCGGATCCAGAATATCTACACGGTTGGTCGCCGCCATCACAATAATGCCTTCATTGACACCAAATCCATCCATCTCTACCAGCAGCTGATTCAGTGTCTGTTCCCGTTCATCATGGCCACCGCCCATACCGGTTCCTCTGCGTCTTGCCACAGCATCAATCTCGTCAATGAAGACAATACATGGTGCATTCTTCTTAGCATCTTCAAACAGATCCCTGACACGGGAAGCACCTACACCGACAAACATCTCCACAAAATCTGAACCGGAAATACTGAAAAACGGTACACCTGCTTCCCCTGCCACTGCCTTGGCCAGCAGTGTTTTACCAGTTCCAGGAGGGCCCACCAGAATCACACCCTTCGGGATTCTTGCTCCCATCTTGGTATACTTCTGCGGTTCTTTTAGGAAATCTACCAGTTCCTCCAGATCTTCTTTTTCTTCCTGAAGTCCTGCCACATCTTTAAATGTCTTTCTTCTGGCATCCGGCATAATCATGGTCGCACGGCTCTTGCCAAAATTCATCATCTTGTTATTTCCGCCACCAGCCTGGCGGTTCATCATCATAAACAGGAAAATCACTACCACCGCCATAATCAGGGTAGGCAGTATACTGGTCATAAAGATACTGGTCTGTTCCACATCATGAAGATAAGTGGTAACATCTGATGCATTCAGCTCTGTCTGAGCTGCTGTCACATCACTGACATTCAATGTCTGTTTGCTTCCATCTGTCAGTGTCAGTGTGAGACTTCCTGTCGGCACCTGGCTGTTCTGATAAATATCCACCCGGGTGATTTTTCCACCCTCCAGCTCTTCGCTGTATTCCTGATGCGTGATGGTCTGATTATCTGACCATCCTCCGCGAAATGCATACAGCAAAAGCAATACAATGGCAATCGTCATAAAATAGATGCCAATTCCTCTTGAATTCCTACTCAAAAATACGTTCTCCTTTCTTGCTTACTCCGTAAATGAAAGTACGCCGATATAAGGCAGGTTACGATATCTCTGGTCATAATCCAGACCATAACCTACTACAAATTCATCCGGGATCTCAAATCCGGTATAATCTACATGCACCGGCATTACTCTTCTGTCTGGTTTATCCAAAAGGGTACACAGCTTCAGACTGGCCGGTTTTCTTGCACTTAAGATCTCCAGCAGATAGCTTAACGTTCTTCCGGAGTCAATGATATCTTCGATTACAATGACATTCTTTCCTTCCAGCGGTTCATCCAGGTCTTTCACCAGCTTCACTACTCCGCTGGACTTGGTGCCTGCGCCATAGCTGCTGCAGGACATGAAATCAATGGTCACCGGAACTGTGATTCTCTTTGCCAGTTCACAGGTAAAGAAAATACTTCCCTTTAAGATACAAATCAGATGCACTTCTTTTCCAGCATATTCTTCACTAATCTTCTTTCCCAGTTCTTCAATTCTCTTATCTACTTTTTCTTCTTCTATCAGGACTCTGATATTTTCTGCCATGATACTGCCTCCTTATACGTAATTTCCAGTATTTCTTTTGTATTTTTCTCTACTTTATATCCTTCGCTGATCCGGTATCCGGCAATCCATAGAACTTCCTGCCCCACTGTCAGAAGCGGAATCCGGTCTCTTTTCTCTGCCGGGATCTTCTCATCGGTAAAATAAGACTTCAGCTTTTTGCGGCCTCCCTGCTGATTCACAATAAGAAAATCTCCGCTCTGTCTTGTGCGAAGGTAAATACCCGTGGTTATTTTATCATAACTCAGCCATTTCGTATACTTTTTTTGTAGAATTGACTGATTTTCATTGGAAATAATCGCTGTCGTAAAAGTACCCCATGGGGTCTGTGTCTCTCCCGGAATCTTCAGAAAAATCTTCTGCTGCTGTATTTCGCTGTTTTTCCCGGCATCCTGTTCGATTACCAGCTGATCAAAAGTTCTTCTGACCAGCCAGCCTCCCGGCAGCTGTATCTGCCGGCCGGACTGCTTTTCCAGCAGCTCTCTGACCGCCTGTATATGCGTCCGCTGAATATCCTTCAATCCGCATCCTGCCTCTTTCAGACAAAACCTCAGAATCCGCTCCTGAAGAAACTCCTTTTCCTTCTTCATCTGATGCAGGTCAATCTGTACCTGTCCCGGCCGGATCCTGGCTATCTTCTGACAGGCTTCTTCTACAAGATCCTGAAGGAACTCACGAGTCTGCTGCATCTCTGTTCCAAACTGTGCCAGATGTTGTATGGTTCCTGTGTTTAGCTTTTCTGTCATCTCCGGAAGCAGACAGTTGCGAATGATGTTCCTGGTATAATCCAGTTCCTGATTTGTCCGGTCTTCCCTCCATGTGATGCTCTTTTGCTTCAGGTAAGCTTCGATCTCTGGCCGGCTGCATTCCAACAGTGGTCGTATGATCCGATCCCGCACCGGCCGGATTCCTGCTGCACCATCCAGTCCACTTCCCCTTGCAAGATTCCACAAGATGGTCTCAGCCTGATCATTCTGATTATGTGCCACTGCAATTTTATCTGCATGCCAGCTTTTACTGATCTCCTCAAAGATCTGATATCTGGCCAGTCGGCCGGCCTCTTCCGTAGATAGCTTCTCTGTAGCTGCCATTGACGGAATATCCACGGAAACACACTCATATTCCACATTTTGTTTCTGGCAAAGTTCTTCTACATACGCAGCATCCTGCCGGCTTTCTTCTCCACGGATTCCATGTTCCACATGCACTGCTTTTATGTCAAAGTTCACCTTTTTTCGGTATTCCAGCAGTGTAAACAGCAGGCAGACCGAATCTGCGCCTCCTGACACGCCTGCCAGCACCCGGTCGCCTGGCTGAATCATATGGTATTTTTCTATCGTATGAAATGCTTTCTGCATAATCTTGCCGCTCCTTCACTGCGGTCTGCTTCGATGCCTATCGCAGTATCTCTCCATCACTATAATGAATTTATGCGCAAAAAGCAACTATGACTGTGCACCGTCTGTTTATTTTCTCCAGAATCCACCGGACAGAATGGTCATATCATCCAGAATCCCATCCTGACAGAATTCCAGCACCTGATCCAGCAAGATCTGTGCGGACTGTGCCGGGTTGTCATTGGTCAGATTAGAAATAAAATATTTTAACAGATTTTCCCCTTCCCTGGGTGGCAGAGCATCTAATACACCATCTGAAATCAGAAACACCATATCCCCATTTTCCAGCCGCACTTCATCCATCTCCACGTCTGCCTCCCGAAACACTCCCATAGGCAGACTGGTAGATCGAATGATCTCTACCTCTTTATGCGCTCTTCGGATAAATGTGGCAGCTGCTCCCACCTTCATAATTCTGCTTTTCCCCTGATATAGATTGATCTCCAGCAGATCCAGCGTAGAATATCGACATACACTCCGCTGCAATACCATGGAAGAATGGATCATTTTCACTGCTGTCTCTGCCGTAAATCCAGCTTCCAGGAACTGTTCGATCAGTTCTATGATCGTCTGGCTCTCCTGACTGGCCTCCACACCTTTTCCCATTCCATCTGAAATGGCCATAATCACCTGTCCATGATTACTGTTCAAGATGGCATAATTATCACCAGACGATGCCTGTCCACTGCATTTTGCAGAAGCGCATCCGGTTAGCATATAATACCTGGTTTCTTCCACAAAGTGAATGCTGCACCAGTCTTTTCCGATCATGACCCGACTGTCTCGTTCCGGCACCATGGGTCTTCCATATTCTTCTGTCAGAATATCTGCGACCAGACTGACCTGGGCAGTTCCTCTGCGGCAGGAAAGTGTCAGGATCATCTCCGGGTGTCCGGTTATATTTTTCCAGATTCCGATCTCCTTCAGGGAAATTCGATGAAGTCTCAGGCTCAATCTAAGCTTCTGTTCCAGATTTCCCTGCAAGGCTTCCGCGCTGTATGCCGTACAGGCAATTTCTTTAATAATGGCTGCGGTCTGCTGAAGCTGTCCTGCCACAGCTGCACGATTCTCCATCATCCGGTTGGTCCACAGCATATTCAGTCTGGCCCGCAGGAATCCCCGTTCCAGTTCTTCTCGAAAATTTCTTCCCTTTATGCAAAAACGATAAAATTCTCTTTCCCTGTCTGATATCTGTTCCTGTCCGTCTTCGATCGCCTGCAGCATCCCATAAGCCAGCTTCCAGGTCTTCTCCTGCTCTCTCAGCCAGCATATTTGCTTTTTTCCACAGGACGCACATACTTTTTCCCGAACGGTTATAAAGATTTCCTGTATATCTTCTTCATTCAGCCGCTCTTTCTTCTCCGGCATTTCTCTGAATATTTCCGCTAACTGGCGAAAGGATTCCGCGTATCTCTCGATTCTGTCTCTTTCGATCAAACTTGTCCACTCATCCATAGGGATCCCCTCTCATTGACACTCTGATCCCAGTATATAAAAAATCCTCCGCAGAATTTGTCAAAACTCTGCGGAGGATTGGAACTATCTCAATTCTTCCAGTTTCGTATTTCTAAGAGTCCCGGTATCAGCACTTTCGCACTGGTACGCAGAATGATTTCACCTTTTTCTGCGGTGGCGCCTGACGGATCTCCTCCAATACCGATTGGTTTACCATCTTCGGTTTTCCAGTCCTCCGATACCCAGCCGATAGATACTGAACCGTAAGGCAATAATGTTTTATTATGAATAAATGCTTCTGGCCGGCCAGCTTCTGAAGTCTCCAGCTTCACCAGGCTTTCATCCACTGCCATCACCATAGAAGTCTCCATCTCTCCACCATGAAAGTCCCAGATATTGCCCTCCGAAATAGTTGCCTTCACATCTGGATGACTAAATGCCCCTGAAGATAAGATGAATGGGGAAATTCCCAGTTCGCTGCGCAGTTCACGGCTCAGGATCTGCACCACCGGTGCATTTCCACCATGACATACCAGAAAAGCAATCTTCTGGAATCCATGATGTGCCAGACTGACACAGATATCATAGAGCATATGATAATACGTATCCGGTTTAAAAGTGATCGAACCACAGAAGTTCTTATGCTCTGTGCTTAATCCCACCGGAATAACCGGAAATGCAAGAATCGGGAAATCTTTTTCTCCCACAGCTTCCAGTTCTTCTCCAAGATACTTCACCATCGCTTCTGCGATGATATCATCAGTCCCCAGCGGAGCCTGATTGCCATGCTGCTCCAGTGCTCCAAGGGGAATCAATATAATCGTCTCTTTTTTATCTACCTGCTCCATCTCCAGACGAGTCAGGTCTCTGTAATTGCGAATCATGCTTCTACCGCCCGTTTTACAAAGCTCACTTTATGAATTCTCTCATACAGCAGATAACCGGCGATACAGTTCAGTCCGATCTTGATGATATTGAACGGAATGGTGGCCAGAATAATAAAAGATGTCAGGTTGGTGATAGATGGATTTACAGATGATACCATCTGAATAACCTGATCCAGCGGCAGTTCCATTGCTTTGGCATACAGTGGCAAAGTAATGCATGCATTACAGAAACATGCAAATGCGGTACGAATCACTACACTGGATACCATAGAAACGACAGCTGCTTTTCTGTTCTTTCCCATTTTCTTATAAACCAGCCACATCGGAATTACAAACAGGGCAATACCGATCAGATTGGCAAATTCACCTACATACATCGTGTTAGTGCCTACGGTTACCAGCTTAATCAGGATCTTGATCACTTCCACTGCAGCAGCGGAAGCCGGTCCCATAAGAAACAGTGCAATAATAGATGGAATATCACTGAAATCCAGCTTGTAGAACGGCGGCATCATTGGTACCGATATCTCCAGGGACATCAGGGCTCCCGCCAGTGCAGCCAGCATCGCTGTGTAAATCATCTTCTGTGTGCTCCATTTTTTCTTTTCCATTTCTTTTTCCTCCAGAATCATAGTTTGAGCAGATATCCTAAATCCCGGAAAGATGTGTGGAAGTATCAGGTTCTGTCACAAAAAAATCTCAGGTTCCTCGGAACCTGAGATCTTACTTTTCAATCCTGACATCACATGACCTTTGGCCATGCCTCCATGTTTGAATCATCTTCTCTCATCCAGACTATACTGTCGGTACTGGAATCTCACCAGTTCAGCTGCCTCAACGCAGTTCGCGGACTATACCGCCGGTAGGGAATTACACCCTGCCCCGAAGAATTTATTCTATTCTGTTCTGCATCTAAGATAGCACAATGACATGGATCTGTCAACTGACTTTTACGCAAACAATGGCTTCAATGCCTCTGCCAGCTTGTCCTTCTGTGCCTGCGCCTCTGCCAGATCCTTACCCAGAGTGGTGAAGTAGGTCTTAATCTTTGGCTCTGTTCCGGATGGACGAACCACTACGGTTGCACCGCCTTCCAGTGCATAGATCAGTACATTGGCTGCAGGAAGTCCTGTCTCTTCCGGCTTCTTGTAGTCTGTAACCTTGATTACTGCGTATCCTGCGAATTCTGTCGGTGGGTTGTCACGAAGCTGCTGCATGATGCCAGCCATCTTATCCATTCCGGTAAGTCCCGGGAATTCGTAGCTGTCTACCTTATTCAGGTAACGGCCATACTGCGCATAGATCTCTTCCAGGCGCTGCTTCAGGGAGCTTCCAATACTGCGATAGTATGCTGCCATCTCACAGATCAGCATGGAACCGATGACTGCATCTTTATCACGTACATATGGGCCAGCCAGATATCCGTAGCTCTCTTCAAATCCAAAGATAAAGCGGTCTACTTCGCCTGCTGCCTCCAGCTGTGCGATCTGGTCACCGATCCACTTGAATCCAGTCAGCACATTTCTCATCTCTACACCGTAATGAGCTGCCACAGCATCTGCCAGTGGTGTGGATACGATAGATTTTACTGCTACTGCTTTTTCTGGTAATGTTCCTTTTTCGATTCTTCCTGCACAGATGTAATCCAGCAGAAGAACACCCACTTCATTACCGCTTACCAGTTCGTAAGAACCATCCGGGCACTTCATGGCGATACCTACACGGTCTGCATCCGGGTCGGTTGCCAGCATCAGATCAGCGCCGGTCTCTTTCGCCAGCTCCAGGCCCTTTTCCAGTGCTGCAAAGATCTCCGGATTCGGATAGCTGCATGTGGTAAAGTATCCATTCGGATATTCCTGTTCCGGTACGATGGTGATATCTGTGATTCCGATATCCTTCAATACCTGTGTCACTGGTACCAGACCAGATCCATTCAACGGGCTATATACCAGCTTCAGTCCTGCCGTCTTGCACAGTCCCGGACGAACCTGACGGGATTCAATGGCTTCGTAAAGTGCCTTCTTGCAGTCATCTCCTACGAAACGGATCAGCCCCTGTTCTACACCTTCTGCAAAGGATACGTATTTTGCACCATTCAGTACATCGGTCTTCTGGATCTCTTCATAAACGATAGCAGCTGCATCATCGGTCATCTGGCAGCCATCCGGGCCATAAGCCTTATAGCCATTATACTGTGCCGGATTATGGGATGCAGTCACCATAATACCTGCATTACACTGATAGTAACGTGTCGCAAAGGACAGTGCCGGTACCGGCATCAGTGCATCATAGATTCTTACCTTAATGCCATTAGCCGCCAGCACACCTGCTGCGGTCTTGGCAAATACATCGCTCTTCAGACGGCTGTCATAGCTGATGGCTACCGTCTGATTACCGCCCTGTGTCTTTACCCAGTTAGCCAGACCCTGTGTAGCCTGACGTACTACATAAATATTCATCCGGTTGGTTCCTGCGCCAAGTACACCACGCAGTCCTGCCGTACCAAACTTTAAGGCAACGGCAAACCGTTCTTTGATCTCATCCTCATTATCTTTGATTTTTGTAAGTTCCGGCTTTAAGTCAGCATCTTCCAGGTCCGCAGCAAGCCAACGCTCGTATTCATTTCGATACATTTTTACCACTCCTACCTTTGTTTTTTCTACAAAATTTGTTCAATATGACAAATCTCCAAATTAACTATAACCCTTTTCCTGCTTTCTGTCAATTAGTTCCAACTACTGATCCTCAACAGTTTTAGCTGAAATTAATCTGACAAAAAAAGCAGCGATTTCGCTCTAGCACGAAATCACTGCCGTAAAAACCCTTATTTCCCCAAAAGCCTTTTGCCCGGTAAAGATCGACCGTAGAACAACTTATCTTACATCTCAGCCTTATATGCTTCAATCGCCTGAATCGTAAGGTCATAAGACTCTACTACTTTCTGATAAAGCGCTTCATCCGCCGGCTCGGTACATGGGCGAAGCTGTTCTGTCAGCTCAGACACACACTCCATCAGTTCTGTAAAAGCCAGATTCGCTGCCACACCCTTCAGTGTATGGGCTGCGCGGAAAGATTCCTGAATATTTCCCTCTGCTACAGAAGTCTTCAATAAATCCATGGATGTATCACCAGGGAACTTCAACACAAACTTCTCAATCAGTCTGTCCATAGCCAGTCTGGACTTGGCATCCTCATAGTTCCCATGTAATTTTGCATAGCATTCCTGCAGTGTCATCGTATTGTTCCTCGCTTTCTGCCTTCTCTACTGAGTAGTACAACTCTGCTGTATCTTCGTCCTATTTCAGCAGATTATCATTTTCAAAATAGTCAATCTTCATTGCATGACGAACTTCCTGAAGTGTAGCAGCTGCCGTAGCCTCTGCCTTTTTACTTCCTTCCCGTAAAATCTCATAGACTTCCGGAAGCTTCTGTTCCCACATCTTACGTCTCTCACGAATCGGTTCTAACTCTGCCTGAAGAACTGCATTCAGGAACTTCTTCACTTTTACATCTCCCAGACCACCTCTCTGATAGTGATCCTTTAATTCCTGAAGGTTCTGATAATCCGGCAGGAACTCCTGGAAATATTCATCCCTACAAAATGCATCCAGATAAATAAATACCGGATTGCCCTCTACCTTACCCGGATCCTGTACTCTTAAGTGATTCGGGTCAGTAAACATGGACATCACCTTTTTCTTAATATCTTCCGGTTCTTCAGAAAGATAAATACAGTTACCCAGAGACTTGCTCATCTTGGCCTTACCATCAATCCCTGGCAGACGCAGACAAGCCTGATTCTGAGGAAGCATAATGCTCGGATCCGTCAATGTCTCCCCATATACACTGTTGAACTTGTGCACAATCTCCTTGCACTGTTCCAGCATTGGCATCTGATCTTCTCCTACCGGAACGGTCGTTGCATGGAATGCTGTGATATCTGCGGCCTGGCTGATCGGATAACAGAAGAATCCGGTCGGAATGCTGGCTTCGAAGTCACGCATCTTGATCTCTGCCTTAACGGTTGGATTTCGCTGCAATCTGGATACCGTAACCAGATTCATATAATAAAAGGTCAGCTCTGTCAGCTGTGGTACCATAGACTGAATAAATATCGTGGACTTTTCAGGATCCAGTCCACAAGCCAGATAATCCAGTGCTACCTGCATAATATTCTGCCGCACCTTCTCCGGATGTTCTGCATTGTCTGTCAGAGCCTGTGCATCTGCGATCATAATATAAATCTCATCATATTCTCCGCTGTTCTGCAGTCTGACTCTCTCTTTTAAAGATCCTACATAATGTCCTACATGAAGCCGTCCAGTTGGACGGTCACCTGTTAAAATAATCTTTTTCACAAGTTGCCCCCACTTTCTCTCGTATCAGTATGAAAAAAAATACCCCGATAAACCAGTAATATCAAGTCTATCGAGGCTATTCACATAGCGGAAGGGAGATTTGAACTCTCGACACCACGGGTATGAACCGTGTGCTCTAGCCAACTGAGCTATTCCGCCACAACAATCAGTATTATAATGGATGATATGAATGTTGTCAACTGTTTTTTGTATGATTTTTCAAAAATCTGCCCCGTTAATTCTGCGCACGAAACAGGATCTCATCCTCTCCCACCATTCCGAGCTTCTCTTTTGCAATCTCTCCTGCATACTCTTCTGTCTTAACCTTTTCCTGCAGCTGTGCAATCTCTTCTGTGCGTTCGCTCTCATCTTCCAGCTGGGAATTCAGCTTTTCGATCTGCTGCACATATCCGGCATTCTTATCCTTCAGCTGGCTGCTCTGTACTAGCATCACACACAGCAAAATGAATACAACCGCCGAAATACAGATAATCTCTCTGCGGTTACTGCCCTTATATTTCTTTCTTGCCATTCTATACTCCCAAAAAACGTTGCTGTTCACTCTGTGACTCTAAGTCATTTTACCTCTATTTCTGAACTTTTTCAACAGCTTTATACAAATCCTTCGTAAAAATGACGCCACTCTCCACTGGCACCAGGCACCCAGAATCACTGCTGCCGCTGAGTACAGCCGTATCGCTCCTTCATTTACCCGAAATACTGCAATAAAAATCGCCAGCGCCGCACTGCACCAGTAGCAAAAATCTTCCAGATTCACTGCCAGGTCACTATGCCGAATCAGCCTTCGCGCACCGACAAGCAGCAGGTATTCCACAACCAGCAGCATTCCGACCAGAAAACTGACTGCAAAAAAAGATGCCTCCTGTCTGATCCCCTCGCTCATCCTCAGCTCATCAGCCGCTGCAGCAGACTGCCCTCTTTTTTCTTTTTATGCCCTCTGTCGGAATAGGTCAGACTGTCTACCTGGCCTTCCAGATCTGCCTCTCCCTTTTCCAGATTCAATTTACTGATATGCAGTCCTTTTCCTTTGATACTCAGCATTCCCATTTCTGTATCCATCAGGATCTCTGTTTCATCAAAAGAAAGCACATCACTGATCCCGGTGACTGTTCCGCTTTTTCTCCCAGATATCCAGATCTTATGTCCTCCGGTAATCTGCTTTTCCTCCATCCATTCACCCTCTTCGCCGGACTGTTATAGTCTTGATTTATATTATGTCCGCCATCGGATCTCAGAACAGAAAAATCTCGCAAATGATGCCGATTGTCGATCAGATGCGAGTTCTTTTTTTCTTTCCTGTCAGATGTACTTGTATAACTCCTGTGCTTCGTCTTTTTTCACAGTCTCCTGCACATTCAGCACTTCTACTTTTACGCTTCTGGTTCCGAACTGAATCTCAATGATATCTCCGGCTTTCACATTCACAGACGCTTTTGCCACCTTATCATTCACCAGCACTCTCCCTGCATCACAGGCTTCGTTAGCCACAGTACGCCGCTTAATCAGTCTGGATACTTTTAAAAATTTATCAAGTCTCATACTTACTCCTATATTAGAAAAGGGGGAACTGTTCAGCCCCCACTGTGAAGATACTAAATAAATACGAAAAAGGGAGCCTATCCAGCTCCCAGTTTCACATCTCTTAATTAGTTGATAGCATCCTTTAATGCTTTTCCTGCTTTGAACTTCGGAGACTTGGATGCTGCGATCTGCATGGTCTCACCTGTCTGAGGATTTCTTCCTTCTCTTGCAGCTCTTTCAGATACTTCAAATGTTCCAAATCCTACTAACTGGATCTTTTCACCTTTTTTTAATTCTTCTTCAACAACTTCTGTGAAAGCCTTTAATGCCTTCTCTGCATCTTTTCTGGATAATTCTGTCTTTTCAGCAATTGCTGCAATTAATTCTGTTTTGTTCATGAAAATGATTCCTCCTCTTATCTCTTCACCCTTCCCTTAAACAGGAAAGTCTATGCACTGAAATTTTCCCTTTTCAAATGCCTGTTATATTTATATACCGAGTGCCCCGTTTTGTCAAGCATTTAGAGCATTTGTCGCAGAAATACGCCTCTTTTTTCCTCCTGCACAGCCAGTTTTTTCAGTTTTTCTCCATTCTTTCCAGACAGGCAGGCTTTCCTGCAATTATAATACTGATTAGCCAGTTTCCAGAACTTTTCCGGATAGCAGAGCCGTATAAAAAGATACTTTCGTTCTCCTTCTGAAAGAGGCCTGATACGTTCATATGCTTCTATCATACGCTTTCCCATTTTCAGAGACCACTCCTGCTTTTCCATGATTTTCCGTACAAACTGGTACAGATCGCTGACAGGAATATCATACCCACATTTTTCAAAATTAGACGTAAAAATCTGCTTTTTTCCAAGAAAATAAATGTTATGCTGATTATAGTTGCCATGGCACATTTCTCCGGCTTCCACGCTCGCCCTGTACAACGTCTCATACCCGGAATTCTCCAGCATTTCCAGCGCTTCTCTGGCCTGTCTGGCATATTCCGGGTACTGCTTCAGAAACATACTTTCAAATTCCGTCTTTTGTTTCCGTTTCCGCACGAACTCATTCACTTTTTTCAGTTCCTGGTTGTGCCGTTTCCAGACTTCTGTCAGGCATTCTCCTGCATACAGTCTTTCTCCCTCTGCCTGTGGCCAGACCATCATTGTATGAAGATGAGCCAGATTCGCAGTCGCAGCTTCCACGTCAAAAGCGCTGGACGTATCGCATTCTCTTCCTTCCTGCCAGTCTTTCAGCACACAGGGATTGTCATCCCAGTCCCGGCACAGATAAGCTCCTTCTCTGCCGGCCATAACTTTATCTGTATAACGCAGCCCCTTCTGCTCCATGCGCTCCAGCAGCTGATTGGTAAACACGATCTTTTTTTCACTTCCGGTATAATCCGTCAGCAGCTTTTTCCCCAGAGAGGTCTCACAAATATAAGAGCCTCTTCCACGTCTTGCACTGATCAGCTCCAGGTCATACTGCTCTAATAGTTTCAGGCTTTTTTCGTTCACTCATACCCCTCCCCCCTGCTCCTTCTATCCTATGCAGGAGAGAGATGGTTTATGTGTCAGTTTTCTGCGCTGTTCCCATAGGTCTTCAGCAGATATTCCCGTTCATTATGTTCTGGTGTTTCAAGAACATCTTCCAACATCTGGTTCAGGATTTCCCCGATTTTCTTTCCTGGCTCCATTCCTGCTGCAATCAGGTCTTTCCCGGTTACCTGAAGGTTCTTCAGCGATATACAGTCTTTCCGTTTCAGGATTTCATCGTACACCTGATGAACACGCTCCAGATTGACCAGCTTTTCTATTTTGCGGTATTCGCTCTGTGCCAGTATGTCTGCCCCCATTACCTGAAACAGTCCCGGAAAGATGTCTTCTCCGGCCCGGTGCAAGAGACGCCGAATCTGTCGTTCATCTGGCTGCGGTCTGGCATCGTGATACAACACAATACGTTTCACCTGATCCATTGTCGCATTATCAAACTTTAATCTCCGCATAATCCGGACAGTTTCCTGCGCACTTACGTTAGCATGTCCGTGAAAATGATCCACCCCATCTACTGTTGTCCTGGTCTGTGGTTTTCCAAAGTCATGGAACAGCACAGACAGACGAAGAACTTTTTCCGGATCTGTGAATTCCAGAGCTTTTAACGTATGCTCCCCTACAGAATACATATGATGGGGATGATGCTGCGGAGTCTCCATCATGACATCAAATTCCGGCAGTACCACACGGGTTATACCAAGCTCATAAGCAGTTCGCAGCATCTCCGGATGTGGAGACACCAGCAGCTTCACCAGCTCTGTCTGAATTCGCTCTGCGCTGATATCCTTCAGATTCCCAGCCAGTGCTCTTGCAGCATCTGCCGTCTCCTTTTCAATCTCGAACCCAAGCTGAGCCGCAAACCTTACCGCCCGAAGTATGCGCAGGGCATCTTCTTCGAACCGTTCTCTGGCCACACCTACGCAGCGAATCACACCATGTTTCAGATCTTCTATCCCACCAAATGCATCTACCATTCCACAGCGATCATTATAAGCCATGGCATTGATTGTAAAATCTCTTCTTCGCAGATCTTCTTTTAATTCTCCGGTAAAATTCACCTGCTCCGGATGCCGATGATCCCGGTATTCTCCGTCAACCCGATATGTAGTGACCTCAAATCCTTCTTTGTCCATCATCACGGTCACGGTTCCATGTTCAATCCCGGTATCAATCGTACGGTGAAACAGCTCCTTGACCTGCTCCGGAAGCGCTGATGTGGTGATATCCCAGTCTGCCGGGATTCTTCCCAGCACGCTGTCGCGAACGCAGCCGCCTACTGCATATGCTTCGTAGCCGGCTGCCTCCAGAGTCTGAATCACCACTTTTACCTTTTCTGGTAACTGTATCTTCATATGCTCTCCTTTTTGTTATCCCTGTCCCCAGAAGAATGCCAGCACTACAATACCAAGGATAATACGATACCATCCAAACACGGTAAAGCTGTGCTTGCGAATATAACCAAGCAGCAATTTGATCACCACAATAGATACTACAAATGCCACCACCATGCCTACAAGGAGTAATACCACTTCACTGGTGGAAAATACCAGACCAAACTTCAGAATCTTCAGCAGGCTGGCTCCCAGCATAACCGGCACTGCCAGGAAAAAGGTAAACTCTGCTGCCACGGTTCTGGAAATACCGATCATGATGGCTCCCAGAATGGTTGCTCCGGATCTGGACGTTCCAGGGAATACCGCTGCAATCAGCTGGAATGCCCCAATGCAGAATGCCATCGGATAAGTGATCTGTGCAATGCTGTTTACCTTCGGTACCACATCTTTATTCTGGTGTTCTATTATAATAAACAGCACACCAAATACAATCAGCGCAAAGGCTACCGTCCAGTAATTATAAAACAGACGGTCCAGTTCATCTTCAAATAATATTCCTACTACGGCAGCCGGTACGCAGGCTACCAGAATCTTAAACCACATAGAGAAGGTATCTTTTTTGATGAAAAACCTCTCTTTTGTAGAAAACGGCCACAGCTGTGGAAAATACAAGACTACAACAGCCAATATGGCGCCCAGCTGAATAACCACCAGGAACATGGACATGAATTCATCAGTTACATCCAGCTTCACCAGTTCATCCAGCAAAATCATATGACCGGTACTGCTGACCGGAAGCCATTCTGTGATTCCTTCTACAATCCCGAATAAGATTGCTTTTAAAATTTCAATTATTTCCATTTTCTTTCCTTTCTATCTATGGTTTCCATTATTATTCCTGATACTTATCCAGGAAACCAATAAACTGATTGTCTGATTTCTCAAACAGTGCCAGGGAATCCTCGTCACTGAGCAGATACGTATCATCCGCGCCAGGTTCATAAAAACTGATATTTCCCCACTGGTCATACCCGTTCAGAATTCGGATGCCCTCTGTCGTATCCGCCAGCACCGGATTACCTTCGCTGATGAAATAAAGAATCTCATCCATATTGCATCCAGCCAGATTTAGTACCATCTTATCTGGAAGCTGCTGTGCCAGCGCTGCCTCATCCATTGTACCATTTAAAATACACGGATCGATGGAAGACAACGGTATGGTACTCTCTGTTGCCTTATTTCCTCTTTCCCAGATGTACTGATGGCTCTGGTTGACCACTACGCCAAGCAATTCGTCTGCCTTCACAATTGCAGTATTCGCATGCTCATACATTCCGGCCAGCTGACCTTTGGCATACACATAGTAGATTTCCTGCGTGTCTTCCTGATACGGAATCATCACAGTCTTGTTTCCATTTTCCACCATCATGCTGCTGCGTATCACCTTCGGTGTCTGGGAAATGATACCGGCACCAATCAGAAGTACCACCTCTGTCTTTTTCCGGTCTGTCACCTGCGTAGTCAGTCCAATACCGGTATCTTCTGCCACATTATCAATAATATGATCTTCCGCCGCCTCTACCCAGTCATTTCCAGACTTCTGTACTCTTGTCATGGTCAGAAGACGATCTGAGATCTCTCCTCCTGTGACATAATATCCTGTCTGCGCATACTCCTTTTGTGGTTCTCCATTCTCATCCACAATATTGACCTGTTTCATTGGAAAGAGCTCGGTTCCCTCCTCGCTGCTGTCAATATCCGCCTCATCTGCCACACCATACACCAGCGACTCGCCCAGATAACCCAGCATCCGGATTCGTTCACTGCCTGCGCAAGTGATCTCTTTTACCTCTCCGGTATCCAGATTCATCATAGAAATCGTACTGGAATTATATGGTTCATTTTCTTTCAGATATGCAAAATGCTGACCGGTAGCAGAACCTTCCACGCAGCCCAGCTTCAGACCTTCCATCAATGTTGTCATCTCCATAGTTGCCAGATTGATCTGATAAATATTTCCATCCAGAAGCATATAGAAGCTGCTCTGGTCCTCTGTAATATAGGCCAGTTCTTCCACATCCCTGCGAAGGAGATCATAGGACCGGTTGGTATCCACAAACAGCTTTTCCTCCACAGTACCTGAAGATGCATCGTAATGATACAGCCCTACACCTGATTCACCTTCATGACGTCCCCGGTTCATGTAACCGGCTACAATGAAGTACACATTACCACCCGGGCTGACATTCAGGACTCTGATATCATGTTCTCCATAAATATCCCGATAATCGCTGTCTCCTTTCTGACGGAAGGTAAAGATCTGCGCCATCTTGCCGCTCTGTACATCGTAACTCCAGAGTTCGCCACTCTGTTCAAATGCGAAATAGTTGTGGCTGGAGTCACTGGCAAAAGAAATATCATTCTGCGTGATGCCAAGATCAATGCCGCTGTCCGTAATCACGCCATTATCCGGATCAAAGACTTCATCTGTGGTTCGTTCAAAATCCAGCAACATAACCACTTCATCAGCATAACGCAGGCGGAAGTATTCATTTACCGTATACAGTTCCACATTTTCTTCCTCATCTGTAGCACTGATCAGGTATTGCTGGGTAATGGTCGCTGTTGTTTCATTCAGTTCTTTTATGGCAGGAATGGATTTGTAATAAATCTGCGGATTCAGATTGCCCCATTCCAGCTGTTCCGGTGTGGTATGAATATCCATATAGGAAAGGTTGGTCTGTTCCACATCGTATTCCGGTTCCAGATAAACAGCCAGGGAATCTGCATTCTTATTCAGACAGTTATCTGAGAACATATTTACAAAATCCAGATATTCCTTTGTATGCAGGCTGTCCTGCTGTACCAGTCTGGTGTAATAATAGACATCCTTTCCGTCAGACTTCAATTGTATCTGCAATGCATATTCCTGATTCATACGAATCTTGCTTGCCAGAGTAAAATTCGCCGTAATATATTCACCGTCGTTCTGAATGTCTGTCACTTTCGTATTTTCCAGGGATTTTGAACCATCTATGGTCAGTACTTCAAAATAAATATCCTGGACATTTGCACCAAAGGTTTGAATATGAAGCGATACATCACGATCTGTGGAAATCGGGGTCAATGTATCCCGGATGGTCAACGCTTCCATCGGCTCCACATACCCATGCAGCGGATCCATATCTGTATCCTGATACCGCATGTAAACAAGCGGTAAGGTTGCCTTTTTCATATCCTCTGTCTGAATGGTGGTCTCATCATCCATAATATAGGCAAATCCTGCCACCGAACCGATGAAGATCAGAAAAAGCACCACGATTCTAATCAGTATCTTTTTCATCTTCTCCTCCTAACCGTAATCTGTAAAATAACGGATTCACATTCCAGATTCCCATACAGTTCTGAAGAGAATCCAGAAGCTTTTCCTTCTTTTCGGAAGGCAGTGGCATATTCTGCTTCACTGCACGGATCAGAATATTCTTCGGTGTATGTTCCATATCAATAAACTCCAGCACCTGTACCTGATACCCTTCCAGCTCCAGCACATCCGCCCGAAAAGCATCGGTCATCAAAGCCGCCATACGTTCCTGAATCAGCCCATATTTTAAGACCGGATTCATCTCTGTACTATGCATCTGACGGTTTAACTCATGATGGCAACAAGGCACCGCAAAAATCACCTTTGCATTCCATTGAAGTGCCTTTTCCAGTGCATAGTCTGTAGCCGTATCACAGGCGTGAAGGGATACCACCATGTCTACCTGCTCCACGCCATCGTAATCCGCAATATCTCCGGTCAGGAAGGTCAGACGCTCATAGCCGTACTTTTCTGCCAGTTCCTGACAGTGTTCCATCACATCTTTTTTCAGATCCAGACCGATCATCCGTATCCGGTACTGCTTCTTTACGGTCAGATAATAATACAGGGCAAAAGTAAGATAGGACTTGCCACACCCAAAATCGATCAACGTCAGTTCCCTGTCTTTATCCAGCTCCGGTAAAATATCTTCCACAAACTCCAGATATCGGTTGATCTGGCGGAATTTATCATATCTTGACCGTACAATAGCACCTTCCGCTGTCATAACCCCAAGATCCACCAGAAACGGGATCGGAGTTCCTTCTTCCAGGAGATATCTCTTCTTGCGATTATGATCCAGAACTCTTGCACTACGCATATCTCTGGCTATCTTCTGCTTCACTGTGGCTTTTCCTTTTTTACTTACCAATGCCTGTATTGACTGAGTAGTAGTATCCATCTGCAATTGTCTGTAATCTTTTCGAAGCCAATGGTCTAACTGTTCCAGCAGCTCTGCCTTCTCATAGTTTTTATGAAATTCTTTTTTTCCATCTGAGACACTGGTCTGAAAATACAGTTCTTCTTTTAACTTCACCGGCCGGATCTTTACTTTATCCGCCAGTTCTCCATGACGCTTTCCACTGATGGTCATGCGCAGCATATTCTCATTCATGGTCTGTCTCAGTAAATTCATTAATTGTTCCATATCTGTTTTATATCACCATTCTTTTCCACAACTGTCACAGTGCCATGTGACAGCGTAACGTTCAAATCTGCGCAGTCCAAAGGAAGACGACAATGTCTTTTTCATATTAGTCCATACTGAGATATGCGATACCTTGCTGCTTCCGCATCTCGGACATCGTACCTCCAGCTTCTTTTTTCCTGCATCAATGAGCCTGTCCACATCGTTCTGGTCATTCATCTTTTTAAACTGCTCTACCCAGAACTTTCGCTTATTTACCTTTCCAAATGCATATTCATAATAATTAGCTGTCTTCTTGTCCTTCGGATCTGCTGTTTTTACCAGATAAAAGTATGCGGATGCCCGAATGTAATCTTTCTTATTATGATAGTAATACAAGCCTACATTCTTCATAGCCTGTGCCCAGATCGCGCCTTTGTTCTTCTCGATCTTCATAAAGCAGGAAACTGCCTTTTCCTGGTCATCTGGAAATGGATCATTGATCTTTGGCATATACAGATTGCCAAGGAAATAATAGGATGCACTGTTCAGTCTGGCTGCTGCCTGGAAAGCATCTACAGTCTTCTTCATAAAGGCTTTTCTTTCCGGTGAATCCTTCTGTGCCAGATTGAAATACGCAGATGCAAGATTGGTATAAACACTGGCATCTTCCGTGATGGCAAGAGCCTTCTCAAACATCTCCACTGCTTTCTCATTATCATTTGCATCGTTTTTATAGTAAATCCCCAGTTCATTATAAACCTGCGGTGCCTGACTTTCCTCTGCAAGAGCCAGCAGCCCGGCTTCTCGTTCCGAGCCTTTCTTCTCCTTCAGCCTTTCCAGCTTAGTTCTTAATTTATCATCCATATGACTATGTCTCCTCTCTGGTATGCTGCTCACTTCATGATTCTCACACGCTATGCGCTACTCTCCCAGTATTCTTTATTCTATAATAAAAAGACACGGACTTCAATAAAAAAGTCCGTGTCTGAAAAATATCCTATATTGTATGTAGTCGTTACACTGTACTCTTAAACTGCATATCCAACCAGACGTGGTAAAAACAGTGATACAGCTGGAACAAAGCTGAGTAACATCAATGTAATAATCATAGCAAGATAGAATGGCAGGGTTGCCTTTACGATCTTTTCGATCTTAACACCAGATACAGCAGAACCGATGAACAATACGGTACCTACCGGAGGTGTCAGCAGACCGATACCACAGTTCAGGATCATCATGATACCGAACTGGATTGGGCTGATGCCGATGGATGTTGCCAGTGGCAGAAGGATAGGTGTTGCAATCAGGACGATTGGAGCCATATCCATGATACATCCCAGAACCAGAAGGATCAGGTTGATCAGCAGTGTCAGCAGGATCTTATTGGTTGTGACAGAAGTAATGGCACTTGCAGCAAGATCTGGCACATGCAGATAAGTCAGGCAGTAACCGAAGATACTGGAGGTACCGCAAAGGATCAGTACCATAGCCAGTGTATCGATACATTCACCAAATACTGCCCACAGGCTCTTCCAGTTCAGTTCTCTGTAAACAGCCATACTTACCAGTAAGCTGTAAAGTACTGCAATAGCAGCAGATTCAGTAGCTGTGAATACACCACATACTACACCAACTACTACGATCAGGATTGCCAGCAGAGCCCATATAGAAGTCTTTAACTGTTTAAAGAAGTTCTTAATAGAGAACGCTTTTCCCTTTGGATAATTTCTCTTCATGGAAATGATGTAAGAGAAGATCATCAGGGAAACAGCCAGGAGTGCTCCTGGAAGATATCCAGCCATGAACAGCGCACCAACGGATACTCCACCGGCTGCTGTACAGTAAATAACCATGTTGTGAGATGGAGGAACCAGAAGACCTTCTACAGAAGAAGTAATGGTAACTGCTGTAGAGAAGTCAGCGTCGTAACCGGCTTCCACCATCATAGGGATCATCAGCTTACCAACAGATGCAGTATCTGCTGCTGCGGATCCGGAAATACCTCCGAAGAAATAGGATGTTACGATGTTAACCATGGCCAGTCCGCCATGCATCCATCCAACCAGTGATTCAGCCAGAGCAACCAGCTTATTGGAAATACCACCGGCACCCATGATACTACCCATGGTGATGAAGAATGGTACCGCCATCAGTGAGAAGGAGTAAACCCCCTTGACCATCTGTGTAACAACGGTTGTATACGGAAGCTTTAAATATGTCAGACAGAGACAGGAGGCAATGGCTACTGCAAATGCAATCTGCACACGCAGAGCAACCAGCAGTAAGAAGCCCACAATCAGAATTAAAATTGCGATTCCGTTTGAACTCATATTATTTGTCCTCCTTTCCTGACAGTTTTTTCACGTCTTTTACTAATGCTTCAAGAATAAAGATGCAGATTACAATACCTGCAATCGGTACACCCGCATACATCCAGAACTTGGACAGTGCAGGAAGTGTAGCGTATTTTACACGGCTTCCTACAGTCGTTGCTGTATTAAAGCCTTCATAAATCATAATGATAGAGAATGCCAGAATCAGAACATCTGCGAAGATATCCAGTACCTGACAGAGCTTCTTTGGCAGGAATTCATCCAGGGATGTCATTCGGATATGTGTTCCCTTTCTTACAGCAAGTGCTGCTGCAAGGAATGCCATATAAGTCATAAGGGTAAGAACCACTTCTTCACTCCATGCCGGATCCTTGAACAGTGGAATATACTTTCCAACATAACGGCCTGCTACTGCGTAAGAAGTGATCAGAATATCTGCGATCAGAGCAATCTTACAGATAAACATAACCAGCGCATAAAGCTTATCTAATACACGTTCAATTGCTTTCATTTTCGAAAACCTCTTTCTTTTAAAACTCAGGACATCACTTCAAAGTCATTCCCACCTGTGCAGACACAGGTGGGAACACGACTTCTTATGCTGTCATCAACGACTCAAATCTTATTTTGCAAGATCTACAACTGCCTGATAGAAGTCTTCGATACCCTTTGTGTTTTCTGTGATAACATCCGCAACTGCTTCTTTGTAAGGAGTCTTGTCTTCTACTTCTGTAAATACAGCGCCCTTGTCTGCCAGGCTCTTCATGCAGTCTTCATCGGTCTGTGCAGACTGTTCTTTGTTGAATTCCTGAGCTTTCTGAGCTGCTTCCTGAACTGCTGCGAACTGTTCGTCTGTCAGTTTGGATTTTGCAAGGTCAGAGATGATATATACTGCGTTACCCAGTGTATGTTCATCAAGGATTACGTTAGGAGCTACTTCGTAGAATGCGTTCAGTTCGTATGGGGAAAGTGGCTGTTCAGCACCATCTACTACACCAGACTGAAGAGAAGTATAAAGCTCACCAGAAGAGATAACTGTCGGTGATCCGCCAAGTCCTTCTA
Organism: uncultured Marvinbryantia sp.; assembly: GCA_934408725.1. Classification (GTDB taxonomy): domain Bacteria; phylum Bacillota; class Clostridia; order Lachnospirales; family Lachnospiraceae; genus Marvinbryantia. The sequence goes on from CAKRVB010000007.1 coordinate 60,360, forward strand.
CGATACCACGCATGATTGGGTCATCTGCTACACGGATCTTCTTGCCGGCGATATCAGCTACATCTGTAACAGCATCTTTGAAGAAGAAGCTTCTGAATCCTTCTTCGTAGAAGCTCAGTCCTGTTACACCAAGAGTAGAGATCTCATCGAAGATTTCATCTTTCAGTTCTGAATCTGCTACTGCCCAGAAATGATCACGGCTCTCAAATAAATATGGAAGTCCGAGAGATGCAGTCTTTGGACAGCTGTAGTTTGTCAGACGGGATGTTGTGATACGCTCGATATCTACAGTACCTGCCTGTGCCAGCATACCATCCAGAATTTCTGTTTCGCTTCCAAGTACCTTAGAGCACTGGATATCGATATCAACTGCACCATCTGTCAGTTCGTTAACCTGTTCTTTGAAGTAGTTAGCTACTTTTCCTGACAGAGAATCTTCTGCGTTCTCTTCTGCCAGAACCAGAGTAACATCTGCTGCGGATACAGATGCGCTAGCGGATACTGCAATAAGACCTAACATTATTGCTGCAACTAATTTTTTCTTCATTTCTTTCTCTCCTTATTTTTTAAAAATTTTGTGCCATCTGCCAAAAGACATTGGCTGGTACCCGGGTAATCTGTCTTTTTTTCCTGCAACCGGTATACCGCTGTAATAATATTACCATTAAGCTATACAAAAAGCAAGCATTTTTCGATAATATGTCTGTCTGTCGTTTCTTTTTTTCGCATTATATTTTCAGATATTTCATTAAAACTCTCTGAAGTTTCCCAATATTCAGCGGTTTTGACAAATGTTCGTTCATTCCACTGGCCATGGACTTCTTCACATCTTCATCAAATGCGTTGGCACTCATGGCTATAATCGGCATCTCACGACAATCCTTCCTGTTCAGCTTCCGAATGGCTTCCGCAGCCTCCAGGCCGTTCATTTCCGGCATCATAATGTCCATCAGTATCAGATCATAGGTACCTTCCGGCACTTCCATCATCCGTTTTACCGCCAGGCGTCCGTTTTCGACACTGTCCACCTGAATCTGATATTCTTCCAAAATTGTCTGAATAATTTCCAAATTCAGTTCATTATCCTCAACCACCAACACTTTGCAGCCCTCAAAGGTACAGTTCTCAGAAACCTTTTCCTGTTCTTCCTTTTTTTCTCTGGCAAATTCCAGCTGCAGAGTAAAGCTGAATTCACTTCCCTCTCCTGGCTCACTCTCCAGCATGATATCACTTCCCATCAGCTGTACCAGCCGACTGCTGATAGCCAGTCCAAGACCATTTCCCTGTCTTCGGCTGATTTCTCTGGTATCTGCCTGTTCAAAGCTCTGGAAAACCTTCTTCTGATCTTCTTTGCTGATACCAATTCCGTTATCTCGTACAGAAAAGAACAGTTTTGCTCCGCTCTGACTGTTGCTGATTTCCCGGACGGTCAGACAGATCACCCCATTTTCTTCTGTAAACTTCACTGCATTTCCAATCAGATTAATCAGTACCTGATTGATGCGAAGTTCATCTCCATAATACCTGGTATGCTTCAGGTCCACAATCTTCCTGTAAATCAGATGCTTCTCCTCCAGCCTGGATGCAAACAGTTCGTCAATATTGTCCACCATCTCTCTCAGATTAAAATCATCCTGTATCAGCTGCATTCTTCCGCTTTCGATTTTAGACATATCCAGGATGTCATTGATCAATCCCAGCAGATAATTGGAAGAACTCTGAATCTTCTTCAGACAATCCAGAATCTTCTCCTGTGATTGTCCATCACGAAGGGCAATATCGGTCATTCCCATAATGCCATTCATCGGTGTGCGGATCTCATGAGACATTCTGGCCAGGAATTCCGCTTTGGCATTTCCGGAAGAATCATGTCTCTGCTGGTTCAGACGATTCTGGATCAGCATAACGATCTCCTGCAGTTCCTTCTGTTCTTCCTCATTCAGTTCTTCCTGAGCCTTCAGCCCAAAGATCAGAATACTTCCCATGTACTTTCCACCGTCTGTCATATGAAGTACCGTACCGTCCTGCTGCCTGATAAATGGTGCAAACAGCGGACTGTTGCGACAGACATCTCCGATGCTCTGCAGTCTGTCCAGATCGCAATGTTTATAAAAAGAGAGATAATCCTCCTGCTCGTACCGGGCAATCTCAGACAGCTTTTCTGCCTTCGGATCCCTGTGCCACTGATACTCCAGAATATTTGCCTTGTAATCGGAATCCAATACTGTAATCAGAATGCCTTCCTGATGATAGGTATCCAGCATACGATAAGCAAGAACATCCAGCAAAACTGACAGATCTCCCTCTTTATCAAACAGATTCAAAGCAAGAGAAACCATATTCATCTGGCTGATCCATGCCATGGACACGACATTCCCCGGACGGAAATGAACCGGAGGCTGATTCCAGCCATTCTGATATACCACCATTTCTGCGTCCATGTTCTTCGCACGATACAGAGCCGCAGCAGCCTGATCCAGCAATTCTCGATCAGACTGGTTTCTTCCCTGGGCCACACCACAGCAAAAAGCCAGCTCCAGAGTATCCCGGTGAATCAGTTCTGCAAACCGTTTGCTGACTCTTGCCAGCATCTCACGAACTTTTTTTCCATCGGTCTCTTCTGTCCAGACCAGCAGTTCATCTGCCCCGGAACGAATCCGGATATTTCCCTTTACCAAAACCTCATCCTTCAGAAGCTGTGCCAGATACTCCATGAGAATATCTCCAAAAATCAGTCCAAACCGCTCATTCATTCTTGTAAAATGATCCACATCCAGAAGAATCATATGCCCCTGTGGCACATACTTTCTTCTGTTTGCCAGTTTTTTCAGCCCCAGCTGGAGGCGATAATACCAGGTTACCGGGTCTATCTGCTCCTTTTTCTGATACGCAAGCTCCCGGATTTTACGTTCATGAATATTGCGGATATTTCCCACAAGTTTGGTACGAACCTGCCGGCTGTCCACCACTTCTTTTCCGTTTAACTGCACCCAGGTATAGTCCTGCATCTCTGGCATCTTCAGGCGGAATTCTATCTGAAACTCTGTTCTGTCACTTTCTCTCAGTTCCTTCAGCCGCGCTTTATCATCCGGATGTACCAGGTATCCATCCAGATATTCCGGATGCGTCCTGCAGTCCCAAATACCATTCATCGTTTTACTGTTCACAATCTCCAGGGTCATGTTGCAGTAATCGAAGGTGAAAAAAATATCTGTGGAATTTTCCACTGCCATTTTGTATTTTTCCGATTCTTCCTGGATACGTTCTTCTGCCTGCTGCTGTTCATCTGTCAACGTCTCTACCACTTCATGGATCTCGTCAATTTCCCTGATTCCAGATTTATGAAAGCCATGGATGCCTTCCACCCCACTGCGCACGCTGTTTACCAGCCGTGCAATCGGCCTGGTCACACTGCCTACCAGAACACTGACCATCAATACTCCAAACAGCACACCAAAAGCAACGGAAATCAGCATACTGGTGAAAATCTTTCTGCCAACCCCGAATATGGCATTTTCTGTTTCAAATCCAATCAATGTCCACTCTGTATTCTGATATGGCACATGATTCCCGTAAAGTTTCAGCCCGTGCACGGTTGCGTAGACATTTTGCTTTCCAATCTGCACTCCCTTTACCTGATAAAAATTTTCCTGTTTCTGTGGAAGCAGTTCAAATGTGTCACCAGAGCCTGCTGTCAACTCATAGAGGTTTCCCCTTCCGCTGATCGAACGGTAGCTGCCATCTTCCTGCCTTACCGCAAGCATATATCCCGCATTCTGATTCGCATCCAGCTCCTGTACCTGAAATTCCTCTTCCAGTTCACTTAAACCGATCTCTATCCCAAGAATTCCGAACAGCTGGCCATCACAGGAGAGCGGAATCGAATATGTAATCATCTTATGGCTGTCCATATAATCATCTTCCAGGATAAATGGTTCTGCCCAGTAACCCAGATATTTATAAGCACTTTCCCCGTTCTCCTGTGCTGCCATATATGGCTGATAAAAGAAATCATCTGCTGCACGTGCGCCATTTCCGGCGAGAGAAAACCTGGTAGCCCAGGCAGAATCCAGTGAGATTCCTTCTGTTCTGGCCAGATTCTTACTTCCTCTTTCCATCAGCAGATCCGTATTGGTTGCTGACTGATGTTCCAGATCCGAATCTCTTACAAAAAAGCCCTGATACTCTGCTGCCTGGCTCGGATCCTGTCCATTTGCCAGCACCAGAAACAAGCCCGTTACATTATTTTTCTGCAGTACATCCACGCATTCTGGAAAAACCACATCCAGGTAGTCCTTTTGCATCTCATCACTTTGAAGGAATTCTCCTATATCCGCCTGTTCCGACTGCATGGTGCTTTTCAGACTCTGGGACAGCGTGCTTTTTTCACTTCCAATAAAGCTCCACTGTTCCAGCATTTTATTTTCCAGAATTACTTTTCGATTTTCTACTGTCTGCCCCATCATATCCACAGCATTATTCTCCAGCGTCCGGTCAGCTCCATTGATCTTCAGTGTTCCAATAGACACGACTCCCTGCGCAATCATAACAATGACTATCGGTATCATAAAAAGGGAAATAATCGATATTTTCCGTTTCATGTCAATCCCATCCTATTCATTTAATCCGGCAGCCTCTGTCAGTGCACTGACAAACTCATCATACCAGGTATCAAATGCCTCTTCTGTAATATATGGTGCTACCGCTTCTTCTCTGGATGTGCCGCCTGACACTTCTGCATCAATAGTCTCGCGGTCAGCCACAGCCTTATCCTTCAGATTGTAATCCAGTATCTTTCTGGCCTGATAGCTGTTATCAAAACATTTCGGTACATAATACCGGGTATCTGCAAACTGATCCATCACCATTGTCAGACAGTCATAAGTCTTTGGAGCGATCTGAAGCTGTTCTTCTTCTACCACGCAATCCAGTGTCTCCGCTTTGTTTGCTTCTTTCTGTACCGGAAGATATCCGGATGCCGCACCAAACTTCAGACTGTTCTCACTCTGGGTAAACCATTTCAGGAAAACACTTCCTGCATATTCATGTGCTTTGTCTGATTTTGTCATCGCCATACCGGCGCCCTGTTGTACACTATATGCCTCTCCGTCTTCAAATACCGGTGCGTTGCAGATCACATAATCAATCGGATAGCTTTCATCATCCAGCTCCACCTTGTCCGGAAAATACATGGATGAAGCGGTGGAGCCCGTATAGGCCAGAGTATCTCCTGTCTTCACATCATCGGAGCCAAACTTGCCGTAGGATACAACGTATCCTTTCACATATGGCACATAGTAATTTTCCCACAATTTGTGGATCGCCTCTTTATCTGCCTGAAGTGTCACTTTTCCATCCTCTACCTCAAACAGCTCATATCCCAGTTGTTTCATTCCAATCAGAAAATAATTCGATATAGAATCTCTGCCATAGAATGCCTTTCCGTCATCTGGCACATCTGGTGTCTGGGCATCTGTCCAGTCATAATACTGCTCTGCCACTTTCACAATTCCTTCTACCGTGCTCAGCTCTTCCATGGCTGCACCGGTCTCTTCTGCGAACTTGTCCCAGTCCGTCTTATTCATCATAGTGATCTCTGTAGACTTTGCAACCGGAAATACATATAGTCCTCCGTCTCCTGCAAATTCTCCTTCCTGCACATAGGCATCTACATACTTGTCCAGTTCTTCCTCTGTAAAATACTGATTCAGATCTGTCAGCAGTCCGTCTTTCTGCAATCCAAGAGCAGAATCTGTGTACGCAGAAAACAGATCTGGCATCTCTTCTGCCCCGACTGTACCGCTGACAGACTCCGAGATAGCAGTCTCCAGATCAGACACGGATCCTTTGCTATACTCTTCCACATAGATGCCAAGATCTTTTCCTACTGAGTTATTAAATTCTTCCACAAGCTTGTCAAAAGCAGCCTGAGGTGCCCCATTATAATAATGCCATATCGTCAGCGTCACCGGATTCTCCTGATCCAGCACGCCACCATCATCATATGCTTCTTTTGCTGCTACACTGCTTCCCATTACACAGACCGCTGCCAGTGCTGCGATCATCCATTTTCTCTTCATCCTTTTCCCTGCTCTTTCTCTTTTCTGTGCTTTGCTTTCAGTTACCTTATAATAATCCCAAACAGCCTTGTCAATAAATTACCATCTGCGGCAGTTTCGATTGCGGCACCTCCTGTGATACATCTCATCCTGCAACAGTACCTGGATCAGATCACGGAACCAGTTCACCTGTCTCGGTGGATAAGGTGGTCGTGGCGGCTGTGGCGGATAAGGTGGCTGCGGCGGTGCCATAGGATGATTCATCACATAGATATCCTCTTCCTGCTGTCTCTGCAGTTCTTCTTCCCATTGTGTCATCTTATCCTGCATCTTCTGTTCAATGCCATCTGTCAGTTCCATAATTCTCTGTTTTTCCGGCATCTCGTCGAACATCACACTGCCTTCATACTCCATGCTGTCACAGACGTGTTCTACCTCTTCCAGAATCTGACGAACCCGCATCGGATAAAGTTCTTTCAGTCTTGCAAGATCTGCTTCATCCTGCATAGCCAGTTGTCTCAGAACGCCAGGATCACGATTCAGCATCTCTGTCTGCAACTGTTCCATCGGCACAGGTTCCGTCTGTTTTTCCTCATTTTGCTGTGCCTGCCAGCGCTGCTCCATCACTTCATCACAATTGGGATAGCAGGGACAGTGCTGTGCGCTGCAGCATCCTCTCTTTTTCTTTTCCATAAAATCTCCTGTTATCAGTCTCCCTATAGGATATGACAATCCGGGGCTCATGGTCAATGAAACAGATCGAAAATTCCTCCTTCCGGCTCACAGGTAAAGGTCATCTGCTTTCCGGTTATCGGATGCCGAAGCTGCAGGCGGCAGGCGCACAGAGCAATCTGCTCTCCTTTTTTCGCCTCTGGATTATACTTCTGATCCCCTGCCAACGGCATATGGCTGGCCGCCATCTGTACCCGTATCTGATGATGGCGTCCGGTGAACAGCTCAATCTCCAGCAGGGCATATTTCTCCTTTTCCTCCAGAACTTTATAATAAAGCTGTGCCTTTTTGGCTCCGGTGCTCCTTTCGCTTACCGCCTCGGAACAATTTGTTTTTCCATTCTTTCTCAGAAAATGGATCAGCATTCCTTCTTTTTCTTCCGGAATTTTGCAGGTTACCGCCTGATAATATTTCTTCATCTGACCATTTTGTACCTGTGCACTTAGAGAAGCTGCACTTTTGGCATCTTTGGCAAATACTACCAGACCCTGCACCGGCTGATCCAGTCTGTGAATGACACCCAAATAAGGATTGGCCCGTCCTTCTTTTTCAAACAGATAAGTCTTCACCATACTTTCCAGATCTTTTTTCCCGAAAGATGCATTCTGAACCGCGAGCCCGGAAGGCTTCCGACACACAATGATCTGTTTGTCTTCATATATGATATATTCCATAAATTCTCCTTCTGACGTCTGCGGCATCATCATTGTACGCCGCAGTACGCATCCTGCCAGAGGCTTATCATATAATGGAATGCTGTTTCCTATTTATATGAAAAAAGGACTCCCACTGCTGGGAATCCTTCTCTACGCCTCGTTAGATTACTCTCTATTATAATTTAACAACGTTAGCTGCCTGCATTCCGCGAGCACCTTCAGTTAAATCGTAAGAAACAGCCTGACCTTCTTCCAGAGACTTGAATCCTTCACCCTGGATAGCTGAGAAATGTACGAATACATCTGCTCCGTCTTCACCTGTGATAAATCCATAACCTTTTTCTGCGTTGAACCATTTAACTGTACCCTTATTCATCTCGGTACCTCCATAAAAATATTGAGCAAATGTCTTCCTGTCTGACACCTTGCCTGAATCATAACTACATTCCCAATTATATGCGAATATACTACAAATGTCAAGTCGATTTTATCTGCAAAACCCGTCAGATTCACCAGTTTTCCGTCATTCTTCGGTCTCCGGATGTTTCTGATTTTCCGGTGTTACTGCACCATAAATCTCCATCGGGACATAGGCTTTCACATAGATTCCATCTCCCCGGTATTCTTCTTCCAGAAGCTGGCCGTACTTTCGAATCAGCTGAATCAGCCCCGCATCTTTGTAGTCATAAAACCGCTCGATGAGGACATTTTTTTCATTCAGTAGTTCCTCCAGGATCTGCTTCACTTCTTCCAGTCCTTCTCCCCATTTGGCAGATATCCTCACTGTCTTTTCTGCCTTCAGGTCTCTTGGCAGATATCCCTCTTCTTCTACCTTATCCTGTTTGTTAAACAGTGTAACAATCTTCTTATCCGTCACACCCAGGTTCTTCAGCGTATCGTATACTACATACATCTGCTGATCCATCTGTGGACTGGAAGCATCTACCACATGAAGAATCATATCTGCATACCTGGCTTCTTCCAGTGTACTGCGAAATGCATCGATCAGATGATGGGGCAGTTTACGGATAAACCCTACGGTATCCGTCAGCAAAATCTCCTGCCCGGAAGGCAGTTCCAGAATTCTTGTCGTGGGATCCAGCGTTGCAAACAACTTGTCTTCCTCCAGCACCTGCGCTCCTGTCAGAGTATTCAGCAATGTGGATTTCCCGGCATTGGTATATCCCACAATCGCTATCACAGCTGTGGATTTTCTGCTCCGTTTACTTCTCGCCACTTCCCGGTGGCGCTTCACCTCATCCAGTTCCCGATTCAGCTGGGCAATCCGGCTCTTGATCAGCCGTCGATCCATCTCCAGCTTCTTTTCTCCCGGTCCTCTGGTACCGATTCCACCGCCGAGTCTGGACAAAGAACTGCCAAGTCCCACCAGCCTTGCCTGACGATACTTTAGCTGTGCCAGCTCTACCTGAATCTTTCCTTCACTGGTAGAAGCCCTGGATGCAAAAATATCCAGAATAATCAGTGTCCGGTCCATCACCTTCAGATCCAGTTCTTCTTCCAGATTCTTCAACTGAGCCGGTGTCAGTTCATCGTCACATATGATGCCAGTCGCCTCCACCTCATAAGCCAGCTGCTGTACTTCTGCAATCTTTCCGGTACCAATATAAGTCCCCGGATGAATCTGTTCTCTGTTCTGAATCACACGACCTACCGTCACTGCCCCTGCTGTCTTCGCCAGTTCTTCCAGCTCGTCCAGTGACTGCGCGGTATCATCACCTTCACCGGTGCTTACGCCGACCAGTATGACTCTTTCTTCTACTTCTTCTATGATATCAAATCCTGTCATACCTGCTCCCTATCTGGTACTCAGGAAATCATACTCTCTCTGTCCGGCCTCATCATCCGGATAAAGCTGCATGAATTCCCCTGCCTTCTGCTTTGCCGTCTGAAAATCCTGCTTCTTTTCGTATACTACAATCTCATTATACAGCAGATCTCTCCTGGAAGAATCCGACAATTCCAGTGATAATCCAGTCTGGATATCCTGCAGTGCCGTATCATAGTCTCCATCTGCCATATCGCAAAGTGCGATGCCATTATAACTCTCTGCCGTCTCACCAAAAGTCTCTTTATACTGCTGATACACTACCCAGGCTGACTGCGTGTCCCCCTGCGCCAGGTAAACCTGTCCCATCAGACGCATGGCATCTTCTTTTTTTGCTTCTACTGATGGAGCCAGCGCTGTCGCTGCTTTCTCATAATCTCCCAGGTAATAGTATATGCTGCCTTTCTGATAATCATCCTCCATGCCTGCGGACTCCTGATTCAACACCTGCTGAAGGTACTGATCTCCCACAGCCGACTGGCTGATCTCCTCATACTGTTGATAAATGTTCAGCGCCATCTCATAATCCTTTGGCTCCAGTGTCATGGCTCCATCAAAATCTGCCTTTGCCGCATCCGTCTCCCCAAGCTTCAAAAAAGCCACACCGCGCATATAATATGCATCCGCATTCTCTCCCAGTTCCAGGATTCTGGTACAGGTATTTTTCAGGCTCTCGTAGTCTTCCATCTTCATCTGACAGGCCGCTTCATAAAGAGAAATATCCGTCTTTGTCTCCGGCATCTTCTCATCACACAACGCATAGGCCTGTTCAAAGGACGTTACCGCCTGCTCATACTGTGCCTGTTTCATAGCAGAAATACCCGCATCTCTGGCAGCCTCCAGCTGTTCCTTTGTCTTATCTCCACATCCGGTCAGCAGCATCATCACTGCTGCCAGTGCCAAAAGCTTCTTTTTTTTCATCTGTTTTTTATTCCTCCTCTATACAAAAACAGGGATCAGTTTCCTGATCCCCATCATCATAACATATTTTACTTTTCTTGCAAAGTTACTATTTTCCAGATGCCGCTCTGTCAAATTCGTCCAGAATGGACTGATCCGGTGCCGGTGTTGCCAGGCTGAATACCACGATAGCCACACATGCTACGATAAATGCCGGAAGAAGTTCATAGATGTTCCAGATTCCACCCAGCGGGCGCACCAGATACTTCCATACAAAGATCACCACACCACCAGAGAGCATGCCAGCCAGTGCTCCATACTTATTGGTTCTTCTCCAGAACAATGAGAAGAGAACAACCGGGCCAAACGCTGCACCAAATCCTGCCCATGCAAAAGATACAATCTGGAATACGGAGCTGTTCGGATTTCTTGCAAGAATGACTGCAAAAACAGCAATCAGCATCAGTGTAATTCTTGCTGCAATGATACCGCTCTTTCCGTTTCTGTTGAGCATATCAGAGGATACTGCGGAAGATGCTGCCAACAGCTGAGAATCTGCAGTAGACATCGTAGATGCCAGAATACCTGCCAGAATAATACCTGCCAGCAATGCACAAATCACACCATGACGGCTGAGCAGATCTGCGATTCTGACAATAATAGTTTCAGAATTAGAACCTTCCAGTACATCAATTGCTCCGACTTTACTCATGGAATATCCTATTACGCCAATGAATACTGCAACTGCCATAGAGATCACTACCCAGATAATCGCAATACGGCGGGAAAGTGTCAGTTTTTCTTCCTCTTCGATTGCCATGAAACGAAGCAGGATATGCGGCATACCAAAATATCCCAGTCCCCATGCCAGGGTAGATAAAATCGTCAGCAGGCGATATGGCGATGCTGTGCCGGTCGCCACATCATAACTCTGGAACATCGACAGATAACCTGGCAGTGCTTTTGCATTGTCGATCACCACATCCAGTCCGCCGGCTACATTCACTCCAAAGATCAGTACGATAAGCAACGCAATGGACATAATGATACTCTGAATAAAGTCCGTAGTCGATGCTGCCAGAAATCCTCCCATCATCGTATACCCTACAATGACAATCGCACTGATAACCATAGCTGTCATATAGCTCACCCCAAACAGACTGGAGAACAGCTTGCCACAGGCTGCAAATCCAGATGCAGTATACGGGATAAAGAAAATAACAATAATAATTGCAGAGATTAAAAGCAGGATTCTGCTTTCATCGTGAAAACGATTTTTAAAAAACTGTGGCAATGTGATAGAATTGTTCGCCACATGCGAATAACGGCGAAGTCTCTTTGCCACGATCAAGAAGTTCACATAGGTACCAATGGCCAGTCCAATTGCTGTCCATCCAGCATCTGAAATACCAGTCAGATATGCTACACCAGGCAATCCCATCAGCAGCCAGCTGCTCATATCAGAAGCTTCTGCACTCATGGCTGTTACAAGTGGCCCCAGCTTTCTTCCTCCAAGATAAAAGTCATCGGTACTCTCATTTTTCTTGGAACACCGATAACCGATGTACAACATGCCGCCAAGATAAATAATAATAGCAATCATAATACAGACTTTTGCAGATGTCATAATTTTTCTCCTCCTCTTTGTTGCTCTTTTGCCATTATAACCTGTCAGGAGAATGATATCAAATAGAACGAAGTTTAGACTAAAGTCTATACTTTTTATGCCACTACTTGTCATTTTTTCTTTAATTATGCTGTGATTATATCTATACGAAAAGTATTGTAAAATCTTATACCATATTGTACTTTTTCAGATACATGGTTTTAAAAATACAAAAAAGCATCGAGTCGAATTCTTCATTCGTTTCTCGATGCCCGAAAATCTGATAAAAAGATCGGCAGCATCCTCTGAGAGTAGCTGCGCAATGAATATTCTCCCCCGGAGATACACCAGTCATACATAAAAGCCCGTTCACAGATTGCATAAGCTTTTACAATCTCTCCTACCGAGATGTCAGTTCGCAATTCACCGGAAGTTTGTCCTTCCAGGATAATCTTACTGAGCAGACGATAGTACAGACGACTTCGATCCAGCAGAGACTTTTCCCCACGGGTCACCAGCTGTGTGGATAACAGCCGGGCAAGCAGATCTATAGAGATGCTGTTCTCTATCATTGTGAAAAGCTCCTGATTCAAAAACAGAAGCTTTTCATAACTGTTCATGGATTCCTCCATGTTCTCCATCAGTTCCTCATATTTTTCATCAAACAGATAAGCCAGTGTACTGAGCAGTGCGTCCTTACCATTAAAATAATGATAAAATGAGCCTTTTGAAGTTTTTGCTGCTGCAATGATCTCATCTACTGTGGTATTGTCATATCCCTGCTCATAAAACAGCTGCCATGCCGCTGTAATAATATTTCCTTTGGTGTTTCTCTTCTGCTTCTTTGCCATATGTGGGTGCTATCCTTTCTTCCAGGTACTTTTGGACAGAAGCATCAGAATCGGGAAGATCTCCAGACGTCCGGCCAGCATATCAAAGATCAATACCAGCTTAGACAGCACACTATATCCACTAAAGTTGCAGGTTGGCCCCACTGCTTCCAGACCAGGACCAATGTTGTTGAAACAGGCCAGTACTGCTGAGAAGTTAGTCGTCGTAGAAAATCCATCCAGCGAAATAAGCAGAAAGCTGACAATAATAATGATTACATACGCAGACAGATAAGTGTTGATATTGCTAAGCACACCCTCTTCCATCATCTGTCCATTGTTGCACACCACTTCCACACGTCTCGGATACAATGCCTTTTTCAGATTCCTGCGCATATTCTTAAACAAAAGCAACGCACGGCCACACTTGAATCCTCCTCCGGTACTTCCGGCACTGGCGCCAATCACCATCAGACACAGCAGAATCGCCTTTGAAAAACTCGGCCACAGGTCAAAGTCTGTGGTAGCAAATCCAGTGGTCGTCACAATACTGGCAACCTGAAATGCTGCATGGCGCACTGTCTCCCCCAGACTGTCATACATGCCATAAATATTGATCGTAATCAGGACAATACTTCCAAATACCATGCCCAGATACATTCTCAGTTCTTCGTCTTTCCAGACGGTCTTGAACTGTTTGATCAGAATCAGGTAATAACAGCTGAAGTTCACACCGAACAAAAGCATAAATACCGTGCAGACATTCTGAAGATAAGGACTGTAACTGGCAATACTGTCATTTTTGATACCAAATCCACCGGTACCAGCCGTACCCAGTGCAGTGCAGACTGCATCAAAAAGCGGCATTCTTCCGATCAGCAGAAACAGAATATTCAAAACAGTCAGCAAAATATATAAAACATAGAGAATCTCTGCTGTCTGCTTCATCTTCGGAACCAGCTTTCCTACGTTCGGTCCCGGGCTCTCTGCTCTCAGAAGGTGCATAGTATAACCGCCTTTGCTTCCCTTCAGGGAAGAAATTGCCAGCAGAAATACCAGAATTCCCATTCCACCCAGCCAATGGCTGAAGCTTCTCCAGTATAAAATGCCCTTCGATAAACTCTCCACCTCTGGCAGAATGGAGGAACCCGTTGTGGTAAATCCCGATACAATTTCAAAAAAGCAGTCAATATACTTCGGAATCTCTCTGGATATATAGAATGGCAATGCGCCCATCAGACTCATCACAATCCAGCTTAAGCCGACACACACCATACCTTCTCTTGCATAAAACCGTTTCTTTCCCTTACGGCACAGGGCATACAGGCCAAGTGCAAGCAGTGCAATTATCACCATACTCCAGGAAAATCCACGGATTGCCGCACTTTCACGACAATAAATACTGATACAGAGTGCCGGAATCATGAAGATCACTTCGATTCCGAGGATCTGGGCAATAAAACGCCCCATCATCTTGTAATTCATATGTCTGTTCCCTCAATTATTCAAAAATATCATTTAACTGATATAATACTTTATCGCTGCTGGTTACTACAACCACCGAATCTCCCTGGGTAAAACAGGAATCTCCGTTCGGGATCTCGATCTGTCCTCCGTGGATGATACTGGCAACCAGTACATTTTTACGAATCTTCAGTGCCTTCAACGGTTCGTTACAATGAATGGTCTTCTCATTCACACGGAATTCCATAGCTTCTGCCTGTCCATCTGCAATAGTGTGTACTGTCACAGCAGCCCCAGTCTGATTCTGCATGGCACGTACATAACGCACAATATTGTTGCAGCACAGTTCCTTCGGGCACACCACACTTCCCAGTTCCAGTTCATCCAGAAGATTTCCGTTTCTTCTTCGTCCCACCTTGGTAATAATCTGGGATACGCCGCACTTCTTTCCATACATGGCAATGATCATATTCATCTCATCCAGGCCGGTTAATGTCACCAGGGCATCCATCTCTTCAATGTCCTCACTGTATAATAATGCCTGACTGCTGGCATCTCCCTGGATCACGGTCACCTGTGGCAGAAGACTGGCCAGCTGAATACAGCGTTCCTTTTTCTGCTCGATAATCTTCACAGACATACCGCTCTTCTGCAGTCTCTGCGCCAGATAGAAGCCAATCTTGCTTCCACCACAGATCATGACATTCTTCACTTTCTTTGTGATGGTTCCGATATTGTTCAGCAAAATAGCCAGATTATTGGTTGGCGCTGTAACGAATACCCGGTCTCCTGCTTTCAGCACAAAATTACCATCTGGTGTCACTACATTACCATTTCGCAGAACCGCACAAACCAGAACCCTGCATTTCACAATGCTGTCCAGTTCATTCAGTGATACATTACACAACTTATTGCTGGCTTCCAGGCGAATCTCTGCGATCTCCACCCTTCCCCCGACAAACGCTTCTCTGTGCAGGAAACCAGGAAACTTCAGCAGCCGCTCAATCTCCACTGCTGCCTGTTTCTCCGGATTCACGGCAAGAGACAGTGCAAAAGTATCCCGCATCTTATAAATCTGATTGGAATACTCCGGATTGCGGATTCTTGCTATCGTATGAATCCCTGGCCGCATTCCATGCGCTGTCATACAGCAAAGCAGATTCACCTCATCTGCACTTGTTGCTGCAATCAGCAGATCAGTCTCCTGAATACCAGCCTGATTCAGCACTTCCATGGATGCACAGTTCCCCTGCACCGTCATGACATCATAACTTTCAATACTTGCCTCCAGTACCTCTGGATTCGAATCCACCAGTGTAATATCGTGTCCTTCTGCCGATAACTGATTGGTCAGCATATTTCCGACTTTTCCATCCCCCGCTATAATTATCTTCACAGGTTTTTCCTCCATAAATTGTCGATCTTATTTTCATAACCGCTTTGAGCCATAGACAGCTCCGAATAGTTCCATTTTATCATATATTCGTATTAATTCAACTGATACCGAAACATTCAGATAGTAACATACTTTCTAAAATAAAACAAGGGAATTCTGTGTCTCCAGAATTCCCATATTTTATCCAGATTTATATCATTTTCTACCTAGAAGCTTACAGGAGCTTTCTCATGCTTCCCAAACTGATCAGCAAAGTGGAAGTATTGTGCATCAGAGCCGATGTGGTCGGCTGAATAATACCAAGCACACCCAATGCGATCAGACTAGAATTAATTCCTACTATGCTGCGATAGTTCTTGCGGATACGTCTCATCAGCTGGTCACTGATCTGCTTCAATATCAGTATCTGATACAGATCATCTGCGCTGATGGTAATATCTGCAATCTCTCTCGCAAGTTCAGCACCATCACTGATGGCAATTCCCGCATCCGATGCAGACAATGCCGGTGAATCATTAATACCGTCTCCAGTCATGATCACTTTGCGTCCTGCTTCCTTTTCTTTCTCGACAAATTTGGCCTTATCCCCTGGCAGTACCTCAGCATAAAACTCATCGATTCCCACTTTTTCTGCAATCGCTTTTGCCGTGTGCTCATTATCTCCAGTCATCATCACTACTTTGGAAATGCCCGCCCTTTTCAGCTCTCGAATCACATCTGCCGCTTCCGGTCTCAGCGGATCCTCGATGCAGATCACCGCCGACAGTTTTCCTTCGATCGCCATATACAGATGTGAGTATTCCTGAGGAAGATTCTCCAGAATCTCTCTCTTATCTTCCGGAATCGCAGTCTTCTCATCCTCAAATACAAAATGATAACTTCCAATGATGACTTTCTTGTCCTCCACTGAAGAGGAAATACCATGCGCTACCACATACTCTACCTTGGAATGCATCTCTTCATGCTCCAGGCCTCTTTCTTGTGCCGCATGTACCACAGCTTTTGCCATAGAATGTGGGAAGTGTTCTTCCAGACATGCTGCGATACGCAGCAGTTCGTCTTCGCTTCTGCCATCAAAAGATACTATTTTTACAACAGTTGGTTTCGCCTTGGTCAGAGTCCCTGTCTTATCAAATACAATCGTATCTGCCTCTGCCACTGCCTCCAGGAACTTGCCGCCCTTTACCGTAATATGGTGGGTTCCCGCTTCATGGATGGCATACAGCACCGAAATCGGCATCGCCATCTTCAGTGCGCAGGAGAAATCTACCATCAGTACGGATAAAGTTTTGGTCACGTTACGGGTCAGCAGATAAGTCAATACGGTACCGCCTAAGGTCCACGGAACCAGGCGATCCGCCAGATGCTCTGCCTTACTCTCCAGTCCGGACTTCAGCTTTTCTGACTCTTCGATCATCTTCACAACCTGTTCATAACGGCTTCCACCGCCAACCGCTGTGACCTGAATGGTCAGTTCACCCTCTTCCAGAACCGTTCCTGCAAACACACCAGCTCCGCTGCTCTTGCGGACTGCTACGGATTCACCGGTCAGGGATGCCTGGTTTACCATACCTTCGCCTTCTGTCACAGTTCCGTCAAATGGAATCACATTTCCCATGTGAACTACGATCTGGTCGCCCTTCTGGATCTTATTGCTATCCATCAGAACTTCCGTCTTGTCCTGTTTCATCCAGACTTTTTCTACATGAAGGGACATACTTCTTGCCAGGTCTCCCACAGATTTCTTGTGAGTCCACTCTTCCAGTATTTCACCGATGCCCAGCAGGAACATTACAGAGCCTGCCGTCGCATAATCACCACGGATGACAGAAACTCCGATTGCCGTACCATCCAGTACCGGCACTTCAATCTTACGGTTCCACAGACACTTCAATCCTTTTACTACATACGGAATTGCAGCTACCGTATTATAACAGGCATTCAGAGGCGCAGGAAGGAACCACTTTCTTGCATAATGAAATGCAACGTTCCATACCAGCTTATCCTGATATTCAGCATTTAACGCTCTTCCTGAATTCTGAATAAAATGCTCCGGCACCTCCACATCTTCATAATGGAACGTCTGAAGCTTCCTCAGCATATCCTGACGGTCTGCCTTTTCGCCACTGTAATAAACTGTCACATCACAGGTCTGGTCATTTACTTTCACCTGATTCACATAGGAAAGCTCTGTCAGAAAGTATTGCAGCGTATCTGCCTGCACATAGCTCATACGATATACGGACATATGCATACGAATACGTCTTTTTGATTCGTTTTTAATCTGAAACTTCACTTATGACCGCCCCTTATTCTGCTGTCTCTTCTGCAGTTTCTTCTACTTCTTTGAAGTCTTCGTCTTCGAAAGCCTGTTCTTCTGCCTTCTGAGCACGTTCTTCGTTAATGTCTTTTGCGCCTTCCAGAATGTCTTCACAGTTTTCCTGTACCAGGTTCACCGTCTTCATCACACATTCTTTTGCACGAAGAACGGCTGCTGTACACTGTGTATATACTTTCTTTGCGTCATCGCTTGCCAGAACCTTTACACCTGCTGTTCCAAATACAAATCCACCTGCGAAAGTTCCCACTTTTTTCCAGTCTACATTTTTGAATACGTTTTTCATGATTACTTCCTCCTTGTACAATAACTTTCATTAGCTCATGCTAACTTTTTATTCATTGCTATTCTACTTCATGCCTCTTTTTTTGTCAATTTGAAACCTGTAAAAATCCCTGCATTTCATGGAAAAAACACATTTTTATTCTTCCGCTTTTCCCATCTGGTCATAACGTTCCAGGAAGTTGTGACGAACTCCTCCTGTTTTGTATTCCACTACGGTATCCAGGTTCACATTCTCTACGCTCTTGAAAATATTCCCTTCTACAAATGGATTTTTCTGTTTTAAGGTACGGATCAGCTCCTTGATCTCCACCCGCTTGGAACGATTTTCTTCATTATTACATGTGGTGCAGGTGTCAGTAAACTTGCAGGCACACTGAATAAAATGCAGATCATTGTAATCTCTCCAGGATTTGATATCATCTTCCCGGATCAGATATAACGGCCGGATCAGCTCCATGCCTTCAAAATTCGTACTGTGAAGCTTCGGCATCATAGTCTGTACCTGACCACCATAAAGCATTCCCATCAAAATGGTCTCAATCACATCGTCATAATGGTGTCCCAGTGCAATCTTGTTACATCCCAGCTCTTTTGCATAGGCATACAAATGTCCTCTGCGCATTCTGGCACAAAGATAACAAGGCGAATTCTCTATCTCATACACTGCATCAAAAATGTTGGATTCAAAGAATGTCACCGGAATATTCAGTCTGCGTGCATTCTCTTCTATAATGTGCCTGTTTGCCTCATTATATCCAGGATCCATGACCAGATACTTTACTTCGAATTCAAACTTATTGTGGCGCTTCAGTTCCTGAAACAGTTTGGCCATCAACATAGAATCTTTCCCACCGGAAATACACACTGCGATCTTATCTCCTGGTTTCACCAGTTCATAGGTATTAATCGCGCGGCAGAATTTAGACCAGATTCTTTTCTTGTATGTCTTTCGCAGACTCTGCTCTACATTTTTGGCAAAATCTGCCTCTTCCTGGCACTTCATATAATCCATAAGCCAGGCGATATAGCCACCTTCCAGACTTTCCGCATCCAATCCTTTTTCACATAATTCCGCTGCGAGATCAATACTGTTTCTCCCTCTGGAACAGCAAATAATCAGTTTCTTTGTCTTATCTGTCTGTTCACTGGATGCGATCTCCTCGCCCGGAATCGCCGTGGCACCCGGAATGGCACCATGGGCGATTTCACTTTCACTTCGGATATCGATCAACTGATAGGTGTCTGGATTCATATTTCTTAATTCTTCTACTGTAATGCTCATCCTTTTCTCCTTTTTCGTTCTACCGGGTGATCCGCTTCGGTCTGCAGGAACATCCGATTCCTAAGCCACCCGGTCCGATATGACAGCTGACGCCCAGTGAAAGCTTATCATACAACACAGTCATTCCCGGGAATGCCCTCTTGATATCTTCCAGCCATTTTTCACTTTCTTCTGCAGTGGCGCTGGTCGCTGCCAGCAGATATGCTTCCCCTCTCCGCACTTCCTCTTTGAACTTTGTAGCAAATTCCTGTTTCATGGCATCGATCATGACTTTCTTTGCCTGTACAAATCCACGGCATTTTTTATAAGTATCCAGAGTCCCCACATCGAACTGCAGGACTGGTTTGATATTCAATACACTGCCAAGTGCTGCTGTGGCACGGGAAATTCTTCCTCCTCTTTTTAAGTACTCCAGATCCTGTACGCCAATATAGATGGTATTCTTTGCGCGTGCTTCCTCCAGCATCTGCCTGATCTGCACTGTCGTATATCCTTCTTCGATCAGCTCCAGCGCATCCAGTACGGAGCGGTGCTGGGTAGCTGATACCCGGCCATTGTCTACCACAAATACTCTTCCTGCGTAAGGTTCTTCCTGTGCCAGCATCTGTGCGGTCTGACAGGATCCACTGAGAGCACTGCTTAATGGAATGTAGAGAATCTGCTCATGTTCCTTCAGCGCTTTCTCCCATATCTTCATAACCTCTTCCGGTCCAGGCTGTGAAGTGCTCACGTGACTTCCTGCTTTCATTTTTTCAAAAAATTCTTCTCTTGTCAAATTAATATCTTCATAATAACAGGTATCATCAATATAAAATGGCATCGGCAATACATAAATGCCCAGTTTTTCTGCTTCTTTCTGTGTGATACTACTGTGACTGTCTGTCACCACTCCAATTGTACTGTTCATTTTTCCTCCTGATTCAAGAACATTACCTGATTTGTGTCTAAATAAGTACTATAGCATAATTTCTGTAAAAGTGTCAAAAAATAGTGCCCATTGCAGGCACTATCTTGTTCCGTTATTTTTTGATATCCAGAGTCTCATTCATACTTCCGGTACGATATCCCATCAGATCCAGAGTCACATAAGTAAAACCACAGGATTTCAATTCTCTCGTGATCTTTTCTCTTGTCTCCGGCTGCATGAGTTTATCAAATTCTGCTGGATCAATCTCAATCCTTGCCATCATACCATGAATGCGCACTCTTACCTGATGGAATCCCAGATCCAGCAAGAGCTGTTCTGCTTTATCTACCATCCCCAGCTTTTCTTCTGTGATCGTCTCCCCATATACGAATCTGGAAGACAGACAGGCAAATGACTGTTTTTCCCAGGTCGGAAGTCCCAGCTTCTTCGATAAAAGCCGAATCTCATTCTTGTTCAGATTGCAATAACGAAGCGGACTCTTCACTTCCAGTTCTGCCACTGCCTGAAGACCTGGACGGTAGTCCCCATTATCATCCATATTAGATCCCTCTGCAACATTTTCCATTCCCTGATCTTCTGCCAGCTTTTTGATCTTTTCAAACAGCTCTTTCTTGCAAAGATAGCATCGGTTCTTCGGATTCTGTGCAAATCCTTCGATCTCCAGTTCTTCTGACTTGCAGATAAAATGGCGAATGCCCTCTTTTTCACAGAATGCAATGGCCTCTTTTAATTCTCTCTGTGGAAAGGAGCAGGACTGTGCTGTCACTGCAATGACCTGATCCCCTAATGCTTCTTTTGCTGCTTTTAATAAAAAGGTAGAATCTACCCCGCTGGAAAAAGCTACTGCTACAGAATTCAGACTGCGCAGATACTCCAGCAGTGCTTCATATTTTTCTTCTAACTGTCCCATGTGACTGTCCTCCTGTACCAAATATCTTATTTGTTTGCAGACAGGTCTTTTACGACCTCTCCGGCTATAATCAATCCAACTACAGACGGCACAAAGGCCACGCTTCCCGGAATGTCCCGCCGCTCAGTGCACTTATGCTTAGCCCCCGGCGGACAGATACAGTGTGTACGGCAGCTGATGGACATATCTTCGATTGGTCTTGTCGGCTGCTCTTCCGAATATACTACTTTCAGCTTCTTTACTCCACGCTTTTTCAGTTCCCGGCGCATCACCTTTGCCAACGGGCAAACCTTCGTCTTGTAGATATCTGCCACCTGGAACTTGCTGGCATCCAGCTTGTTGCCGGCGCCCATACTGCTGATGATTGGAATGTTCATCTCCTGAGCTTTCATAACCAATGAGATCTTTGCCGTGACGGTATCTACTGCATCCACAATATAATCATACTCTTCAAACGGGAACTCCTCTGCATTTTCCGGAAGAAAGAAGCACTTATGAACCCGTACATCCACCTTCGGATTGATCTCCTGCATACGCTCTTTCATCACATCTGTCTTATACTGACCTACTGTTTTTCTTGTAGCAATGATCTGACGGTTCAGATTGGTCAGACATACCTTATCATCATCGATCAGGTCAAAGGCTCCCACACCGGTACGAACCAGCGCCTCACAGACATATCCGCCCACGCCGCCGATGCCAAATACAGCCACACGGCTGTTTGCCAACTTATCCATGGCTTCTTTTCCCAATAACAATTCTGTTCTTGAAAACTGTGTTAACATTCTATAACTCCTATCTTAACTGAAAACAAAGCGGATGGTATCCATCCGCTTGTTTTATGACTACCTACTTTTTCAATAGGCTAATTGTACTATGCAGTTTTCGTTCTGTCAATGTGGTTTCTGCCTAAACTGTCAGATTTGATACCACTTTATCTCATTTGCTTCCATATGCAGTTCAAAGCTGCTGCCATCGCCCTTGTATACTACGGTATCCTGTGGTTCGTAGGTATTGTTGACTACACAGAATTTGCCATTCTTGACGTAAGCATGTACTTCCACATTGTAGTTCGTGGAGTACCAGCAATGCAGTTCTTCTTCTGCCGATGCGGACCACAGTACCGCACGGTACAGGATGCGGCTGTTCTTGAAGCTGTATGGAAGTCCGCTGATGTAAACCCCACGGCCTTTTCCGAAAGTCTTTACAGCCATCTGCACTTCCTGGTTGTTCTGAATCAGGATCTTTGTCTCTGGCAGTGCGAAGATGTTCTTCTTGCCTTCTCCAAAGTCTACTTTTCCCTCACTGTCAGCCAGAATGAAGTGGTCTCTGTGTTCATCCCAGTTGTACTTATCTGTATTCAGATTGAATCCACGTTCTTCTTCTACACCCAGGATATCATCTAACTGGAAAAATTTTCCCTGCCACTGGTGAGCTGCCGGTTCTCCTACACCAATGAAGCCTCCGCCATGATATACAAACTCTTTTACAGCTGTTATCACTGTCTCATCGATCCAGTTTTCGCCACCGCTCTGGGCTGTATCCGCATCCCCTACATTGATGACCACATCAAAGTCTTTTAACAGATCTGGATTAGCCTTGATATCATCGAAACTGATGAAAACCACATCAAACGGCGCCCCACTTAATGCTTCAATAATGCCAAAGTAAGAATAGTTCTGCTTGTAGTAAATCGCATGATGCACCATATGATTGCCCCATGAACGCATCTTTCCCCAGCAGTTCAAGACTGCCACACGTTTTACGCAATATGGGGTCGTTCCCTGAATGTTATCGTACAGGGTACGGAATTCCTGGCAGACGCTCCTGATATATTCTACAAAATCCGGGAACTGAAGAGCCAGTTTCAGATATCCGCCGTATCCGATTCTCTGGATTGGGCTGCGCAGGATAGCTCTTCTGGCGGTTACCCAGTTCTCCTTTGCTTCTTTCACCGGATTTCCACCTTCGTAGAAGGTATCCGGGAAGAAATATGGCAGGAATCTTCCTTCCGTATATCTTACGCCCTTGATATCGCTGAACAGTCGCAGCGTAGCACCGTTTCCTACACTTCCAACTACTGCATCCAGACCGATGGAGGCAAATTCATCCATAAATGGTTCCATACCGATCCAGTGGTCACCCATGAACATCATGGCTTCTTTTCCATATTCGTGTACAATATCCACCATCTCTTTGGCCAGCTTTGCCACTTCTCTTCTCTGGAAATTCTGAAAATCTTTAAATTCCTTTGACGGAATCCGATACGTATTATTCATGTAGCCCTGATCGATGATGTATTCCGGACGGAACGGATACCCCACTTCTTTTTCAAACTGTTCCAGAATATAAGGGCTGACTGATGCAGAATATCCAAACCAGTCTACGTATTTTTCTCTGGCCAGCTCATCAAAGATCAGAGTGAACTGATGGAAAAAAGTAGTAAAACGAATCACATCTACATACTCGTGAGTATCCAGGAAGTGACGCAGTTTTTCCATACAATGTGCTTTTGTTTTTGGCTGACGCACATCAAAAGTAATCTGCGGTTCTACATCCTTCCAGTCATTGACTACCGCATTATACATGTTGACCGGATCCCACATGATATAAGCCAGAAAGCTGACGGTATATTCGTGGAACCGTTTTACCGGATGGATAACCACATCTCCGCTTTCTTTTTCGTAAGACCATTCACTTACCGGAACCACTTCTCCGGTAGTACGGTCTATCACTTCCCACCATCTCTGAATATCATCCCGGTCATTGACTTTCAGCATATCCGGATACAGATGATCCATCAAATGAATCTTCAGGGTATCTTCCGTTGCGGTATGAAAAGCTGACATAATATACATCTGCTGCACTTCATCCGGATTGGCCTTCGCCCATTCATTATCTTTTCTGGTCGTACAATAAGTCGCATAGACCTTTGCTCCGGTATTCTTTAATTCCTGTGGAAATTCTGTACCATCACAGTCACGAAGCGCATCTGCGCCCCATTCATCCATGATCTCCAGTGTCTGTGGCACCACATCCAGGTCTGTCGGTATGGTTACACGGCCCTTGTTCTGTTCCATTCTTTTTTGTCCTCCGTTTTATTTTTCTATTATTACAATCTGATTTTTCTCCAGTGTTACGCTGCCATCACTCATCTGATTTCTCAGAAGCGGCACGCTGCGGCGCATCAAAAAGGTATTCTCTGCCACATAGGCATCCGGATTGCCGGAAGGACTTAAGATTCCTCCCAGATCATCCTCACTCACATTCTTCCGGAATGTATTGTGGATGGCTTCTTCCAGACAGAACATGACGCATCCGCCTTCATTCTGCCTGCTGTAGTTGTATTCATATACCGTACCGTCTCCGGAATCGGCATCGTAAGCCATGCCATCCTGATTCAGCTTCATATCCCGCACAGAATTGTAACGAAACAGGGCATCCTTACATTTCCATGGCCAGATGCCTGCTGCCACCTTTCCCATCCGTTCTCCCGGATATCGATAATAGTGGTCATTCATCTCACAGGCGCAGGAATCTGCACTGTTATGCTCTGTCAGAGAACGCAGGGCATACATCGGTGTAATGGCATCGCCTCCGGCTTCTTTCACATAATTGTTGCGCAGCACAATGTTCTCATGGCCATACCTGGTAAACAACTCCTCTGCCAGTTCGGCACCTGCAAACCGTTCATGTTGATAGGTGTAGCCCACGGCAATGCCCCAGCGGCTGACTCTCCAGACGGAACAATCTTCCACCAGTACGCCGTCATAGCGTGCTACACCGGTTTTTGCTTCATCCTCCGGCTGGAATGCGGTCATATAAATACCACCGTTGTTCATATGCTTATTGTATACATTACCATTCACATCATGAATCATCAGATTACTCAGGTGAATATCATGCAGTGTTCCTCGATTTTGTGCCACTACCGCTACCCCTGTGCGGTCCATTTTATCAGGGGCGCAGTATTGCTCCAGTTCTTTTTCACTATCCTGATTGGTGATCTCCAGATCATGGAGCCAGATATATTCTGCATCATAAAGCAAAATAGCTGATGATACCTCTCCCCGATAGACATGCACCGGGGAATCCAGTGGTCTGCCATAATCCTGGTACCATCTTCCAGTACCGTTGGCATGAATCTTCGGCAGACAGCCTTCTCCATATGCCCCAACCTCTATCGGTGCATCCTTCATTCCTGACTGCCGGATATGAAGATACTGATCTTCAAATACGGATCCCCTTTCCAGCAGGATCTTATCTCCTGGCTGCAGCTCACACTTCTGAAGTGGCTGCAGAGTGGCAAAAGGAGTCAGCTCGCTTTTCCCGTCATTCTGGTCATTTCCCTTTTCTGAGCTGACGTAATATGTCCTTAATTCCATCTTCATAGTCCTTCTCCCGAATTTTCTTTCGAATGATTAGTTCCACATCTTCGTAAGCAAATGCATCCCCCTGATAACGGGTAAACAAATCTGCATGCTCCTCATAGAACTGTCTGGTTTCCTCCGGGCCGATCGGCCGGAACACCTGGCGGTTGGTGATCTTCTCACTTTCTGATACATAGTCCAGACGGAATCCGGTCAGTTCCTGCTGCAGATAGGCAATGGGATTGTATTCCACCGGTCCATACAGGATCTCTCCACGCTCCAGAGTTTCCCGGCGTTTCCGGTTCTCTTCCTGCCGCCGCTGCTCCACAGCTGTCAGAAGATAGTTGTCAACCAATCCAATCTTCTGTGCAAACAGCAGACTGGCCATAGCATAGTCCCGTTCGTTTTTTTCCAGAAAATCAAATGTCATTATTTCACCGCCCCTGTCAATCCATTGGAAAAGCTCTTCTGCAGGCAGAAGAAAATCACTGCTGTCGGTAAAGTACAGATCAGAACACCCAGCATCAGCATACCGTAATCTACACTGTAACCACTCTTTAAATTGGCAACCAGCATCGGCATCGTGATGGATTCATTATTCTGCAGGATAACCTTTGGCCAGAGATAATTGTTCCATGCATTCATAAAAGTCACTGTCATAGCCGCACCATAAGTGGACTTCATCACCGGAATATACATGCGGAAGAAAATGGAGATTTCGCTCATTCCTTCCAGCCGGCTGGCTTCAATAATATCCACCGGGAAAGACCGGGATGCCTGCCGGAACAGCATAATCATAAATGGAGTGGAGATAGACGGCAGTACCAGGGCCATCCAGCTGTTTACCAGCCCCATCTTAGAAAACATAGTAAATAACGGGATCATCAGTGCCACAAACGGCAGCATCATAGCCAGCAAAAGAATGCTCATCAATAAGTCTTTTCCTTTGTCATGATAGATCTCAAATCCGTATCCTGCGATGGAACAGATCAAAAGGGTCAGAACGGTAATGATAATCGCATTTCGAAACGAGTTGAACATCGCCAGTCCCAGATTCTGATTGGTGGTCAGGCTCTTAAAGTTCTCCATCAGATAGGTTCCCGGAATCAAACGGCCACGGACGATATCAATACTTTTATTGGTTGCTCCCGAGATCATGTAATACAGTGGGAACACAGATAACAGGCTGGCAATCGTCAGCACGATATAAGAAATTGCATTTTTCCATTTGTTACTAGTCACGGCTGTCACCTACTTTCATCTGAATTGCAGACAGAACGGCCACACATACCAGAATGAATACGGACAGTGCTGCTGCGTAATTAAACTTCGGTGTCTCCACAAAGGAGATATTGAAAATATAATGAGCCAGAGTCATGGTGGACTTTCCCGGTCCTCCGGCTGTCAGGTTCACAGACTCATCAAAGAGCTGCAGGGTTCCTGATGTGGACATAATTGCGGTCAGCAGAATGGTTGGCTTCAGCAGCGGTACAGTCATCTTGAAAAACTGCTGGATGCCATTGGCTCCGTCGATTCTGGCTGCTTCATAAATAGAGCTGTCAATGTTCTGTAGTCCGGACAGGTAAAATACCATGTTATATCCAGTCCATCTCCAGACCAGGGCAATGATGATAACGAATCTGGCAGCCCATGCATTCTGGAACCAGTCCACCGGCTGCATACCGATATGAGTAAGCAGTACATTGACAAATCCGTCTCCTGCAAACAGAGATTTAAAAATCATAGAATAGGATACCAGAGATGTGGCGCACGGTAAGAAGATCATCGTACGGAACAGTCCTTTGAATTTCAAATCCCTGTTATTTAACAGCTGTGCCAGAATCAGCGCCAGCAGCAGCATAATCGGTACCTGAATCACAAAATAAAATACGGTATTAAACAGACACTGACGGAAGGTCTTGTCTTTTAAAATACGGGTGTAGTTGCTGATCCCTGTCCAGCTCTGGGCTGCTCCCATGCCTTTGTGAAAGGACAGGAGAATGGCCTGAATCATTGGATAGAAACAGAACACAAAGATCAGAAGAGAAGCAGGAATGAGAAATGCCCATCCGATCAGATTATGTCTCTTCTGAAGACTCATTTTTTTCCTTTTTGGTTCCATATAGTTCCTCCTAAATGAAGCCGCTGCAAAAACACTTTTTTGTATTTTGCAGCGGCCCCTGATTATCTCTTTGTAACTGCTTAGTTTCTTTCCCCCATGATCTGAACAGTTACCATTTTTCATTAACCTTCAATATTAAACTCTACAGTATCCTGTGCATTCTGAAGTTCTTCTGTGATGTCTGCACCGTTCTGTACTACGTTTGTTACTACGTCTGTCAGGGCACTTCTGATATCTGAATAGTAAGCACCACAGTCAAATGCAGGAACCTGGCTTGCGAAATCTACGATGTCTGCGTATACCTTCTGTCCGCCGTAGAAATCTGATGCTTCCTGGTATACACTGGATTCTGCTGCCGGAAGGTAGCTTGCGATTGCGCCTGCATTTACCAGTAAATCATCATACAGATCTACATCTGCACCAAATGTGGATTTCAGGAAATCAAATGCCAGATCTGTGTTCTCGCAGTTGGAAGATACTGCCCAGCTTGCTCCACCGCAGTTTGCGTAGTTGGTTGCTCCTTCTACGTCATCCAGTGCAGGCATGTTTACAATCGTCCAGTTACCAGACTGATCTTCTGCTGCCTGAATAGAAGACATGATCCAGCATCCGTTGATCACACCAGCTGCATCTCCGTTGTTCATAGATGCAATATACTGATCCCAGTCTGTGTACTCGGTCATGTATCCTTCATTTACCAGAGTTGCGTATACGTCAACAGCCTGTGCCAGTACTTCGTTGTCAGCGATCTTTACTTCACCATCTACGATTGGAGAAGCACCTGCGGACTGAAGCATTTCCAGAACCAGCTCGGATCCGCCGGAAGTGGTCAGCATTGGTGTACCTGTTTTTTCTTTTACAGTCTTAGCCAGTTCCATAAACTGTGACCATGTGATGTCTTTGAAATCATCTGTAGTCAGTCCTGCTTCTTCTACGATATCAGAACGGATCGCCATGATGGTTGCACCATTATCAAATGGAACACCGTAGTTCTTTCCATCTACAGTAGAGTCTGCCAGCTTACCAGCTGAGAACGTTGAGAAATCAATTCCGGAATCTGTCAGGTCTGTGAATACATCCGGGAAACTGGTAACATCTTTATGATAAGAGTAATCCTGCATCAGGAAAATATCCGGCAGTGTGCTGTAATCTCCAGATGTAGCAGCTGTGATCAGCTTGGTCTCGATATCAGAATATACATTTTCCTGGATATCCAGCTTGAAGTTTGGATGATCCTTCTGATATTCTGCTTCTGCCTGTTTCATAGCGTAGATGTTGAAGTTCGGATCCCAGCACCATACCGTTAAGGTTTCATCGTTGCTTTCAGCAGCAACTGGTACAGCTGCGATCATGCTTCCAACTACAGTAGCTGCCAGGATTGCACTTACTAATTTTTTCTTCATTTTGTATCCTCCTTGAAAATCTTTTTCACGTTTTTGATCTGTCTTAAGCATACGTTGTTTTTCTATGTATTTCAATTCCCATTTTGCTTTGTTTTTTAGATATCTTGCGTTTACGTTCATTTTCCTGTATTATGGAAATATACTGATGCACAGAAAACAGGCCCGCTTATTTTTTAGGAAAATTTGCTTCATTTTTTCAAATTGTTTGAATTGTTTTAGAGAAAAGGCACACTTTGTCCAGACTAACTTCTATGCATTGATTTTGTAACATCATTTTTATCAAAACAAAATAACTAATATTTTCCAGTTTTTTACACAAAGGAGAATTCATGAGTACCAGATCCATTCGATTTTCCTCCCAACAGCAGGCTGCCACGGATGCAGTTCTGCTCAGCGCCTCTTCCTCCCGCTATGAGGGAGACTGGCCAAGCATCCGCCATTCCCATGCTTTCACCGAACTGTTCTACGTGCAAGATGGTCAGGGGGATTTCCTGATTGAAGATGAATACTATCCCATTGCCAAAGATGACCTGGTGATCATCAATCCCCAGATTCTCCATACGGAGCTATCCAAAGGCCAGCCACCCTTAAATTATCTGACCCTTGGTATTGACGGTGTGGGCTTTTCTTTTCGTGATCATCAGGATTTTCAGATTCTGAACTGCCGTGGACGGGATGCCAACCTGCTCTTTTATTTCCAGACACTGTTCCGGGAACTTGACAAAAAAGAGGAAGGCTACGATACCATCTGCCGGCATATGCTGGAGATCCTGATGCTCCAGCTGCGGCGTATCACAGATTCTGCTTTTGAGCTGATGCCTTCCCAGCACCCCAGCCGGGAATGTGCTTCCGTCAAACGCTATCTGGATTCCAACTACAGCGAGAATATTACTCTGGATCTGCTGGCAGAACTCAGCCATCTGAACAAGTATTATCTCAGCCATGAATTTACAAAATATTATGGCATCTCACCGATTAACTATCTGAATCGCAAGCGGATCGAGGTATGCAAGGATCTGCTGGAAAACAGTGACTATGATATCTCGGACATTGCTCATCTTACCGGCTTTTCCTCCCAGAGCTACCTGTCCCAGAGTTTTCGGAAGTACTGTCAGATGACCGCCGGGAACTACCGAAAGCTTGTGAAGAAAAGGCAAAAAATTTAAACCGTTTTTCTTTATCGAAAGAAAAAGCGGGTATCGAATTTCGTCAGGCTATGACTGTTTTCGATATCCGCTTCTTTGCGTTATTTTATATTTTTTTCTCCAGACACACCAGATTCACATCTGGAATTCCATTAAAATTGCATGGTACGATTCCCACTTCTTTGAATCCCATATGTGCATACATGGTTCTGGCTGTCGTATTGCGAGCATTGGTATCAATGCGAAGATACGGGCAGCCATGTTTGAGTGCATAGTCTTCGTAGAACTTCACGAACTGCTTGCCATATCCTTTTCCAGACCGGTAAGGATCCACCACCAGAGTATGCAGCACCATGATCTGATCATCGGATACCGGATACTCCCAGTTGGCTTCGCTATAGGCTGGTACCTGAATCTGATCCATCCGGGCTGCTGCCACAATCTCCCCTTCGTCTTCCATCACATACAATCCACCGGCATGCAGTGCATCTACAACGGTACGCTCTGTAGGATAAATTCCGCGAATCCACCCCACGGTCATTTTCCCTGTCTCTTCCATATGAAGGATATGATCGTAGATCTGATCTACTGCTGAAATATCTGCTTCTGTTCCAGGTCTGATTACTGCTGCCATGTTCTTCCTATCTCCCTTACTTCAAGTCGTATGTTTCTATACTCATTGTCTGATCTTGTCTTCTCTACAAATGCCTTATGGATCTGTTTATTCGTTCAGGTAAATTTCTTCCTTTGCTTTCATCAACAAATACAATGTCTCGGTCGCCGGAACCGGGATCTGCTTTTTCTCTGCCATCTGCAAAAGTGTTCCTGCCAGATATTCATTTTCGGTTCTTCTGTGATGCAGAACATCCTCCAGCATAGAAGTTTTCTTGGCCCCTTTGTAGCTGACATAGTACTGAATGATGTCTTCAATATCTTCTTCAGAAAGTGGAATTTCTTTGGCCTGCGCTACCTTCACGAACTCCCGCATACTTTTCCGGCAAATGGTCTGTAATTCTTCATAAGTCCGGAACTTGCTATAGTCTGCTCCGGTCAGGGCAGTTACTGAGTTGCCTGCTACATTCAGCATCCATTTTTTCCATACCATTTTATCGATGTCCGCTTCTACTACCACATCCAGTCCGGAGTTGTGCATCAGCTGGTAAACATGCTGCACAATATCATCCCCAGAATAAGAGGATGCCCCGATGTGAGTCACGCCCGCATTGGTAAACAAGAGATTTTCTCCATCCATAATGGTGTTCGGCCCCTGAATGTAACCCTTCAGCACAATATTTTCCGGAAAAGCCTCACAGAATCTCTGAAATGCGTAGATTCCATTCTGAAGAGGCAGAAGAATCGTACCAGGCACAATCACCGGACGCAAGTCCTCTATTGCAGATTCAATATCATAATTTTTCACACAGATGATAGCAAGCGAAGGCTTTTCCTCCAGCTCCTCTGCAGTCGAAATAATCTTCGGGGAAAAAGCGGTTCCGTTCACCCAGTAGTGCTTCTTCTCCATTTTCTGTCGCCGGCGGCCTGTGGCCACCAGGGCAAACCGTTCTCCATAACACTGATTCATATGCCAGGCAATGGGAATTCCGATTGCCCCAAAGCCAATGAGTACGATCTGTTCCATATATTTCTCCTCTTCCTTATCGAATATCATGCTATGCTTCTGCCAGCAGCTTTTTTACATATTCCTCAAACTGCTCAAACTTGCTGATATAGATCTGCACAATACTCTGACAATGTTCTTTTACAATCACTCCATCATAGTCATGAGCAAGCTGATTTCTGATTCTCAGCATCTCCATCCACTCGTCTCCATGAATCATATTCGCCTGAAATGCTTCACGCAATACTTCTCTTGGTGAGCCTGTCACGAAGCCTGTGATGGCATAGTACTGAACCAGTATATCCTTCATGACTTTCCATGACAAATCAAACGTGATACTGAATTTTGCACTTGTCCCACTGAGCACAAAAGAGTCCGTCAGATCTCTCACTCTGGCCTCCTGCAGCGAATGCAGTGAATTCTGAAAAGATTCAAATCTTTTTGTAAATTTCTCGTCCATACTGTTCTATATCCTCCATCAGTAACTGATTTTTACAGGTATCCAGATCCACCAGGTCAATTTTATATAATGTCGGTATCTCTTCCAGTTTTTCCTGCAGTTCCCAGATATTTTTTACACCTTTTACTGCTATATCAATATCGCTGCGTTCTGTATTCGTTCCTTTTGCCCTTGAACCAAATAAAATCACACAGTCTGCTGAAAACTGCTCGCATAGATCAATTATGTTTTTCAGGATATTTTCTATGGTCATATCATTTTCCTGTCCTATTCTTCACCGGATGCAAAATATTCTTTTACCAGCTTCACCACTGTTCCGGAAAGCAGGAACAGGGCAATCAGGTTCGGGATCGCCATCAGACCGTTAAAGGTCTCAGCAATACTCCACATCAATCCCAGGTTGGCTGTTGCACCAAGAATCGCTACCAGCGAATAAGCCACCATAAATGGCTTGATCACTTTTTCTGAAAACAGGAACTCGATGCATCTTGCTCCGTACAGTCCCCAGCCAAGAATAGTGGAGAATGCAAAACAACACATAGCTACTGCCGTAAAGATAGATACCCAGTCTCCGTACACAGATGTGAATCCCTGAATCGTCAGTTCTGCTCCAGCTGCCGCACCGTAATTCACCGGTACCTGGCTGCACAGAATAACCAGTGCTGTTAATGTACAGATTACAATGGTGTCTGCAAATACTTCAAAGATACCGAACATGCCCTGTTTTACCGGTTTTCTGGTATCTGCACAGGCATGAGCGATGGAGCCGGTACCAAGACCTGCTTCATTGGAAAAGATACCGCGGGATACACCCTTTTTCATACTCATGAACATGCTTCCGACCACGCCTCCTGTCACTGCTGATGGCTGGAATGCACCTCGTATAATGGACACAAAAACTGCCGGAAGTACCCTGATATTCATCAATACCACTCCCAGAGCCAGTACAATGTATAATAATGCCATAAATGGCACCAGCTTTTCTGTTACCTGGCCGATTCGTTTGATTCCACCAAGCAGGATCATTCCTACCAGTACCGTGATTACAATACCAATGATCAGATTGGATGTGGATACTGCGCCTTCTGAAATTACATGAAAATTCAGTAATGCAGAGTTGATCGCTGTTGTGATAGTATTGACCTGTGTGGCATTGCCGGTTCCGAATACCGTCAGCACACCAAATGCTGCAAACAGATAGGCCAGCCAAATCCATTTTTTTCCCAGCCCATTTTTAATGTAGTACATTGGACCGCCCACCAGATCTCCGTTGGTATTTTTCTCACGGAAATGCACCGCCAATGTCACTTCCGCGAACTTGGTACACATACCAAGGAGTGCTGAAATCCACATCCAGAACACTGCTCCCGGACCGCCGATGGCGATTGCGCCTGCCACACCGGCAATATTACCGGTTCCAACCGTTGCCGCCAGTGCAGTGCAGACCGCCTGAAATGGAGTCAGAGCTCCATCTGAAGCATTTCTTTTTCGGAACATTCTTCCTATAGTTGTCTTAATAGCATACGGGAACTTCCGGATTTGCAAAAAATGAGTTCTGATACTTAAATACAACCCAACACCGAAGATGCACAGCATTGCCGGAACACCCCAGATAAAATTATTTACCACACTGTTTATATTTTCTATTATCTCCATCATACACTCTGTTCTCTTTCTTTTTTGTTTCTGCTTATTCTATTGCAATCCTAAAACGACAGATCTACGCTAATGGTGCTGATCGCTGGTTCTATGCCTTATAAATTCACAATATTCTTCTATTTTAAGTCATTATTGCTTATAATGCAAGAAAGAGTCGCCAGTTGGATTTCTCCTTTTCTGCCGACTCCGTTGTTTTGTTCTTATCGTATTGTTCCTGATCATGCGGTTCAGATGTACTATGTCAGATACCTTCTTCCATTCTCCTTCAACCACTTTCTTCTGATTTGATAATCCGGTAATACCTTTTCGACTTCTGCCCAGAACAGCCTGGAATGGTTCATCTGCTTCCTGTGACAGAGTTCATGCACCACAACATAATCCAGAATCTCATCTGGCATCTCAGCCAGATGGCAGTTGAAGTTCAGATTTCCTGCCTGACTGCAGCTTCCCCAGCGAGTCTTCTGATTGCGGATCGTGATTCTGCCGTAAGTGACTTCCATCTGCCGGGCAAAGTATGCTGCTCTTACCGAAATCACTTTTCTTGCAGTCTCTGTAAGCTTCCGAATTTCTTCTTCCGTCATAGGTGATCGCTGCGAGTATCTGTCATCCTGTTCCTGCTTCTGACGTAACAGCTCCATCTTCTCCAGATGAAGCTGTATCCACTCTTCTTTCTCTGTGACAAACTTCATGATTCGATTCTGCGTCATACGCTGCGGTGCCCGCACCTTGATCTGAAGATCCCTGTTGATTTCAATGGCGATACTTTTCCGGTTACTGCGAATCAAAGTGATATCGTAATCTTTATATGCTACTTTTTTGCTTTCTAATCTGCTCTTCATATTTCGTCTCTTGATTATACCGTCCTCATTTTTCTTTCTGGCCGTATTCGTCAGATCAAATTCAACAAAATATGCATATCCAGACTTCCCTGCCAGTGAATTTTCTTTTATTTTTCAAATGGGAAATGATATGGCAGATGGTATTTATCACGGATCTCGATAAATTCTTTCTGCACTGCATCCCCTACTGGTACTCCCTTATCCTTACGTTCCTGCCATACCAGCCATTCTTTCTCCCCGGCTGTATAGATTCGCTCCTGCCCCGGTGCTTTCTTGGATGCACGTAATGCACGGCAAATATCTCCGGCCGTCTTACGGAAGGTATTTTCTCCCATGAAAAAATCCGGATTAATAACAAAGAAGAAATGTCCCAAGTGATACATGGAGCGACTGCCATCTGCATTCAGTCCAGTCAGCGCCTTCATAAACGGACCACCCGTCAGTGCTGCAGAAAGAATCTCCACTACCGCTGCATAACCATAGCCTTTAAATCCACACATTTCATCGCCGATACCACCAAGAGGTGCCAGTGCTGCGGTTCCATCCACCAAAGCTTTCAAGATCTCATCGGAATCCGTCATAGCCTCTCCTTTTTCAGATACTACCATACCAGCCGGTGTATCCTTTCCTTCTCTTGCATAATATTCGATCTTGCCACGCTGTACGATCGAAGTTGCACAGTCCAGACAGAATGGGAATTCTTCATCTGTAGGGAACGCAAAAGTCAGGGGATTGGTTCCCATCATATTTTCCACGCCAAAAGTTGGTGCAATAGATGGTCTGGCATTAGTTCCGGTGATTCCCAGCAGGCCCTCCTTGCTGGCCATGGTAGCCCAGTAACCGGCAATCCCATAATGAGTAGAATTGCAGATGCTTCCGCCAGCCATTCCATAAGTCTTCGCTTTCTCAATCAGCATCTCCATCATTTTATGGCTGGCCACCATCCCCATACCGTCATGCGCATCCATCACAACAGTTGTCGGAGTCTCCTTCAGAATCTCAATTTCTGTCACCGGTTTCAGTGTTCCGTTCAGAATACGATCCATATAGATCGGTTTAAATCGGTTACAGCCATGGCTCTCAATCCCACGTCGGTCACTTTCCATCAATACATCTGCACAGATTCTGGCATCTGCTTCCGGCACACCCACAGCCTGAAAAGCATCCACCATAAAATGTTCCACCAGATCCCAACTGATATATGGTCTTGTCTCCATAGTAAAGTCCTCCCTGCTTTTCTGTGTATAACGTAACTCTCCAGTACTTTCACGGTAGTTGCTGAATCATTACCGTACAATAACCTTTTATACGACAATTATAGCAGAATGCATTCTTATTGGAAAGTCTGTGTTATAAATTGATTTCTTCTGTACTAATAACACATGGGAGAGATATAATAGAAGTCAAACAAGTCCTACTCACTGCTTATTGCTCTACACAATTGAAACAGGGACTTGCTTGATTCGGTTAATATCAAACGAGGGAGGAACTATCATGAAATTTATGAAATGTATCAGTATCACAGCACTCAGTTGTATCCTTATTTGGGGAAACGCCGGCAAATTATCCGCATCAGCAAAGGATCTTGTAATGCCGGACACAGCCCAGATCTCACTGCTTTCAGAAGCATCGCATACTGCCAGCCAGCAGTCACTGGCAAACTTATCCGTCTCTGGCATCCGTCACTACGATGCAGCCTACCAGGTACTGACACTTGTCAACCAGGAACGTGCAAAAGAAGGACTCGCTCCACTCACCATGGATCAGGATCTGCTTGAAACTGCTATGAAACGAGCCGCAGAATGCAGTGTAGACTTTTCCCACACACGTCCAGACCAGACGGAATGTTCTTCTTCATCACTAAAAATGTCTGGCGAAAATATTTCCGCCGGTGCCTCTTCCGCTGATTTGACCATGTATATGTGGATGAATTCTTCCGGACACCGTTCCAATATTCTGAACTCTTCTTTCCAATCCATTGGAGTCGGTTGCTTTGAACAGGGCGGTCTATGGTTCTGGGTACAGGCATTTGGACGCAATAAAGCCACACCGATTTCTCAGCCACAAAATGGTAAGATAACAGAGTCCATCACTTATGCACCTGACGTATACCATTCTCAGTTTCTGCTTCTTTCTTATCGCAGGGACAACATTGTATACACCGGTAAAACATTACCACTACAGGCAATTATTTTCAACCGGGGCTGCGATGACGAACCCACATTGATCAATGCTGATTCTTTTACCTGGAGCAGCAGTGATTCTTCCATTGCTACTGTCAGTGAGCAGGGAATCGCAACAGGACTTCACGCCGGCGATGCTGTCATTACAGCTTCCTCTTCCACGCTCTCTGTTTCCCTTACCATACATGTAAAGGATTCTTCTGCCCCAGCTGCTACTGAAAAAATAAATGTTTCACCAATTAAATTACAGGTAAAACAAAAAGTCCCTGCTTATAAAGTTATCGACATTCCAAACGGTGATTCTGTAAAATCTTATCAGAGTAGCAATCCCAGAATCTTTACCGTCACAGCATCTGGTAAGATCATTGCCAAAAAAACCGGCTCTGCCAAAATTACCGTTACGCTTTCCAGCGGAAAAAAGCGTATTGCCAAAGTCATTGTTCAAAAAGGTAAAGTAAAAACTACAAAACTAACTGTAAATACCAAAAAGCTTACCCTGAAACCCGGTCAGAAAAGTACCTTGAAAGTACAGCGCATTCCATATACTTCTCAGGAAAAAATCACTTATAAATCTTCTAAGTCTAAGATTGCAGCCGTAAATAAAAAAGGCAAAATCACAGCAAAGAAAAAAGGAACTGCAAAGATTACGATTACTTCAGGTAAAAAGAAAATCACCTGCACTGTCACGGTAAAATAAATACCTGTAACCTGGAAACCCTTTTTCTATTCAATCTATTATTCTCACATAACAGAAAAACCCCGGAAACCTTGCGGTTCCGGGGCATCTTACGCTACAGTACGATACACACGAAGTGTATACTAAATTATATATGATGATCTGTCAATCAGTGATTACTCGATGATTGTAGCAACACGTCCTGATCCTACAGTACGTCCACCTTCACGGACTTCTTCAGGAAAATGTTATATGATAAATATTGTTTTTTCGTCTTTTTTGGGGCTCTGATTGCGGATTTTATGTATGGAATCATATGTATATCAAATTTTTGTAGCCAAAATGTAGCCACACATTTTGTTTTTCAATGTTTTCTCTATTCATCATAAAGCAACTATCAAATGACTCCAAACAATCACATGCTCCCATAAGTCAACTCTATAAAATCAAAGTCTCTATAATATTTCAAATAAATTTTCTCTACCGCTAATAACAGCCCTTTGATATAGATCATATGTTCAAGCACAAATTTATCATCCTGGTTTTCAAGATATCTATAATTTATAAATACCTTATTCGTATCAAAATTTTTTAAAACTTCCTCTTCTCCAATCAGTATCTGATAAATATCTTTGACCTTCTCATTATCGATACCATGAATATACTCTAATAGTCTACCTAGCTCATGTGTATGACCACATTGAGACTCGTATTCCACAAGCAGCATCTTTAGCAAACATTCTACTGTTAAACTCAATTCTGCATATACAAAAGAAACATAGTTTGTATAAAACAAATATGAAACACGCAGCACTGACTGATGTATTATACTATTCTCTTCATTCATTTTTTCCAAGACATCATTAAGTATTCTATGATGAGTATAAAATGCTACAAAATAATTGGTTACACCAGGCTCACTCCATGTAAACATTGATGTAAAATTATTAATCAATTCTTCTGTTATCATTACGCTTCCCTTATATATCCTTTCACTTTTGGGCAACATTCTTTGCAAATAGTGAAACCAGAGGTGCCTTACTATACCTCTTATTCCTGCAATAATAGTCATAAGTACTACTGCAGTATAAAAAGTTAAGTCTCAACTTTTTGTATCAGTTGTAATTGTTCTTCTATATCAAATTGAACTTTACCGAATACAATAACTGCTGCCTTACGTGTTAAAAAAGCCTTCTGAATAATATGGATAATACCTATATATTTTTTCGAATTTGCATATTTCCTCATATTTTATTCCATAAAACATTTCTTCATGTTCCATGAAATCTTCTTCAGCTATCGGAAGATTCTTTAATATCAACTGGATCTCCTTATGAGTCAAGTTAGGAATATCTATTGTAAAAATCTTCTCACTACATGACATAAACGAATATTTATCAAATAATTTACTGTCCTTTATTTTATTCTTCAATTCACTATCTACTAAGATTCCACCAATCGTCATCATTGGTGCTCCATCCTTATATGTTAAAAACAACAATTGCAAGTATTCCATACTACCTTGATTTAGTCTATTTCTCATATCAAGTGTTTTATTAATCTGAGCATCCATTATTTTTTTTATAACCATTGGTATTTTTTTTGCTGTAAAATATTTTTTTTCAATTGTCTCATCAAAAAAATCCCCTACATTATTTCTAAAGGATTCCATTTTTTCCGATTGTTTTTCCCCTTTAAAAGAATAATTACATGATATAAAGAACATGCTTCCAACATTTAGATTTCTGCATATCGTTTCGATATCAATGAGCATAGTATCTTCAAATGCATTATCATAATCCAACCATACCAGGTTCATCTTTTCATCAAATCCCTCAATCTGAGGAAGTACTTCATTTGTTGTTCCATATCTCATCTTAATGCACTTCAGCGGTTTATTAAATTCATATCGGCTTTGTCGTTCTTTCTCCGCCTCAATACTGATCATATCCGTGATACCAAACTCATTATGTAGCAAAAGGAAATCCGTAAAATATTTTGCTCCAAGACCTATATATCTCATATCTCCATTCGCTCTTATCAACTGTATTTCCCGAATCAGGTCGCACAACATTTTTCTCTCTATAGATTTTGCAGGACGAACCTGGTAATTTATCCTTTGATCACTCCCTGGCATATACTAACACTCCGCATCCTTATAGTATTCAAATGTTTTTTCTCCAACTTCTTTATAGGATTTTACCCCTAATACTTTTTTTAGTTCTTCAGCCTCTTCCTTTGGCTTTTTATAATTTATTGTTACATTTGGCGGAACAGTCACCTCTACTTTTTTAATACTCACTGTTCTATTTTCTTTTACTTTATTAACATTTTCTGTTGTCATCTCTGTTCCAGGCATCTGAGCAATTGTTTCTTCTATTCCATCATCTTCTTCGTCTGTATTTTTTCTTATGTCATCCAATATATTTTTAACAATTTTAAAAATTTCCAGCATTTTTTCTCTTGCCCGCAAGTACACTAACGACGTCTCATCAAGCCCGGTTTTTGTAGTA
Organism: uncultured Marvinbryantia sp.; assembly: GCA_934408725.1. Taxonomy (GTDB): domain Bacteria; phylum Bacillota; class Clostridia; order Lachnospirales; family Lachnospiraceae; genus Marvinbryantia. Next base: position 100,580 of record CAKRVB010000007.1, read on the forward strand.
TTCCAAGGTAATTTTTCAGGATATTTAGAAGTAAAATAAACAATTCCTCGAAAAGCGGCGTAATTATTATGAAAAACAATACCGCTACTTTTATTTTCCATATCTTTCCATGTTGTCAGAGACGTTTTGTCTGCTGCAACCACTAATCTCCCATTACAATAAATGTACCATCCAGCTTTTTCCGGTGGATATTGTTTTCCCTCACGAGGCGCTATCCCACTCAATATCTTTACGCCAACCGCTTCATCTTGATATTCTTCTTTTATAGGCTGTATTTCTTCGTTATCAATTAATAAAATATTATTACCAACTAACGTTTTGTTGTTTACAAGAATCGTCATACCATATGCCATGTCCAACCCAACCCGACGTTGAATGTGTTCGATCACTTCTTTTACAAATTCTTCACTACTCAATTCTCCCGCAATTTCTGAATTTAAATCTGTAACCTCTATTTTGGTCCCGGTATCTTCTTCTGAGTTATTCATATTCTCCTTAACGGATGAGAATTTAAAATCCCAATCACCATCATCTTTCTCCAACCATTCTTTTACATTAAGATCTAATTGAAATTCTGTCGTTTTTGTAGTGGAATGTATAGAAAAATTATTGCCGATTTTAAATAAAGCTCTCTTCATACCAATTCCAAAAATACCTGTCGTTTCTGCATTACCGCTTTCAACGGTTTTTGGGCGCCCAAATCGAAAAGCGTAATTAGCTGCAATATCCAATGGAATTCCTCCACAATTGTCTTCTATCACAAATTTATCTTTGTCGAAATAAACACATATTTTCAGGCCAGAATAATCCTTCTCTTTTCGTATACTTCTTGCACCATCAATACTATTGTCGATTAACTCAATAATTGCCTGTTTTAACAGAATATCTCGAACTAGCATATTAACAAAAAATTCTTTCGTTGGACTAGCTTTCACAATTTTATCCATAGATTACTGCTCTCCTTTATCTTTGTCATTCCTCATTTCCCGTACAAAATTCCAATAGCTTCTTGTATATGCATATGACTGTGAAAAAATACGGTTCACTGCTCGATACAATTGTGGTTCATATTGACGCATAGCTTCTAATTCGTCTTCAAATTTTTTCGAATACGGGCATCCAGCACACCCAGTTCTTCTCAATCCATACTCACTATAGCATCTGCTATTTTGAATCTTATAATGTGCCTCATACACATTTTTTGTATCTGCCAGATACCAAAAAACAGGACGATATTCATCACATCCTTCGTCATTAGAAGAAAAACACGTTTTATATGCGTTTTTTCTTGCTCCGCCCTCTGCTTTTCTGACACCATATATATTTAAGTCAAATTTTTCCTGTTCTTTAAAATGTTTCGCAACCAACTTTTTTGCGTAATGACAACATTTATTCGATATTTTAAATTGTGGCGGATTAGCTATCATAAATTCTTTTAAATACTGGTTATATCCAATATTAAAGCTACTTTCTTTTCCTTCTGATTTCCGTTCAAAATCATTACACCACCATCTCAACGCAGCTCTACACTTAGGATATCGTTGATATAGAATCTCAAAAGATTCATCTTCCCATTGAAAATTATGTCTTTGCAGTCTTTCAATCCATTCACTTACTTGTTTTGATAAAAATGGTTGACCATACATTTTACAACAAAGAGGTACCGGTTTTACAGCCCGTATTCTCCGAATTTCTATTCTATACCGTTGTTCCAAATAAACTAAATGTTCTTTTGTTGCTTTAAACTCCAGTCCAGTATCAAAAAAAACATATGTAATTTTTTTTGCATCACCAAATTTCTGACATAAATCAACTAAAATATCACTGTCGCTTCCTCCACTCACTGAGCACAATATTTTTTTGTATTGCCGTAATTTCGCATAGGTAACTATGATGGAATCTCCTATAAGATTATTTTTAGGTGCCTGTTCCAATATTTCATCAAGATTCATTCTGTCTCCCTATTTAATCACCTCTGCATCTCTTACATCATCTGTACAAGATTTATCCGGTGTAATCTTTCTAAACTTCTCTCCTACTACAATCTATTTGTAATTCATATCACTTTAAACCATCAAGAGCCATGGTTTCACGCAACTCCAGTATATCACAAATCCAAAAGCTAGTCAGTCTTGTATGTATCTTTTTATGCATCTTCTTAACAAATTCTATTACAGGCATAGTATCCATTTTATATATCATACCGAGTATCATCTGTTTTCAGTACTTCATGCCTGTCACCTAGTATTTCATCCTTTAATTAACTCGACTTTTTGACAGGCAGTGTATCAACAATGATTTCTTCCGATATATCAATATCATCGAGATTATATTTCCAATGGAACACAATCGGCTCTTCGTTTATTTCTGCAAAATATCTGTAGATACGATTAGTAAGTTCCTCATTAGATTTAACACGGATACCTCTGAGCATCTGACGAGTCATCTTGCTAAAGAAACCTTCAACCATATTGAGCCATGATCCATGTTTGGGAGTGAATACAAATTCGAATCTTCCCGGTACAGTTGCCAGGTATTTTCTGGTCACCTCTGATGTATGAACTTTAAGATTGTCGAGTACGATGCGAATCTTGTCTCCCTTTGGGTATTTATCATCTAACAGCTTCAAAAATTCAATGTATTCCATGCTGCTGTGCTTGTCTCTTACAAGAGGAATCGCCTCCCCTGTTTGAAGATCAATTGCAGCTAATAATGAAAGAGTACCCAAACGTTTATATTCGTAATCTCTATTGGACTTGTGTAAGAAAATATCCTGTGTAAAATGATGAATTCCTATGTTTCTGGTGGCTCTGAAAGCGGATTTTGTGTAAAAAATTTGTGGTATCATAGAATTTTGTAGCCAAAATGTAGCCAGTGGATACTTTCAACTTCTTCCACTTCGAAGATACTTGGAAATACTTCGAAACTACTTCGAAGTTGCTTCAAAGTTCGACATCAGCCCATATATCTGCTTTGCCCGGTAAGTATTTTTATATTGCTGATTGCAACATTTCCCATCCAGTTTGAATACACATCTCTTCAAAATATTGTATATCAAACTTTTCAAGAAAATTATTCACAGCCTGTTCAGAACTGTCCATTCCATTATCTTTTAGCAAATTCTGTATATCCTCTTTACGCCATTTTATTTCTAAAAACGTATCATTCATTCCTCTGATCCTCTTAAACACATTTATGTTGAAATTACTCTTCTTGCCTGTTATAATCCTTGCATGGGTGCTACCCTAACGGTAGGCGGTTAGTCCTTCAACAGAGGGACTGTGACCCTCTGATTACATAGAAACCTGCAAAGGAATCCAGTGAAAGGAGGGCTGAGCCAATGAGTATTGCGGATTTCATCACAGTTGTGAGCTTCGGCATCACCTGCTTTTGTGCCGGATACACATTCGGCAAAGATAATAACAAGACACAAAAATAACCGCCCCAGCCTCGCAAACTGAACGGTTATTTTTAATCAATTAAGTTATGTGGACTAACCGTCTATCGGTAGCACTCTATTTCTATAATCATAGTACCACGACAAATAAAATATGTCAAAATCTTTTTATTTTGCAGGCAACTGTTTCAACCAGCTGCCTGCATTTTCTTTACTTTCTATAGACTGCCTTTGAACTCATTCCTCGCACTTTTAAAAGCTTCTTATATGTTTTCAGTTGGCTTGCCGGAACTTTGACAGTTGGCTTTTTATAGGTTCCTGCAAAGGCTTTTGAACCTACATTTTCTCCTGACAGTGTGCTTGTCTTAATTGTAATACTCCTGAGTTTCTTACAATTACAGAATGCCTGTTTTCCAATACTTGTGACAGATCCAGGAATTGTTATTTTACTCAGACTACTGCAATTTGCAAATGCTCTGTGGCCAAGCTTTACGATTCCATTTCCACCACTTACCTTGCTCAGCTTCTTGCATCCATAAAATGCGTTTGTTCCGATCACAGTAACATTTCTTCCTATGGTGACAGACTTAAGTGACTTATTATTTTTAAATGCATTTGCTGATATTTCAGTTACTTTGCAAGTGATTCCATTTACATTAATCGTATCTGGAATTCTTACACCTGCTTTCTTATAAACAGGTTTCGTGAACTCAACGCTCACTCCATCTGGAAGGACTTTATAAACCCCATTTGTTGATTTATCCTTTAACGTCTTTCCTGGAGTTGCAGTTTCTGGTGTGAGTTTTGCAATCGTATTACCAGAACTTATCTTCTGATTACAGATTGTACAGTAAGAATCTCCTGTATAGCCTTCGGAAGTGGCACTTGCATCTTTTTTATTCCTGATCTCCATTGCTCCATGACCAGTTGCTGCGATTGCTTCTGTTTTAGTTGTTCCGCAAGAAGTGCAGGTATAGGTCTTGGTACCTTCGGTAGTACAGGTGGATGATGTTGTAATTTCGCCATCATTCCATACATGCTCTGTTTTCGGAATTATCTTTCCTTCTTCAATCAAGATACCGCAATCCTGACAGTATACATCTCCTGTATAACCTTCTGACTTACAGGAAGCTTCTTTTGCAAATTTTGTAATCTTATTTACATGTCCGGTTACAGGAATTTCTTCAATTCTTGTGGATTTACATACTGTGCAAGTAAATGTTTTAATTCCTTTTCCACTACAGGTTGCTGCTGTTGTAATCTTTCCAGCGTCCCAGGTATGATCCATTTTCGGAAGGACTTTTCCAGATGAAAGTTTTGTATTACAGTCATTGCAATAGGTATCACCTGTGTATCCTTCCTGCTCACAAGTTGCTGATTTTACATTTCGTAACTCGGTATGCTGGTGACCTGTTGACAGAATTTCTTCTGTCTTTGTTGCATTACATTCTGTACAGGTATATGTCTTGATTCCTTTTCCATTACAGGTTGCTGCTGTTGTAATCTTTCCAGAGTCCCAGGTATGTTCTTTCTTTGCTATTGCCTTTCCGGATGAAAGCTTTGTGTTACAATCTTTGCAATAGGTATCACCTGTGTATCCCTCCTGCCCACAAGTTGCTGCTTTTACATTTCGCAACTCGGTATGCTGGTGACCTGTTGACGGGATTTCTTCTGTTCTTGTTACGTTACATCCTGTACAGGTATATGTCTTGATACCTTTTCCACTACAGGTTGCTACTGTTGTAATCTTTCCTGAATCCCAGATATGTTCCGTTTTCGGGATAACTTTTCCAGATGCAAGTTTTATGTTACAGTCCTTGCAATAAGAATCACCTGTATATCCCTCCTGTGCACAGGTGGCTGCTTTTACATTTCGCAACTCGGTATGCTGATGACCTGTTGCCGGGATTTCTTCCTCGTAACTGTCGTCATTGTCTTTACAGGTATAAAGCCGAATTCCAGGTTCTGTACAGGTAGCTATTTTCTTAATACTGGAAATGTATTCATGCTTATGTGCTTTTGTTATAATGGTTTCTGTAGCATAACCTTCGCTTTGATTTCCGTATTCGTCCCATGCATAAATATGTGTATGATACTTACCTGTTTGATTCTTATATTTACTTGTATTAACTCGGAAAACATATTTTCCATCTTCTAACTTTCCACTATAAGTTGCTGATGTTCCCCAACTCCAATCTGCATTAAATGGGTTATCTTCTTCAAACCAAGTTGGAAATTGAACCCTATCAATTTTAGAATGATTATCCGTTACTTTACATTTTACAGTATATCCCGTTTCAGATACATCAACAACTTCTACATCTGAAATCATCGGTGCAGTTCGATCCACATATATCCATGCAAATTGACCATATTCCATATTTCCAGCAGCATCATAGGCTTGCACGTGTACTGCATAATTTCCTTCATAATTATGATGTTCACTAGTCTTCACATAACAACTAGCTATATCTCCTGATAAAGTTGCTCTCTGTGTTCTATAAGACCAGTTTCCATTTTCGTCAGGCCACACTAAAAAATCCACATAGGATATTCCTATATTATCATTAACATTACAAGAAACTTTAAATCCATCTCTGGTCATATCTGAAACAATACAGTTACTAATTGTTGGTTTTTCTGTATCTTTCGGTACTGACACTGTTTTCGGTGAATCCCATAACATAACATTTGAACCACTACTTCCAACATTTATACCATATGCTTCGACTTGAACATCTCCACTTAATCCAGTATTGAATGTTGCTGTAAATCCATGAAATTCATTTATATTAGGATATGCTTTTCGTATGTCTGAACGATACTCCGCTGCAGTTACTACACCTAGTCCTACTCTCTGTCCATTTTGAACAGTATAAAAATGAACCTCAATCGGATTATTCGGTGCATCCATATCAGCAGCCCAACCATGAACAGTAATTTTTCCCATTTCAGCAGTTACACTATCTAAATACCCAAAAGGATTATTACCTGTTGGTTGCGGCGTAGTATTATAATCATATGACTCATTCATTGGATTATATCTGTTATTCAAATTCCATTCTGACCCCGTGGCTAAATCAAAATGTAAATGATAACCATATGATTCTCCACTAGAACCAACTAATCCAATCTGGGCACCACGATTAACAGATTGTCCCACCTGAACTGATACTGAACCATACTGTAAATGCAAATATCTAGACAAACCACCATCGTTATGTTTTATAATTACATAATTGCCTTGTCCTCCATTACAATTGCATGGCGTATATGGATCTCCACAATTACATGTATCCTTCGCAGCAACTACTACACCGCTTTTAGTTGCTACAACAGGTTTTCCTGCTATTCCACCTTGAGAAATATCTATTGCTCGATGTTCACGACTATTATAACTTTGAATTACATTTGTATAATTTGGTACAGGCCATAAAAAACGTTCTGCTGCTTTTACATTTTTCGTAATACTGCTTAGTGATAAAAGCAATAATAATGTACCTATCCATTTAACTTTCCATAAATAGTCCTTTTTCTCTTTCATCTTCTCTTCTCCTTAATGTTTCAAATCTCAGACGTTAAGAAACGTATATGATATACTTCAAATAGAAGCAAAAAACACAATAGAAGCATGAAAAACAGTGTATTTACTGCTGTTTCATGCTTCTATTCAGATGTATCAAAACGTCTACTATTCGACACGTTTTCCTTAATTTCTTTTCTGTATCTCCTATAAAATGTCGTGTGGCTGATTCCAAGTATATCTGCCGCCTGCCTTGTCGATACTTCTCCATTTTTACACTTTTGGCATATCTCTTTAAATTGATCAGGCATTTTCTTTTCTGGTCTGCCAAATCTCTTTCCGTTACGTTTTGCTGCTGCAATTCCTTCTGCCTGCCGTTGGTTAATAAATTCTCGTTCTGTTTGTGCTACATATGCAAATATCTGCAATACCAGATCTGCAATCAATGTTCCTGTTAAGTTTCCTGCTTTCTGTCGAGTATCCAATAATTCCATATCCAACACCAATATATCGGCTTTTATTTCTTTTGTAATATACTGCCATTGGACCAGAATATCGTTATAGTTACGCCCCAATCGATCAATACTTTTGACGATCAGTAAATCTCCGGGCTTAATTTTTTTCAGCATTTTCTGATATGCCGGTCTATCAAAATCTTTTCCCGACTGATAATCACAATATATATTTTTCTTTTTAATTTGGTAAGGTTCTAGAGCCAACAGCTGCCTGTCTACACTTTGTTCCTTAGTGGATACTCTAATATATGCATACTTCTCCATTTTCTGTCCTCCTGTATTTTTTATAATACAGTAGACATTTGTACATCCAAATTACCTACAAGTAGGTAATAATTCAATATTATTCTTTAATTTGCTTAAAGTCAACTATGCAAAGGTAATTTTATAATTTCCCTCTGTTATGATGATTTCAACTTTACAAGGGTAACTACTCATAACAGGTGACCATATGAATTATTCCGACATTTATGCACTACGCATTCGACAATTATGCAAGAGCCGTAAAATCACTATAAATAAACTTGCAACATTAGCTGGACTGAAACAATCTACGATCGATAATATTATAAGAGGAAAGAGTAAAAATCCTAAAGTAAGAACACTCCATAGAATTGCTAATGTATTTGGCATGACCTTAAGTGAATTTCTCGATTTTCCAGAACTCAATGACTATTCCATTGATGATGAAGATGAGAATGAATAATGACAGGACGAACCCTCACTGATCTTCTTCCAGAAGCCGGTGGACTTCTGACCAGCTTCTGGCCAAGTTCTATATACTGGATGAAGAAGGCCGCAAACAGATTTTTAACTACCTGGACTATCAGGCCATGCGGCATACGGATAAAGAACATGAAAATAACTTGAAAAAAATTTAGAATATACGAATTGCCAATGACGAAATGTAGCCACTATGTAGCCACTTTATTTCAGTAAAGTGATTACATGGTGGCTTTTTTGTCTGGGGTAAGTCTGTTCGAATATGGACATTTTTGTATTTAAGATTGGTTCGACAGTGTCGCACCTATTTCTTCCATACAACAGAAAAACCCCGGAAACCTTGCGGTTCCGGGGCATCTTACGCTACAGTACGATACACACGAAGTGTATACTAAATTATATATGATGATCTGTCAATCAGTGATTACTCGATGATTGTAGCAACACGTCCTGATCCTACAGTACGTCCACCTTCACGGATAGCGAAAGTAAGACCCTGTTCCATAGCGATTGGATGGATCAGTTCGATAGTCATTTCTACGTTATCACCAGGCATGCACATCTCTGTTCCTTCTGGAAGAGTGATCAGACCTGTTACGTCAGTTGTTCTGAAGTAGAACTGTGGACGATAGTTGTTGAAGAATGGAGTATGACGTCCACCTTCATCTTTTGTCAGAACGTAAACCTGAGCTGTGAACTTTGTATGGCATGTAACTGTACCTGGTTTAGCAAGTACCTGTCCACGCTGGATATCTGTTCTCTGAACACCACGAAGAAGAGCACCGATGTTATCACCAGCCTGAGCTTCGTCAAGGAGTTTACGGAACATTTCTACACCAGTTACAACTACTTTACGAGTTTCTTCTTTGATACCAACGATTTCAACTTCGTCAGATACATGAAGAACACCACGTTCTACTCTACCAGTTGCAACAGTACCACGACCTGTGATAGAGAAAACGTCCTCTACAGGCATCAGGAATGGCTGGTCTGTAGCACGCTGTGGATCTGGAATGTATTCATCAACTGTGTTCATCAGTTCCATGATCTTGTCTCCCCATGGTCCCATTGGATCCTGCAGAGCCATCAGAGCGGAACCTTTGATGATTGGGCAATCTGTGAATTCATATTCTTCCAGCTGTTCTGTGATTTCCATTTCAACGAGTTCAAGAAGTTCTTCGTCGTCTACCATATCACATTTGTTCATGAATACTACGATGTAAGGTACACCTACCTGACGGGACAGAAGGATGTGTTCCTTTGTCTGAGCCATAACACCATCAGTAGCAGCTACAACCAGGATAGCACCATCCATCTGAGCAGCACCTGTGATCATGTTCTTAACGTAGTCAGCATGACCTGGGCAGTCAACGTGAGCGTAGTGTCTCTTTTCTGTTTCGTATTCTACGTGAGCTGTAGAAATTGTGATACCACGTTCTCTTTCTTCTGGAGCTTTATCGATGTTTTCGAAATCTGTAGCTGTGTTACCAGCAACTCTTTCAGACAGAACTTTTGTGATAGCTGCTGTTAAAGTTGTTTTACCATGGTCAACGTGTCCGATGGTACCGATATTACAATGTGGTTTGGTTCTCTCAAATTTAGCCTTTGCCATTGTGATTTTCCTCCTTAAAACTATGCGCTTTATGCGATTATGATTGTTATAAAATATAACAGGCTATCTAAGATTATATTTCAAATCTTAGATATTTTCAAGCCTATTTTTATTTATTCTGTCTTATTTAGACTTATCATTCAGTACTTTTTCCTGTACAGACTTTGGTACTGGCTCATATTTCTCGAAGAACATTGAGTAGTTACCACGTCCCTGTGTCTTAGAACGAAGGTCTGTAGAATAACCGAACATTTCTGCCAGAGGTACGTATCCGCGAACAATCTTTCCGCCGCCGATATCATCCATACCTTCGATACGTCCACGACGAGAGTTGATATCACCGATAACATCTCCCATGTATTCTTCCGGCATAGTTACTTCAACCTTCATGATCGGCTCAAGTAAGATTGCTCCGCCCTTCTTCATAGCGTCCTTGAATGCCATAGAACCGGCAATGTGGAATGCCATTTCAGAAGAGTCGACTTCATGGTAGGATCCGTCGTATACGTTAGCGTGTACACCCAGTACAGGGAATCCACCAAGGATACCAGACTGAGCAGCTTCTTCAATACCTTCTCCTACAGCTGGGATGTATTCCTTCGGAATAGCACCACCGACTACAGTAGATTCAAACTTGAAGGTCTCTTCACCGTTTGGATCCATAGGTGTAAAGATAACTTTACAGTGACCGTACTGTCCACGTCCACCGGACTGTTTAGCGTACTTGCTGTCAACTGTAACTTCTTTTGTAAAGGTCTCTTTGTAAGCAACCTGAGGTGCACCTACATTAGCCTCTACCTTAAATTCACGAAGCAGACGGTCAACGATGATTTCCAGGTGAAGTTCACCCATACCAGCGATGATGGTCTGACCTGTTTCCTGATCAGTATGAGCACGGAATGTTGGGTCTTCTTCTGCAAGTTTTGCAAGAGCTTCACCCATCTTGCCCTGGCCAGCTTTTGTCTTAGGCTCGATAGCCAGCTCGATAACTGGTTCTGGGAATTCCATAGATTCCAGAATTACCGGATGCTGTTCATCACAGATTGTATCACCTGTCGTTGTATTTTTGAAACCAACTGCAGCAGCGATATCTCCGGAGTAAACCTTATCCAGCTCTGCTCTCTTGTTAGCGTGCATCTGAAGGATACGTCCTACACGTTCCTTTTTGCCCTTTGTTGCATTCAGTACGTAAGAACCAGAATTCATAGTACCTGAGTAAACACGGAAGAATGCCAGTTTACCAACAAATGGGTCAGCCATGATCTTGAATGCCAGAGC
>CAKRVB010000008.1 GCA_934408725.1 uncultured Marvinbryantia sp.
ATAGGTCGAAGGCTTGACCTGAATAGTTTGGGTTAAACGGATGAAAAAAGTATTTACCGTATGCGGTTTTGAAGGTACAACCTTCATATTCCTCGATAGCTCAATGGTAGAGCACTCGGCTGTTAACCGAGGGGTTGTTGGTTCGAGCCCAACTCGGGGAGTTTTTTCATATAAAGCTATATGAAAGATTTCTTTTGGCTCCATGGTCAAGCGGTTAAGACACCGCCCTTTCACGGCGGTAACAGGGGTTCAAATCCCCTTGGAGTCATTAATCTATGAAAATAGATTGACAAACATAGCAGTATCTGCTATAATATATTTGTTACGGCGCAGTAGCCAAGTGGTAAGGCAATGGTCTGCAACACCAGTATCCACCGGTTCAAATCCGGTCTGCGCCTCTTAGGAGATCTGAAAACAATATGCTTTCAGATCTTTTTTTGTTATTTATTTTTTAATATTAAAAGTTCTTTTTGATGGCGGGAAAGACGTTTAATGGCATATTCTCGGCGCATTGCTTCTTGCTTCGTAGTAAAAGCTTCATAATAAACAAGGGTAACTGGAAGACGGGGACGGGTGTATTTGGCACCCGTCCCTGCATTATGCGATTTGATACGTTTTTCCAGATCATTGGTCCAGCCGGTGTAGTAAGTACCATCGCTGCACTGGACAATATAAGTGTAATTCATAACAGGCTCCTGAAATCTATCAGATTAAGCAATCGGGATTGCGGTATCTTGACTGGGAATCAGATAAAGAAGATTCGGATTGAAGAATGTAACACTACCAGACGATTGCTAATGATATCTGATTTATTATACGCCATTTAGAGAAATTTGTGTGAAAAATTTGTTAGAAAAAGAATCGGCATCGAGCTACAGACTTACTGTATTTCTCGATGCCGATGTTACTTTCAGGTGAGTATTTGTATAAATAAAAATGTCAAAAAACTTCTCTCATAGACTAAGCCAGATAACAGAACATAAAAATGTAATGGCACAGGCTGCCGCCCATCACGAACAGATGGAAGATCTCATGGGATCCGAAGTATGGATGCTTTGAGTTAAAAATTGGCAGCTTCAGTGCATAGATCACACCTCCAATGGTGTAGATAATGCCGCCGGTCAGCAACCAGAAGAATGCACCCTGTGTCAGAGAGCGTACGATCGGCCCGAAAGCCAGAACGCAGGTCCATCCCATGCCAATGTATAATATAGAAGAAAACCATTTTGGACAATAAATCCAGAAAGCTTTGATCAGAATGCCAGTGATTGCCAGTCCCCAGACAATGCCAAGAAGAATCAGACCAAGACGATCGTTCAGAACCAGCAGGCACACTGGCGTATAGCTTCCTGCAATCAGGACAGATATCATCATATGATCCACCTTTTTCAGTAATTTGTTGACAGATGGTGAAACATCAAAAGTATGATAAGTGGTGCTGGCGGCATAGAGCAGAATCATACTGGCCATGAAGACTGCCATGGAAATCATATAAATCGGGCTGTCGTGGCGGCCTGCCCGAACAAGTAATGGAGCAGTTCCAAGAGCAGCCATTATTAATCCAATAAAGTGGGTGATCGAACTTCCGGGATCTTTAATTGTCATTTTGCGAATCGGAGTAGATGGAATAGTCCGATATACGTTGGTTGTTGTCATATCTTTCATGGAAAACCTCCTTATAGGTAATCAATATTAATAACTATTATATGTAGTATTTAAAACTACATCATATCATACACAAATAATATCTCTTTTTGAACAGAATTGCAAGGGGAAAATCATGATTCATAAATATTTTGTAATTCATGCGGATAAGTCCTGCTACAAGAAAACTAAGGTATTCTTGAAACCTGGTATGATTTGCGATATACTTGAAAGTACAGCAAAACAGATAGATAGAAAAGGCGGTAAACAATGTCAGATTCAAAATATAGCAACCTTGGCAGTGAGATCAGTGATATGGTGCAGAAGGCCATAGACAGTCAGGATTTCAGCCAGTTGAGTACAACGATACAGAATTCGGTCAGTCAGGTAGCCAATATCGTAGCAGATACAGTGGCTTCTTCTGTAGTGGATGAACCACAGAAAGACCATCGGCCAGATTATATGAAGAATGCACAGCACAAGATGGAAGCAGCGCAGAATCCATGGAAAAGCGCAGTAAAATCAGTGCCTGAGGTGACAGAGACAACTGCGGTATCAGAACGGGGGCTTTATTCACCGGGAGGAAGCGGACGATTAAAGGGATATTTTTTATTTACTTTAGGTCTGGCAGGAATCTTTGGATGTGCAGCAGGTCTGCTGACCCTGGCGATTGCAAGCAAGATTACAGGTGTGTCACTGATGGTGCCGGAAGTGATATTGCTTATTGGAGCAGTTGGCTTTGGGGTTATGAGTATCAAGGGTAGTGGAACACTGAAGCAGATTCGCAAATTCAAGAATTATGTGAAAAAGATTGGAAAACGAGATCATATCTCTATAGAGGAACTGTCCTCTGCCAGCGGGCGGAATGAAAAAGAGATCTTAAAAGATATTCAGGATATGCTGCAGGAAAATATGTTTCTGCAGGGACATCTGGATCAGGAAACAAAGACACTGTATGTGACAGATCAGGGATATCAGACTTTTTTACGGGAGAAGAATCGGAAGCTGGAACAGCAGAACAAAGAAAAAGAAGAACAGGCCAGAATAGAGAGGGAAACACAGGAGCTTCCACCGGAAGTAAGAAAACTGATTGCAGATGGAAATGCCTATATTGAGAAGATCCGCAGAAGTAATGATGCGATCAGTGATGAGACAGTGTCCAGAAAATTATATGATCTGGAGACAGTCACCCGGAAGATCTTTGATTATGTAAAGACACATCCACAATGCGCAGATGATACTAAGAAACTGATGAAGTATTATCTTCCAACCACGATCAAGCTGCTGGATTCTTATGAGAAACTGACCGAAGAAGAACTGAGCGGACAACATCCGGATCAACTGACCAATATTGCAAAGTCCAAGAAAGAGATCGAGGATACGCTGGATACTTTGAATCTGGCATTTGCAAAGTTGTTCGATAATCTGTATCAGGATACGTCTATGGATATTACAGCAGATATCTCTGTGCTTCACACATTGCTGGCACAGGAAGGCCTGACGGGGGAAGAAATCAGGGATGCTATGAAAGGCGTAAAGTAAAAGAGAGCATGACAGCAGAAATTTATCGATGAAAAAGGAGAACAAAGATGAGTGATGAATTTGAAAAACTGGCAGGAACCGCACCGACTTTAACATTGACTCCGTTTCCGGAGAAAAAAGAAGAACTGCCACAGAAGACAGAGGAACAGACCGTGGTAGAGGTGAAGGAGAAGATGGAAGAAGAATCCAGATTTACACCGGAGGAGAAACAGCAGATTCAGGCATTTTCTCAGCAGATTAATATCTCTGACAGTAATATGATTCTTCAATATGGTGCCGGAGCACAGCAGAAGCTGGCAGATTTCTCAGAAAAAGCATTGGAGAATGTGAAGTCCCAGGATCTTGGTGAAGTCGGGAATATGCTGACGGATGTGGTAGCAGAACTGAAGAACTTTGATGTGGACAATGAGAAAAAAGGGTTCCTTGGGCTTTTCCACAAAGGAGAAAATAAGCTGGATGCCATGAAGGCAAAGTACGATAAGACAGCTGTGAATGTGGACAAGATCTGTGATGCATTGGAAGAGCATCAGGTGCGCCTGTTAAAGGACACTGCCATGCTGGATCAAATGTATGACCTGAATCTTACTTATTATAAAGAACTTTCCATGTATATTGCAGCAGGAAAGCAGAAACTGGAAGAGGTAAGATCTACACAGTTGAAGGAACTGATGGAAAAAGCACAGTCCGGCGATGACCAGGTATTGGCACAGGAGGCGAAAGATCTGGCGAACTATTGTGACCGTTTTGAAAAGAAGCTGCATGACCTGGAACTGAGCCGGATGATTTCTATGCAGACAGCACCACAGATCCGCCTGATCCAGAATAACAATACCATGATGGTGGAAAAGATTCAGTCTACATTAGTAAATACCATCCCGTTGTGGAAGAATCAGATGGTGATAGCACTGGGACTGGAGCATGCACAGAGAGCAGCAAAGGCGCAGAATGCAGTGACCGATATGACCAATGAACTGCTGAAGAAGAATGCAAATGCGCTTCATGAAGCAACTGTTTCTACGGCAAAAGCATCCGAGCGGGGCATTGTGGATATTGAGACACTGACCCAGACCAATGCAGAGCTGGTGAAGACCTTTGATGAGGTATTGCAGATCCAGAGTGAAGGACGTCAGAAACGTTTGCAGGCTGAGGCAGATATGGTCAGAATGGAAAATGAGTTAAAGCAGAAGCTGCTGGAGATTCGCAAATAATGTGGTGACGAATGCAGGGAGAATTTGACGATCGTTCGCAGATTGACAGTATTACCTGCAAAGTTTATAATATTTGACGGTAATGTGTAAGAAGATACAAGGGGCAGGGAAGATGAAGAACTTTATAGAAGAATTTAAGAAGTTTATTATGCGTGGCAATGTCATGGATCTGGCAGTCGGTGTCATCATCGGCGGTGCATTTCAGGCCATTATCAATTCACTGGTAAATGATGTGATTATGCCTCTGATCGGGCTGATTACCGGAGGACTGGATTTTTCCAATCTGTTTATTCAGCTCAGTGGTGAAAAATGTGCAACACTGGCAGAAGCGCAGGCAGCTGGTGTGGCTGTATTTGCATACGGAAATTTTATTACAGCAGTCTTGAATTTCCTGATCATTGCATTCGTGATTTTCCTTATGGTAAAAGGAATGAACCGTTTGGCGGAAGGCAGACAGAAGGATAAGAAGGAAGAAGAACCAGTGACAAAGATCTGTCCGTTTTGCCAGAGTGAGATTTCTGTAAAGGCAACTCGCTGCCCACATTGTACTTCTGTGCTGGAAGAAAAAGCATAAGATAAAAGATGAAGAAGATTGGAGATATGTATGTGTGGAATAGTTGGATATGCAGGTGAGCGTCAGGCTGCACCGATTCTGTTAGACGGACTGGCAAAGCTGGAATACCGTGGTTATGATTCTGCGGGGCTGGCCGTACGTAACGGAGCGTCCGATCCGGAAATTGTAAAGGCAAAAGGAAGACTGAAGGCGTTGGCTGAGAAGACCAATGATGGGAAGTCTCTGCTGGGAGACTGTGGTATCGGTCATACCAGATGGGCGACTCATGGAGAGCCGTCTGTGGAAAATGCACATCCGCATTGCAGTGATGATAAAAATGTGGTGGCAGTTCATAATGGAATTATTGAAAATTATCAGGAATTAAAAGATAAACTTAGCCGCAAGGGATATCAGTTTTATTCAGAAACAGATACAGAAGTAGCAGTAAAGCTGATCGATTATTATTACAAAAAATACGAAGGAACACCGGTGGATGCACTGAATCATGCCATGATTCGTATTCGTGGATCTTATGCACTGGCGGTAATGTTCAAAGATTATCCAGAAGAGATCTATGTGGCAAGAAAAGACAGCCCGATGATTCTCGGTCTGGGAGATGGAGAAAGTTATCTGGCATCAGATGTACCGGCTATTTTAAAGTATACCAAGAAGGTGTACTATATTGGTAATCTGGAGATCGGACGCCTGCAGAAAGGAAATATTACCTTTTACAATCTGGATGGCGATGTGATCGAGAAAGAACTGGTAGAGATCAAGTGGGATGCCAAGGCCGCAGAAAAAGCAGGATATGAGCATTTCATGATGAAGGAGATTCAGGAACAGCCAAGGGCAGTATTGGATACCCTGAATTCTGTGCTCAAAGATGGACAGATTGACTTAAGTGAACTGGGGCTGGACGAAGAGGAAATCAAGAAGATATCCCAGATCTATGTTGTAGCCTGTGGATCTGCCTACCATGTAGGTGTGGCCGCACAGTATGTAATAGAGGATCTGGCAAGGATTCCGGTTCGTGTAGAACTGGCATCTGAATTCCGTTACCGTAAGCCGATTCTGGATCCGAACGGACTGGTGATTATTATCAGTCAGTCTGGAGAGACCGCTGACAGTCTGGCTGCACTGCGTGAGGCCAAAAGCAAAGGAATCCGTACGCTGGCAATCGTCAATGTGGTAGGATCTTCCATTGCAAGAGAGGCGGATAATGTATTTTATACATTGGCGGGACCGGAGATTTCTGTGGCAACCACCAAAGCTTACAGTACACAGTTGATAGCAGCATATTGCCTGGCAGTACAGTTTGCTCTGACAAGAGGAGAAATCACAGAAGAATATTACACTGAGCTGATTGCAGAGATGCAGACAATTCCGGATAAGATCAGAAAAGTGCTGGATGATAAAGAACGTATTCAGTGGTTTGCGGCAAAGCAGGCAAATGCAAAAGACATCTTCTTTATTGGAAGAGGACTGGATTATGCAATTTCCCTGGAAGGCAGCCTGAAGATGAAGGAGATCAGTTACATTCATTCCGAGGCCTATGCGGCAGGAGAACTGAAGCATGGTACGATTTCTCTTCTGGAGGATAATACTCTGGTTATTGGTGTACTGACTCAGGCAGACTTATACGAAAAGACACTGTCCAATATGGTAGAGTGCAAGAGCCGGGGCGCATATCTCTGCGCAGTAACCAGCTATGGCAACTACAGCATGGAAGATACAGCAGACTTTGTAACATACATTCCGAAGACAGATGCACATTTTGCAACTTCTCTGGCTGTGATCCCATTACAGCTGATGGGATATTATGTCAGCGTTGCGAAAGGTCTGGATGTGGATAAACCGAGAAATCTGGCGAAGAGTGTGACGGTAGAATAAAGATCTGTAACCGTCCGGTCAGAATATGAAGTAAAGAGGTCGGATAGTATGCTGGACAGAGAGCAGTTTTTTAAAGAATATAAAGTAGAGCAGGAATTCCTCTATTCCGGTTTAAGCTGGGAAGTACTGGAGGAGATTTATGATGATTATTGCAGGCGCCAGCCAGAGCTGGAGGCCTGCTGTGATGCATTTGTTGATTATTTCCTGAAGGGAATGCCGATACCGATTCATTCCATCCGGACGAGAGCCAAAGATCCCAAACATCTGATTGAGAAGATTATCCGTAAACGGGGCAAATATCAGAATAAAAAATATCTGAATATTAATGTGAACAATTATATGGATATTGTACAGGATCTGGTGGGAGTCCGTGTATTGATTCTGGCGAAGGAAGAATGGGAAGGTGTCTTTGACTGGATCATGGAACGATTCCAGACTAATGCGGCATCGGAGGCGTATCTGGCAGAGCCGCCGGTAGCCTATACCAGATACGGGGACCGGAATATTTTTGGGGATAAAATCTACCGGGAGCATACCGACCGGGGATATCGTTCCCAGCATTATATCATTCGTTTTCAGAAGTATTTCTGCGAAGTACAGGTGCGTACGCTGGCAGAAGAAGTATATGGAGAATTTGACCACAGAGTCAAATATCCATACCGCAATGAGAATCATTTTCTATTGCGTTATACCAATACGGTAGCGCAGCTGGCGGATTCTATTGATGAAATTATTTCTACCTGTTTTGAAATGGGAGAGCAGGGATGGGAAAGCTGTGCACAGTATTATAGTGGAGATACCTATGCAGACTGGCGCCATATTTCTCAGCCTGGAACTTCTGAGCGAAAGAAGGAGAAAGAGCAGACAGACTCAAATGAGGAGACGGTGATCGATGCAGCGGCTTATATTCATTCTGTGTTGCTGCGAAGGGGAAAGCAATATGCAAAGTAGGAAAAGTCAGGGACGTCAGAATCATTTTCGGGAACTGGTGTCAGAGGCGTTAAGCGGAGAATATCTTATGGAGAAACTTCCAAGTCCGGCCTATGATTTCGCAGAAGAACGACAGGCAGTGTATTACTCCAAGATGCGCTATAATATGGAGTCGGACATGAGCGTTATGGTGATGAAGCACCACCAGCAGCTTACGGAACTGGAGCTGATGAAAAAATGGAAAAAGGAAGCGTGAACACATGAATTCCGAGTACAGCTATGAAGATATGATTGAGAAAATCGGGGAAGACAGACTTCACGAAAAGTATATAGAGGTACTGGCTTCCGCCAATCATTTTATTGAAGAAGCAGGGTATGAGTCTCATGTAGAATGTAATGAAAGAATTCTGTTCAGTCTGATTCTGGATTATTATGCAGATCTGTTTCGATTGAAAGATTTTCATGGTATTGAATGGATTCGGACGGAGAAGAGTTTTGCTTATCTGATTGCCTGGATTGTAAGAAGAAAGCCTCTTCAGTTTGTACATTATACAGAGGATGAAAAAGATATCTATGTCAATGAACGATTTGCCACATTTTTGATGTTGAATGAATGTCTAGTGTGTGGTGAAAAACGATTTGTTGGAAGCGAAAATCAGTCCAGACTGGATGAATACATAAATTTACTGTTTTATTATTTCAAATATCGGGAATGCAATCCGCAGGTGATTGAGCTTGCGATTGAATCCTTCAAAATGGGAACCCTGGTGTCTTAGAAAACGAAAGGCTGTTGCACAATATACTGTAGCAGTCTTTTTTATCATATAGGAGTATAAAAGATATGAAATCACTGGTGATAGCAGAAAAGCCGTCTGTAGGACGGGACATTGCAAGAGTGCTGCATTGCAGCAAAC
Source organism: uncultured Marvinbryantia sp. (assembly GCA_934408725.1). GTDB lineage: Bacteria > Bacillota > Clostridia > Lachnospirales > Lachnospiraceae > Marvinbryantia. The sequence continues at coordinate 8,682 of CAKRVB010000008.1, forward strand.
CTTCCGGGGGTGCACTGGAAGGGGATCAATATGTAGTTACCTGGGCCCTGGGGCATCTGGTAACACTGGCGGATCCGGAGGAATACGATAAGAAGTATCAGAAGTGGGATATGGATACTTTGCCGATGATGCCGGAAAAGATGCAGCTGGTTGTGATCCGTCAGACTGGAAAGCAGTTTCAGACGGTGAAGACCCAGCTGTATCGTAAGGATATCGGAGAGATCATTATTGCCACAGATGCTGGACGGGAAGGAGAACTGGTGGCCAGATGGATTCTGGAAAAAGCCAACTGTCACAAACCAATCAGGCGGCTGTGGATCTCATCTGTAACAGACAAAGCCATTCGGGAAGGGTTTGCTCATCTGGAGGATGGAAGAAAGTACCAGCACCTGTATGAAGCAGCAGTATGCCGTGCAGAGGCAGACTGGCTGGTAGGTATGAATGGAACCAGAGCACTGACCTGCAAGCATAATGCACAGCTGTCCTGTGGAAGAGTGCAGACACCGACACTGGCGATGATCGCAAAAAGAGAAGCACAGATAAGAGAATTTGTGCCACAGGAATATTATGGGCTTTCCCTGCGTGACGGTCAGGTATGCTGGACCTGGCAGGATAAAAAGAGTGGTGGATACCGCAGCTTTGACAAAGAGCGTATGGAAAAGATCTGCAGGGAATTAAAGGAGAAACAGCTTACAGTAACAGAAGTCAAAGAGAGCAAAAGCAGCGTACCGTCCCCGGGTCTGTATGACTTGACTGAGCTGCAGAGGGACGCCAGCCGCAAGTTTGGCTATTCAGCAAAACAGACACTGAATATTATGCAGCAGCTGTATGAACATCATAAAGTGCTGACTTATCCACGGACAGATTCCAGATATATCTCAGCGGATGTGGCGGAAACTCTGAAGGAGCGGCTTCGTGCCATCAGCATCGGACCATATAAGAAGCTGGCTGGCAGTCTGATTATGCAGCCACTGCGTCTGAACAAGAGTTTTGTAGATGATAAAAAAGTCAGTGACCACCATGCCATCATTCCTACAGAGCAATTTGTACAGATGGACAAGATGAGTACAGAGGAACGAAGAATTTATGATCTGGTAGTACGAAGATTTTTAAGTGTGCTGTATCCACCGTGTGTCTATATGCAGACCTCTCTGAAGGGAGAAGCATCAGGGGAGAGCTTTGCAGCCAGAGGAAAAGTGATGCTGGAGCAGGGCTGGAGAGTGGTCTATGACCAGCAGGACAAAGAGGAAAACGAAGAAACAGAAGAGAGCCTGCGGGAACAGACGCTGCCGGTGATGAAAAAAGGCGAAATCAGAAGTATTCAAAAGATTGAGCTGACGAAAGGGAAAACAAAGCCGCCTGCTTATTTTACAGAAGCTGCCCTGCTGTCAGCAATGGAAAATCCGGTAAAATACATGGAAAGCCGGGATGCACAGGCCGTGAAGACGCTGGGAGAGACTGGAGGGCTGGGAACCGTGGCCACCCGGGCTGATATCATCGAAAAGCTGTTCAACAGTTTCCTTATGGAAAAGCGTGGCAATGAGATTCATCTGACTGGAAAAGCACGCCAGCTGCTGACACTGGTACCGGAAGATTTGAAAAAACCGGAACTGACCGCAGACTGGGAGATGAAGCTTTCCAGAATTGCAAAAGGCCAGATGAAGCGAGATGTCTTTATGAAAGAGATTGATGCTTATACAAGAGAGATTGTGGAGGAGATCAAGGCAGATGACGGAGTGTTCCGCCATGACAATCTGACCAGTCACAAATGTCCGGTATGTGGAAAGCGTATGCTGGCAGTGAATGGAAAACAGGCAAAGATGCTGGTCTGCCAGGATCGGGAATGTGGTCATCGAGAAGTGATCTCCAGAGTGACGAATGCCCGTTGTCCAAAATGTCATAAGAAAATGGAGATGTACGAAAAAGGCGGTGAGAAGACCTTTATCTGTAAGTGTGGATATAAGGAACGGCTCTCGGCATTCCAGGCCAGAAGAGAAAAAGAAGGGGCCGGAGTCAGCAAAAAGGATGTGCAGCGCTATTTAAATAAGCAGAAAAAAGAAGCCCAGGAACCGGTGAATAATGCGTTTGCTCAGGCACTTGCCGGAATTCGGCTGGATCAGAAATAGAAATGAAAATGAGGATAAGAATATGAAGAAAACAGCAGAAAAGCTGATTGCATTTATCAAGGAAAGCCCGGATGCCTTTCATGCGGCAGCAGCGGTAAGTGAAAGACTGGAAGAAAAAGGATATCAGAAGCTGGCAGAAAAGGATCACTGGTCTCTGGAAGCAGGAAAAGGATATTATGTGACAAGAAACGAGTCCGCAGTGATTGCATTTCGTATGCCGGAAAAAGAGATTACCGGATATCAGATCATGGCCAGCCATAGTGACTCTCCGGCCTTTAAGATCAAGGAACGGCCAGAGATAGTGATAGATGGACATTATGTAAAGCTGAATGTGGAGAAATATGGCGGCATGCTGATGGCGCCATGGTTTGACCGTCCACTGTCAGTATCCGGAAGAGTGATGGTAAAAGAGACGACACTGGATGGCAGAAAGAAGATGGTATCTAAACTGGTAAATATTGACCGGGATCTTCTGCTGATTCCGAGTCTGGCTATTCATATGAACCGGGAAGTAAATGGCGGTTACAGCTATAATGCACAAAAAGATATGCTGCCACTGATGTCCTGCGGATGTGAACCGGGACAGTTTCAGAAGCTGGTAGCAGAGGCAGCAGGTGTAAAAGAGGGGGACATCTGTGCACAGGAGTTATTCCTGTACAGTCGTTCTCAGGGAAGTATCTGGGGAGCGGAAGAGGAATTTGTCTCCAGTGGAAGACTGGATGACCTTCAGTGTGCCTATGCGGGGCTGATGGGATTTTTGGAGTCAGGAGACCACAGGCTGAAAGAAATGGATGGATCAGTCTATGATACCTGGCAGGCAGGCGGTGTCGTACCGGTGTATTGTATGCTGGATAACGAAGAGGTGGGAAGTGGTACCAAGCAGGGAGCAGCATCCACATTTTTGAAGGATGTACTGACCAGAATCAATCTGGCAGCAGGCGGAAGTGAAGAAGAATATCTGCGTGCGCTGGCAGGCAGCTTTATGGTATCTGCGGATAATGCCCATGCGCTGCATCCAAATTACGCAGATAAGACAGATCCGACTAACCATCCATTTATGAATCAGGGAATTGTAATCAAACACAGTGCCAATCAGAAATATACCACAGACGCTGTTTCGGCAGCAGTATATCGTTCTATTTGTGAGGCCGCAGAAGTACCGGTACAGGATTTCTTTAACCGGTCGGATATGCCAGGCGGCTCTACACTGGGCAATATTGCCAATACGCAGACGCCAATGAATACAGTAGACATTGGACTGCCACAGCTGGCGATGCACTCTGTTTATGAGACTGCAGGGGTAAAAGATACGGAGTACCTGATTCGCGCAACCACACTGTTCTACCTGAGTAATGTGGCAGAACTCTTACAGTAGGCGAAGGAGGAAGAACGATGATCACAACAATAACCCTGAATCCGGCCATTGACTGCATCATAAAAGTAAAGAAATTAAAACCAGGAACCCTGAACCGGGCAGTGGAAGAAGCTGTATTTCCAGGGGGAAAGGGCGTCAATGTGTCCCTGGTATTGTCTGAACTGGGTATTGATACCTGTTGCTGCGGATTCCTGGCAGGAGCTACCGGAAAGGCTTATGAAGCCATGCTGGAAGAACGGGGGCTAAAGCAGCAGTTTCAGTTTGTGACGAATGGTTTTACCAGAATCAATACCAAGGTCAGTGCCATGGAAGAGACAGAGATTAACGGAGCAGGACCGGTTCCTGGCTGGGAAGATGTAGATCGTCTTTGTCAGGTGATACAGAGCCTGGCGGATGGGGATTTCCTGGTGCTGTCCGGAAATGTACCATCCAGCATCAAAGGAGCATACGAATATATACTGAAAAATATGCCGGAAGGGAAAGTAAAGCCGGTGGTGGATGTGACCGGGGAGGAACTGAAAAAGACCCTGCCATATCATCCATTCCTGATCAAGCCTAATCTGGAAGAACTGGAAGATCTGTTTGGTGTCCGTATAAAAACAGAGGAAGAAGTCAAACACTATGCGGGAGAACTTCAGAGTGCAGGAGCCAGAAATGTGCTGGTTTCCATGGGGGCATTGGGCATGTTGCTGCTAACAGAAGATGCACAGGCTTTCTTTGCAGAAGGCGTAAAAGGAGAGGCTGCCAATACTGTAGGAGCCGGAGATTCGGCAGTGGCAGGATTTCTGGCAGGCTGGGAGCAGAGCCATGACTGGGAAAAAGCGCTTCGTCTGGCGGCTGCAGCAGGAACGGCTACTGCTTTTACGTATGGAACGGCAGGCGGCGCAGCGATCCGCAGGTTGGAAGGACAGATACAGATTCGAATGTTAGAGGCTCTTGATTAGAGAACAAAAGCAGCATGCTTGATATCACATAAGAGATGGGGGGAAACCATGAAAGAAAATGCAAAAAAAATCAGCATAGATGTGCTGGTGGATATGATAGGCGGCATTTTGCTGACCATAGCAACCTATAGCTTTGCTGTTCCGGCAGACTTCCCGATGACTGGGGTATCCGGTGTGGCACTGATCTTTTATCAGTCATTTGGTCTGCCGGTAGGTGCACTGACAGTGATCCTGAATATTCCAATTATTATCTGCTGTTACAAGACACTGGGAAAGCAGTTTTATATAAAGTCCCTGCGATCCACACTGATTACATCAGCGGTGATGGATATTTTGGGACCACAGCTGCCATTGTATCAGGGCGATCTGATTCTGGCAGCTATCTGCACCGGCGTCCTGCTGGGAATCGGTTATGCAATTATCTTTATGAGAGGGTCATCCACCGGTGGATTTGATTTTATTATGATGGCGATCAAATACTATCGCCCACATCTGTCTCTGGGTAAGATAGGATTCGCTCTGGATGCTCTGGTTATCCTCATCGGAGCAGTCACCATCGGAAATGGTATGGACAGTGTGATCTATGGACTGGTGCTGAATTATCTTTATTCCACTGTGCTGGACCGGCTGATCAGTGGTACCAGTTCTGGAAAACTGACGCTGATCATATCGGATCATCCACGGGAAATTGTAGAGGAGATCGATAAGCTGGTGGATCGAGGCTCCACACTTTTAAAGGCGATCGGCGGATATACCGGGGAAGAAAAAGAAGTGGTCATGTGCGCAAGCAGCAGTAAGGAAATGTATGCGATTCGTAAAAGAGTACATGAGATCGATGAGCGGGCCTTTGTCATCGTGGTAGAATCCAATGAAGTGATTGGAGAAGGATTCCGTTTGCCGGACGATACAAATTTGATGTAAAAAGCATTTACAATGGTTATGAAACGTTATAAAATAAAAAGTAACGATTCATAACCATTTTTTGATGTATAAATATCTGAGGAAATACGGATTGTGTTAGAAAGGAGGGGCAGGGATGCCAAGTCCAAAAGAGAGGATTCAAGAGATTGATGTGATATTAAGCCACGGGATGATATTGGAATGGAAAAAAAGGCGGGAACTGGTCAGAGAAAAAAGACGGTTAATAGCTTATATAAAGACTTTGACGGGTATATTGAACGAAAATCCATATCTGGATGCCAGCGTGGGGTGCGGATACCAAAATTTTCAGGATTTTGCCTGCGGCAGACAGTTCTATGTAGATAAGACGCACTTTATTGCAGAATGGTTGAAGAGCATAGCGAAAGTGACTTTGATTACCAGACCGAGGCGTTTTGGAAAAACAATTATGCTCAGTACAGTAGAGAATTTTCTGGATCCCAGATTCGCCGGTCATCCGGAATATTTTGACAGGCTGAAGGTATGGAAGGATGAAGAAAGTAAAAAATACTATGGGAAAATACCAGTGGCCTCTGTTACATTTGGCAACTGCAAGGGAAGAGATTACAGGCATGCCATTCGTGGAATGATGGACAGCCTGGCTACACTTTATGAAGCGCATGGGTACTTGATCCAAAGTACAAAACTGAATGAATGTGATAAAAAGGAATATCAATACATTTTAGATGGTTTGCGAAAAGGGGAGGACGAGATGGTGGGGAATGCGATATCTCGATTATGCCGTCTCCTTTACCGCCATTATGATGTGATGCCAATGATTCTGATTGACGAATATGACACTCCTTTGCAGGAGGCATATACAGATGGTTACTGGGATGATATGATCGGAACATGCCGCCAGCTTTTTCATGGTACATTAAAGGAAAATCCTTATTATGACCGTGCCATTGTCACTGGTGTGACAAAAATTACACGGAATTCGCTGTTTTCGGATTTGAATAATGTGGAAGTAAATACAGTGACTTGCGAAGCATACAGTGACTGCTTTGGATTCACAGAGAAAGAAGTAATGGATGCATTAAAATGTCAGAACATGGACAGTCTTCAGGAAGTGAAAGCCATGTACGATGGTTTCATCTTTGGAAAAAGAAAGGATATCTATAATCCGTGGTCTATTTGCAATTATCTACGTCATGGAGAATTATTGTCTTACTGGACGAATACCAGCAGTAATAAGCTGATCGGTGATATTATCCGAAAATATCCGGTACGCAGTAAGTATGAGATCGAACAGCTCATGACAGGAAAGACGGTGCATAAAAAGATTAATGAGAATATTGCATTTCAATACTTGGATGGAAGTGAGAACAGTCTCTGGTCGCTGTTGCTGGCGGTCGGCTATATCAAAGCAGATCATGTGAAAAAATATGGAGAGATTACGGAATGCGATGTGTCAGTAACGAATCAGGAAGTCATGGAGATGTTCCGATATGAGATTCTTGCCATGTTTGAAAATGGAAATGAGATCTACAGCAGCTTTATACAGGCTCTTTTATCCCATAATGTGGAAGAACTGGAAGAAATTCTGATGGACATTTCCTATACATCCATGAGCTATTTTGATGTGGGAAAGAGACCAGGTCAGGCACCGGAAAACTTTTACCATGGTCTGGTGCTGGGACTGATTGTGTCATTGCGTGACAGATACCGGATTGTGTCTAACCTGGAAAGTGGACGTGGACGGTATGATATTGCCATGTATCCACTTCAGGTCGGGGAGGATGCATTTATCATCGAATTTAAAGTCTGTGATGGAAAGAAAGGGGAGACGCTGGAAAAAGCAGCAGAGAATGCCTTGCGGCAAATTGAAGAAAAAAGATATGAAGAAGATCTCCTGGCAGAAGGAATTCTGAAGGAAAGGATCTATAAGCTTGGAATAGCGTTTTCGGGAAAGGATGTATGTGTGAAGGCAGGCAGCAGCGAGAGCATAGGATGAACAAAAGAATATGCGTATTTTACATTGCTTTTTGCACAAATATACGATATCATGGGCTCATACGGATATAAAAAATATCCAAAAATCTATAGTTTCTGGGAGGGAGAAAGCTATGAAGACAAAGAGAAGCAATAAAAGATGGCTGCCGATGTTACTACTGAGCATGTTGATGGCAGTATTGTTTGGTATGAGTGCGCTGGCAGCGGGAAATGTAGTTGACATGAAGGATGAAGGAAAGGGAATGTATTCCTATTCTGAAACCGCAGGATCCAATACCGGTGATGTATACCATAAGATTACAATTCCGTATTCAGGAGATGTGATTATAACCGGGAATGCAATCACTTCATTGGGCTCAACTTATTCTATGCGAGTTGTTTTCTGCAATACCAAGGGAACTGAGCTGACCGATGCTGTTTATGTAGATGCTGACAGAGAAAAAGCCATCCTTTATGGCGTAAAGAAAGGTACTTACTACATTAAGACAACCAGTAATAAATACTATGCTTTGGTTGCAAAGATCGAAAAACGTACAGATAAAGGCGGCGCCAAGAAGAATAAAGCAACTACAATCAAGCATAAAAAGCAGATCATGGGTGTAATGCCGGCAGGCGAAAAAGCAAGTGCAGCAGACTGGTACAAGATCAAGATGCCAAAGAACAAAAAGCTGGAATTATCTATTTCACAGGAAGGAAGCGGAGCATTCCAGTTCTATCTTTATGGACCAAGTTATAAAAAGGGGATTCGGATCGACACATTAGAAAATGCAAGTGGCAAATATACCAGCATTGATGCAAGAACAAGAAAGACTTCTAAGATTAAAGGCGGTACATATTATATCAAAGTATGCCGTCCATCTTATGATAGAAAGGCAAATGGTATCTACACCATTAAATGGAGAGCAAAATAGAATCACGGAAAGCCAGAAAGGCCCCCAGAGTGTGAAAGCTTTGGGGGCTGTCTTGTTGGCTGCTGTTGTATTCTTATACACGAAGATATTCCATCACTTCTTCAAAAAGCGTATCATGGTTATCCCGTGTCAAATAAAAACATCGACAGTTAGGGTGGCTGCGAACCTGCATGAGAAACGGAATCTCTTTATCCTTCATCGTTGCAATGACCGGAATATCCCCGTCCAGTCTGGTCAGGATAGCGTTGCAAAAATCCTGCTCCTGGGCTTCCAGAAATCCAATCTCATCAAAAGCGAGAATACTGCCTTCCGGAACCGGGAGCAGAAGCTGCGGTGCAAAACGGTTAAAAGCACCGGCTACCGTGTGAGGTTTGTGGTTGATGCAATATCCTACCAGATTGTCCTCCGAAAAATGATAAACACTGCCGAATGGATGAATATAGATAGGATTGCCAAGATTCGAAAGTATTATATCGTATCTGCGCTGCGTCTCATATCCAAAAACAGGGCGGTCTAATGCGGTCACAATGCGACGGATAAAATCATGTTTCCAACAGTCACGGGGGCTGATAATCAAGGTATGTTTCATGGTAAAATCTCCTGATGAAGTATTACATGTGCCACCGGCACATAGCACTCTGCCTATATTTGTATATCGTGGTTTCAGACTTTTGCCTCTGGCATCATAAATTTAGTATAACATAGAAAGAAAGTCACGTTTCAGGTGATTCAGAACTTTAGCAAATTTTATAGTTTATTGTTGACAAATCCAATTTGGAATACTATACTTATATCAATAACAATAATAGTTATTATTTTTAGATTAATTTCAGAAAGGAAGGATCATATGAACTATAGTCGTCAGAGAGAATCTATCAAAGACTTCTTAAGTACACGGAAAGATCATCCTACTGCTGATACAATCTACATGAATATCAGAAAACAATTTCCAAATATCAGCCTGGGAACAATTTATCGCAATTTAAACCTTTTATCTGATATTGGAGAAATCACCAGATTGACAACCGGAGATGGATGTGACCATTACGACTTCAATACTGCTCCGCACAACCATTTTGTATGCACCAGATGTCACAGTGTACTCGATCTGGAGATGGACAGCATTGATGATATCGTAGAGGTAGCACGGAAGAACTTTCCGGGGAGAATCGACCGACATTGCACATATTTTTATGGAATTTGTGCAGAATGTATGGACACATCCGAAGAAGCAAGCTGACAGAGCAAGTTATCTGTCAAAAGTAAAAAGTAAAAATTAAAAATAAGAATAATTACTAATTTTACTTGACAGAAGTAAGAAGATGTGATAATCTAAAATCAGTAAATATTACTGATTTTAAAACAAAATAAAATATAAATTCAAAAAGAAAAGGAGAACAAAAACAATGGCAAAATTTGTATGTAAAGTATGTGGTTATATCTATGAAGGCGAAGCAGCACCGGCTGAATGTCCAGTCTGTCATGCAAAATCTGACATGTTCCAGAAAGTAGAAGGAGAATTGGTTCTGGCTGCTGAACATGAATACGGTATCTATGCAAAAACTGTAAAAGACAACAAAGACATCAGCGATGAAGATAAGAAGTTCATCTTCGATCAGTTAAAAGCTAACTTCAATGGTGAATGCTCAGAAGTAGGTATGTACCTGTGCATGGCTCGTATCGCTCATCGTGAAGGATATCCGGAAATCGGTCTCTACTGGGAAAAAGCAGCTTACGAAGAAGCAGAACATGCAGCAAAATTTGCTGAGATGCTGGGCGAAGACCTTGAGCCAAACATGAAAGCTACTACAAAAGACAACCTGAAATGGAGAGTTGACTGCGAATTCGGTGCAACACAGGGTAAATTCGATCTTGCAAAATGTGCAAAGAAAAACAACCTGGATGCAATCCATGATACAGTACACGAAATGGCTAAAGACGAAGCTCGTCACGGACGCGCTCTCAAAGGCCTGTTAGAAAGATACTTTGGCTAAGCTACAAGCCATGCAAAATAGTGAAAATAAGGCTCTGCGAGTTTACTCGTAAGAGCCTTTATTTTTGCTATTTTATACGGCGACAGCCGTCCATGAAATAGCCCGTAGGGCTATGAATGGAGCATGGCGTTGAGCGGGAAGCAAAAGAAGCAACAGGAATAGAACAGGAATATCTGGGCAATACTCCATACATAAATCGAGATAGAACAGGAGCATCCCATGAAGAAGAAAAGAAAGATCTGGCTGATCGCAGCCATATTTGTGATGACGGAAGCATTGGCATTTCCGGAGGCGTTATTCCCAGACTGTATCAGAGTCAAAGGAGTGCAGCAGGAAGAACAAAGTGTAGACGAAAGCCAGAAATGGATGCAAACGCCAGAGCAAAAGCCAGAATTTGAATGGAAATTCTGGCTTTTCTCTTATTTCATATAGTAATTTTACTGTGCGTTTTTCTTTGCGAATGCAGCACGTTTTCTCATGGTAGGATCCAGAATCTTCTTACGGATACGTAAGGATTTTGGAGTAACCTCCAGGAGTTCATCGGTATCGATGAAGTCCAGAGCCTCTTCCAGGCTGAGTACCTTCGGTACCGTCAGTTTCAGGGCATCGTCAGATCCTGATGCACGGGTGTTGGTCAGATGCTTGGTCTTGCAGACATTCAGTTCGATATCATCTGTCTTACCGTTCTGGCCGATGACCATTCCAGAATATACGGCTTCACCAGGTCCGATAAACAGAGTACCACGTTCCTGAGCATTGAACAGACCATAAGTAACGGATTCACCAGTTTCAAAGGAGATCAGGGAACCCTGCTTACGATACTGAATCTCACCCTTGAAAGGACCATATCCGTCAAAAGTAGTATTCAGAATACCATTTCCCTTTGTATCCGTCAGGAAATCTCCACGATAACCGATCAGACCACGGGATGGGATAGAGAACTCCAGTCTGGTGTAACCGCCGGTAGTCTGGCTCATTCCCTGGAGTTCACCTTTACGCATACTCAGCTTATTGATTACCGTACCGGAAAATTCGTCTGGAACATCCACGTAAGCGATCTCCATTGGCTCCAGCTTCTTTCCACGTTCATCCTGCTTATAGATAACTTCGGCTTTGCTGACTGCGAATTCATATCCCTCACGACGCATATTCTCAATCAGAACGGACAGATGCAGTTCGCCTCGTCCTGATACTTTGAAGCAGTCCATATCATCTGTCTCTTCCACACGAAGGCTGACATCGGTATTCAGCTCACGGAACAGACGGTCACGCAGATGACGGGAAGTAACAAACTTACCTTCACGACCTGCCAGTGGGCTGTCATTGACACGGAACTGCATGGAGATTGTCGGCTCGGAAATCTTCTGGAATGGAATTGCTTCTACTTTTTCCGGAGAACACAGAGTATCACCAATGTGAAGATCTGCGATACCGGAGATCGCTACGATAGAACCAGTTCCGGCTTCGGTGACATCTACTTTATTCAGTCCGTCAAACTCATATAATTTACTGATTTTTACCTTCTGGAACTTATCCGGATCATGATGGTTCACCAGAACCACATCCTGATTCACACGAATAGAACCATTATCAATCTTACCAACACCGATACGGCCAACATATTCGTTATAATCAATGGTACTGATCAGAACCTGAAGCGGTGCAGTCTCATCTCCCTTAGGAGCAGGAATATAATTGATAATAGTCTCAAACAGAGGAGTCATATCCTTGTGTTCATCGCTCAGTTCCAGAACCGCATAACCGGCCTTGGCAGATGCATAGACGAATGGGCAGTCCAGCTGCTCGTCAGAAGCGTCCAGATCAATGAACAGCTCCAGAATCTCATCAATGACTTCTTCCGGGCGTGCTTCCGGACGGTCGATCTTATTGATACATACGATAACCGGAAGATCCAGATCCAGTGCTTTTCTCAAAACGAACTTCGTCTGAGGCATAGAACCTTCAAAGGCATCTACTACCAGAATAACGCCGTCTACCATCTTCAGTACACGTTCTACTTCGCCTCCGAAGTCAGCGTGTCCAGGGGTGTCTACAATATTGATCTTATAGTCTTTATAATAAACTGCTGTGTTTTTAGATAAAATAGTGATTCCGCGTTCACGTTCGATATCATTAGAGTCCATGACACGTTCCGCTACTTCCTGATTGGCACGGAATACACCGCTTTGCTTTAATAATTCATCAACGAGAGTCGTCTTACCGTGGTCAACGTGTGCGATAATCGCAATATTACGGATGTTTTCTCGATTCATACAGTACCTTCTTTCCTTCATTCTCCGAATTATTCTACCACATATTATTCATTTTACAAGATTTTTTGTGTCAAACTCTTCTAATAGGAAGGATTTTGTCAGATAAGCATAAAAAAATGCAAAAAAACCGCAGATTCTGCGATATTTTCCTCATAAAACCGCAGATTGCTTCGTTCTAAAGAGTATGTGCGGGGAATAAACATATGTATGTAACGCAATACGAAAAAATACTTTGCGATGAAGAAGGGAGCATGCATACATATGTCTGACAAAATTATTGAAAATAACCAGGTATCAATCATAGGAGAAATCGTGTCTGAATTCGTATTCAGTCATGAAGTGTTCGGAGAGGGATTTTATCTCGTGGATGTACAGGTAAAGAGACTCAGTGAGTCCTGCGACCGAATTCCGGTCATGGTATCCGAGCGGCTCATCGATGTAAATGAAGATTACAGAGGGGAATTCGTGAAGGTGACGGGACAGTTCCGTTCCTATAACCGACATGAAGAAAAACGGAACAGACTGGTTCTGTCCGTATTCGCAAGAGAAATCTGTTTTACGGAGGAGGAGACAGATAAGGTAAAAACCAATCAGATCTTCCTGGATGGCTACATTTGCAAGGTGCCTGTGTATCGGAAAACCCCTCTCGGAAGAGAAATCTCTGATATGCTGATTGCTGTGAACAGGCCGTATGGAAAATCAGACTATATCCCGTGCATCTGCTGGGGAAGAAATGCAAGATTTACTGCCGGGTTTGAAGTGGGGAGCCATATCCAGATCTGGGGAAGAATCCAGAGCAGAGAATATGTAAAAAAGACAGAAGGAGACTGTGCGGAAAAAAGAACAGCCTATGAAGTATCAGTAAGTAAACTGGAATGGCTGAGATAGCTTGCATTTTGAAACAAAATGTGATAAAGTGTCTTGGCAACTGAGGTATAATATGAGAATTCGTAGTTGCCAGGGAAATGTGATCTGCGCAGGTACGGAACAGATATGAGGGAGAAATACGAGCAATCGTAAGTGGTGTACAAATGATAAAAGGTCATACAATGATATTTTGTGGAGATGGAAAAGGAAAAAGTATGGCAGCGCTGGGCAAGGCTATGCTGGCGGCCAGCCATGGAAAGAGTGTCATGATCATTCAGTTCTTGAAGGAGAAAGAAATCGAGAATATGGAGTATTTTCGACGCCTGGAACCAGAGATCAAATTATTCCGTTTTGAAAGATCCGAAAAATGTTATCTGGATATGAATGAAGAAGAACGGGAAGAAGAAAAACTGAATATCCGCAATGGGTTGAATTTTGCCAGAAAAGTTCTGGGAACACAGGGGTGTGATGTATTGATCCTGGATGAAGTGCTGGGACTTTTGGATACGGAGATCGTTTCAGAAGAAAATATTCTGGAACTGATGGATCAGAAAGCAGATGAGATGGATCTGATTCTGACCGGTCTGTATCAGGCACCGGAACTCTGGGACAGGGCAGATGAAGTGACTGTCATGCAGAAAAAGAAGCCTTAAGAGGGAAAACTGGTAAAGGAAAAACGCATTGACAAGGCATTTCAATAATGTTATGATGAAAAAAAGCTGGGGCAAGGTCGGTGGGCCTGGCCCCATTATCATATGAAGAATTATTCTATATGATAATGAAAAGCAGATTGTAAGGATAGGATGGACGAATAACAAGGAGGATGTTATGGCTATTTTTAAGGGAGCAGGTGTAGCGATCGTTACGCCAATGTTTGAAAATGGTGAGGTAAATTACGATAAACTCGGTGAATTACTGGACTATCAGATTGCGAACAGCACAGATGCGATCATTATCTGCGGAACAACGGGAGAAGCAGCTACACTTTCACACGAAGAACATCTGGATGTGATCAAGTATGCAGTGGATAAAGTAGCAAAGCGAGTTCCGGTGATTGCGGGAACCGGATCAAACTGTACAGAGACTGCTGTTTACCTGTCACAGGAAGCAGAAAAAAGAGGAGCAGATGCACTGCTTCAGGTAACACCATATTATAATAAAGCAACACAGAAAGGACTGATCCGCCATTTTACAGCAGTAGCAGAATCGGTAAACCTGCCGATCATTCTGTATAATGTACCGGGAAGAACAGGATGTAATATTCAGCCTGAGACAGCGGTTTATCTGGCAAAGAATGTGAAAAACATTGTAGCCATTAAAGAAGCATCCGGTAATATTGCACAGGTTGCCAAGCTGATGAGTCTGGCAGACGGATGCATTGATCTGTATTCCGGAGAAGACGGACAGGTAGTACCGGCACTGTCACTGGGCGGAATCGGAGTCATTTCCGTACTTTCCAATGTGGCACCAAAGGAGACACACGACATGGTAATGTCTTATCTGAATGGAGATGTGGAGACCAGCCGTAAGATTCAGCTGAAGGCCATTCCACTGGTGGATGCGCTGTTCTGTGAAGTAAATCCAATTCCGGTAAAGACTGCTTTGAATCTGATGGGTATGAATGCAGGAGCCTTCCGTGGACCGATGTGTGAGATGGAAGAAGAGAACAAACAGAAGCTGATCCAGGCAATGAAAGACTTTGGAATTAAGTGCTGCGAATAATGTGCACAGGAAGGATGGCGGCGAAACCTGAGAGGGTCACGCCGCCTTTCATAGTTTATGACTTTTGACCTAATTTAATAAGTTTCAGGAGGATAAAAGAATGGTAAAAGTAATTATGCATGGCTGCAATGGTCATATGGGACAGGTGATCACAGATTTAATCGCAAAAGATGAAAATGCACAGATCGTGGCAGGAATCGATATGGCAGATAACCGTGATAACGGATATCCGGTATTTACGGATATCAAAGCCTGCGATGTGGAAGCAGATGTCATGATTGATTTCTCTTCTTTTAAAGCAGCAGATGGTGTACTGGACTACTGCGTAGAGAGACAGCTGCCACTGGTTCTGTGTACCACAGGGCTGACAGAGGAACAGCTGGCGAAGATGAAAGAATGCAGCAAGAAAGTAGCCATTCTCAAATCTGCCAATATGTCTCTGGGGATTAACACGCTGCTGAAGCTGCTTCAGGATGCAGCAAAGGTACTGGCTACAGCCGGATTTGATATGGAGATTGTGGAAAAGCATCACAGACTGAAATGCGATGCACCGAGTGGAACTGCACTGGCACTGGCAGATTCTTTAAATGAAGCAATGGATCACCAATATCATTATGTATACGACAGAAGTCAGGTTCATCAGCAGCGTGATGACAAAGAAATCGGTATTTCAGCAGTCAGAGGAGGAACGATTGTAGGAGACCACGATGTGATTTTTGCCGGACCGGATGAGGTGATTACGTTCAGCCATCGGGCTTATTCCAAGGCTGTTTTTGGTAAGGGAGCAGTAGAAGCAGCGAAATATCTGGCAGGCAAACCGGCAGGTTTATACGATATGCAGGATGTGATCGGTTAAATCTTAGGATTTACTTAATGGTATTGATTTCTTTTTTACCAGAAGCTATAATTTGAATAATTATAGCAAATAATTTAAATAAAAATGGGGAATATAAGTAACAGGAGGTAATCACATGAAGAAGAAAAGTTTTATCATACCAGCACTTCTTGCATGCATGATTTTCACAGGATGTGGAAAGAAGGCAGCTGAGACAGAAGCTCCCACAGAAGCACCGACTGAGGCTGTGACCACAGAAGCAGCTACAGAAACGGAACCGGTGACGGAAGCACAGACAGAGACCGAAACAGAAAAAGAAGACAGCATGAACCGTACAAGATCCCTGAAAGGTCTGGTTGTATCCTCAGATGCCAGCCAGCTGACGATTCAGACCGAGAGAGGCAAGCAGCTGCAGTTCTCTCTGACCGGAGCAGATATTCAGGTAACCGGCGGTATCGCAGCAGGCAACAATGTAACAGTTCTGTATAAGGGGGCTGTCGATGGCACCGATACAGCAAATGCAAAAGTACTGATGGTAAAAGATCTGGCACAGGGTGAGACACCGGTGACAGAAGGAGAGCCGATGACAGAAGCAGAAGAAGCCAATCCAGAGGCAGGAGCAGGCACGCTGGAAGGAACGATTTCTGATATCAACCCGGACAGAATCGTGATCCTGGCTAATGATGGAGATTCTTACTACTTCTCCATTTACGAAGCAGATATCAATCTGACGAATGGTACACAGGTTGGCAATTATGTAACCGTATCCTACAATGGAGACATCTATGGACCGGAACTGGTGCCGGCTACTTCCATTACGGATGCTCAGGACGAAGCGGATAAAGCACTTTATGGTGGATCCGAGGGAGAAGATTATTCCTACATCGGTGGATCTGTAACAGACTGCACAGCAACTACCATTACGATATACACTGACAACGAAGAAGAGATTACACTGGATACCTCCAGTGCAAGACAGGTATATCGCAGTGGTTTGACCTATGGTACCTATATTATTGCAGAATACAAGGGAGACGATCCAACAACTGCACAGATGACAGCCGTTTATGACTACACCGGAGAAAGCTCTTCTGATGGAAACGAAGACCAGCAGAGTGTCTCTGACGAAGGATCAGATAATGCCAACGCTGCAGCAGAGGAAGGACAGTCAGCTGTACAGGTTGAAGGTCAGGAAGACGGACAGGAAGCATAAAGAAAAAAGGTATTTCTAAAAAGGCGGTACATGGGGTATCGTCTTTTTTGCTTGTATTATCCAGGGAATTATTTTAAAATAGAGGGAAGATAACTGATCAGGCACAGAACAGTTAAAAAAGAGTTAGATACATGCGAGGTTAAGTATATGAAGAAGATAGCAGTCGTAACAGACAGTAACAGCGGAATTACACAGCAGGCAGCGAAAGAATTGGGTGTGTTCGTGCTGCCGATGCCTTTTTATATTAATGAAGAATTGTTTCTGGAAGATATTACTCTGACACAGGAGGAGTTCTATAAAAGGCTTCTGGAGGATGCAGATATCAGTACTTCTCAGCCCACTCCATTGGATGTGACAGAATTGTGGGATAAGGTGTTGGAGGAGCACGATGAACTGGTGTACATTCCAATGTCCAGCGGCCTGAGCAATGCCTGTGAGACAGCAATGGCACTGGCCAGAGATTACGAGGGTAAAGTCTTCGTGGTAGATAATCAGCGTATTTCCGTAACGCAGAGACAGTCGGTGCTGGATGCTCTGAAGCTGATCTCAGAGGGCAAAGATGGAGCAGAGGTGAAGCAGATTCTGGAAGAGACGAAGATGTCAGCCAGCATTTATATAACCCTTGAGACTTTGAAATATCTGAAAAAGGGGGGCCGTATTACCCCGGCTGCAGCTGCTGTTGGAACCATTCTGAATCTGAAGCCAGTGTTGCAGATTCAGGGAGAAAAACTGGATGCTTATTCCAAGTCCAGAGGAAAGATGAAGGCAAAGAAGATTATGCTGGAAGCCATTCACCATGATTTGGAGACACGATTTGCAGAAGAATGGAAGGCTGGAAAGATGACGATTCAGGCTGCATATACAGGCAATCTGGAAGAAGCAGAGGAGTGGAAGAAAGAGATCGAAGCAGAATTTCCAGGCGTAGACGTACATATGGATCCATTGTCACTTAGCGTATCATGCCATATCGGACACGGTGCGCTGGCCATTACATGCTGTCTGGTACTGTAGAAAGACAGTTTATAGAATGAGGGGGATGAGATGAAGACATTCAGAAGGATTGGGGCAATTCTGATGTTGATGATGCTGGTTGTGCTGACACCGGTGCAGGGAGTGCTGGCAAAGACAACAAAAGCGAAGAATACTCCGTTAAAAGATGTCCGTAAGGCTGTGGAGGCAGAAGGGCAGTGGGAGACAAATTCTAAGGGTGTGCGTTTCCTTACGGCTTCCGGAAAGTATATCAAATCCAGCTGGATCAGATCCGATGGCAGTATTTATTATCTGAACAGTCAGGGCTATCGTGCCAGAGGATGGGTACTCTACCGAAAGAACTATTATTATATGGACAAAAACGGTAGAATGTATACCGGATGGCTGAAGGATCAATACTATCTGAAGAGAAATGGCATCCGGGCAAAGGGTCTGACGAAGATCGGAAAGAATACGTACTTTTTCAACAGTAAAACCGGGAAGAAACAGACCGGCTGGATCACGGTCAAAAAGAAGAAGTATTATTTTCTTCAGGCAACCGGACGAATGGCCAGAGGTGTGTGGGTAAAGGCCGGAACAGACTGGCTGTATGTGAATGCAGAAGGCGTCTTGCAGAAGAACAGATGGATTACGCTGGGTACCAAGACCTATTACCTGAATAGCAAAGGAGCCAGGCTGACCGGAGAACAATACATTAAGGGCAAGTGGTATTATTTTGACAGCAGGGGTGTGTACGATCCAAAAGTAAAGCTGACATCAGCGGTGGATCCTTCTAAGAAGATGGTAGCGCTGACATTTGATGATGGACCGGGCCCCTATACAGACCGATTACTGAGCTGCCTGAAGAAGAACAATGCCAGAGCAACCTTTTTCATGGTGGGAACCAGTGTAGATCGGTATAAGAGCACGATTAAGAAGATGGTAAAACAGAAATGTGAACTGGGAAACCATTCTTTTAATCATGCAAATCTGACACAGATATCTACGGCAGCGGTTCAGTCTGAGATGACCAGGACCAGCCAGAAAATAAAGGCGGCCTGTGGAAAGGCGCCAACAGTAGCCAGACTTCCTTATGGAGCGGGAAATAATAACAGCAGCGTGCTGAATGCACTTGGACTTCCATCGATCTACTGGTCGATTGATACCAGAGACTGGGCCAATACGGGCAATCCGCAGCATACAGTAAATGAAGTGCTGAACAATGTACGGGATGGAGATATCATTTTGATGCATGATATTCATCAATCATCGGTACAGGCAGCAGAGACGATCATTCCGGCTTTGAAGAAAAAGGGGTATCAGCTGGTAACAGTCAGCGAGCTGGCAAAATATAAAGGAAAGACAAGTCTGAGAACAGGAAAGACTTATTATGATTTTAGATGAGGACAGGAACATGGAACAGAAAAGAGAGATAAATAAAAAACTGAGCTGGGTATTTACGATCCTCTCCATCGGAGAACTGGCAGCAGCCCTGGCTATTGTGGCTTATGGGCTTTTGAAAGGGCATATGTCAGGCCTGACCTGTAATGTGATTATGGGGGCTGCACTTGGCATTTACTGGCTGCTTGCAGATGTGGCAGAGCCATTTGCCGTACATCGTTTTGATGGAATTACCCAGGCACAGAAAGAGGCCTATGTGAAGTATATTTTGCTGGATCTGGTGGGCTTTGCAGGAATCGCTTATTTCCTTTTTGGAGTAGGAGGCAGTACATCTGGCAGCAGTGGTGGAATCTTAGGGGCAGTAGTTTATGTAGTTGTGATGAAGCCAAAACGCACTAACCAGCAGATCTTTTACGGATATATTGATCCGGAAGCAGAGCAGACAGAGGAGGAAGAGTCTGAGGAAGAAGCAGTGGAGAATACACTGGAAGAACCGGAGAAAGAACAAGAGTAGAGACTGGAAAGTAATCGGTGCGAATAAGAAAAAGAAAAGCGGCATATCATGGGAGTAAGGGATCTCAGGGGAATGCCATATGAAGAAGAAAACATACCGGCAGATTTTATATTGTATTTTTCTTGCAGTGCTGATTTTGATGGGACTTTTTCTGAAAAAGAAGTCAGATCGGACACAGGCTGTGAACAGTCAGAGTGTATTGGCAGTGCAGGCGGAAGAACTTCCGCCAAGAGTGGCGCTTACCTTTGATGATGGTCCACATCGAATTTATACGAGAAATCTTCTGGATGGATTAAGAGAACGTGGTGTAAAAGCCACGTTCTTTGTAGTAGGCGAAAATATTCCCGGAAACGAAGATCTGATCCGGCAAATGGAAGAAGATGGACATCTGATTGGGAATCATACCTATGATCATGCAGATATCAGTAAAATGAGCGATGAAGAAAATTGCAGAGAACTGCGAAAGACCAGTGAACTGGTAAAGCAGATCACCGGCCATCAGACGGCCTATGTACGGCCGCCCTTTGGAAACTGGAAGGAAAGCATGGACTGCCGGATATCGATGATTGCTGTGAAGTGGACCATTGATACATTGGACTGGAAAAGCAAAAATGTGGAAGAGATTATCCGGAAAGTAATGCAGCAGGTATCCGATCATGATATCATATTGATGCATGATTATTATGCCACATCAGTAGAAGCTGCATTTCAGATCGTTGACAGACTGAAGGCAGAAGGATATGAATTTGTGACAGTGGAAGACCTGATATTGACGTAGTAAGATATGATTCGCGAATGAGGAAAGGAGAAGAGTACTCATGGATTTATTTGATTATATGAGAAGCAATACAATGGAAAAAGAAGCACCTCTGGCATCCAGACTTCGACCAAGAACGCTGGAAGAAGTAGTGGGACAGCAGGAGATTATCGGAAAGGGCAAGCTGCTTTATCGTGCGATCAAGGCTGATAAGCTGGGCTCTATTATCTTTTATGGACCGCCAGGAACCGGAAAGACTACGCTGGCAAAGGTGATTGCCAATACCACCAGTGCAGAATTTACCCAGATTAATGCTACTGTAGCCGGGAAAAAAGACATGGAAGAAGTGGTGCAGAAGGCGAAAGACAGCATGGGAATGTACGGAAAACGGACGATTCTGTTCGTAGATGAGATCCATCGTTTTAATAAAGGCCAGCAGGACTATCTGCTTCCGTTTGTGGAAGATGGTACCTTGATTCTGATTGGAGCAACCACAGAAAATCCCTATTTTGAGGTAAACGGAGCGTTGATTTCCAGATCTGTTGTATTTGAGCTGAAGCCATTGTCCAAAGAGGACATCAAGACATTGATATCCCGAGCTGTTTATGATGTGGAACGAGGCATGGGATCTTATGATGCAGTGATTGATGAGACGGCAGCGGACTTCCTGGCAGATATGGCAGATGGAGATGCCAGATCCGCATTAAATGCAGTAGAGCTGGGGGTATTGACTACCGAACGCAGTGAGGACGGCAAGATTCATCTGACTCTGGATGTTGCGGCGGAATGCATTCAGAAACGAGTGGTACGGTACGATAAAACCGGGGACAACCATTACGATACCATTTCTGCTTTTATCAAAAGTATGCGTGGATCGGATCCGGATGCAGCGGTGTATTATCTGGCCAGAATGCTGTATGCAGGGGAAAGTGTCACCTTTATCAGCCGTCGTATTATGATCTGTGCGGCAGAAGATGTGGGAAATGCAGATCCGCAGGCACTTCAGGTAGCGGTAGCAGCGGCTCAGGCAGTAGAACGGGTTGGTATGCCGGAGGCACAGATCATTCTGTCTCAGGCAGTTCTCTACGTGGCGACGGCGCCAAAGAGCAATTCTGCTACGAATGCTATCTTTGAAGCAACTCAGGCAGTTAAGGAATATAAGGCAACTGTACCGGTACATCTTCAGGACTCTCACTACAAGGGAGCAGCCAAACTGGGACATGGAATCGGATATGAATACGCTCACGATTTTCCGAAGCACTTTTCCAGACAGCAGTATCTGCCGGATGAGATCAAGGATAAAGTCTTTTATCGGGCATCCGATAACGGATACGAAAAGCAGATTAAGAAGCATATGGAATGGCTGCATTCGGAAGAGTGAGCCAGTGGGGACGGGGAAAAGTGGCTTTTTCAGTCTACAGTTTTAAGATAAATACCGGAATGGGTGGATTGTTTGGACGATTATAGTAACAGGACAGCAGTACCATATACTGCTTTGGATCCAGCTGCTTTAAGTAGTCCAGGATGGCATCCCGTTCTTCAAATCCGGTATCTCCACCGCTGTAGATACACAGGCTCATCATGCCCTGTTTTTTCAGAAGCGTAAGGCCATCACGGATAGCTGCAAGACTGGTATCTGCATGAGTGCAGAGCAGGTGGTTACCGCCTGGAAGATAGCCGAAGTTAAACATAATACAGTCTACCGTACCTGCTTCGGCATAGAGATGCATATTGGCATGGCTCTCCAGAATGGCTGCCCCGATGTCAGAAAATCCGGCGGCAAAGAGCCGTTCATTGGTGGCATCTACGGCAGCCTGCTGAATGTCAAAGGCCAGAACCCGGCCACGGCTGCCTGTAAGCTGACATAAAAATTCTGTGTCATTGCCCTTGCCTGCAGTGGCATCGATACAAAAATCTCCCGGGTGAACATGCTGTTCAAGGAAGTGGTGGCAGAATTCAGTGATCTGGTAATTTTTCAAAAAAGGCACCTTCTTTCAAAAAATAGTATAATATACGTATGCAAATATATCACGCTTGCAAGAAAGGTTCAAATACTATATACTCAAAATAGTGACGCAAATTTTCTGATATATAGTGTTCCGCTTTTGTAGCGTTTTATATAAGGAGAGTATTTATGCAGAAAATCTGGGGCGAGAAGCCTTATCGTTCTCTGGACTGGCAACTGAAGAACCAGTTTGGTGAAAAAGTCTATAAACTGGCCTTGAATGGAGGCATGAGCTGTCCGAACCGGGATGGTAAAGTCGGCAGAGGAGGCTGTATTTTCTGCAGTGAAGGTGGGAGTGGCGATTTTGCTGCGGATGGACATCTGTCCGTGGCAGAGCAGATCGCATTCCAGAAAGAGTCCCTTCGGGAGAAGAAGCCGGCAAGGAAATACATTGCTTATTTTCAGGCCTACACCAATACGTATGCACCGGTGGAATATCTGAGAAAAATATTCACAGAGGCGATTGCAGATCCGGAAGTAGTCATCCTGTCGGTGGCGACCAGACCAGACTGCCTGCCGGAGGAGGTACTGGATCTGTTGGCTGAGTTGAATAAACAGAAGCCGGTCTGGATCGAACTGGGCTTGCAGACTATGCATGAAGAGACGGCACAGATGATCCACAGAGGATATGATCTGGCCTGCTTTGAACGGGCGGTAAAAGAACTTCGAAGACGAGATATCGATGTGATTGTCCATACAATTCTGGGACTGCCGATGGAAGGTACAAAGGAAGTGCTGAAGACGATCACATATCTGAATCAGATGGATATTCAGGGTATAAAACTGCAATTGTTACATATTCTGAAAGGAACAGAGCTTGGCCGTATTTATCAGGAGCAGGAAAAGGGAAAAGAAGTCATTCGTCCAATGACGATGGAAGAATATATTGATCTGGTGATCGCATGTGTGGAACATTTGTCACCGGAGATCACGATACACAGGTTAACCGGAGATGGACCGAAGGATCTTCTGATTGCTCCCTTGTGGAGCAGCAGAAAGCGGACGGTTCTGAATGAAATACACAGCGAACTGAAGAAAAGAAATGTCTGGCAGGGAAAGATGCTGGAAAGGAGCGCATTATGAAAGAAGTCCATACACTTTACAAACTGATTTTCTTATATTTACTGGACAGAGTAGAGTTCCCTCTGACCAATGGACAGATTTGTGCATTTGTGGCAGAAGAACAGTATACGGATTATTTTACGGTTCAGGAGACTCTGGCGGATATGGTGGAATCAAAGCTTCTGGAAACGGAACTTGTGAGGAACAGCACATTTTACAGCCTGACAGACAGTGGGAAAGAGACTCTGAGCTACTTTAAGGATGATATCTCCACTGCCATTCGGAAAGATATTGAGAGTTATCTGAAAAAGAATAAAATGAAGCTGCGTGATGAAAATGCAGTTCTGGCAGACTACAGCAATCTGGATGAAGGCAGATTTAGTGTGACGCTTCAGATCAAGGAAAAAGATAACTACATTGTAGATATGACATTGGTAGTGCCAGATGAACGGCAGGCGATTATGCTTTGCGACAACTGGAAGAAAAAAAGTTCAGAGATTTACCGTCATCTGATGAAAGAACTGATGTAGGAGAACGGGATAACAAAAAATGAAAGTATTACTGACAGCAGTGAATGCAAAATATATTCATTCCAATCCGGCAGTTTACAGTCTGCAGAAGTTTGTGACAGCCTATGCACCGGAGTATGGAAAGGATGTGGAACTGGCAGAATTTACCATCAATCATTATGCAGACGATATTTTGCAGGAGATTTATCGCAGAAGGCCGGATGTAGTGGCCTTTTCCTGTTATATCTGGAATCTGCAGATGATAGAACGTGTACTGGAAGATCTGCCCAGGGTACTGCCGGAAGTGCAGATCTGGGCTGGTGGTCCGGAGGTCAGTTATGATGCTCCGGAGTTTTTGAAAAAACATGGTTGTATGACCGGTGTTATGATGGGAGAGGGCGAAGAGACATTTCTGGACTTGATGGAATACTGGCATGGAAAGAAAAATCTGAGCGAGATTCCAGGGATTACCTGGAGAGACGGCAAAGGAGAGATAAAAGTTCAGCCTGGGCGTCCGCTTCTGGATATGAACCGGCTCCCATTCCTGTATGATGAGCTGGATGACTTTGAGCATCGGATTATCTATTATGAAAGCAGCAGAGGCTGTCCTTTTTCCTGTAGCTACTGTCTGTCTTCCATTGATAAAAGTGTGCGCTTCCGTGATGCGCAGACAGTGGTGAAGGAACTTCAGTTTTTTCTGGACAGAAAGGTACCACAGGTAAAGTTTGTGGATCGTACCTTTAACTGCCGTCACAGCCATGCGCTGACGATCTGGAATTATATCCGGGAGCATGATAATGGGATTACCAATTTCCATTTTGAGATAGCAGCAGATTTGCTGAATGAGGAGGAACTGGCGCTTTTGAATACCATGCGGCCTGGACTGGTGCAGCTGGAGATCGGAGTGCAGTCGACCAACCAGAAGACCATAGAGGCCATCGACCGGGTAATGGATTTTTCACATTTGTGCAGTGTGGTGAAACGTGTGCAGTCGGGACACAATATTCATCAGCATCTGGACTTGATTGCCGGACTGCCATGGGAGAACTTCGACAGTTTCCGACAGTCTTTTAATGACGTCTATCATTTGTACCCGGATCAGCTGCAACTGGGATTCCTGAAGGTGCTGAAGGGATCCAAGATGCAGGAAAAGGCAGAAGAGTATGGTATAGTTTATCACAGTGATCCGGTGTATGAAGTCTTTTATACAAATTGGATCTCCTACCAGGAGATTCTGGAATTGAAGCAGATAGAAGATATGGTGGAGGTCTACTACAATAGTGGACAGTTTCCGAATACCATACGGCATCTGGAAAAAGAATTCTGTGATCCGTTCACCATGTATCAGCAGCTGGCTGCATTTTACGGGCAGCAGGGCTGGTGGGGACAGAGCCATTCCAGAATGCAGAGATTCGAGATGCTGCGGGAATTTATCCACAGTGTCAGTGAAAACAGGATATATGATGAATTATTGCTTTTGGATCTGTATCTGAGAGAGAACAGTAAAAGCCGACCGAAATGGGCGCCGGATCTTCAGAATGAGAAAAAGCAGTTTCTGGACTGGTTCAGGCAGGAAGAACAGGAACATCAGGTATTGAAAGGCTATGAAGGATTCAGCGCAAGGCAGATGATGAATATGGTACATCTGGAGCGCTTTTCGATTGAAACAGCACAGCTGTGCGGCTGGGAACAGCAGAAGGAGGCTGCACAGGAATGCTGGGTACTGTTTGATTACCGGAATCGGAATGCACTGGATCAGAATGCGGGGATATACTTCATAAAAAGTTCACTTGCCAGCTTGTAAAAAATGGCATAGAATAAATAAGAATATGAAAATACGAGGTGAATATTATGTTAGATATGAGAAATACAAAAACAAAACGTACAATTGCGGCAGTGGTTGCTATTTTACTTATCGTGGCTATGGTCGTTACCATGATCATTGGCGCATTTATGTAATCGAACAATCGGGGAGACAGTTCGGGAGGTAAATATGATATTTGGGAAAAGAATCCTGGCGGCAGCAGCCGCAGTAGTCTGTATTGGGACTGCGGGAAGTCTTGTACAGGCCGAAGACCAGATTGGTCAGGGGGTTTCGATTGAAGGCATGGATGTATCTGGAATGTCTTATGACGAAGCGCAGTCTGTGGTACAGCAGAAGGTTTCAGATATGATGAATTCTACGATTAAGGTTCAGATCAATGACGAGAGTGTGGATGCCAGTGCAGTGGATTTTGGTCTGCAGTGGAAGAACCGGAATGTAGTGCAGGAGGCGGTCGATATCGGGAATTCCGGCAATGTGATCAAGCGTTACAAGGACAGCAAGGATCTGACGCAGGAAAAAAAGGATCTTCAGCTGGAATTTGCAGTGAATGACAGCTCTGTGAAGGAGTTTGTGGAAAAGTGCAAACAATATGATCAGGATCCGGTAGAGGCATCCATTGAATCAGACGGCAGCGGCGGCATTAATATGCAGCCCGGACAGGCAGGTATTGTGGTAAATGTGGATGAATCCGTACAGATTCTGGAGGATTACATAGCGAATGACTGGACCGGAGCAGCAGACTCCAGCGTGGAACTGTCTGTTCAGGTGCAGGAGCCGAGCGCCAGTGAGAAGGATCTGGAGTCCATCACGGATGTACTTGGTACCTATACCACTTATTATGGATCCACTTATGGACGCAATACCAACGTAGAGCGTGGAGCGGAATTGATCAACGGACATCTGATTCGTCCGGGAGAAAGCTTTTCCGTGTGTGATCACCTGGTTCCATTTAGTGCAGAGAATGGCTATGAACTTGGCGGTGCTTATGAGAATGGCCGTGTTGTACAGGAGTACGGCGGCGGTATCTGTCAGGTATCTACCACTTTATATAATGCCCTGCTCCTGGCAGAGATCGAGATTGACGAGAGACATAATCATACGATGAGTGTACATTATGTTCCACCATCTATGGATGCAGCGATTGCAGAAGGAAGTATGGATCTGATATTTACGAATAATCTGGATACACCGATTTTCATTTCCGGATATGCCTATGGCGGTGTGTTGACGTTCACTGTATGGGGCAAGGAGTATCGTCCGGAGGACCGTTATGTGTCCTATGAAGGTGTGGAGACCAGTACGATTCCGGCACCGACTACCACACTTCTGTATGCAGATAATGAACAGAATGTGGGATACTTTAACCAGGTGCAGACAGCATCTCCTGGAAGTACCGCAGTATGCTATAAATACGTAACTTATAATGGAGAGACCACACAGGAGCAGATCAATTCCAGTACCTATGAGGCATCTTCTAATATCTACGAAGTGGGAACCATTGGTGCATCTGATGCACTCTTAACAGCGATTGCCAATGGGGATCTGGCAGCAGCACAGCTGGCGGCTACCGGTACTGTGACCATTGATACCAATGCCACAGAAGCAGATGGCACACAGCAGAGTGAATCCTCATCACAGACGGACGGCTCCACAGATACCAGTGGCGGCACCTATATGGATACCACGGATGGAGAAGTATGGATAGATAATGGTGGAACAACCGATGATGGCGTTGTTTCATGGGAGTAAGTACATGAAGACCGGAAAAATATCAGAGAATGTATTAAAGCGTTCTGTTTTAAAAAGATGTAAGTCCGGAAGAGAGGAAGTGGCGCAGGGACCGGGAATCGGTCAGGACTGCGCCATTGTCCGCTCAGAAGGACAGAAGTTCTGTGTTCTGCATACGCAGGCTTTTACAGCAGAACGGATGGAAAAAATCAAATATCAGGTTTACTGTGGTGTGAATAACCTGTGTTGTTCTGGCGGAGAAGCGGTGGCTTTGATGATGACGGTGATGATGCCGGAGCAGGGAGAAGAAGATCTGCTGCGCAGCATAATGGACAGCGCAGATACAGCCTGCCGGGAATGCGGGATTCAGCTGGCAGGAGGCCATACGGAAGTCTCTGGAGAGGTGCAGGCGCCAGTAGTGACGATGACACTGATGGGCTATGCAAAAGAACTACATCGGACAAAAGATATCCGTCATGATCTGGAACTTGTGATGGCCGGGTATCCGGCTTTGACAGGAACAGCGCTTCTGGCCAGAGAAAAAGAAGAAGAATTAAAGCTGCGTTTTCCACTGGAACTGGTGGAGACCGCAAAAGAATTTGATCAGCTGATGGTGGGAAAAGAGGCGGCACAGATTGGCTGGGAATGTGGGGCTGTGGCCATGCACGATATCTCTCAGGGTGGTATCTTTGGCGCGTTGTGGGAGTTCTGTGAAAGTAATGGGATCGGTATGGATGCAGACCTGAGAAAGATTCCAATTCGTCAGGAGACGATTGAGATCTGTGAACAGTATGGATGGAATCCGTATCAGCTGCTAAGTGGAGGCAGTTTTTTGATGGCAGTGCCGGACGGGCAGAAGACTGTGGCACAGCTGAAGCAGGCAGGAATCTGCAGCGCTGTGATAGGAAGAACTACGGATAAGAAAGAAAAGGTACTACATAACGGAGAAGAGATGCGTTATCTGGACAAACCGGCACAGGATGAGATTGAGAAGCTGGTTTATCGGGATGCAAGGCAGGAGAGTGAATAGAATATATGTCAAAGCTGAATATTGTATTATTTGAGCCGGAGATTCCGGCCAATACCGGTAACATCGGGAGAACCTGTGTGGCGACCGGCACCAGGCTGCACCTGATTGAGCCATTAGGCTTTCGGCTCAATGAGAAGTCGGTAAAGCGGGCAGGAATGGATTACTGGGAACATCTGGATGTGACCAGATATATTAATTATGAGGATTTCCTGGCGAAGAATCCAGGAGCAAAGATCTATATGGCAAGTACCAAGGCTCCAAGATGCTATACAGAAGTACAGTATGAGCCGGACTGTTTTATCATGTTTGGAAAAGAGAGTGCAGGGATTCCAGAGGAGATTCTGCTGGAAAATCAGGAGACGGCAGTGCGGATCCCGATGATGAGTGAGATCCGTTCTCTGAACCTGGGAAATTCAGTGGCGATTGTCCTGTATGAGGCACTGCGTCAGAATCAGTTTTCCCAGATGCAGCTGGAAGGCCATTTGACCAAATATGACTGGAAGTAAAGATAAGGCGCATATAGGATATACGAAAAAAGGCATAGCGGAGTTCATCTGCTATGCCTTTACTTCAAACTTATAGCCCACACCCCAGACGGTGGACAAAGACCATGTTTCATGGTCTTTTATTTTTTCACGGAGACGTTTGATGTGGACATCAACCGTGCGTGGATCTCCCATATAGTCATAGCCCCAGACGTAGTCCAGAAGCTGTTCTCTTGTGAATACACGATTGGGAGATGCGGCCAGACAGTAAAGCAGTTCCAGTTCTTTGGGAGGAAGAGCCAGAGGCTCACCGTCCAGCTTTACAGTATAACTGGTCTGACTGATAAACAGACCAGGATATTCTACATAGTCGCCGACCGCATCGTCCGGGGAACCAAAACTCATTTCTGGATGGTAGCGGCGGAGAACTGCATGGATGCGCGCTTTCAATTCGCCCGGGTCAAATGGTTTTTCTACATAATCATCGGCACCAAGTTCCAGCATACGGATCTTGTCTGAGGTTTGAGTATTGCCTGACAGGACAATCATTGGGGTATCAGCGATTTTGCGCATACTGATGCATACTTCTGGGGCATTCATACCAGGAAGGAAATAATCCAGCAGAACAAGATTCGGGGAGTAGGAGGTAAAATCAGCCAAAGCCGATTCCCCATCCAGATAGACTTTGGTCTCATAGCCGTCATTACCCAGAAAGGTAGAGATCTGCCGGGCTGTCACCATATTATCCTCAATAATCATTAATTTTTGTTTCAATATAAGCAACCTCTCTTTGATGTCAATTTATTTTTTAAAGGTTACAATCGTAACACCGGCATCACCTTCACCGAATTCTCCAAGGCGGTAAGATTCTACATGTTTTTGTTTACGCAGGTAGTTATGAACAGCCTTACGAAGTGCGCCGGTACCTTTGCCATGAACTACCCGGACACTTGGCATATGGGAGATATAGGCATCATCCAGATACTTATCCAGTTCAGCCAGTGCTTCATCTACCGTCTTGCCAAGAAGATTGATCTCAGTGCTGACGGATGCCGACTTAGACATTTTGATCTTGCCGGTTCCGGTACGTGTGATTCTTGGATTCACAGTTTCCACATCTGGAATCAGCTCCAGATCCCTGATATTGACCTGTGAACGCATAATCCCCATCTGCACAAACAGATCTCCCCTTGCATTTGGCAGGGTGCTGACGGTTCCTTTCAGATTCAGGCTGAGCACCTTTACACTGTCACCGATATGCAGATCCTTCGGCTGCAGCTGCTTTGCAGCTTTCGCTTTGGCAGGTTTGATTGCCAGCTTCTTTTCCACGCCAGACATTTTTTCACGGAGACGGTTACGTTCCTGTTCCATAGCACGGGAATCGATACTGGCTTTTCCAAATTTGTTAAAGTTTTTGATGGTGGTATCCGCATATTCCTTAGCATCCCGCAGAATCTTATGAGCCTGTTCATTGGCTTCCCGCAAAATGCGTTCCCGACTGGCATCCAGGGATTCCTGCTTCTGTTCCAGACGACTCTTCAGCTGCTCAATCTCCTGCTTGTAATGATTGATCTCATCCTGTTCTTTCGCAATAGTTACACGGCTGTTTTCCAGATCAGCCAGGAGAGATTCGAAGTCTTCATCCTGCTGGCTTAGATTGCCTTTTGCTTCTTCGATGATATAGTCATCCAGCCCCAGCTTGGAGGAAATGGCAAAAGCGTTACTTTTTCCTGGAATACCGATCAGCAGATGATAGGTCGGACTTAAAGTCTCTACATTGAATTCACAGCAGCCATTTTCCACGCCCGGTGTAGTAAGGGCAAAGACTTTCAGTTCACTGTAATGGGTAGTGGCCATCGTTCGGATCCCCTGTCGGTGCAGGTTGGATAAAATGGCAATGGCCAGAGCAGCTCCCTCGGTAGGATCAGTTCCGGCACAAAGTTCATCAAAGAGTACCAGAGAACGAGGTGTTGCTTTTGCCAGAATGTTTACAATATTCGTCATATGAGAAGAAAAAGTACTCAGACTCTGTTCAATGCTCTGTTCGTCTCCGATATCTGCAAATACATCATCAAAAACAGCCAGTTCAGACTGATCAAAAGCCGGAATGTGAAGTCCGGACTGTCCCATCAGGGTGAAGAGTCCCACCGTTTTCAGTGAAACGGTCTTACCACCGGTATTTGGTCCGGTAATGATCAGAAGTTCGAATTCTTTTCCAAGACGAATATCAATCGGAACGGCCTTTTTCTTATCCAGTAATGGATGGCGGCCTTTCTTGATGTTGATAATGCCTTTTTGGTTAAAAATCGGTTCACTTCCGTTATAAGAACGGGACAGCTGAGCCCGGGCAAAGATGAAGTCCAGGCGTGTCAGCAACTCCAGATTGGTCTCCAGAGGCTCCAGTTCCGCAGCCGCACGGCTGCTCAGGGTGGAGAGGATGACTTCGATCTCTTTTTCCTCACGCAGCTCCAGCTCATGCAGCTCATTATTCAGTTTCAGTACAGCCATTGGTTCGATAAATAGAGTAGAACCAGTGGATGACTGGTCGTGAATCATACCCTGTATCTGACCACGGTATTCCGCCTTTACCGGAAGACAGTAACGGCCGTTTCGCATGGTGATCACGGCATCCTGAAGATAAGTTCTGGCGGAGCCATTTACCATAGAAGTCAGCTGGGCATGGACTTTATCGTTCATCTGTCCGATGGAACGGCGGATACTCTTCAGAGTCGGACTGGCATCATCGCTGATCTCATCTTCGGATAAAATACAGCGGCGGATCTCGCCAGCCAGAGGCGCCAGAGGCTGCAGTGCCTGAAACATCACATCCAGTGCATCAGGTTCAGCCTCGTCATTGTCTTTACGGTCATAGGATTTGGCACGGCTGCACACATCCAGCATCTTACTGATATGAAGCAGCTCCTGGGTACTTAAAATGCTGCCTACTTCCAGTCTCTTTAGAGAACCACGGATGTCATAGACACCAGAAAAAGAAAGGCTGCCCTTCTGATAAATACGTGCCAGCGCCAGAGAAGTCTCATGCTGCATGGTACGGATCTCTTCAATATCAGAGGAAGGAACCAGATGTTTACACAGCTCTTTTCCAAGAAGAGAACCGGCACAGTTCACCAGCTGGTCGATAATTTTTTCATATTCTAAAGTTTTTAAAACCTTACTGTTCATGTAAATCTCCTAAATCAATTATTTGGTGGGGTTACGGTTCATCTCGCGAAACATTGACTGTGAACAGTAACTTAGCGGGTACATTATACCACAAAAAGATTGAAATTCCCATAGAAGATGTTGTATCATTTAGAGTGAAGTTGAAGTAGAAAAGAGGAAAATAATTTATGAAATTTATCGGACAGCTCCATGAGGGAGACCGTATCAGTGATATTTATCTCTGCAAGCACAGACAGGCCGCTGTGACAAAGAATGGCAAGTCTTATGAGAATGTGATTCTGCAGGATAAGACAGGAACCATCGATGCCAAAATCTGGGATCCGAATTCCAGTGGAATAGATGATTTTGACGTATTGGATTATATTGATGTAGTGGGTGATGTGAGCAATTTCCAGGGCTCGCTGCAGGTATCGATCAAGCGGGTACGCAAGGCCCATGAAGGAGAGTACGACCCTGCAGATTATCTTCCGGTGACAGAAAAAGATGTGGATGAGATGTATCAGGAACTGCTGAACATTCTGGGCAGTGTAAAGAATCCATATCTGACTCAGTTAAATGACATGTATTTTCGGAATAATGAGTCTTTTGCAAAAGCATTCAAGTTCCATTCTGCAGCAAAGTCGGTACACCACGGTTTTGTAGGTGGTCTTCTGGAGCATACCTTAAGTGTGGTGAAGCTGTGCGACTATTATTGCACCTGCTATCCAGAGATGAACCGGGATCTGCTGTTGACAGCGGCGTCCTTTCATGATGTGGGAAAATTAAAGGAATTGTCCACATTCCCGGAAAATGATTATACGGATGACGGTCAGCTGCTGGGACATATCTATATGGGGACGGAACTGATCCGTGCCAGCATCCGCCGGATTCCGGATTTCCCGAAGAAGCTGGCCAGTGAACTGTGCCACTGTATTCTGGCTCATCATGGGGAACTGGAATATGGTTCTCCGAAGAAACCGGCGCTGATGGAAGCGGTAGCACTGAATATGGCTGATAATACCGATGCGAAGCTGGAGTCCTTCAGGGAAGTACTGAAGTCTGCCAAAGAAAATGACGGCTGGCTGGGATATAACAGGCTGTTTGAAAGCAACCTGCGTAAAAGCAGTAACGAATAACTAGTGGAGTGAAGATGAAAAAAGACGATTTGATACAGGTACAGATAGAAGATATCGGTTCAGACGGGCAGGGAATCGGAAAAGTAGATGGAATGACCATTTTTGTCAAGGATACCATCATAGGTGATCTGGTGGAAGCCAAGGTCATGAAGATGAAAAAGACCTATGGATTTGCCAGACTGATGAAGGTGCTGCAGCCGTCTCCTTATCGTGTGGAACCGAAATGTCCGGTGGCGAAGCAGTGCGGCGGATGTCAGATCCAGGAAATGGATTATGCAGAGCAGCTGGCGTTTAAGGAGAATAAAGTCAAAAACAATCTTATGCGTATCGGAGGGTTTGCAGAAGAAGAGATCCCAATGGAGCCAGTGGTTGGCATGGAGGATCCGTGGCGCTATCGTAATAAAGCGCAGTTTCCTATTGGAAGAGATAAAAACGGCAATATTGTGGCAGGATTCTATGCAGGAAGAACGCACAATATCATCAGCAACCGGAACTGTTATCTGGGTGTAGAACAGAATCAGGAGATTCTGGACATCGTGATTGCCCATATGGAGCAGTATGATATTGATCCGTATCATGAAGTGACAGGCAAAGGGCTGGTGCGTCATGTGCTGATTCGTTATGGGTTCACCACCAAAGAGATCATGGTATGTCTGGTGTGTAATGGATCCCATATCCCATATGCAGAAGTACTGTGCGAAACTCTGAGCCATATTCCTGGTATGACCAGCATTTCGCTGAATATCAACCGGGAAATGACCAATGTGATTCTGGGAAATAAAGTGAAGACATTGTGGGGGAAAAGCTACATTGAAGACTATATCGGTAATGTAAAATATCAGATTTCTCCATTATCTTTCTTCCAGGTAAATCCAGTGCAGACGGAGAAACTGTACGGACTGGCACTGGAGTATGCAGATCTGAGGGGAGAAGAGACTGTCTGGGATCTGTACTGTGGGATTGGAACCATCTCTCTGTTTCTGGCACAGAAGGCAAAACAGGTCTATGGGGTGGAGATCATTCCACAGGCGATTGAAGATGCGAAAAACAATGCCAGAATCAATGGCATCACCAATGCAGAGTTTTATGTCGGAAAATCAGAAGAAATCCTGCCGCAGAAATACCAGAACGAAGGCGTTTATGCCGATGTAATCGTAGTCGATCCGCCAAGAAAAGGCTGCGATGAAGCACTGCTGTCAACCATCTTGCAGATTGCACCGAAGAGAGTGGTCTATGTCAGCTGCGACAGTGCTACACTGGCTAGAGATCTGAAGTTCCTGTGCAGCCAGGGATATAAGCTGGAACGATGCCGGGCTGTTGACCAATTCCCGATGTCGGTTCATGTGGAGACAGTAGTATTGATGGCAAGGAAGGATAAATATGTGCCAGGCTGTGACCTCGGATTAGATGATAAGGAAGAATTAGTTCAATCGAAATTATAGAATAGAAAAATACCCTCTCGGCCATCATGGTCGAGAGGGTTTCGTGCATCTATGGGATGATCCATCAATATCAATTTTCAGTCAGAGCTGAACTTCACTGTGAAGTGGTTATTCCAGACGATAGATCTGACAGTCAAAAAAATTAGTTTGACAGGGAATTACCATTACGATATAATCGTTCTAAATAGAACAATTACAAAAAGGAGGGAAGAAAGGTGCATTTCTGGGATAAGCACAAGACAATTACCAGCTACTATGAATTGCTGGCAAGAGAAGTATGTGAGAGATATCAGCTGACGCAGATGGAATATGATATACTCATGTTTTTATATAGCAACCCACAGTATAATACTGCGGCGGATATCGTAAAGGTTCGAAAATCGACAAAATCGCATGTTTCGACTTCCATAAAAGAGTTGGAAAACAAAGGAATGATCGAAAGAATTCAGAGCGCCCATAATAAAAAACATATTGAGATTGTTTTATTAGATAAGGCCGAGCCGGTTGTAGAAGCCGGAATGGATGCTCAGAAGCAATTTGCAAAAAATGTGTTAAGCGGACTGACTGAGGAAGAAATGCAGATATGCAGAGAGATATTTGACAAGATTTGCAATAATGCGGATGAGTATTTAAAAAATTATAAGAGGAGAGATGATGAAAAATAGATTTTGTGTAAAGAACGGAGGAGAAGTAACAAGTATGAAAGAAAAAAACTATAAACCGCTGATACCGGATCTTATGGAGGCAATATTTGATGCAGGATATCTGATCTTTGATTTGATTGCGGGGATTTTATTTTTCGTATTTTCAAAAGGAAATACGTTATTCGTTCTTTATGGTATATTGACATTGACACTTTGCGGTGGAGACGCATTTCATCTGGTTCCGAGAATTATCAGAGCTGTGCGTGGAAGTAATGATAGAATAAAGAAAATGCTTGGAAGAGGACTGCAGATTTCATCCATTACCATGACAGTATTTTACATTATTTTAATGTATGTCTGGAAGCTGACTTTCCCGGAGCTGAGTGCACCTGCTGCAGTAGAAGCAATGGTATGGATCTCAGCACTGATCAGAATCATGATCTGTATTTTACCGCAGAATAACTGGTGTACAGAGGATGGAAACATGAAACTGTCAGTACTCAGAAATGCGGTGTTTGCAGTTACCGGTATAGGTGTGATAATTCTTTATGCCATGTCAGGTAATACGAACGGATATCATCTGACAAGAATGGTTGCAGCAATTATTATTTCTTTCGGATGTTATATTCCGGTAACCTTGTTCAGCAAAACAAAACCAAAAGTCGGATTATTGATGATCCCAAAGACCTGTGCATATATGTGGATCATTGCAATGGGACTGGAACTGTTATTTTAACCGAATCTGGCAAGTAACGAATGCGGATTGCGAATACCCACCTGACAGGAAAAGACGAATATAACAGAAAAATCAGATAAAGCAGACAAATCAGAAGATAATTGTGGTATAATCAATTCTTGCGTAATACAAAATGATTTTGAACTACGGGAGGAAAAGAGAAGTGGAACATCATGAAAAACGAAGTACATTTTCCGGTAAACTGGGATTTGTACTGTCAGCAGCAGGTGCGTCTGTCGGACTGGGAAATATCTGGAGATTCCCATATCTGGCAGCAAAATATGGAGGAGGAATTTTTCTTCTGATTTATATCATACTGGCACTGACCTTTGGCTATACCATGATTGTGGCAGAAAGTGCACTGGGACGTATGACGAAGAAAAGTCCGGTGGGAGCGTATCATTCTTTTGGTAAATCAAAATGGCTGTCTTTTGGCGGCTGGATCAATGCGATCATTCCGGTGCTGATTGTACC
The DNA here is from genome assembly GCA_934408725.1 of uncultured Marvinbryantia sp. Classification (GTDB taxonomy): domain Bacteria; phylum Bacillota; class Clostridia; order Lachnospirales; family Lachnospiraceae; genus Marvinbryantia. The sequence continues at coordinate 45,716 of CAKRVB010000008.1, forward strand.
GTATTATTCCGTTATCGGCGGCTGGGTCATCAAATACCTGGCAGGATATGTTCTGGGACAGGGAAAGGAACTGGCTGCAGATGGATATTTTGGAGCGTTTATTTCCAACGGAGTATCCACAGAGATTTGTTTTGCTGTCTTTACTTTGTTTACAGTAGCGATTATTTATGCAGGAGTGCAAAATGGAGTAGAGCGTGTATCTAAGCTGATGATGCCGGTACTGGTGGTACTTTCTGTGATAATCTGTGTTTATTCTGTTACTCGTCCGGGAGCAATGGAAGGTGTAAAATATTTCCTGATTCCGAATCTGGCGAATTTTTCCTGGATGACCGTGGTAGCAGCCATGGGACAGATGTTTTATTCTCTGTCCATTGCCATGGGTATTCTGGTGACCTTTGGCTCCTATATGAAAAAAGATGTGCCAATTGAAGAATCCACACGAAATGTAGAGATTTTTGACACTGCCATTGCTATCATGGCGGGACTGATGATCATTCCAGCTGTCTTTGCATTTTCCGGAGGAGATCCGGATACCCTACAGGCAGGTCCATCTTTGATGTTTATCACCATACCAAAGGTATTTGCCAGCATGGGTATGGGAACATTCGTAGGTGTTCTGTTCTTTTTGCTGGTATTATGCGCAGCCGTAACCAGTTCCATTGCGCTGACGGAAAGTGCGGTGTCTACGTTCCAGGATGAACTGAAGTGGAGCAGAAGAAAGGCAACGGTGATCGTTGGTGTAATCATGCTGCTTCTGGGAACACTGTCATCACTGGGCTATGGACCATTGGCCGGCGTGAAGATTATTGGTATGCAGTTCCTGGATTTCTTTGATTTTCTGACAAACTCTGTGATGATGCCAATAGCAGCGATCGCTACCTGTCTTCTGGTGGCGAGAGTCATGGGAGTGAAAAAGATAGAGGAAGAAATGCTTCTGGAAAACGGCACCTTCCGCAGAAAGAAGATTTTTAACTTTATGATTCAGTATCTGTGCCCGATTTTTGCGGCGATCATACTGGTCAGCTCTGTGGCTAATGCATTTGGATGGATTTCAATGTAGACAGGTGAGGATTTTATGGCATATAAGTATGAAAAAGTAGATCAGAAACTGCTGGTTCCACAGATTGAGGATCAGCTGATGATGTATATGCATCAGGAGCAGATGGAAAAAGGTGACAGACTGCCAAGTGAACACAAGCTGGGAGAACTTTTCGGTGTGGGAAGAAGTACTATCCGGGAGGCGGTAAAGAGTCTGGTATCCAAAGGAGTTTTAGAGGTCAAAAGGGGCTCCGGGACTTATGTGAAAAATACAGAAATCACCATAGACGATCCATTAGGATTTTCTCAGTTTGAAGATAAATACAGACTGGCGATGGAACTGTTTGATGTCCGTATACTTTTGGAGCCGGAAGTAGCGGCGACTGCATGCCAGAAGGCTTCAGAAGAAGATAAGAAGCATATAAAAGAACTGTGTGATGAAGTAGAACAACTCTACTTATCAGGGAAGAATCATATTCAGAAAGATATGGAATTTCATTCAGCAATCGCAAAAGCCAGTGGCAACCATGTTGTTGAGATATTACTTCCGGTGATTTTTACTGCGATTACGACGTTCGCGAATCTGACACACAGAAAGCTGCAGCAGGAAACGATCGAAACCCACAGAGAAATTACCAATGCCATTCTGTGTGGAGACAGTATGGGAGCAAAATGTGCTATGATTATGCATCTTACTTACAATCGTCAGACACTGCTTCAGATGTCGGAAACACGAATAAATCTGTCTGACAAGTTATAATGGCAAATTATAAAAATTGAATAGAATTCACGAAAAATCCGGTCTTATGAATGCGCTAAGACCGGATTTTTTGTTGTATTTATAGAAAAAATAGGTAGATTTGAAACAACTTGATGTGGAAATACTAATATTATATACTGAAATCAGGATACAGAAGACGTCAGATGTATAAGGCAAAGAAAACTGGAAAAATGATTGGAGGGTTATCAATGAGTGAGACCGTAGTATTAGATCCAACGCGTCTGGTGATAGCTGCATTAGTTGGATTAGCATTATTGTTGGTATTAATTATTAAATTTAAGATTCATGCGATGATTTCTATTTTGATCGGAGCAATTACCATAGGACTGGTAGCAGGTATGCCATTTTCAGAGATCGTGTTGGCAGTAAATGATGGAATTGGGAATACCTTGAAAGGTATTGCATTACTGGTTGGACTTGGCTCTATGTTTGGAGCTATATTGGAAGCATCCGGCGGTGCTCAGACACTGGCTGTAACCATGGTCAGAAAGTTTGGGGATGAGAAGGCAGCATGGGCGCTGGGCTTAACCGGGCTGGTCATTGCCATGCCGGTATTCTTTGATGCGGGATTAATCATTCTGATTCCACTGGCATTCTCTCTGTCAAAGAAAACAAAACGTTCCACCTTATTTTATGTCATTCCACTGCTGGCCGGACTGGCAGTAGGACATGCATTTATTCCACCTACACCTGGACCGGTACTGGTAGCGACCATGCTGAATGTAGATCTTGGATGGGTAATTTTAGTAGGTATTTTATGTGGAACCGTAGCTATGATTGTGGCAGGACCAATCTGGGGATCCATTTGTGGAAAGAAATATATGGTTCCAGTTCCGGAACATGTGGCAAATCAGGAAGACTTTGATGAATCCAAACTTCCAAAGTTCGGCACGATTGTACTGATCATTTTGATTCCACTGGTACTGATCATTCTGAAGTCACTGGCAGGCGTCGTTCCGGCTATGGCACCGGTAGCGTCCATATTCACATTTTTGGGAGAACCGTTTGTGGCATTATTAATTGCAACAGTAGTGGCAATGTTTGTACTTGGAACAAAGCATGGATATAGTCTGGAAGAACTGGAAAAAATCATGACCAAGTCTCTGGAACCAACCGGACTGATTCTGTTAGTAACCGCCTGCGGTGGAGTGCTTCGCTATGTACTGCAGTATTCCGGACTGGGAGATTTAATTGGTAATGCGGTCGCTTCTATCAATATGCCAATCGTAGTAGTAGCATTTGTTGTGGCAGCTCTGGTAAGAATCTGCGTTGGTTCTTCTACCGTAGCGATGACCATGGCAGCTGGCATTATTGCAGCAATGCCTGGAATCGCTGATTTATCTCCGTTATACCTTGCATGCACCGTAGCGGCAGTAGCAGGCGGAGCCACCGTATGCTCACACTTTAATGATTCTGGCTTCTGGCTTGTAAAATCATTGGTTGGCATTGACGAAAAGACAACTTTAAAAACATGGACAATTATGGAAACATTAGTTGGCGTAACCGGATTTGTAGCAGCTTTTATTATTTCATGTTTTGTATAGAAAATTGACAGGAGGACATTATGCTTAGAAGTGAAGAAGTTAGAAAACTGGCACCGGAGATGGATCCGCTTCGTATGGGAATGGGATGGAAAGTGGATGACTTGTCCAAACCACAGGTTATGGTGGAAAGTTCTTATGGAGACAGCCATCCAGGTTCTGCGCATCTGAATATATTTGTAGAGGAAGCAGTAAAAGCAGTCGATGAAAATGGCGGCAAAGCAGCCAGATATTTTGCAACAGATATGTGTGACGGAATTGCACAGGGACATGACGGAATCAACTATTCACTGCCGCATCGTGATGCTATGGTCAATCTGATCGAGGCACAGGCAAATGCAACCGTGTTTGACGGAGGTGTATTTATTGCAAGCTGCGATAAATCTATGCCAGCCATGCTGATGAGCATTGGACGACTGAAAGATATGAGTGCGATAGTTGTGACTGGTGGCGTGATGGAGGCACATGAGCTGCCTGAAAAATATATTGTGAACGATTCAGCCTGCAAAATCAATGAACTTCTGACACTGGAACAGATCGGTAAATTTGATGCCTGGGAAAAAACCGGTGTAATACCGAATGAACAGCTGGATTATTATAAACAGCATGCCTGCCCGAGCTGTGGAGCCTGCTCCTTTATGGGTACTGCTTCAACCATGCAGATTATGGCAGAAGCACTGGGACTTATGCTTCCGGGAACTGCTCTGATGCCATCCACAGCACCGGAATTAAAAGAAGCATCCTATCAGGCTGGAAAACAGCTGATGGATCTGATCGCAAAAGGAATCAAAGCGTCAGATATCGTAACAAAAGAAAGCTTTGAAAATGCCATTATGGTTCATGCAGCCATCTCCGGTTCTACCAATGCGACCATGCATATTCCGGCCATTGCTCATGAGTTTGGGGTGGAGATTGATGCAGATACATTTGACCGGTTACACAGAGGAGCACATTATTTATTAAATATTCGTCCTTCCGGAGACTGGCCGGCACAGTATTTCTATTATGCTGGCGGTGTGCCGCGTGTCATGGAAGAGATCAAGAGTATGCTTCACCTGGATGTGATGACTGTAACAGGAAAAACATTGGGAGAGAATCTGGAAGAACTGAAAAAGAATGGATTTTATGAGCATTGCGATGAAATTCTTCAGAAAAAGGCAAAACAGTTTGGAAGAAAAATAGACAGAGAAGATATTATCCATTCTTTTGATCATGCAAAGGGAACAGACGGAAGTATCGCAATTCTGAAAGGAAATCTTGCTCCGGAAGGATGCGTTGTTAAGCATACCGCCTGCCCGAAAAATATGTTTAAAGCGGTGTTAAACGCCAGACCATTTAACAGCGAGGAAGCATGTATTGATGCAGTGCTTCATGGTAAAGTAAAACCGGGAGATGCCATCTTCATTCGTTATGAAGGACCAAGAGGAAGCGGAATGCCAGAGATGTTCTACACAGGAGAAGCTATCTGCGCTAATCCGGAACTGGCATCCAGTGTGGCGCTGATCACAGATGGACGATTCTCAGGTGCGTCCAGAGGTCCGGTAATCGGCCATGTTTCACCGGAAGCAGCAGCAGGAGGCCCGATTGCCTTAGTGGAAGAAGGCGACCTGATTGAGCTGGATGTAGAAAACAGAAAGATTGCCATTGTCGGTATCAGAGGAGAAAGAAAAACGCCAGAAGAGATCGATGACATCTTAAAAGAAAGAAAGGCAAACTGGAAAGGATTCAAAAGTAAGTATAAGCACGGACTTTTAAAATTATATGCACAGCATGCAGTTAGCTCTATGAAAGGGGCTTACATGGAATAAAGCAATGGGGGCGCAAACTTGCGTCCCCATTCGTTATTTTTTCATATTGGCAAATTTCGTGTACTGAGGCAGCCATGCCAGTTCAATGGTACCAATGGCACCGTTACGTTGTTTGGCGATGATGATCTCAGCTACGTTTGGCTTGGCAGTATCTTTATTGTAATAATCATCTCGATAAATGAACATAACCACGTCCGCATCCTGCTCGATAGCACCAGATTCTCGAAGATCTGAAAGCATTGGCCTGTGATCAGGCCGCTGTTCTACTGCACGGCTCAGCTGGGACAGAGCCACAACCGGAACGTTCAGTTCACGGGCAACAGCCTTCAGAGAACGGGAGATATCGGAGATTTCCTGCTGTCTGGATTCACTGTGCTTGCTGCCGGTCATCAACTGCAGATAGTCGATGATGATAATGCCAAGGTTATGTTCCATCTTGAACTTTCGACATTTGCTTCTCAGTTCTGTGACGGAGATACCAGGCGTATCGTCAATGATCAGATGAGATTTGCCGATGACCCCGGCTCCTTCGATCAGTTTACTCCAGTCTTCATCTGTCAGATTACCGGTTCGGATGGACTGGGAGTCCACCCGGGATTCCAGAGAGAGCAGACGGTTTACCAACTGTTCTTTTGACATTTCCAGACTGAAAACGGCAACGGTCACATCTTCACGAAATGCCATATGCTGAGCGATATTCAAGACCAGCGCAGTTTTTCCCATAGAAGGACGGGCAGCCACAAGAATCAGGTCAGAAGGCTGAAAACCGGCGGTTTTATAGTCCAGATCAATGAAACCGGTAGGAATACCGGTGACATTTCCCTTGGTCTTGGAAGCCATCTCGATCTTATCCAATGCATTTAATACAACATCCTTGATCGGCACATATTCACCGGAAGTATTTTGCTGAATGATGTCGAAAATTTGCTTTTCTGTGTCCACGAAAATATCTTCCATGGATTCTTTTCCGGCATAACAGGTATTGGCAATTCCTTCGGTTGTTCGAATCAGCTTGCGCAGCATGGCCTTTTCATGAACGATGGTGGCATACTGGCGAATATGCGCAGAAGTATAGACTGTATCCAGAATATCTTTCACAAATTCCAGGCTGGCCACTTCAGGAGGAACATCTTTTTCCTTCAGACGATCCTGCAGGGTAACCAGATCCACAGCTTTCCCTTCATTGTAGAGTTCTACCATGGCGTCAAACAGAATTCCATACTGGCGCTGGTAAAAATCTTCGCTGGTCAGTATTTCGGAAGCTGTCATAATGGCTTCTGAGTCCATAATCATGGAACCGATAACGGACTGCTCTGCCTCCGGACTATTTGGCAGTACCCGCTTGATTAGAGTTTCTTCCATAATGTCTGTAATCCTTTATGCTTCTTTCACAGTTACTTTTAAAGAAGCAGTAACCTTTGGATGAAGCTTTACGCTGACTTCAGTGGTACCAAGAGCGCGAATAGGATTTGGAAGCTGGATTTTTTTCTTGTCAATATCCAGATCAAACTGCTTCTTTGCCGCTTCGGAAATCTCCTTAGAGGAGATAGAACCGAAGGTCTTGCCGCCTTCGCCGACTTTGATGGAAAGAAGGATTTCTTTGCTGGCCAGGACTTCTGCAAATGCCTTCGCAGCGTCTAACTGTTCCTGAGCAACTTTAGCCTGATTGGCTTTCTGAAGCTTCAGATCATTCAGATTTTTTGGGGTAGCTTCCACACCCAGCTTTTTAGGAAACAGCATATTTCTTGCATATCCATCGCTGACATTCACAGTTTCGCCCTTTTTCCCCAGGGATTTTACATCTTCTAATAAAATTACTTTCATAGTGTCTCCTCTCTAAATGGCGCCTTCTGCAATCATGGCGTCCAGTGTTTCTTTTAATTTTTCTTTGGCTGCTTCCGCAGTCACACCGGCGAGCTGTGCACCGGCAATATTCATATGGCCTCCTCCGCCCAGACGCTCCATGATGATCTGCACATTCACTTCATCAATAGAGCGGGCGCTGAAGTAAATGATATTATTGTAGCTGGTCAGTACAAAGGAAGCCTTTACACCGATGATATTCAGCAGTTCATTGGCTGCCTGAGCACCGATAATCGTTGGCATGTCCAGATTCTGACTAGGCAGAATACTGATCGCATAACATTCGTGATAAAGTTCTGCTTTTTGAATTGCTTCTGCTCTGGCCTTGTAGGCAGAGATATCATTCCGCATGATTTTTCTGACACGGGTCACATCGGCACCACAGCGCCGCAGGTAAGCAGCGGCCTCGAAAGTACGGATACCGGTCTTAGCCAGAAAATTATTGGTATCTACAATAATTCCTGCATAAACACAGTCAGCCTCGATACGGGTCAGTTTGACGCCTTCGTTAAAGTACTGAAGAATCTCTGCAACCATTTCACATGCGGAAGAAGCATATGGTTCCGTATAGGAAAGAGTAGCGTTGCGGATAATCTCACTGCTCTGGCGGTGATGATCCAGTACCACAATCGTCCTGGCACGATCCAGAAGTGCCGGGTACTCGGTATTGCTTGGCCGGTTGGTATCCACAACAACCAAAACTGTATTGTCATCTACCAGTTCGTCAGCCATCTGATGGTTGATGAACATATCTGGTTCATAATCCTTATTTTCCAGGAACATGTTCAGATATGGAGTAATGGAATGACTGTTACTGTCAATCAGGACATAAGCCCGTTTGCCTACGCTTCTGGCAGCACGGAAAATTCCAATTGCTGCTCCAAAAGTATCAATGTCTGTGATCTTATGCCCCATGATCACAACATCATCCTTGGCATTGATAATCTCCAGAAGAGCCTGAGCCTTGACACGGGCGCGTACACGGGTACTCTTTTCAACCTGTTGGGATTTACCGCCGTAATACGTAATGGAGGCAGCATCCTTTACAACTGCCTGATCTCCGCCACGGCCAAGAGCCAGGTCGATTGCCGCATGAGCAAAAGAATAATTTTCCTGATAATTCTTGCCATTCGTACCGATACCGATACTTAACGTAATATTCATCTCGTTTCCCACATTGACGGTTTTGATATCTTCCATCAGAGAAAAACGTCCCTCCCGCATACTGTTCAGGTATCGCTGCTGGATGATGATAAAATATTTATCTTTTTCCAGCTTCTTCATAATGCCCTGGTGATTGCTGATATATTTGTCAATCTTACGGTCAATCAAAGCGAGCAGAAGAGACTTGCGGACATCATCCATACTGTCCAGAACATCGTCATAATTGTCGATGTAGATCAATCCGACTACCAGCTTCTGCTCTTCATTCAGACGTTTATACTGCATTAGCTCCGTATCATCAAACATGTAAAGAGTATACAGATAACTCTGATCGTCCGGAACAACCAGCAGATCTGAGGAAGACTGCCATTCATCGATATGAATACGTCTCACCTGAATCCGAAAATTCTTTCCATTGATCAACGTTTCCAGTTCAGTGGTTTCCTGTTCGTGGGGCAGCTGTGACAGACACAGATCAGGGATCAGTGTAGTGATTACCTGATGGTAACGGTTGTTTTTCCCAAATAATGTCTGCATCTCATGGTTCATCCATACTGTTTTTCCGTCGATATCCAGGAGACCGTAAGGAATACTGAATTCTTCCAGCATCTGGCGCTGTACCTGCCCATATTCAGCAGCGAAGGATACCAGTTCTTTCATGACGGATGGCTTATATACAAAAAACAGAGCCACGACAACCACCAGATAAATACAGGTGAAAATCAGAGCCACCAGCCCGGCCTGTTTGCTGCATGCAAAGACCGCCACATCCATAATCAACAGCAGGACAATTACAAAAATAGGCCATTCCAGGTAGGACTTTAATTTTCCTCCCCAGGATACCTGTTGTTTCATAGTATCACTCCCATCGTTCATAATGAACAATTATAGCATAGTTTCAGGTATTTTTCCAGTACCGGGAAAGGACAGGGACCGATTTCCAGAACATACTGATGGAAGGTGGTAATCTGAAACTGATCTGGCCAGTTTTTCTGGCACCAGTTACGCAGATCCAGAAAACTCAGGTAGCCGAGATAATATTTCAAATAATTGGCCGGTGACTCCAGAACAGCATCGAAGATAGCATCTGCAGAGGCGGTTCCGGAGACACCAAGATTTTGCAGAAAATGACGTACGTCTTCTCTGGTAAAGCCATGATAATGAACATAAATATCGATCAGTGAAGAAAGTCCAAGCAGCATAGAGCGATGTTTCTGTGCAAGAGAAATGGCTGCCGCCTCTTCTTTTGAACAATCTCTGGCTGCGTAGCCATAGCTGATCATTTCCACATAAGTGGCCCAGCCCTCTGTATAACCGCCAAATCCCAGCAGACTGCGCAAAGGAGAAAGAAAGCTGCCAGAATAACGATTTTGGTAGAGATGGCCAGGAAAGCCTTCGTGAGCCAGAGTTGTGTATAGATCCAGACCGGTATAGCCAGCTGACGGATTCAGGTAAATGACATTGGTATCCAGATCATCGACCGGGGCAGTCAGATAAAAAGCAGGACTTAAGTAAGGAGAAAGGCAGCTATCTACATATTTTAACTGATAATCTGTGCCTGGAATGGAGGGAAAGTCATTCGCCATTTTCTGCCTGAGATCAAGAAGCATATCGGAAGGATTTTCGGTAAAAAGATGAGGGGAGCACAGAGATGCTTCCGGGTATTGCGTCAGAATCTGTCGACAGGCGGAGGCATCCTTCAGGAGCTGCTGCTGAATACGGTTCTGAATGGAACTGACCGAAAGTGCAGATCCTGTAGAGGTCTGCACCAGAAATTCATAATAGGAACGCCCATCTGGAAGATAGTATAATCCCATTTCATTGCGGCAGGAAGATTTCAGATCAGTGAGACCGTGAATCAGAAGCTGGTAGGCTGGCAAAACATGTTGTTGTACAATTCGTTGGTTTTCCTTCATAAAGATCAGTTTCTCTTCAGATGAAAGTTCGTCCATGGCAGCAATTTTTTGCCTGAAAATACGAATCAGGAGATGTTCCGACAGGGGGACTTCGGAAAAAGATCTGCATTGCTGTATGATACCATCCGCACAGGAAGATGGCATAAAAAGGCCATGTGCCGCTTTTTGACGTTCATAAGCAAGTAAAGAAGAAAAGTACTGATCGGTTTTGGATATAAGCTTAAGATACGTACGTACATCACGGACGGAGTCAAAACGATATTCGCCCAGCAGAATGGGAAGCTGCGCCTGGATACCTGTCGTAGCACCGAGTGGTTCCGCATAGCCGGAAAACTGTTTGGAAGTCTGGCTCTGCTGCAGAAGAAGCAAAAGAATATCATAGGTAATCTGGTCAGAATGAGACAGGGAAGCAGGGGGGATCCTTTTCAGCTGCCGCAAATATTGACTGGTAAGATCTTCCTGATCTGTGACTGGCTGATAGCTGACAGGAATTTCCGTAATACCGCATGATTGTGGATCCTTCAGCGTATAATGAAGTGTCAGGGTACTGGAAGTTACTTCTTTCGAAAAAATAGTCTGTGTCAGCTTTTGAAAAGAGGCAGAGGCAAGATGCATATAAAGATGGAAACAGACCGTCATGGAAAAAAGAAAAAACAGGAACACGCCGCCAGTCAGAAAGATTTTTTTGCGGGATATTTTTTGAAACATAGGTGGCTCCTAAAGTTTTTTATATGATATGACGACAAAGTGTAAATTATACTTGCAATAAGTGCAATAAAATGATATAGTATGAGTGTTCATCGAGAATGCATTCTGTATTCTCAAAAGGGATCCGGCAATTCTGCCATTTATTCCTGAATTGAAAAGTAAAACAGCAAAGGAGGAATGCCTATGATTGTATCAGGCTGATTTTGCGCATGGGAACTTGTAAATCGTAAAAGAGGCGTTTTTAGGCCGCCTGACAGAAAGGGTGAAAATGAAATATGAAGAAATTAGCTGCCGTGATGCTGGCATTTCTGATTGCGGGTATCAGTACCGGAGCTGTGTTTGCATATCTGACAGCGCAGGAAAGCGCAGAGAATATCGTAACTGCCGCTGATACAGATATCAAAATAACAGAAAAATTTGATCCCCCGGGAGAACTGGAACCTGGAATGCGGATTGTCAAGTCAGCAGCAGTGACCAGTCATTCCTCAGTGGACTGTTATGTGCGCATGCAGGTGAAATTTTCCAGTTTAAAGGCACAGCAGTTCTGTGAAGAACTGGAGGTACTGGAAGGATGGGAGAAAAAGCAGGATGGATATTATTACTGGAGAGAAAAAGTGAGTCCGGGAGGTACTACCGGGGCTCTGTTCTCACAGGTAAAGATTCGGTCTGATGCAGAAAAAGAAGATCTGGAGAAATTTGAAATTCTGGTTTATGCAGAGGCGGTGTCCTGCAAAGATAATAACATGGAAACAGCATGGGAGAACATGGATGGATCGATAGAATAAGAAACAGGAGGACAGTGATCAGATATGAAAACAGACGCAGGAAAATCAAACAGAGTTCGAACCTGGAAACGTTTGGGATGCATAATGGCAGTTGGGATGATTGGCGCAGCAGGCGCCTGGCAGACGTATAGTTATTTTATGGAAAAAGAGGAAATAACGAATGTATTTACAGTCGGAGATTTTGATATCAGTTTGAAAGAATCAGAGTGGGATCCGGAAGATGGAGACGGAGTGAACCTCTATCCAGGTTATACCGTATATAAAAATCCAACGGTAAAGAATGTGACGGATGCAACGACTGGGGCACAGCCCTGTTATCTTCAGATGAGAATGAAAGTACAGGATGAGAACGGACAGGTAATAACGAATCCGGAAATTCTGAATATGATTCGACAGACGATCCATTATGACGCAACTTATAATGGCAGCTGGGACAAAACAGGAGAAGGAAAGAAGCTGCAGCAGGGAAGAATCCCAGGATATTCCCAAAAAGAAAGTGAGAAATTTCCAATGGTGAATCCAGAGTTCGCAGAAGTAAACACAGGAAATCAGGGGGAATACCTGTTTCAGTATCAGGGAAACAAGCAGGGAGTGATGGATATAGATGATGAGGCAGTATTGTTTACGAATATTGTAATTCCAACGGAATGGGGAGTAAAAGAGATGGAAAAAGTGGGAAGATTTCAGATACAGGTAACTGCAGAAGCAATTCAGGCAAATGGGTTTGTTTCGTCCCAGGATGCGTTTCAGGTACTTGGTGAGAGCGTGGAAAAAGGAGTGCTAAATGAAGAAAGCTAAGAAATTGACGGTAATTCTCACGGTACTTGGCATCTGTATGCTATCTGGTGCAGGAATCCTGGGATACTGGAAAATGACAGGAAACAGTGGAAATATTCTGACTATGGCTTCTTTTCAAAATCAGATTGAAGAAGAGTATCGGATACCGGATAAAGTAGATCCGGGCCAGACCATTGATAAAGTGGTCAATGTAAAAAATACCGGAACAGCAGACAGCAGGATTCGGGTAAAGTTAAGAAAAATGTTTGGCGAGCGGACCAAGAATGGCAGCTTTTTGGAAGATCCGGAATTAGATCCGGAAATGATTCTGATTCAGTGTAATGACAGATATTGGAAACAAATGCAGGATGGCTACTATTATTACACGGAAATTCTGAAAGCAGGAAACAGAACCAAAGAACCATTATTTGAATCTTATACGCTGGACAAAATGGCTGGCAATGAGTATCGAAAAAAGGAAGCCAGAATTGTTGTCACGATGGAAGCGGTACAGGCCCAGGACGTTGCAGAAGAGATCTGGGGTGTGTCGGACGGAGAACTGGGAATCACCAGACCGGAGAATGAGAAAGCTGAAGCAACAGAAGTTATTTATCTGGGGCAGCGGGGTGGGTTTCAGATGACGGAAAGTGACACAGATCTGTTCGCTTCTTTTAAGAATCTGACTCCAGGGTGCGCGCGTACTCAGATCATTGAACTGGAAAATAAATCATCGGAGGAAATACAGCTGTATCTGCGTGCAGAAGCAGCAACTCAGAAAAGCATGGATGCCGACACAGCCAGACTGGTGAGAGAACTGCTGGAGAAACATGCAATTATTGAAATAACAGGATCACAGGGGACACTTTATCAGGGACCGGTATCCGGAAATCTCAAAGGAAATGGAAATACCATGAAAGAAGACCTGTATCTGGGAACATGGAAAGCTGGGCAGAAGAAAAAAATGCAGGTAAAACTGGCATTGTCGGAAGAAATGGATAATGAGTTCCGCAAACTGACAGGAAAAGTGCGTTGGGTGTTTACTGCAAAAGGAGAAGATGAAAAGACCGTGACATCTGTTTATGCACCATCTACCGGTGATAACACGGAGACAGGAATGTGGATTGCACTGCTTGGATTCAGTGCATTTTTCCTGGCGGCAGCTTTTGCAGTTGAGAGAAGCTACAGCAGGAGGGAAGGGCATGAAGCTGATAAGAGGGATTCTTGAACTGGTTATGGCTGGATTTTTGCTGGCGTGTATGCTGCTGTCGGTGCCAAAATTGTGGAATTATGGCATCTATACAGTTACCAGCGGAAGTATGGAACCGGAAATCCATACAGGGGATGTAATTTATATCAGGACAGTGAAGTTTGGTGATTTACGGGAAGGTGACGTGATCACATTCTCTTTGAATCAGGGAAAAACAACGGTGACTCATCGCATTCAGAAAATAGATAAAAAGAATGGACTGCTTCAGACCAAAGGTGATGCAAATGAAGAAAGTGACCGAACCTGGATTAAAGAGGATACGGTGTTGGGAAAAGTAGAATATTCTGTGCGTGGGCTGGGATATCTGGCCTTGCTGGCTTCGTCGGTGAGTGGAAAGCTATTTCTTCTGGCAGTATTTATGTGGATGATCGCAGCACAGATTGCAGTAGCCGGGATCGGAATGATCCGGGAAAGAAGGGGAATGTATGTTTATCAGAAAAAAGAAAGTTAAGACTATTTTATGGGGACTGACAGGAACTCTGCTCTTTTTGGCATCAGCAGCGGTGACCTGTGCTTATTTTACCAGTACGGATCTGACAGTGACAAATGTGTTTATACCTGGAACGGTACGGGCAGAATTGACAGAAACAGACTGGGAAGAAAAATCAGGAGAACATATGCTTCCGGGGGAGACACGCCAGAAGAATCCGGCAGTAAGAAATACAGGAACTCTGGAAGCATGGATGTTTCTGGAAGTAGAGATTCCGGTGAGGAAGATTGCGCTGGTGGATCCGGAGACCAGGAGAAAAATGCCGGAAACAGAGACAGAACTGTTCACTTTTTCGACCAGTCAGAACTGGGAATTGCTGGAACGTAGTGAAGAATACAACTGTGTGCGATATCTCTATGGCTGCCGGGAACTGACAGCGCCTCTGCAGGAGACAGACTGTCTGTTTGAACATATCACAGCGGTACCTTACCTGGAGGGAAGTCTGAATGACCGGGAGAAATTAAAGATTCCTGTAATGGCGAAAGCGATACAGAAAAATATTGCACCGGAAGGAACAAGCCTGAAAGAAATTTATCAGATTTATCTGAAACAGCAGGAGATGGAAAGGAGTACAGAGGAATGAGGTTTGTGAAAAGATGGAAAAAGACCGGTGCAGTGCTTCTGGCACTGACCTTGCTGACCGGAAGTATTCAGGGAAGAATGATACAGGCGGAAGAACGGGCGGTGATGACAGGCCAGACAGAGCTGCCTGGAAAAGAGAAAATGACAGAACAAAAAGAAGATGTGCCGGAGGAAACAGAACAGCTCCTGACAGAAATGGAAACAGGAAAACAGACAGAGTTTACAGAAGAAATACAACAGGATGAATCAGACCGGGAAAAAATGACTGAGGAGACAGAAAACGCAGAAGAAAATGAAGAAAACACAGAATCAGAACAGCCGTCAGAAGAAAAAACAGAAGCAGCATCAGAGCAGGAAAATGGCAGTACATTGGAACGAGATTCAGAGGAGGAAACGGAAAGTGAGAAAGAAACGGAAAGCGAGAGTGAATCTGAGACAGAAGATCTGTATGGAATAGAGGCATTTGCGATGGACAGAACACCTTCTGGCAGTCCGATTGCACAGGCAGGGGGATGGCAGGCGGTAACATCAGCCAATCGTTTCTCACCGGATTATCTGCCGGTAAAATTTTATCCCGGAATTTCTTCACTGGAGGTATTTAATTCCTCAAGTCAGGTAGTAGCTGGCACAACATCCAGTGGAAGAACGTATCTGTATCCGAAGACTAAGGGACAGGGAGGAATGTTTGGTGCTATTTATCACAAAGTGTTGTACAGCAACCACAGATGGTATGATTTGAGAATGACAGTGACCAATTACACATCCAAGATTCATTATGATGGTGGTGGGACAATGGAATCCTATCCATTCATTCTGATGCTTCCTTCTGTGATAGAATGGCGTTTTATTCAGTCCATAGGCGGTGTTGTTATGAAATGTGAGTTTCTTGATAGCGCAACAGGAGCCGTTTCACCGGTAAACACCAGATTTCAGTGGTGGGATGTGGACAGTGCACAGCGTTTCGGAATGAAAACGGGAGATGGCGTAGTTGCCGGTAAATATTATTACAGTGGATCGAAAGTGTATGTAGAAAGTGGAGCGACTGTAGCCGGAGTGAAAAATCTGGAAATGCTGGTAGGACCAACGGAAGATTCTGAGACAACGGATCCTAATTACTGTGTTACATATGAACTACAGAACTGCAGCACCTATTATATGGCGATTGGACCAAGAGATCATATTGATGATGATAATTACAGCTATGGAAAATCTCATATACAGGAACTAAATGATAAGCTGAAAAATGCAACGGCTACGGATATTGATTCCAGTCAGACATTGCTTCAGACGGATACTTCTCTTACAATCATTGATACACCGGCACCTGAGAAAACAGTATCCAGCGATGGAAATATCTGGGGCACGGAAAATGATCTGGCATCTGTATCGGATTCCTATTGGTACCAGATCCGTCAGTTTGTTCCGTGGCAAAGCAGCAAGGCGTATTATCAGTCACTGACTATTCAGGATCAGCTGCCACAGGGGCTGGAGTATGTTGGTAATGCCCATGTGATCAGGGAAGAAGATGGAAAAGATATGACAGGAAATTTTGTCATTGAGCCGACTGGCGGAGTGGTCAGAGCAGCCGCAGGTGCCAGTTTACTTGGTAGTAAGAATCTGTATGGCTATCATTTTTTGCTGCGATTCCAGGTAAGAATGGTGCCGACAGATCAGGTACCACAATATTCCGGAAATACGGCGCTTTATGAAGTGAAAAATACGGCCATGACCGTTTATCAGCATAAAACAGACGGAACCGTTGTAGAGAAAAGGTCAAATGAAGTGCTGACGAGAGCCAGTGTCTGCCGGGAAGAACAGCCTTCACCAGAAAAATATCTGGATCAGACGCCTGGAAAGACAGAAAAAAATCTGATTCTGCGAGAAGATGAGATCCTTTTCTGTGTACGGCAAAAGCTGCCGGAAAACAAAGTCGCATTTCTTCCGCAGGCTGTGACTATAACAGATTCACTGGCATCCTGTCTGGAACTGGTGGAGGTGCAAACGGGACGGCAGAGAAAAGACGCAGATGGTTTCACAGCAGTACCGAATGCACAAATAGAAAATCAGGATAATCAGTTAACCGTAAGGATACCTCTGGAAGCAGAAGATAATGGAGGAATTCTGCAGATTGAGATGCGGTGCAGAATACGAAAAGGAATGGATCTTTCTCCCTGGAAAAAGGCGACATCCGACGGCAGCGTATGGGTGCAGATACCGAATAAAGCAGATGTGACGGTAGAGTGGAAAAACGGGGCACCTTCATCTATAACGAAAAGTTCCAATCAGGCGCAGGCAAACTTGCGGATCAATCATATCTGGCTGACAAAGCAGATACAAACCGAGGATATTGTCTGGGCACATGGCAATCCGATTTTTATCTTTTCGATAACTGGAAAAGATGCGGCAGGAAAGCCACAGGCATGGTATCAGGCGGTAGAATTTACACAGGAGCAGGTATCTGCTGAGGGAAAAGCGATTCTGACAGCAGACTTTGAGGTACCGGCTGGAATCTATGAAGCATCAGAAGAAAAAACGATGCGATACCAGCTGGAAGAAATCAGTCAGATTCAGAACGGAACAAAACTTGGAGAAAGGGTAAAATTTGATCTGACATATGGAGGAGATGGAAAGGCCGTTTTCCAGAATCAAAAGACAACTGATGCAGAAGAAAGCCATACAGCGTTGGTGAATAATAAAATTGGATAGTAAAACTGCACAAAAACAGAATACCGATATCATGAATAATATACGAAAAACCGGAATAAGAACAAAAAGTACTTGCCAATATGCTACCCGTGTGCTATTGTGAAATCAGAAACCGGAAACGTTACCGATAACGTTTCCAAAAAGTGACAAAAAAGTAAAAAATTAAAAGGGAAAAGGAGAAGTGACATGAAAAAATTAACGAAAGTAGCAGTATCAGCAGCAATCATGGCAAGTGCATTTGCAGTATCTGCAAGCGCAGATGGCGGAAAGGTATATTACCTGAATTTTGCTCCTGAAGTAGCAGATCAGTGGGAAGCTCTTGCAGAACAGTATTCTGAAGAAACAGGTACAGAGGTGCAGGTAGTTACCGCAGCATCCGGAACTTATGAATCTACTCTGAAGTCTGAAATGGACAAGAGTGATGCACCTACACTGTTTCAGGTAAATGGCCCGGTTGGACTGGAAACATGGAAAGATTACTGCTATGATCTGAAAGATACAGAAGTATATAAAGATCTGGCAAGCGATGACTTTGCGCTGATCAATGAAGACGGATCTGTATCCGGTATTGCATATAAGATTGAGACTTATGGTCTGATCTACAACAAAACTTTACTGAATGAGTATTTTGAGACAGACGGAGCAGTAGTTACCTCTGTAGAAGAGATTAATAATTTTGATACGTTAAAAGCAGTAGTGGAAGATATCACTGCAAAGAAAGAAGAACTGGGCATCGAAGGTGCATTTACCTCTGCCGGTATGGATTCATCTTCTGACTGGAGATTTAAGACTCATCTGGCAAACCTGCCGATTTATTATGAATACAAGGCTGACGGAATCACATCCACAGATGCGATCAAAGGAACCTATCTTGATAACTACAAGAACATCTGGGATCTGTATATCAACAATGCAACCTGCGAACCGACTATGATTTCCAGCAAGAGCGCAGAAGATGCCCGTGCAGAATTTGCTCTTGGTGAAGCTGTATTCTATCAGAATGGTACATGGGAAACCAGTGGTATCCTGGAAGAAGGCGACCTGACAGAAGATGATCTTGGAATGCTTCCAATCTATATTGGAGTAGAAGGAGAAGAAAATCAGGGTCTGTGTACCGGTTCTGAAAACTACTGGTGTGTAAATGCAAAAGCATCTGAAGAGGATATCCAGGCAACAGTTGATTTCCTGACATGGTGCATCAGCAGTGATGAAGGAAGAACAGCCATCAGTAAAGATATGGGATTTGCAACACCATTCACTACCTTTGATGATAATTATGCAGCAGATAACGTTCTGGTAAATGAAGCAGCAAAATATGTAGAAGATGGAAAGACATCTGTAACATGGTGCTTCACAACTATGCCATCTGAAAACTGGAAAGACGGTGTAGGAAGTGCACTTCTGGAATATGCTCAGGGTACCGGCGAATGGGACGGTGTTGTGACAGCATTCGTTGATGGATGGGCTACAGAATATGCAGCAGCACATGCAGAATAATAAAATATCAGCGTAACTGTTCGAAGATAGGATTTTATAGGAAAAGGAAAAAGGGTGAGCGATGCTTCGCTCATCCTTTTCAGAATGGTGAGGAAGGAAATTATGAATAAAGCAATCAAAAAATACTGGCCGGTATTTGTTTTGCCAACGATGCTGGCATTTACCATTGGATTTATCGCTCCGTTTATTCTGGGTATTTATCTTTCTTTCTGTAAATTTACAACTGTCACAGATGCAAAGTGGGTGGGACTTTCCAACTACGCAAAGATCTGGGGAGATGCATCGGATCCATTCCTGCATTCTCTGTGGTATACAGCACTTTTTACAGTGGTTTCAGTTCTGCTGATTAACATTCTGGCTTTTGTAGTAGCTATGTTTCTGACAAAGAAAATCAGAGGAACCAATATTTTCAGAACCATCTTCTTTATGCCGAATCTGATCGGTGGTATTATTCTGGGTTATATCTGGCAGCTGCTGCTGAACGGTATCCTGACACATTTCCAGAGAACTCTGACCTATTCTTCTGTATATGGTTTCTGGGGACTGGTAATACTGATGTGCTGGCAGCAGATCGGATATATGATGATTATCTATATTTCCGGTATTCAGAATATTCCGGGAGAACTGATTGAAGCGGCCAAAATCGATGGCGCAAATAGTCGACAGATATTGAAAAATGTCACAATTCCGATGGTAATGCCATCTATCACGATCTGTACATTCCTGACATTGACGAACGGATTTAAACTTTTTGACCAGAACCTGGCGCTGACAGACGGAGCACCATCTAAAATGTCAGAAATGCTGGCGTTGAATATTTATAACACGTTTTATGGGCGTACCGGATATGAGGGCGTAGGGCAGGCAAAAGCAGTTCTGTTCTTTATTCTGGTAGCGGCAATTGCGATTACACAGAATATCCTTACCAGAACAAAGGAGGTGCAGCAGTAATGAATGTAAGAAAAGCAAAACATGGGACTTTATTGACGGTTCTGTTTACAATTATTTCGATTGCATATGTGTATCCTATTTTTCTGGTACTCATTAATTCTTTTAAGAAAAAAGCTTATATCAGCCGAGATCCATTCTCCATTCCACAGGAAAAAATATTTGTGGGACTGGATAATTATGTAAAAGGAATTCAGAAAACAGGATTTGTGCAGGCCTTTGGGCTGTCTCTGTTTATTACGATATGCTCTGTGGCTGTTATTATTCTCTGTACCTCTATGTGTGCATGGTATATCTGCAGAGTAAAAAATGCAGCAACCAATACAATTTACTATCTTTGCCTGTTTTCTATGATTGTACCGTTCCAGATGGTAATGTTTACATTGTCTAAAATCGCAAACATATTGCATCTGAACAATCCGGTTGGTATAATCGTTGTGTATTTGGGCTTTGGAGCCGGTCTTTCCGTCTTTATGTTTGTCGGTTTTGTAAAGTCCATACCGCTGGAAATAGAAGAAGCAGCAATGATTGATGGATGTACTCCGCTTCAGACCTTTTTCCAGGTGGTGCTTCCGATCCTGAAGCCAACCTGCATTACCGTAACGATTCTGCAGGCGATGTGGATCTGGAATGACTACCTCCTGCCATATCTGGTTCTGGACATCAAAAAGTATAAGACCATTCCGATTGCCGTTCAGTATCTGAAGGGCGGCTATGGTTCCGTAGATATGGGAGCTATGATGGGTGTTCTGGTGCTGGCAATCATTCCGATCATTATTTTCTACCTGTTCTGCCAGAGATATATTATCGAAGGCGTGGTAGCAGGAGCTGTCAAAGGTTAAAGAAACGAAAGAAAACCGATCCCGGCAGACTGAGATAAGAAGATATGTCTGTGGGAACGGTATGTCAGAAGTGAGGTCAGAACAATGGGAAACGTTACGATTAAAGATATTGCGCGGATATGCGGCGTAGGAGTCAGCACAGTCTCAAGAGCTATGAATAATCATCCGGATATCAATCAGGAAACAAAGGATATGATTATGCAGGCCATTGAACAGAATAACTATGTGCCAAATAACAGTGCGAGAAATCTGAAAAGAACAGATGCCAAGGCCATTGCTGTTCTGGTCAAGGGAATCAGTAATCCATTGTTTAACCGTATGATTAAAGTAATTGAGCAGATCACTCAGAAGGAAAAATACGAACTGGTTTTGCAGCATGTGGATGATAACCAGGATGAGGTCACAGTTGCCATTGAGCTGGAGAAAGAAAAAAGACTGCGCGGTATTGTCTTTCTGGGAGGTTACTTTTCTCATTCTGAAGAAAAACTCAAGCAGATCTCTATTCCGTTTGTTTTAAGTACGATTAAGCTGGAAGAAGAGGATGGACGACAGGAATACGCATCTATTTCGGTAGATGATATCAAGGAAAGTGAGCGGATTATAGAATATCTGCTTCAAAATGGGCACCGTAAAATTGCAGTTATTGGTTCCAGAAAAGACGATGAAAGTATCGGCTGGCTGCGTCTGCAGGGATACCGCAGAGCACTGGAACGCTATCACGTAGCGGTAGATGAGGAG
The DNA here is from genome assembly GCA_934408725.1 of uncultured Marvinbryantia sp. Lineage (GTDB taxonomy): Bacteria > Bacillota > Clostridia > Lachnospirales > Lachnospiraceae > Marvinbryantia. Next base: position 67,167 of record CAKRVB010000008.1, read on the forward strand.
CTGATCTGCTATGTGCCTGGAAATCTGGCAACCTACAGTATGGAGGCCGGATATGAGATGACGGATCAGCTGCTGAAAAAGGGAAAGGCATTTACGGCTTTATTCGCCATGTCTGACAGCATGGCGGTGGGAGCCTGCAAAGCGATTCTGGATCATGGCGGCAGCATTCCGGATCAGTATTCGGTAGTGGGGTTTGATGGAATGGATGTGGCACAATACTATAATCCTTCCATTACAACGATTCGACAGCCGGTAGAAGAAATGGCAGAAGCCACGATCCGTATGCTGCTGGAACTGATTCGTAAGAAAAACAAGAGCAGACATCTTGTTTTTGAAGGACAGCTGATTGAAGGACAGTCAGTAAGAAATATCACAGAATAAAACAAAAATGAAGGAGGAGCAGACGATGAGAGCAAGTGGAATATTGCTTCCGATCAGCAGTCTCCCATCAAAATACGGCATTGGATGTTTTTCTGAGAGTGCCTACCAGTTTGTGGATCAGCTAAAGGAAGCCGGACAGAAGTACTGGCAGATTCTGCCGCTGGGTCCAACCAGTTATGGTGATTCTCCTTATCAGTCTTTTTCCACTTTTGCAGGAAATCCTTATTTTATCAGTCTGGAAGAACTGATCGAAGAAGGAACTCTGACAAAACAGGAATGTGATCAGGCTGATTTTGGAAAAGATGAACGCCATGTGGACTATGGAAAGCTTTATGAAGCGAGGTTTCCGCTTCTGAGAAAAGCATATGTGCGCAGCAAAATCAGTGAAAATCCAGAATTTCACCGGTTTATGGAAGAAAATGGATACTGGGTAAGAGATTATGCGATTTTTATGGCAGTGAAAGCCTTTTTCGGTGGAAAAAGCTGGGATCAGTGGCCGGAAGACATCCGTAAGAGATGGGGCTATGCCATGGATTATTACCAGAGAGAATTATATTATGAAATTGAATTTTATGAATATGTTCAGTTTGTATTTCTGAAGCAATGGAACCGACTGAAAGAATATGCACATCAGAATGGAGTGCAGATTATTGGGGATATTCCAATCTATGTAGCCTATGACAGCGCAGATACCTGGGCGAATCCGGAACTGTTCCAGCTGGATGAGGAAAATCTGCCATCTGCAGTGGCAGGATGTCCGCCAGATGGCTTTGCAGCGGACGGGCAGCTGTGGGGGAATCCACTGTACCGGTGGGAATATCATCGTCAGACCGGATATGCATGGTGGGTAAGCCGCCTTGCTTACTGCTATCAGCTGTATGATATAGTTCGTATTGATCATTTTCGTGGATTTGATGAATATTTTTCGATTCCTTATGGAGATAAGACAGCACATAACGGCCATTGGGAAAAGGGGCCGGGAATTGAACTGTTCTGGCGTGTGAAGGAATGTCTGGGGGAAAAAGAAGTGATCGCTGAAGACCTGGGCTATGTGACAGATTCTGTCAGACAGCTGGTCAGAGATACCGGTTACCCAGGTATGAAGGTACTGGAGTTCGCATTTGATTCCAGAGATACCGGAAGTGCCAATGATTATTTACCGCATAATTATCCGGAAAACAGTGTTGTCTACACCGGAACCCATGACAATGAGACATTGACCGGATGGTTTGAAGGTATCCTGCCACAGGAGCGTCAGATGGTGCGTAATTATCTGAATAATCACAGAGACAGTGATAAAGAGATTTACTGGGATATGGTTTGTACGGCCATGCAGAGTGTATCAAAGCTGTGTGTGATCCCGATTCAGGATTATCTGGGATATGGCAACGAAGCCCGCATGAATCAGCCATCAACCCTGGGAGAAAACTGGAAGTGGCGGTTGAAAAAGGGAGAGCTGAGTGAAGAACTGATTCAGAAAATAAAAAATATTACGATGTGGTATGGAAGGTATTACGGATGAATGTAATTGATATGCATTGTGACACCATTGCACAGATTTATCGAGCCCAGCAGCATCATGAAGACCAGAGATTGCGATCAGGCAATCTCTGTGTTAATTTAGAGAAAATGCAAAAAGGCGGCTATCTTTTGCAAAACTTTGCCATGTTTATAGATAAGAGCGAGGAAAAGGATCCGCTGGAGACGGTGCTGGGGATGATCGACTGCTATGATCAGGAACTAAAGAAAAATGAGGATCTGATTGCACCGGTGTTTACTTATGAAGATATTCTGGAAAATCAAAAAAATCAGAAAATAAGTGCCATGCTGACGTTGGAAGAGGGATGCGTGGTAAAAGGAAATCTGTCTTTGCTGCGCACTTTTTACCGGCTTGGGGTACGCATGATCGCACTGACCTGGAACTTTGAAAATGAGATTGGTTCTCCAAATCTGACCATGGATGTGCAGGGAAGGCCGCAGTTTCGTCAGCGAAATGAAAAAGGCCTGACGGAGTTTGGTATCGAGATGGTACAGGAGATGGAACGTCTGGGGATGATTGTAGATGTATCTCATTTATCAGATGGCGGCTTCTGGGACATTCTTCGTTATACAAAAAAGCCGTTTGTGGCCAGTCATTCAGATGCAGCAGCAAAGTGCAATGTCTGCAGAAATCTGACGGATGACATGATTCGGGCCCTGTCAGAACGTGGTGGTGTCATGGGGGTGAATTATTGTTATGATTTCCTGACCGAGACAGATCGGCCGACAGCCTTATCCTCAGATACTTCATTTTTTCTGAGTGAGACCAGTCAGAAGGAGAAAGTCAGCCGGATCGAAGACATGATATGTCATGTGAAGCATATTGTGAATGTGGGTGGTATCGAGGTCTGCGGTCTTGGCAGCGATTTTGACGGAATTGATAATCCGGTGGAATTTGGAGATGCATCTGGGCTGCCACAGCTTTATGACGGACTGGTAAAGGCAGGATTTTCAGAAGACGATGCAGATCGTATTTTTTATAAAAATGTGATGCGGGTATATAGAGAAATATTGTAACTATTCCGAAGGTAGTATCCAGCGAGGTGTTTTGGCATGTTTTTTGCCAAAATCCCGAGACATACAAGGCAAAATGCCATCACCGAAGGTGATTTGGAATGCATTTTGACTCGTAACTGTGAGGGTACTGAACAGTTACGAAATATTGTAAAATCGAATGAGGAGAATCTATGAAAAAGAAATGGTGGCATGAAAAAGTAGCATATCAGATTTACCCGAAGAGTTTTTGTGATACCAACGGAGATGGTGTGGGAGATCTGAGAGGAATAATCAGCAAATTGGATTATCTGAAGGAGCTTGGCGTGGATCTGGTATGGATTTCTCCCATCTATTGTTCTCCGATGGCTGATCAGGGATATGATATTTCAGATTATTATAATATTGATCCATTATTTGGAAATATGGAAGACATGGATGAGCTGCTGGCAGAAGCGAAAAAGCGTAACATCGGAATTGTCATGGATCTGGTGGTGAACCACTGCTCGGATGAACATGAATGGTTCCGAAAAGCCTGCGAAGATCCAGATGGCAAATATGGAAAGTATTTTTATATAGAAGAAGTAAAAGATGGAAAGCTGCCATCCAACATCCGCAGCTATTTTGGTGGAAGCTGCTGGGAACCATTGCCAGGACATCCGGATAAGTATTACCTTCATCTGTTTCACAAGAAGCAGCCGGATCTGAACTGGGAGAATCCAGAGGTACGGGAGGAGATCTTTACCATGGTGAACTGGTGGCTGGAAAAAGGCCTGGCAGGATTCCGTATCGATGCTATCATCAATGTGAAAAAGTCTCTGCCATGGAAGAATTATCCGGCAGATCGTGATGATGGGCTGAGTTATGTGGGAAATATGTTAAAAGAAGTCAGCTGTCATGATTTCCTGACGGAGCTGCGTGACCGGACTTTTGCAAAATATGATGCCTTTAGCGTAGGCGAGGTTTTTGATGAGCACGAAGATACACTGCCAGACTTTATTGGTGACGATGGATATTTTTCCACTATGTTTGATATGAGTACGGCGGTGTGCGGTGCCAGCGAGAAGGGCTGGTATGACCGGCCACACATCACGGCAAATGAATACCGTGATGCAGTATTTTTCAGCCAGAAGAAAGCCTGGAATGTGGGATTTTTGTCGAATATTATCGAGAATCACGATCAGCCAAGAGGGGTGAGCCACTATCTTCCTGATGGGGAAGTAAATGATACGTCCAAGAAGATGCTGGCAACGCTGCATTTTATGGTACGTGGGATTCCGTTTATTTATCAGGGACAGGAAATTGGTATGGAAAATGTGGATTTCACATCCATGGATCAGATCGATGATGTGATGACCCACGATGAATATCAGGTAGCACTGCGGGCGGGGCTGTCACCGCAGGAAGCACTGGAAGCAGTGAAGAAAATGAGCCGTGACAATGCCAGAGTGCCTTTTTCCTGGGATGCATCGGAATATGCCGGATTTACGACAGGAAAACCATGGTTGATGAACAATCCAGATTATACCAGAATCAATCTGGCCTCCCAGAGACAGGATGAGCATTCTGTGTATCAGTATTACCGTCAGCTGATTCAGCTTCGGAAAAATCCGGAATACAAAGATACTATTGTATGGGGGGAAACGGTGCCGGTATATACAGATCAGGACAACCTGATGGCCTTTTACCGTCGGGGAGAAGATCAGACTCTGCTGGTGATTGCAAATTATCAGAAAGAGTCTCAGACCATTACTTTGAAAGTGGATGTGAAGAACGTGCTGCTGAATAACTGCGGAGAATTCAAACAGAAAGAAAAAGAGCTGCAGTTGGAAGGGTATCAGGCTGTAGTGCTGGAAGTGCAATAAAATAGAAGATTTTGAACGGATAGGAACAGGGAGATCCTGACAGAATAGAAGCTGTCAGAATCTCCCTGTTTTGAAGTGATTTATTCTTTTGTTCTCGTATTAATAAACTGCAGTTTTGTCTTGGAGTACAGAATTTTCTGGCTGTGATACAGTCCGAAGTATCCGGATTCCAGATATCCGATGCCGATGGCCAACAGGAAAAATGGCATACAGTCGAAGCCAAACAACTCAAAGCTGAGAAACAGGCTGCTGATTGGACAGTTGGTTACACCACAGAAGACAGACACCATACCGCAGGCAGCAGCCAGTGATGGGTCGAAACCTGTCAGTTGACCGAAGATGCATCCAAAGGTAGCACCCACGAACAGGGTAGGGACAATCTCACCGCCCTTGAAGCCACAGCCAAGAGTGATAGCGGTAAAGATCATCTTCAACAGAAAAGCAGTGGGAACCACTTCTCCGGAGATTGCTCTGGTGATGATATTCATGCCGGTACCCAGATAGTCAGTGGTGTGAAGGAACTTTACCAGCAGGATAATCAGCAGCGCACCGGAGACTATGCGGATCCATTCATTTGGTACATACTTCTGATACAGATGTTCTGTGCGGTGCAGGACAGCGCAGAATAAAATACTGACGGCTGCACAGAGTAAAGCGAGAATAATTACCAGCGTGATGTTCTTCGCATCCATAGGAATGCCAGATGGAATGGTGAAGTGTTCTCCTTCCGCACCCACCAGAATGGCCATTTCCCTGGCAGTCAGTGCTGCGATAGAACACGGAACCAGCGCAGCATATTGCATGATGCCGACACTGACGACTTCCATAGAAAAAACGGTAGCTGTCAGTGGGGTACCGAACAATGCAGAGAAAGCGGCGCTCATACCGCACATAATCATAATCTTCTGATCGTACTCATCCATTTTGAGCCACTTGCCAAGGGTACCGCCAATGCTGCCGCCCAGCTGCAGGGCAGCACCCTCTCTTCCGGCAGAACCCCCAAACGCATGAGTCAGCACGGTGGAGACCATGATGAGTGGAGCCATACGCAGAGGGACATATTTCCCACCAGAAATGCCTTCCAGTACTCTGTTTGTTCCAGATCGGGAAGGATCTAATCTGTACATGGCTACGATGGCGAGACCGGCAACAGGCAGCAGATACAGCATCCATGGATGCGTGGTACGAAATCCGGTTACGATGGTGATACAGCGGGCAAAACATCCTCCGATCAGTCCAAGCACCACACCGGCAGCCCCGGCCAGAACAATCCACCGCAGCAAAATGCCGATCCTGGTAAGACATTTCCAGATTCCTTCTTTTAAAAGACTGAATAGTTTATCTGTAGTGATATTCATAACAATTCTCTCCCATAGTTTTGTAGAGGTTCTGAAAAACAACAGAGCCCATCTTTTCCAGTATAATGAAAAGAAAGTATTTCTGCAATAAGAAGAGAAGAAAAAATGTGTATGCCTTGCGGAAGATGTGTGGGTTTGATAAAATGGAGAAAGCCGATGGGTTAGATCATACGAAAGAGGGCTGACATGGAAAGTATTTTAGTAAAAATTCAGGATACAGTAGCAAAGTATGCGGATGTGTTATCGAAGATTTCCCGTGTGGATGTGGAAGTGGTGGATAATCGTCTGTATCGTGTGGCAGGGACAGGGATGTTCAGTGAACTGGTGAATCAGGATATGTCAGCAGAGGGATATGTATATCGACAGGTGCTGAAAACCGGGCGTCGTCAGATCATTTATTCTCCAGGACGGGAACTGATCTGTCAGAACTGCCCATATTGCAATGTTTGCCAGGAAGAGATCGAGATCTCCATGCCGGTGCGTATGGGAATGGAGATTATCGGAATCATCGGTCTGGTGGGAAGTAGCAGAGAACAAAAGGAACGAATCCTGAAGGATGAAAAGTTATATCTGGAGTTTCTGGAGCAGATTGCGGACTTTATTTCAACCAAAGCCAGGGAATATCGTGAGATGGATAACAAGAATCGGCTGCTGGATACATTGGATTGTACGATCGGACATATTGATCAGGGAATTATCATTATCGGTGATGATCATGTGATCACCACGTCCAATGAATCCGCAAAAAAGCAGCTGGAACTGGACATGCCGGAAGGAACCTATGTAGAGATCGAGGCAACCGGTGACCGTATGAATTATCAGAATGAATATAAAATGAAAGTTGGGGATCGGGACTTCTCGATTATGGGTCATCTTTATGACTTACCACGAAAAGAAGGCAGATACGCTAAACTGCTTCTGTTTGAGAATAGTAAAGCCATTCAGAAAAAGTATTATGAAATGACTTCCACGGTTCATACACTGGACTGCAGTAATATTATCGGTGACAGTGAGGGAACACAAAAGATGAAGCGGGAGATCATGCAGGTGGCTCAGAGCAGTTCTACCGTGCTGATTACCGGTGAGAGTGGTACGGGAAAGGAGATGGTGGCGACAGCGATCTGGAATGCAAGTAATCGTCGTTCCGGAAGATTTGTAGCGATTAACTGTGCAGCGATTCCGGAGGCCTTGCTGGAATCGGAATTGTTTGGTTATGTAAAAGGAGCTTTTACCGGAGCCGATCCCCATGGTCGAATCGGAAAGTTCGAGCTGGCAAATAAAGGTGTGATTTTCCTGGATGAGATCGGGGATATGCCACTGTATCTGCAGGCGAAGCTTCTGCGTGTGCTGCAGGAGCGGAAGATCACCCGAATTGGTTCCAATCAGGTGATTCCCATTGATGTGAGGATCCTGGCAGCAACCAATCGAGATCTGAGGGAGATGATTCGGGAAAAGAAGTTCCGGGAAGATCTCTATTATCGATTGAATGTCATCCCATTAGAGATAGCACCGTTAAGAGAGCGTATTGAGGATATTCCACCGCTGGCAGAGCATTTTGCCACTCATTATGCAAAGCTTTTTCAGAAATATTTCTGGAAGATTACGGAGCCGGTGCTGGATTGTCTGAGACAGTATCCATGGCCTGGCAATGTGCGAGAACTGGAGAATGTGGTGGAATTCATGGTGAATATGATGGGAATGGATGGAGTGCTGGATGAAAAGACCCTGCCGCGGGAAGTAAGAGAACGGGGAGGCAAAAGCGATGAGAAAAACAGCTCATCAGATGGAGAAGAGGACGAAAGAACAGTATATTCTGAGACCGGGCGTGGGACAGAAGAAGTGCTGACCTTAAAAGAACTGGAACAGAGAGCCATTCATCAGGCTATTGCCCGATATGGAGACACCACCCAGGGGAAAAAAGAAGCGGCCAGACAGCTGGGCATCGGACTTGCTACCCTGTACCGAAAAATTGGAGAATGAAGCCAATGGGGACTGAGAGCCAGAAAACACCGTCCCCATTGGTTTCTCAGAATGAGAAAAAAGAAATGGAATTCTCATTCTGAGAATGAATAATTCCCAAAATGAGAAAAAACAGCGAATCGAGAAGAGAATATAAGAACCGAAAAAGATTCATACAAAAAACAAGGTGATGAAAAAGCCTTGTTTTTCATGGATCTTTTTTATTTTTTCAATTTTTTTACTCTTTTTTTAGAAATGGGAACGGAACTTGCTGTATAGATAGACAGAAAGCAAAACATACCGGATAAAAAAATCTGGTACGGAAGAAAGGAAGGAACGCATGAAAGAATCATTTAAGATGGTGACACGGAAGCATGAAAAGAACAGCGGATGTGATCTGAAATTATTCAGCAAAGAGTCTGCTGATAAAATCCGCGAATTTCACAAAAGCTTTCCAGTATATGCACCGACACCACTGGCACATCTGGAAGCGACTGCAAAATGCCTTGGATTAAAAGATGTATATGTAAAGGATGAATCCTGGAGATTTGGATTAAATGCATTTAAGGTGCTGGGCGGAAGCTATGCAATCGGAAATTATCTGGCAGGCCGTCTGGGAAAAGATATTTCAGAAGTAAATTATGAAACCCTGATTTCTGATGAGACAAGAAAAGAACTGGGAGATATCACTTTTGTAACTGCTACCGATGGGAATCACGGAAGAGGTGTGGCTTGGACAGCAAACCAGTTCAAACAGAAATCAGTTGTATATATGCCAAAGGGAAGCGCACTGGAACGTCTGAACAACATCAGGGCAGAGGGCGCAGAAGCAAGCATTACGGATCTGAACTATGACGAAGCTGTTCGTCTGGCTAACAGCCAGGCAGAGCAGAAGGGCTGGGTAATGGTACAGGATACTGCATGGGAAGGATATGAAGATATTCCGACCTGGATCATGCAGGGATATGGAACCATGGGACTGGAAGCACAGGAACAGCTTCCTGAGAAACCGACTCACATCTTCCTTCAGGCGGGTGTTGGATCCATGGCCGGAGCAGTAACCGGATTGTTCTCTGCAATCTATGGTGAAGACAGACCGGTGATTACCATTGTAGAACCGAACAAGGCAGACTGCCTGTATCGTACCGCAGAAGCAAATGATGGCGAACGTCATTTTGTAACCGGTGATATGAACACCATCATGGCAGGTCTTGCTTGTGGCGAACCTTGCAGTATCGGATGGAAGATCCTTTCCGATTACGCAGATCACTTTATTTCCTGCCCGGACTATGTGGCAGCAAAGGGAATGCGTATTCTTGGTAATCCGGCAAAAGGAGATGACCGTGTGATCTCCGGAGAAAGTGGAGCAGCAGCATTCGGATGCGTGGCAGAGATCATGACCAATCCGGAACTGGCAGATCTGAAGAAAGAACTTGGACTTGATGAAAACTCCCGCGTACTGTTCTTCAGCACAGAAGGGGATACCGATCAGGAAAACTATAAAGCAATTGTTTGGGATGGAAAATATCCAAGTACTCACGAAAACTAATCATATAAAAAAGGCACAGGAAAAGGAGGACATTATGTTAAACAAAGAAAGACAGGAAGAAGTAGTAGAATTATGTCAGCATCTGATCCAGAAGCAGAGCTATTCCGGACATGAAGACGGTGTGGCAGGTGTTCTGGAAGAACAGTTAAAGAAAAAAGGATTTGATTCTGTAACCGTAGACAAATACGGAAACGTCATCGGATGCATCAAAGGTAACCGTCCAGGTAAAAAGATCCTGTTTGACGGACATATCGATACCGTACCGGTAACAGATGAAACAGAATGGCAGTACCCGCCTTTCGCAGCTGAGATCCATGATGGAAAGATCTACGGAAGAGGAACCAGTGATATGAAAGGTGCAGTGGCAGGATTTGTTACTGCAGCAGCAGCTTTTGCAGAAGACACGAAGAAAGATTTCGCAGGAGAAATCTATGTAGCAGGTGTGGTTCATGAAGAATGCTTTGAAGGTGTGGCAGCCCGCGAAATCAGCAGTTTTGTAAAACCGGATTACGTAGTGATCGGGGAAGCTTCTCAGCTGAATATCAAGATCGGACAGAGAGGACGTGGAGAAATCGTTCTGGAAACATTCGGAAAACCTTGCCATTCTGCAAATCCGGAAAAAGGTATCAACGCAGTATATAAGATGGCAAAGGTGATCGAAGCAATCCGTACTCTGGAGCCGACACATCACCCGGTACTGGGCGATGGTATTCTGGAGCTGACCGATATTAAGTCTGCGCCATACCCAGGAGCATCTGTAGTACCAGAATACTGCCGTGCTACGTATGACAGACGTCTGCTGGTTGGCGAAACAAAAGAAAGTGTTCTGGCACCGATTCAGGCACTGTTGGACAAGCTGATGGCTGAAGACCCTCAGTTAAAAGCAAAAGTTTCCTACGCAGTTGGTAAAGAACAGTGCTACACAGGAAATGAAATCACAGGCGAGAGATTCTTCCCAGGATGGCTGTATTATGAAAAAGATGCATTCGTACAGGATGTAAAGAAGGAACTGGAAGGAATGGGATACACACCGGAAATCACACAGTATAACTTCTGTACAAACGGAAGCCATTACGCAGGGGAAGCCGGAATCAAGACCTTTGGCCTTGGACCATCCAAAGAAAATCTGGCACATACGGTAAACGAATATATCGAAATCGACCAGCTGACCAAAGTAACAGACTGCTACTACGGAGTCATGAAAGCACTGTTAAAATAAGTATTGGGGATTTTGATCAGGAGAAGGGATTATAGACATGAGTGGAAAACAGACAACAGCGTTAATTATTATCTTTATTTACATGGCACTGACCATTGTATTAGGTCTGGTAGTGTCCAAAAGAAAAGCAGCAAAGCAGGCAAAACAGAGTAACGAAGATTTCCTGATGGCAGGAAAGTCCTTAGGACCTCTGGTACTGGCAGGTACCTTATTCGCAGCAAATACCGGTGGTGCAAGTACAACCGGTATTGCAACCAATGTTTACAGCTATGGTATTTCCGCATGCTGGTATGTAATTGCAGCCGGAATCGGATTTGTACTGGTATCTTTTATTGCACCATATTTCCGTAAAGCACAGGCAAGCACCGTACCACAGATTATCGGAAAACGTTACGGAAAAGCTTCCCACATTTTTACCGCATTTACTTCTATCGCAGCTCTGTTCATGGCAACAGGAGCACAGATTATTGCAACAGCATCTATCATTAACGTAGTAACCGGACTGGATTTCCGTACCGCAGCCATCGTGATTACGATCGTAGTTATCATTTACACCATGGTAGGTGGATTCCAGTCAGTAGCAGCAGCAAACCTGATGCACGTAATTGTAATTACGGTTGGTATGGCAGTAGCTATGTTTGTTATGCTTGGCAACCAGCAGGTAGGCGGCTTTGCAGGACTGTTTGCAAAAGCAAAAACAGTGACAGATTCTACAGGAGCTTCTCTGGATCTGCTTAGTATGACAAAGATTGGTGTACCTACTGTAATTGGTTACATCGCAATGTATTTTATGACATTCCCTACCGGACAGGAAATTGTTCAGACATACTGTTCTGCAAAAGACGGAAAATCCGCAAAGTTTGGTTCCCTGATCGCAGGTGTTCTGTCTGCTGTATACGCAATTGTGCCTGCAATCATCGGTCTGATGGCTTATGTATGTATCGATGGATATGCAAGTGGCCCACAGAAAAATGCACTGGCAGATGCAACTATGAATTTTGCACCGGCAGTGGTAGCAGGTATCGTACTGGCAGCAGTCGTAGCAGCAACTATGAGTTCTGCATCCGGTAACATGATCGGTACAGCAACGATGTTCACAAATGACGTATTCCGTCCATATATCAATGGCGGAAAACAGGATGATGCAAAAGAAATCTGGATTTCCAGAGTGGTTATGGTAATCGTTGGAGGCGTAGGTCTTATTGTAGCATTAACAGCATCCAATATCATCAGCGTTATGATGGGTGCATTTGCACTGAGAAGTGCAGGTCCGTTCGCTGCATTTATCTGTGGTCTGTTCTACAAGAACGTAACACAGAGAGCTGGATTTATCTCTATCGTATCCGGAACAATCGTAGCAGCTATCTGGATTTATGTTTTACATACACCATGGGGATTAAGCGCAATGGTTCCTGGTGGTATCGTAGCACTGATCGTAATCTTTGTAGTATCAGCAATTGAAAGAAGTATGGGCGTTGCACCAGCTCCGGAAATTGAACTGGAAGAAGATTAAACAGTACCTGACTGTCTGCGGATCAGAAATAGGATCTGCAGACAGCTGAATAGAAGGTTTGTCAGAAAGGAATGGGTGAAACAAATGAAAAAATTAATCAAAGGCGGCAGAGTAGTAGACGGAACAAAAAAACCAGCTTATGCAGCCGATGTATTGGTGGAAAATGACAAGATCGTAAAAATAGGTAATATTGACACAACAGAGGATATGGAAGTGATTGATGCAACAGGGCTGGTAGTAGCTCCTGGATTCATCGATACACACAGCCACAGTGATCTTCAGATTCTGGTAGATCCGGAAGTAAGACCTAAGATCATGCAGGGCATCACTACAGAAGTACTGGGACAGGATGGTATCTCTATGGCACCACTCCCACCACAGTATATCAGTCCATGGAGAAAGAATCTGGCCGGACTGGATGGAGACAGCGATGAGATCGACTGGAACTATCAGACGACAGAAGGATATCTGAAGATGCTGGAGCATGTAAAACCAGGATTAAACGAATGTTATCTGGTTCCGCACGGAAATATCCGTATGGAAGCAATGGGACTGGAAAACCGCCTTCCAAATGAAGAAGAACTGGAAAAAATGCGTCAGATTACCAGACGTGAAATGGAAGCAGGAGCAATCGGCTTATCCACAGGTCTGATCTATATGCCATGTGCATATTCCGAATCCAAAGAGATTATCGAAATGTGTAAAGTGGTAGCAGAATATGACGGAAGATTTGTCATCCATCAGAGAAGTGAAGCAGATACGATTCTGGATTCCATGGAAGAAGTTATCAAAATCGGAAGAGAATCCGGCGTGAAGATTCATTACTCACACTTCAAAGTATGCGGTAAGAAAAACTGGGATAAGATCGATGATGTGGTTCGCCTCCTGGAAACAGCAGAAAAAGAAGGAATTGATGTATCCTTTGACCAGTATCCATATGTGGCAGGAAGTACCATGCTTGGCGTAATTCTTCCACCTTGGGTACACGATGGCGGAACAGATAAAGTGCTGGAACGTCTGGCAGACAAAGAACTTCGTAAGAAGATGGTTTACGATATTGAACATGGCATTCCTGGATGGGACAACTTTGTAGAATTTGCAGGTCTGGATAAGATTTTTGTAACCAGTGTAAAGACAGAGAAGAATCAGGATGCAGTAGGCTTAAGCCTGACACAGCTTGGTGAACTCCGTGGAAAAGATCCATATGATGCAACTTTCGATCTGCTGTATGAAGAAGAAAATGCAGTTGGTATGGTAGACTTCTACGGAACAGAAGAACATGTACAGCTGTTCATGAAACGTCCGGAAATGAACGCTTGCACAGATGGTCTGCTTGGCGGCAAACCACATCCTCGTGTATATGGTGCATTCCCAAGAATCCTGGGAAAATATGTGCGTGAGGACAAAGCGCTGACACTGGAAGAAGCTATATATAAAATGACAAAGAAACCGGCAACAGCATTTAACATGACAGACCGTGGAGAAATCCGTGAAGGCGCTTATGCGGATATCTGTATTTTTAACCCGGATACTGTCATTGACAAAGGAACCTTTACCGATCCGATTCAGTATCCGGAAGGAATTGAATACGTTATGGTAAATGGCGAATTAGCAGTGAAGAACGGAGAACATACCGGAGTAAGAAACGGATCCGTCCTGAAAAAGAAAGGAAAAGAGGTAGTAAAATAATGGCAAAAGAGATTATTGCAACAACCAATGCTCCAGGAGCAGTTGGACCATATGTACAGGCAGTAAAAGTAAATGGAATGGTATATTGTTCCGGACAGCTGGGAATCGACCCTGCTGTTGGAAAAATGCCGGAAGGCGTAGAAGCACAGGCACACTGCTCCATGAAAAACATGGGAGCAATCCTGAAAGAAGCAGGAAGTGATTACAGCAAGATTGTAAAGACCACGATCTTCCTGGCAGATATGAACGATTTCGCAAAAGTAAATGAAATCTACAAATCATACTTTGGTGAAGAATATCCTGCACGTTCCTGTGTACAGGTAGCAAAGCTTCCACTGGGCGGACTGGTAGAAGTAGAATGCATCGCATACGTATAAAAGATTATATCTGAAATTTTTTAGTATCTACACTCTCAGAAAAAGCCAGAACCGGTGAGGAAAGTCATCGGCTCTGGCTTTTTTGATGATGTTTCCTGTTTACGTTTCATAGATTCTGCGTCCGCTCATGGCTGGTATGTTCATAGCTGTGCGATATTTGGTAACCAGACGTTTGGAGACGGTGAGACCGTCTTCAGCCAGCAGATCAGAAAGCTTCTGATCGGAGTATGGGTGCATTTTATCTTCTTTGGCAATATAATCCTGGATTCTGTGTTTTATTTCATCTTTCTGATCCATTCCCTGTACAAAAAAATAAGAAAGTGGAAATACACCGTACTGGCACTGCAGGTATTTGTCACTGGCTGCACGGCTGATGACAGATTCATGAACACCCAGTATGGAAGCAGCGCTGGACTGTAAAAAGGTATGTAGATGACCTGGACCATGTAAAAAGAAGTCCTGCTGGTGTTCCACGATCAGTTTCCCAAGGGAAAGCAAAGTGCTGGAGCGCCGCCGTATATTTTCCTGAATCTGATCCAGTTCTTCTTTTTTTGCCTTCAGATACTTTGCGGCTTCTCCGGTACCGCCTTCCTTTAACAGCTCAAGATAATAAGCATTCATTCGAAATGTCGGGATCGAAGAATCATTTAATAAAATATCATAATAGCCATCAAATCGAATGATAACCAGTTCGGGCCGTATATACGGCATATAATGCCGGTCTCCAAAGGCAGAGCCTGGCTTTGGATTCAGGGAGCGGATCAGGCAGCAGGCTTCCAGGACCTCTTTTTGAGAACGATGCAGGGCGCGAGCCATAGCCGGAATCTGATTCTTGCCCAGCAGATCCAGATAGTGCTGGACAATTAACAGAGCAAGCTCCTGATCAGGCGCTTGCTTTTTCAGCTGGATGGACAGACATTCGGTTAAAGAACGGGCACCGATGCCATCTGGTTCCAGAGTCTGCAAAAGCTTAAGCAGCTCCTCTGCTTCTGCAAGGGTACAGTGGCAGGCATTGGCGATTTCCTCTAATGGCGTAGTCAGATAACCGCTGCTCTCCAGACTCTGGATCAGGAAATTTAAAATATGTGCCTTGGAATAGGGAAGATCCAGAGCATTCACCTGAAGAAGCAAAGAGTCTTCCAGCGTCTCAGTCATGGCAGTATCCAGATTCCAGGGATCCGAAGCTTCCTGTCGTTCTTGTTTTTCATAGACACGATTCTGTTCATCCAGTCCATTCAGCCATTCTTTTTTTCTGATATCATCCTCGGAAGGTTCTTCAAAATCCAGCAATGGATTTTCCAGAGCCAGATTCTGCAGATATACTTCCAGTTCCATATTATTCATCTGTAAAATCTCAGAAGACTGAATCATCTGATAGGTGATGGTCTGCTTCTGGGAAGGTTGTAATTTTATATCCATAGTAGGTTTTCTCCCGCTGAAAAAGTACTTTTTCTTTTGTTATTTTACTACTTCCTGCGGGAAAATTCCAGTATGATACAGAAGAGAGTCTCAGATCGAGATGGACAGAAGCCAAAATGTTTGCAGAGGAATTCCAGAATTAGGTTAAACGGAGAAAGAGGCATCTGCGTTGACTTTGAAGAACAGGAAGACTATACTTTATCTCAGAGTGACTGTTTTTCTGGCAGATCTGTGGATAAAGGAGATGGGAAAAATGAAGGTATTTGTATATAGCTGTCGAACATTTGATGAAGATCCGTATTTTGAACAGTTTTCAAAGGAATTCGGGATCGAACTGGGAATTTGTCGTGAAGCACCAACGCTGGAAAATGCGCACCTTGCGAAAGGCTATGATGCAATCAGCGTCATAACCACAAAGGTAGATGGAATCTTGGTTGAAAAGTTCCATGAGCTGGGCGTGAAGATGATCTCCACCAGAACGATCGGATATGACCATATTGATCTGGAAAAGGCAAAGGAACTGGGAATGCATGTGGGAAATGCTACCTATTCACCGAACTGTGTGGCTGACTATGCAGTGATGTTGATGCTGATGTCCATTCGTAAGATGAAACGCATTATGCAGAGAGCGGAAATCAATGATTTTTCATTGCCTGGTATTCAGGGCGGTGAAATGGCAAACTTTACAGTAGGGGTCATCGGAACAGGCCGGATTGGTCAGGCTGTGATCAAAGATCTGTCTGGATTTGGATGTAAGATCTATGCACATGATCTGTATGAGAATGAAACGGTTAAGAAATATGCAGAATATGTCTCACTGGATAAGTTATATCAGGAATGTGACCTGATCACGCTGCATATGCCATTGACAGAAGAAAATCATCATATGATCAGTGCGGAAAGTCTGGCAAAAATGAAAGATGGAGTAGTGATTGTGAATACGGCCAGAGGCGGCCTGATCGATACGAAGGCCATGATCGATGCGATAGAATCTGGTAAGATTGGAGCAGCAGGACTGGATGTAATCGAAGATGAATTCGGTATGTATTATTTTGACCGGAAGTCAGATGTGATGAGCAAGAGGGATCTGTATATTTTACGAGGATTCCCGAATGTCATTGTGACACCACATATGGCATTTTATACCGACCAGGCCATCAGCGATATGGTAAAACATTCTCTGCAGAGCTGTATGCTGGAAGAGAGTGGAGAAAAAGATCCGTGGAGAGTGGCATAAGAAACATTAAAAAAGTGGCTGAAAAAGCCACTTTTTTTATCTCCAAGTGTGCTATGAATCATACATATTCCGGAACTCTGTCGGGGTACACATATTCAGCTGCTTGAACATTCGCAGAAATGCGGACAGGCTGGAGAAGCCGCACTGCAGAGCAACATCCAGTACAGGAAGGTTCGGATCCAGCAGCAGGGTCTTGGCGTAGTCGATACGCTTCTGATTCAGATATTTGTAAAATGAGGTATCCGTGTATTGTTTGAACAGCCTGGTAAAGTGGTATTTACTGAAGCCGGCCAGGTCGGCAATCTGCTCAAGGGACAGATCCTCTGCAAAGTGTTCATTGATATAGTTGGTGATGTAGAGAAACTTATCCAGATAGTCTTTTTGCCGGCTGTTGGAGGCATCCGCAGAAGGATGCTTCAGGGCACCGTGAAGCCGCCCGATATCCACGAGGATTCGTAAGAAACGGGAGTAGATGGCAGTCTCGTAGTATGGCTCGCAGCGGAAGTATTCTTCTTTGATTTCCAGCATCAGCTGATGGGCGATCGGGTGAAAGGCGGGATATTCCTCCGGTGTGATCAGCACCGCCGGCCGGATCAGGGAGATCAGAAGATCCAGTTCCCGGATCTGGATCTGGGACAGACCTGGCTGGAAGATGATCCGTTCTCCGCTCTCAGGTGCAAACAGTTCATGAACGATGCCGGGACAGATAACCAGAATATCTCCTTCTCGCAGGACATAGTGCTTTTCTCCGACATCTACGGTATAGATATTCTTTACCGGCATGATTACCTCAAACGGTGTATGCCAGTGCGGCGGATAATTTTCATTTTCATCGTTATAATACAGGCAGATCTGGGTATCGGTACGATAGTCTGCCGTTTCATGGATACCACTAAGATGGTGAATCATAATATACTCCTTGATATTGAAAAAGTTGCGCAGATATATTTTACTAAAATATAACAAAATAACAGAAAAAACTCAAGAAAAGAAAAAAGAATTGTATATAATTTTGTAAAAATACGAAAAATTAAAGTCAATACGCACAAAGAAAAAAGAGAAATATTGTAAAAACTATACATAGAGATAAATAATAAAAAAGGAAATAGCAATAATTCGTAATCAAAAGGCAAGAATTGAAGTGAAAGCAGTCAGCCCCTTTGCTATGATTTGAGTATCAAGAGCGTGATCAAAAAATAAAAAAGGGGGATTTACAAAATGAAGAAAAAATTACTTTCTGTATTACTTTCCACAGCTATGGTAGCTGGTCTGTTCGCTGCAGTGCCACTGACCGCATCTGCGGAAGGGGATGTAGAAGAGATCACATGGATGTTCTGGGATGATCTGGAAGCAACAGAAGACCTGATTTCCAAGGGTTATGCAGAAGTTATTGACCGTTTCAATGAGACTTATGACGGACAGTATCATGTGACTCCGATCACTACGAATCTGGAAGAATACGATGGCAAGTTAAATGCACTGATCGCAGCCGGCCAGACACCAGACTGTTTCATCTGTAACCCTGGTCCGAACATGGATGTATATGTAAATGCACAGGCAGCAGCTCCGCTGACAGACATTCTGGAAAATCAGGAAAAAGAATGGTATGACGGATTTACCGATGGTATTTTTGAAAGAATGACTTATGACGGAGAGATCTATGCAGTACCTACCAACTTTGCAGCTGCTCTCTGCTTCTATAACACCGAGATTTTTGATGAAGTTGGCGTAGAAGTTCCGACTACTTATGATGAACTTCTGGATGTATGCCAGAAGATTAAAGATGCTGGCTATACACCGATCAGCTGTTCGGCAGGAACGGCATGGTGCTTATCCATGGTAGCCGGTTATCTGTGTGACCGCCAGGGCGTTGACCTTGCAGCAATCGCATCTCACGAAGCAAACTGGACCGATGAGAACTGTGTAGAGGCTGGAACAAAATTAAAAGAACTGTCCCAGTACTTCCAGGAAACAGCAGCAGGAGATTCCAATGATCAGGCAACTGCAGGCTTCTACAATGGTGAAGCAGCTATGCTGATTCAGGGTTCCTGGGCAATCGCTCAGATCAATGGTAACAATCCTGATTTCGAAAGCAAATGTGGTGTATTCCAGTTCCCGGCAATCGAAGGAGCAAATGACCCGAACCGTATGATCGTTAAGACAGATAACCTTCTGATGAGCGCAACGACAGAACATCAGGATGCAGTCATTGCACTGATGAAGATGTTCACAGATGAGACCGCTCAGAAGTACACCGCAGAAGTTGGTGGAAAGATTCCGATCATCAAAGATATCGACATCGATTATGATGCAGCACCTGCACAGCTGAAATATGTCACAGATATTCTGGCAAATGCAACAGGTACATTTGGATTCTATAACGAATCTCTGGCTTCTGTAGAAGCTGGCGACTGCTTCGACAATGCAATGGTTGACATCTTCCTTGGCAACCAGACACCAGAAGAAGCATTCCAGACAGTTCAGACATTCTATGAAGACAACGTTTGGGAATAAATGATAATCTGAAGGCACATGGCTGCTGCGGAACAAAAAGGCATGTTCCGCAGCAGCCTTTTCTATCACCTGGGAAACATAAAACAACGAGGAGGATGTTATGGATAAGATTCTGAAAGACAAAAAAGCCATTTTCATCTTTGTAGCACCGGCACTTCTGATGTTTGTTCTGGTACTTGTGATACCGATCTGTCAGATGCTGTATTATTCACTATGTGACTATGCGGCACTTACGCCGCCGAAGTTTGTTGGCTTTGCCAATTATAAAAAATTATTTTTCAAGGATTCCACATTCCGTTTTGCATTGAAAAACTCTGTCTTTTTCATGCTGTTTTCCGCAGTCAGCCAGCAGATCGTGGGCCTGGGACTGGCGGTATTCCTTACGAATATTCCAAAAGGCAGGAACTTTTTTAAGAATATATATTATCTGCCATGTGTATTGTCATCCGCAGCGCTGGGACTGTTATGGGCATTCTTATTTAATCCAAAGATCGGTATCAATGCCCTTCTGGCAAAATTCGGTATTCAGGGTCCGTTGTGGCTGATGGATACCAAAGGATTCATTATCCTGCCGATGTGGGTGATTGCGTTTGTAGCATTGTGGCAATATGCAGGACAGAATATGATGCTGTATATGGCACAGATTACCGGCATCTCCAGAGATATTTATGAGGCATCTTACATAGACGGAGCATCAAAGGCCAAGTCTTTCCGTTATATTACACTGCCGTTGATTAAGCCGATGATGATCACATCCCTGTCTCTGAACTGTATCGGATCACTGAAGTTCTTTGATCTGATTTACAATATGACACAGGGCGGACCAAATCATCGTACGGAAGTGCTTGCCACGGAATTGTATGCGGAAGGGTTTAACTACTTCAAATATGGTTATGCCAGTGCGATTTCTGTGGTACTGCTGGTGATGTGTCTGATCGTGACGCTGCTGATCAAGCGTGTTATCAAAGTAGAAAATTATGAAGGCTAGGAGGTTGGAAGAATGAAAGCTACAGCAAAGAAAAAGCCGGTATCTCCGGTTGTTGTAATCATTTATATTGTTCTGGCACTTCTGGTTGTGATTTACGTTGCGCCACTTTTATGGATGCTGTGTGTATCCTTAAAAGATAATGCCGGAGTCATGGCGGATCCGTTTGGGCTGCCAAAGGTACTGCATCCTGAGAATTATGCACAGGCATGGAGTATGGGAAAACTGGGGGCAGCACTTGTGAACTCGGCACTGGTCTGCGGTGTCAGCCTGATAGTCAGCCTGTTCTTCGGATCCATGGCAGCCTTTGCCATTGCCAGAATGAAGTGGAAATTATCAGAAGCAGCACATACTTTTTTCCTGATTGGTATGATGGTGCCGGTACACTGTATTCTGATTCCGTTGTTTGTACGATTCGCCCATCTGGGGCTGACCAACAGCCGGTTTGGTCTGATGATACCATATATCACTTTTTCCCTGCCGATGACGATTTTTCTGATGACAGGATTCTTTAAAAGTATGCCTGGAGAATTATTTGAATCTGCGGCAATTGACGGATGCGGTATTTATGGATTTTTCTTTAAGATTGCATTTCCACTGGCTCGTACCGGTTTCTTTGTATCCGGGCTGATGACGTTTGTAGGCAACTGGAACGAACTGCTTCTGGCCATGGTGTTTATTTCTGATCCGATGAAGAAGACTCTTCCGGTAACACTGACCTACTTTGTAGGACCGTACGCAACCAACTATGTCCAGATGTTTGCGGCAATCATCATTGCCATTGCACCAACTGTTGTCGTGTACTGCATGTTCAGTAACCAGATCGTAGAAGGCCTGACAGCAGGTGCGGTAAAGGGATAAAGGAGAAGCAGATGAACAGAGAAGAAGCAAGAAAAAGAGCAGAAGCACTGGTGAGACAGATGACGCTGGAGGAAAAAGCCAGTCAGCTTCGCTATGACGCTCCGGCGATTCCGCGACTGGGAATACCAGCCTATAACTGGTGGAATGAGGGACTTCATGGCGTGGCAAGAGCGGGACAGGCAACTATGTTCCCACAGGCCATTGGGATGGCAGCTACTTTTGATACGGAGCTGGTGGGAGCAATGGCTGATACGGTAGCGGTGGAAGGACGTGCCAAGTACAACGCTTATTCAGCAGAAAATGACCGGGATATCTACAAGGGACTCACATTCTGGTCGCCAAATGTGAATATCTTCCGGGATCCAAGATGGGGGCGTGGACATGAAACATATGGGGAAGATCCATATCTGACCAGCCGCCTGGGAGTCGCTTTTGTAAAAGCATTGCAGGGAGACGGAGAAACAATGAAAGCAGCAGCCTGTGCCAAGCATTTTGCGGTGCATTCCGGACCAGAAGCGATCCGTCATGAATTCGATGCAATAGCCAGTGAAAAAGATATGGAAGAGACATATCTTCCGGCTTTTGAGGCTCTGGTCAAAGAAGCCGGGGTAGAAGCGGTAATGGGAGCATATAACCGCACCAATGGAGATCCATGCTGCGCCCATCGTGCACTTCAGAAAAAGCTGCGTGGGGACTGGGGATTCAAGGGACACTTCGTTTCAGACTGCTGGGCCATCAAGGATTTTCATGAAAGCCATATGGTAACCAATACTCCGGCTGAGTCAGCAGCGCTGGCGATCAACCGTGGCTGTGATCTGAATTGTGGGAATACCTATCTTCACATATTGAAGGCTGTACAGGAAGGAATGGTGACGGAAGAGACGATTACCGAATCGGCCGTTCGTCTGTATACCACACGATTCTTACTGGGCCTGTTTGATGGATCAGAATATGATCAGATCTCTTATTATGAGATTGAATCAAGAGAGCATCTGGCATTGTCGCAAAAAGCGGCGGAAGAAAGCTTTGTGTTATTAAAAAATAATGGAATTCTGCCATTACAAAAAGAAAAGCTGCATACCATCGGCATCATTGGACCGAATGCAGACAGCCGGGCAGCACTGGCAGGAAATTACCATGGTACGGCTTCCAGATATGTGACGATCCAGGAAGGAATACAGGATTATGCAGGGGAAGATGTACGGGTGCTGACCAGTGTGGGATGTGATCTGTTCCGTGACCGAACGGAGCATCTGGCATTGACACTGGACCGTCTGGCAGAGGCAAAGGAAGTGGCGAAGCACAGCGATGTGGTAATCTTGTGTGTAGGTCTGGATGAGACACTGGAAGGAGAAGAAGGAGATACCGGCAACAGTTATGCATCAGGGGATAAAGAGACGCTTCAGCTGCCGGAGGTGCAGCTGGATCTGATGAAGGCTGTGGCAGAATGTGGCAAGCCGGTGGTGCTGTGCCTGATGGCTGGAAGTGATTTGGACCTAAGCTATGCAAGAGAGCATTTTGATGCCATACTGGATCTGTGGTATCCGGGCTCCCGGGGCGGTGTGGCAGCGGCAAGGGTGCTGTTTGGCGAGGTGTCTCCGTCAGGCAAGCTGCCGGTTACTTTCTATGAGACGCTGGAAGAACTGCCAGAGTTTACGGATTATAGTATGAAAGGCAGAACTTACCGTTATATGACAGAAAAAGCCCAGTATCCATTTGGATATGGTCTGACCTATGGGGATGTGCAGGTAGAAGATGCAGAGATCTGTACAGAAGGAAGTGGGGACGATGACACAGAGCTGACCGTAAAGGCAATCGTGAAAAACCGTGACCGAACAGCTGCAGATGAAGTGCTGCAGATCTATGTGCAGTATCTGGAAAAAGAAAATACCATCCCTCATCCACAGCTTTGTGGTTTTATCCGGGTGCATCTGGAAGGCGGAGAAGAAAAAGAAGTGACTGTTCCGGTGGCAGCCAGGGCATTTACGATCGTAACAGAAAGTGGGGAACGAAAAGCTGTAACAGGAAGATTTGCCCTGTATGCAGGATGCAGCCAGCCGGATGAGAAAAGTGTGGAACTGACCGGAAAACGGCCGATTCGCATGGATTATGTGAGGAAACTATGATATGAAGATTTGGAAAAATCCAATACTGGAAGGGTTCTATCCGGACCCTTCCATCTGCAGGGTGGGAGACCGGTATTACCTGGTGAATTCCACTTTTGCCTTTTATCCGGGAATACCGATATGGAGCAGTACAGATCTCCAGAACTGGAAACAGATCGGAAATGTACTGGAACGTCCATCTCAGCTGCAGCTGGGAGAATGTACGCATGCTCAGGGAATCTATGCACCGACGATTCGGTATCATGATGGCAGATATTATCTGGTGACCACCAATGTAGGGGGCTGTGGGAATTTTCTGGTGACAGCAGAACAGCCGGAGGGACCATGGTCAGATCCTTATGTGCTGGATGCTGAGGGGATAGATCCAAGCCTGTTTTTTGAGGATGATGGGACCTGCTATTATATTGGAACCAGAGAACGGACAGGCGGAGGATCCTATTTCGGAGATAATGAGATCTGGATGCAGAGACTGAACCTGGAGACGAAGAAACTGGAAGGAGAGGCGGTACCGATCTGGTATGGCTTTATGGAGCATTCCATCTGGCCGGAAGGACCGCATCTCTATAAAAAAGATGGATGGTATTATCTGCTTTATGCAGAGAGTGGGACGGAACAGCATCATTGTATTGCTGCGGCACGAAGCCGCCAGCTTACCGGTCCATACGAGGGCTGCCCGGATAATCCGATTTTTACCCATCGTCATCTGGGAAAGCATTATCCGGTGACTTGTGTGGGACACGGAGATCTGGTGGAAGACCATCAGGGAAACTGGTATATGGTATTGCTGGCCTGCCGGCCGAAGGATGGTTACACATTGAAAGGCCGGGAGACTTTTCTGGCTAAGGTGGTCTGGGAGGATGGATGGCCGGTGGTAAATCCGGGGATAGGGCATCTGGAAGTGCCGGAGCCGGAGAAAATTGTGAAAAAGAAGTATGGTTTCCAGAAAGATCACTGGGAACCGGATTTGTTGAGGCTGAGAAAGCCAGGAAAAATGCAAATGCTGGATGGAACCTTACGTATGTGGCTGATGCCGGGAACCTTAGCAGAGCGAAAAGAAACTGCATTTGTGGCGCTTCGCCAGCAACATGACCAGTTTTATTTGGAGACAACAATGGAGATACCGACAGATCTGAAGCCTTACGAATGTGTGGGATTAGCTTATCTGCAGAATGAAGAGAATCAGATCCGGCTCGAACTGTATTTAGAAGAAAATCAGATTGCTCTGAAAATGAATTGCTTCCAGATGGGAAAGGATGCACAAACGAGAGAATTGGAATTGCCTCTGGAATCCGTATCAGAGAAGGATTTTACGGGGGGAAAAGGCCGATATGTGGTGCGGCTTCGTATGGAAGTAACCTATCTGCAGGTATCTTTTGAAATGATGAACCAAAACGGATGGAGAAAAGCAGGCGGTTACGTAGACACCAGACATTTATCCACAGAAGTGGCAGGTGGATTCACGGGATGTGTGGCTGGAGTATATGCATCATCCAATGGGAAAGATAGTGATCAGTATATAGAGATACATCATCTGGAGTATGGAGAACTGGTATGATAAGAATTCTGACAAAGAAATTAAAAGATCATTTCTATCGCTTTGAGGAATATGGCGGACCGAATCAGGTGCACGCCTATCTGATCTGTGGGACAGAAAAGGCGCTGATGATAGATGGACTGTGGATGGCAGAAGGATTGCTGGCAGAGGCAGAGAAGGTCTTGCAGACAGAGTATGAAGACTATACACCCCAAAACAGGGATAAAAAGCTGGAAATGTTGATTACTCACGGACACGAAGATCATGCCGGAAAAGGAATGGAAGAGTTTCTGGAGGCGGGATGTGTGGTGTATTTGTCAGAGAAAGACTGG
This sequence comes from uncultured Marvinbryantia sp., assembly GCA_934408725.1. Taxonomy (GTDB): domain Bacteria; phylum Bacillota; class Clostridia; order Lachnospirales; family Lachnospiraceae; genus Marvinbryantia. The sequence goes on from CAKRVB010000008.1 coordinate 92,617, forward strand.
CCGATGCTTGCTGAAAAATACAAAGACAGAAAGCCACAAATCACATTTCTTACAGAAAAAATGTGTGACAGTTTCACAGATGCAGGAGAGTTGGTGCCAGGGCAGGAAGGTGGAAGAATGGATCTTGGCAGTATTACTGCGCAGATCGTAAAGATGCCGGGGCATACGCCCGGGTCACTTTTGATTTGGGTGCCGCAGTGGAATACTTTGTTTACTTCAGATGCTATTGGCGCAGGAGTGCTGTGGATGCAGCTTACGGAATGCAGACCACTTTCTGAGTATGAAATGCAGGTGCGAAGGCTGCTGGTATTTCTGGAAAACGAGAAAGCGCGGACTGGAATAGAAGTTAAGATCTATCCGGGACATGCACAGCAGATTTTGCCGGAGGCTGAAAAAGAACAAGATGTGTTGAGTTATGCATATGTTGAGGAAGTACTGAGACTTACGGAAAAGATACAGGACAATCCACAGATTGGACAGACGAAGCAGATAGACTATCCAGGACTGGAGCATGTCAGTGTGAGAAGCGTGGGGGAAAGACTGCTGTATGATTATTGTTATGATGAAGATCGTGTCAGATAAGTAAAAAAGATCCGTGGAGAGGGATGTGATGTCTCCACGGATCTTTTTTCGTTCTGTTACAGTTTCGTACTCCACTCCTGGCAGTTCCATACTTTTGTCACCACATCCTGATAGAATTCTGGTTCATGACAGATGAGAAGAATACTGCCCTTGTATTCTTTCAGGGCACGTTTTAGCTCTTCTTTGGCATCTACATCCAGATGGTTGGTTGGCTCGTCCAGAAGGAGGATGTTGGTTGGTTTATTCAGAATCTTGCACAGCCGGACCTTAGCCTGCTCGCCACCGGAGAGTACACGCACCTGACTTTCGATGTGTTCTGTAGTCAGACCACATTTAGCCAGGGCAGAGCGCACTTCAAACTGATTAAAAGCAGGGAATTCCTGCCAGATCTCTTCGATGCAGGTAGTAGTATTTCCTGCCGGGGTTTCCTGTTCAAAGTATCCGATATACTGATAGTCGCCCAGTGTAACTGAGCCGGAGAATGGTTTGATCAGACCAAGTATACTCTTCAACAGAGTCGTCTTACCGATTCCGTTGGCACCCACCAGTGCAATCCGTTCTCCGCGCTCCATGGAGATATTCAGTGGACGGGTCAGCGGATCATCATACCCAATCACCAGATCCTTTGTCTCGAAAATCATTTTTCCGGAAGCACGGGCTGCCTGAAAATGGAACTCTGGCTTTGGCTTTTCTTTTGCCAGTTCGATCACGTCCATTTTATCCAGCTTTTTCTGACGGGACATGGCCATGTTACGGGTGGCCACACTGGCCTTATTGCGGGCTACGAAGTCCTTCAGGTCACGGATTTCCTGCTGCTGGCGGTTGTAGGCAGCCTCCAGCTGAGCTTTTTTCATAGCATAGACTTCCTGAAATTTATCATAGTCTCCCGGATAACGGTCCAGAGATTTATTTTCCATATGATAGATTAGGTTGATGACACTGTTCAGGAATGGAATATCGTGTGAGATCAGGATAAATGCATTCTCGTAATCATTCAGATAGCGCTTTAGCCACTCAATATGCTGTTCATCCAGGTAGTTGGTCGGCTCATCCAGAAGCAGAATATCCGGTTTTTCCAGAAGTAGTTTTCCCATCAGTACTTTGGTACGCTGACCGCCGGACAGATCCGTAACATCACGATCCAGACCGATATCCACCAGACCAAGGGCACGGCCGATCTCTTCTACTTTTGCATCAATCATATAAAAATCGTGATGCTCCAGAAGCTCCTGAATGGTACCAGTCTCTTCCAGCAGCTTTTCCATTTCTTCCGGGGAGGCTTCGCCCATCTGCTCGAACATTCGGTTCATGTCGGCTTCCATATCGAAAAGATAAGAAAAAGCAGACTTCAGTACATCACGGATGGTCATGCCCTTTTCCAGAATGGCATGCTGGTCCAGATATCCAACACGGACATTTTTCGCCCATTCTACCGTTCCTTCATCTGGCATCAGATGCCCGGTAATAATATTCATAAAGGTAGACTTTCCTTCCCCATTGGCACCGATCAGTCCAATGTGTTCTCCTTTTAAGAGTCGGAAAGATACATTTTCAAAAATCGCACGGTCACCAAAACCGTGGCTCAAATTCTTTACCTCTAAAATCATAAAAATCTCCTTAAATACAGGTGTTTTACAACAGACTCCTGACCATCATATAAGAAAACCGTAAATTTGGCAACAGATTTTTGGCAATTCTCTTGACACTATAACAGGGACTGGGATAAAATGCTAATACTATTAGATAACGATATAAGGGACAAGAGGAAAAAACATGGATTTTGAAGAACTGGCAAGTGAATTTTTAGAAGAATTTTTTCGACTGGGAAGGTACCATCGCAGCAGAGAGATCAGCAGTTCGATGAAGGGAGAAGCATTCCTGCTGATGTATCTCTGGAAAAAACAGGATACTGCGACGCCGGGGGAACTGGGAAAGGTGATGAAGACCAGTTCGGCCAGAATTGCGGCAGCACTGAATAATCTGGAACGCAAGGGGATGATCGTTCGGAAGGCAGAGGAGAAAGACCGAAGAAAAATACGGGTAGAACTGACTGGAAAAGGAGAAGAACAGGCAGGACAGTGGCAGAAGATGCCGCTTTGCATGGTGACCAGGCTGATGGAACAGCTGGGAGAAGAGGATGCAAAGCAGATGCTGCATATACTGAAGCGGATCAATGAGATTATGCCACAGATAGATTGCTGTGACAATGTAAATGAGGGAGAAAAAGACAGCAGGAGAGGCAAAGATGATATCGAAGTTTAGTGTAAAGAAGCCATATACCGTTCTGGTGGGAGTGGTACTGATTCTGGTGCTTGGTTATGTGGCCTTTACCAGTATGCAGACAGACCTCCTGCCAGACATGAACCTGCCGTATGCGATTGTGTATACCACCTACATCGGGGCAAGTCCGGAGGAAGTAGAGAGTACGGTTACCAGACCGGTGGAACAGGCAATGGCAACCATCAGTAATATTGAAAATATCAGTTCTACATCCGCAGAGAATCTGTCTATGGTGGTCCTGGAATTTGCTCAGACAGCAGATATGGATTCCGTCACGGTAGATATGCGGGAGAAGCTGAACCAGATCGAGGGGGTCTGGAGTGATTCGGTGGGCAATCCGATTATTATGAAGCTGAATCCGGATATGATGCCGGTTATGGTGGCAGCATTGGAAGGCGGCGACCTGAGTCAGAGTGAATTGACTGATCTGGTGGAAAATAATATCCTGCCGGAGCTGGAAAGCATAGAGGGTGTGGCTTCTGTTTCTTCCACAGGAACCATTGAGGAACAGGTACAGGTTGTCCTTAGAGAGGATAAAATCAAAGAAGTCAATCAAAAAGTCCGTAAAGCATTGGATAAGAAGTTCGATGATGCACAGGCAGAGCTGGACGAAAATAAGGCGAAGCTGGAGAGTGGGGAAAGTGCTTTAAAGAGCGGACAGGAACAGCTGAAAGAGCAGACAGGAAAAGCACAGGAGCAGATCAGTTCCGGTTCCACTCAGATGATTACAGGAAGTGTCCAGTTAAGTGAGAAACAGAAAGAGGTAGAGTCTGCCTTAAGTGAACTGGATAAATCGGAAACAGAATTAAACAATCAGGAAAAACAGCTGGAAGACGGAGAAAAAGCACTTCTGGCACTTCCGGCTCAGAAGACAGCATTGGAGACGCAGAAAGCTTCCATAGATCAGGCACTGGCAGCGGTAAGCACTCTGACTGCCGGACAGGTAGAACAGTTGAATCAGGCGATTGCACAATTGGAGCAGGTGCTGGGGCTTGGTCAGATCCAGGAAGATGTTCCAGATACAGAAGTGACAGAAGCAGATCAGACACAGGATGAGACAGCGGGTCTGATCGAAAATCAGCAGAATCTGACGAAGGCATCTCAGGACAGCGCACAAGAGGCGGATGTACAGATAGCAGATTCGGTGGATACCCAGGCAGAGATTGCAGAGGGAGAAGTGCTGGCGGGGCTGGGAAGCAGTCAGAGTACCGGTGCGGAACAGATTCTGGATGAAGCAGGAAGTGTGAATGTGCCGGATTATGGAGGGCTGGCAGGGAATGCCAGTCAGATGGTCCAGAGCATGGAAGCGGTCAAAGCACAGTACGATCAGCTGGTGGAACAGAGAAATCAGCTGATTGCCCTTGGAATCGATATTACGTTATCTGGTGAAGAACTGGAGACCAATATTTCCAGTGTAAAGGCAACCTTGCAGGATACTGATAAGCAGCTTTCAGATGGCATTGCCACAATTCAGGAGCAGATTGACAAGACTCCGGAACAGATGGAGACCATTCAGAAGGGAAAAGACGCTGTTACACAGGGCAAAGTCCAGATTACAGAGGGCAGAGCCCAGTTAAATGCGGCAAAAGAACAGCTGGCTGCAGCTCAGAAAAAGATGAACAATGGACAGAGCCAGCTGTCCGGTGCACAGAGTAAAATAGATGGTGCAAAGATCGATGCTACTATTGAGATGGCAGTGGGAAAAGCCCAGCTGCAGTCAGGAAAGCAGCAGATTGAAGCAGCGCTGGATCAGATCGAGGAGCAGAAGGAATCCGCCTATGATCAGGCAGATGTGACGGAACTGGTAACTACAGATCTGATCAAGAATATCCTGGCAGCCCAGAACTTTATGATGCCGGCAGGCTATGTGACAGAAGATGGCATTGATTTCCTGGTGCGAGTGGGAAATAAGTTTGGCAGTATGGAAGACATGAATGATCTCGTGGTGCTGGATCTGCATATGGATGAACTGGATCCGATTACGCTTTCTGATGTAGCAGATGTGGTGATGACGGATAACAGCAATGAGATCTATGCAACGGTCAATGACCATCCGGGTGTGATGCTGACGATGCAGAAGCAGTCGGGCTATTCCACCGGAACGGTGTCGAATAAGATCAAAGACAAGTTCGCCGAACTGGAAGAAAATAACGGAGATATTCGTTTTATCAAGATGATGGATCAGGGTGTCTACATCGATATGGTAGTAGATTCTGTCATCCAGAACATGCTGTCCGGAGCAGTGCTTGCAATCCTGGTACTGCTGATATTCCTGGGAAGCTTTCGGCCGACACTGGTGATTGCATGCTCTATCCCAATCAGTATTATGACGGCGATTGTCTGTATGTATTTCAGCCATATTACCTTAAATATTATTTCCCTGTCCGGTCTGGCGCTGGGAATCGGTATGCTGGTAGACAACTCCATTGTAGTAATCGAGAATATCTATCGTCTGCGAAGCGAAGGATATTCCGTGAAAAAAGCAGCTGTAGAGGGGGCCAGCCAGGTGGCAGGCGCAATTGTGGCATCTACTCTGACTACGATATGTGTATTTGCACCGATTTTGTTTACAGAAGGAATCACAAGACAGCTGTTTGTGGATATGGGACTTACCATTGCATATTCACTGATAGCCAGTCTGGTCGTAGCACTGACACTGGTGCCGGCTATGGCGGCGGGGCTTCTGAAAAAAGAAACGGATAAGAAACACCGTATTTTTGATAAAATTCAAAATGCTTATGCATGGACATTGAAGGGTGCTTTGAAGGTGAAGCCTCTGGTTATTCTCCTGGCAGTAGGAATCCTGGTATTGTCTGCCAGACTGGCGGTTTCCAAGGGAACCGAATTTATGGGTGATATGGAAAGTACCCAGATGTCTGTTACCCTGACAGCACCGGAGGGCAGCTCTCTGGCAGATACATCAAAAGTGGCCGATGAGGCGATTGAGCGGATTCGTACGATTGAGGACGTGGAAGATGTGGGAGCCATGGTATCCGGAAACAGTATGATGAGTATGATGGGCTCTGGATCGGAAAGTAACCGGGAAGTATCTATGTACATTATGCTGAAAGAGGATAAGAAGCAGAGTGATGCGGAAGTGGCCAGTCAGATTATGGAAAAAACAAAAGATCTGGACTGTGAAATAAATGTACAGACTTCGAATATGGATATGTCATCCCTGGGTGGTTCTGGTATCAGCGTCATGATCAAAGGCCGGGAACTGGATACCTTAAAACAGATTGCAGGAGATGTGGCAGAGATTCTCTCTTCTGTGGATGGAACGAAAAATGTATCAGATGGTATTGAAGAAAAGACGGTGGAAATGCGTCTGGTGGTGGACAAAAATAAAGCCATGAGCTATCAGCTGACCACCGCACAGATCTATCAGTTCCTCCAGCAGAAGCTGGCGGAAGCAAGCAGTGCCACAACGTTAAGTACCGAGTCTTCCGATTATGACGTCCTGGTAATCAGTGATGCAGATGAGACACTGACCAGAGATAAGATAAAAGAGCTGACGATAGAAGGAACCAATGCGGATCAGAAAAAAGAAGACATTCCATTATCTGATCTGGTGGAATTCGTAGATACAGAAGGATTTTCTTCCATTAAGCGTGATGCACAGAACCGTTACGTCAGTGCAACCGCAGAGCTGGAAGATGGCTATAATATTGGACTGGTTTCCGCAGAAGTAGAAAAGAAGCTGGCAGAATATGAGGTGCCGAAGGGATATCGTGTATCCATGCAGGGAGAAGATGAGACCATCAATGAGGCAATGGGGCAGGTAGTCAAAATGCTGATTCTGGCAATTGTATTCATGTACCTGATTATGGTGGCCCAGTTCCAGTCCCTGTTGTCACCGTTTATCATTATCTTTACGATTCCATTGGCCTTTACCGGCGGATTCCTGGCATTATATCTGGCCGATAAGCCAGTCAGTGTCATTGCCATGATCGGCTTTGTTATGCTGGCAGGTATTATTGTAAATAATGGTATTGTTCTGGTGGATTATATTAACCAGCTGCGAAGAGGCGGAATGGAAAAGAAACCTGCCATTGTGGAGGCAGGACGCTCCAGACTGCGGCCGGTTATCATGACAGCACTGACCACCATTCTGGGATTGTGTACGATGGCAGCCGGAAATGGTATGGGGGCAGATATGGTGCAGCCAATGGCGATTGTAACGATTGGTGGTCTGACCTATGGTACGCTGATGACCTTGTTTGTCATTCCATGTGTATATGACATTTTTAACCGGGAAAAAGATCTGACAGAACGGGAAGAATAAAAGTGAAGTACAGAGAAAAAGGCTGAGTCGCAAATGTGTGATTCAGCCTTTTTCTGACTAAAAAGAAAGAAAAGAACAGACAGCCGATACGATAGATATAAGGAAAAAAGAGAGAGGGTGGAACTTGTTTATGAAAGCGGAAAAACTGATAAAACTGTTAGCTGTCTGTAGTTGCTGCGTACTGTTGGGAGGATGCGCAGGAGTCAATGCCAGGGTGCAGGAGACAGAGACGATTCTGGAAGAAACGGAACTTCCCGTTTCAGAAGAGATGCAGGCAGATGAGGAAGTATCTGTTGAGACAGCGGCAGAGAAAATGCCGGAAGAAGCACAGGTACTGGATCAGTCAACGGATGATAAGATGGAAAAAGACACAGAGCCAGAAACGGATACAGAAAACGAAACAGAATCTGAACAGCAGACAGAGAACGCACCTGAGGAAAACCTGCGGAGACTGGAATATAAAGTGGAAGATCAGGAACTGGAAATTGGCAAATGTTTTGGTGATATTGTGGTGCCGGAATATGCGCTCACAGAGGATGGGAATAAGATAAGTGGCAAGGTAGAATGGAGAAGACCAGGAAAGAGCCGCGCCTTTGAACTGGATATGGCACTGACCGGTGTGGAAGGTGAAAAAAGAATATGGGAATGGACATTTGTACCGGATGAAGCGGGATATGAAAAGGCGACCGGCATGACAGAACTTACTATGCGGGAACCGCAGACAGGGGAAGAGAGCGCGCTTGCCGGGCTGGCAAATCTGTGGACAGATAAAGTGTCAGATAAAACGTCGGGGGCATCCAGTGCATCAGGAAGCAGTATTGGCGCGTCTAATATTATCGAGGTATCGGATCTTCAGGAAATAGGAAAATGGATGGGCTCCATGATAACCGGCGCCGGAGTTCTCGGGGAAGAAACGGGCGGCATAAGGACAGTCGGAAAAGAGAATTTTGCAGTGGCACATGGAACAGTAAAAAGAGATGAGGAAGAGATCCAGAAGAGCCCGGAAACTGAGAAAGAAAATGATATAGTAGATACCGGAAATGCTGTTTCCGGCAAGGCGGAAGAACCGATAAAGGACGGAGGAAAGGCAGCGGAAACGGAGCATAAAGAGAAAATAGTTCTGCCAGAACAGAAGACCGGCGCAGCAGAAATGAGTTGTCAGGAGGCACTGGAATATGGAAGAACTGGTGCAACAATATTTATATTATCACAGAGCTGGTATCTCAGATAATACAAGGAAATGCCTTGAAATAATAGGAAAAAAGGCATAAAATATCATAAAAATGATAAAGTGAGGAATAATATGGCAGAGAATTCAACATGCAGCAGTGCATCCAGCTGCTCAAAATCTAGTTGTGAAGGATGCCCAAGTAAACAGAATCCACAGAGTTTTCTGGTGGACATGAATGCATTTTCTGATATAAAACATGTGATTGGCGTAGTCAGCGGAAAAGGCGGCGTAGGGAAGTCTATGGTGACTGCATCTCTGGCGAATCAGCTGGCATCCAAAGGTTATCGTGTAGGTATTATGGATGCGGATATTACCGGTCCATCGATTCCCAAAATGTACGGACTGCATCAGCGTGCAGTGGCAGATGACCAGGGAATTTATCCAGCCATCACAGATAATGACATAAAAGTAATCTCCATTAATCTTCTGATGCCAAACGAAGAATCACCAGTTATCTGGAGAGGTCCTGTGATTGCAGGAATGGTAAAACAGTTCTGGAGTGATGTGATCTGGGGGGAACTGGATTATCTTCTGGTAGATATGCCTCCTGGAACCGGAGATGTTCCGCTGACAGTGTTTCAGTCTCTTCCGGTAGAAGGAATTGTGATTGTATCTTCTCCACAGGATCTGGTGCGGATGATTGTAAAGAAAGCTTATAATATGGCACTTACCATGAACATTCCGGTATTGGGAATTGTGGAAAACTACAGTTACCTGTCCTGTCCGGATTGCGGAAAGAAGATCTCTGTGTTTGGAGAAAGCCACATTGATGAGATTGCAAAAGAACTGGGAACTGAAGTACTTGGAAAGATGCCAATTGATCCGGAATTTGCCAGTATGGCAGATGGAAGTTTCGCACAGGCAGTGAATCCATATATTGATGAGGCAGTTATGGCATTACGTAAGCTAAAATAGAAGGTCAAATATTCCTTGACTTTAAAGGATTCCTGGGGTACTATTATTACCGTGAAAGCAAAATTACGGCAAAAGCAATGACGAAGACAGTACATTTGTTATGAAAGGCACAGCGAGCCGGAGCAGGTGCAAGTCCGGACCGAGTAAAGCAGATGGAAGATCACTTCTGAGTTTCAGAATCGAAATGCGTGAACAGCAGATTAGATTTTGACGGATTCCCCCGTTACAGGGAGCGGATATATCAGTGATGTGAGATGACACCCATCTCGCAGCAAGAATGGTGACATTCCTGAATGGGTATCCAGTAGAGTAACAGGTGGTATAACGAACTCTCGTCCTTTTACGGACGGGAGTTTTTTTCTTAAGAAAGGAAGAACGACATGTACAAGAAAGTATCTACCGATCTCAATTTTGTTGAGAGAGAAAAAGATGTGGAAAAGTTCTGGAAAGAGAACCACATTTTTGAAAAAAGTATGGAAAATCGTAAAGAAGGCCCAACTTACACATTCTATGATGGACCGCCAACAGCAAACGGTAAGCCACATATTGGTCACGTACTGACCCGTGTAATCAAAGATATGATCCCTCGTTATCATACAATGAAGGGAGAAATGGTTCCTCGTAAAGCTGGATGGGATACCCACGGACTTCCTGTTGAGCTGGAAGTAGAAAAGATGCTGGGACTGGACGGCAAGGAGCAGATCGAAGAATATGGTCTGGTACCGTTTATCAACAAATGTAAAGAAAGTGTCTGGAAATACAAAGGAATGTGGGAGGATTTCTCCGGCACCGTTGGCTTCTGGGCTGACATGGATAACCCATATGTTACTTACCATGATGATTACATCGAATCAGAATGGTGGGCTTTAAAAGAGATCTGGAACAAGAAGCTCCTTTACAAGGGATTTAAGATTGTTCCTTACTGCCCTCGTTGTGGTACTCCGCTTTCTGCACAGGAAGTGGCTCAGGGATATAAGACCGTAAAAGAACGTTCCGCAGTGGTACGCTTCAAAGTAAAAGGGGAAGATGCTTACATTCTGGCATGGACGACCACACCTTGGACACTGCCATCCAACGTGGCTCTTTGTGTAAATCCGGATGAGACCTATGTGAAAGTAAAAGCGGCCGATGGATATACTTATTATATGGCAGAAGCCCTGGCAGATAAGATCCTCGGACCTCTGGGAACAGAAGATACTCCGGCTTATGAAGTACTGGAGACCTACAAAGGAACTGACCTGGAATACAAGGAATACGAGCCATTATATCAGTGTGCGGCGGATGTAGCTGACAAGCAGCATAAGAAAGCTCACTTTGTTACCTGCGATACCTACGTAACACTGACAGATGGTACCGGTGTAGTTCATATCGCACCTGCATTTGGTGAAGATGACTCCAAAGTTGGCCGCAAATATGATCTGCCATTTGTACAGTTTGTAAATGGAAAAGGTGAAATGACCGAAGAGACTCCATTTGCCGGACTGTTTGTAAAGAAGGCTGATCCGGAAGTATTAAAAGATCTGGATGCAAGAAGCCTGCTGTTTGATGCTCCGAAATTTGAGCATGAATATCCACACTGTTGGAGATGTGATACTCCGCTGATCTACTATGCCCGTGAATCCTGGTTCATCAAGATGACAGCAGTCAAAGATGATCTGATCCGCAACAACAACACCATCAACTGGATTCCGGAAAGCATCGGAAAAGGACGTTTCGGTGACTGGCTGGAGAACGTTCAGGACTGGGGTATTTCCCGTAACCGTTACTGGGGAACTCCGCTGAACATCTGGGAGTGTGAATGTGGACATATGCATTCCATCGGAAGCCGTCAGGAACTTTTTGAGATGAGCGGAAATGAAGCAGCCAAGACCGTAGAGCTGCACAGACCATACATTGATGAAATCACCATCAAGTGTCCGGAATGTGGAAAAGAGATGCACCGTGTACCGGAAGTAATCGACTGCTGGTTCGACTCAGGAGCAATGCCATTTGCACAGCATCATTATCCATTTGAGAATAAAGACGTATTTGAAAAGCAGTTCCCTGCAAAATTTATCTCAGAAGCAGTAGACCAGACTCGTGGATGGTTCTATTCTCTGCTGGCAGAATCAACACTGCTGTTTAACAAAGCACCTTATGAGAATGTTATCGTTCTGGGACATGTACAGGATGAGAACGGACAGAAGATGAGCAAGTCCAAAGGAAATGCAGTAGATCCGTTCGATGCACTGGAAAAATACGGTGCAGATGCGATCCGCTGGTACTTCTACATCAACAGTGCACCATGGCTGCCGAACCGTTTCCACGGAAAAGCAGTTCAGGAAGGACAGCGTAAGTTCATGGGTACTCTGTGGAATACCTATGCATTCTTCGTGCTGTATGCAAATATTGATGAATTTGACGCAACCAAATACACACTTGATTATGATAAATTATCCGTTATGGATAAATGGCTCCTGTCCAAGATGAATACCATGATCAAGACCGTGGACGAAGATCTGGCAGCATACAAGATTCCGGAGACAGCAAGAGCTCTTCAGGAATTCGTAGATGACTGCAGTAACTGGTATGTACGCCGCAGCCGTGAACGTTTCTGGGCAAAAGGCATGGAACAGGATAAGATCAATGCATATATGACCCTGTATACTGCGCTTGTTAACGTAGCAAAGGCAGCAGCACCGATGATTCCGTTTATGACAGAGCAGATTTATCAGAATCTGGTATGCAGCATTGATAAGACAGCACCGGAAAGTGTACATCTCTGCGATTTCCCTGTTGCAGATGAAGCACACATTGATCCGGAACTGGAAGCTGATATGGATGAAGTACTGAAAGTAGTAGTACTTGGACGTGCAGCAAGAAATGCAGCCAATGTCAAGAACAGACAGCCGATTGCCAATATGTATGTAAAAGCACCAAAGACCCTGTCTGAATACTTTACAGACATTATCCGTGATGAGTTGAACAGTAAACAGGTAACCTTCACAGAAGAAGTAGATGGCTTTGTATCTTATACCTTTAAGCCACAGCTGAAGACAGTGGGACCGAAATATGGCAAGCTTCTTGGCGCAATCCGTCAGCAGTTATCTGCTCTGGATGGTCAGGCAGCAATGAAGGAACTCAAAGAGACCGGCGCCCTTCACCTTGACATCGAAGGCGATACTGATGTAGTATTAACAAGTGATGATCTGCTGATTGAAACAGCACAGTCCGAAGATTACGTAACTGAGCAGGATAATGAGGTTACCGTAGTTCTTGAGATTAAGCTGACTCCGGAACTGATTGAAGAAGGATTTGTCAATGAGCTGATCAGTAAAGTGCAGACAATGAGAAAAGAAGCAGACTTCCAGGTGATGGACAGAATTATTGTCTATGCGATGGGAAATGAAAAGATCGAACAGATCTTAAGTACCCATAAAGAAGAAATCGAATCTGCAGTACTGGCCAACGACATAGTACTCGGCAGCATCAGTGGATATACCAAAGACTGGAGTATTAATGGCGAAAAGGTAACCATGGCTGTTGAAAAGCAGTAAAAGACGAAGGGAGAAGTCAATGGCAACAAAGAAATTTAATAAGAAAGAGTTTATCAGGGAAGTAAAAGCCAATGTGAAGGCTCTGTACAGAAAGAATCTGGAAGAGGCTACACAGCAGCAGTTATTTCAGGCTGTATCTTATGCCGTAAAGGATGAGATCATTGAAAACTGGCTGGCTACACAGGAACAGTATGAGAAGGACGATCCGAAGTATGTATACTATATGTCCATGGAGTTCCTGATGGGCCGTGCACTGGGTAACAATATGATCAACCTGACGATTTACGATGAAGTAAAAGAAGCACTGGAAGAGATTGGTCTGGATATCAATGTGATCGAAGATCAGGAACCAGATGCAGCCCTTGGTAATGGTGGTCTTGGACGTCTGGCAGCGTGCTTTCTGGATTCTCTTGCAACTCTGGGCTATCCGGCATACGGATGCGGTATCCGTTATCGTTATGGTATGTTCAAACAGAAGATTGAAGACGGATATCAGGTAGAAGTACCGGATAACTGGCTGAAAGATGGCAATCCATTCGAGCTGCGTCGTCCGGAATATGCAAAAGAAGTAAAATTCGGCGGTTATGTTCGTGTAGAATATGATGAGAAGACCGGACGTAACTACTACAAACAGGAAGGATATCAGTCCGTACGTGCTGTACCATATGATTTCCCGATTGTTGGTTACAATAACAATATCGTAAATACCTTACGTATCTGGGATGCAGAAGCAATCAGCGAATTCCAGCTGGATTCTTTCGACAAAGGTGATTACCGCAAGGCAGTAGAACAGGAAAACCTGGCCCGCAACATCGTAGAAGTTCTGTATCCGAATGATAACCACTATGCAGGAAAAGAACTGCGTCTGAAACAGCAGTACTTCTTTATTTCTGCAAGTGTGCAGGCAGCCGTTGCAAAATATAAGAAGAACCATGATGACATCCGCAAGTTCTATGAAAAAGCAACCTTCCAGCTGAATGATACCCATCCAACGGTAGCAGTTGCTGAACTGATGCGTATCCTTCTGGATGAAGAAGGTCTGACATGGGATGAAGCATGGGAAGTTACTTCCAGGACATGTGCATACACCAACCATACCATCATGGCAGAAGCTCTGGAAAAATGGCCAATCGAACTGTTCTCCAGACTGCTTCCTCGTGTATATCAGATTATTGAAGAGATCAATCGTCGTTTTGTAGCTCAGATTGAAGCAAAATATCCTGGTGATTTCGAAAAAGTCCGTAAGATGGCTATCATCTTCGACGGACAGGTGAAGATGGCACACCTTGCAATTGCAGCAGGTTACTCTGTAAATGGTGTAGCACAGCTTCATACTGAGATTCTGAAGAATCAGGAACTGAAAGACTTCTATCAGATGATGCCAGAGAAGTTCAACAACAAGACCAATGGTATCACACAGAGACGTTTCCTGCTTCACGG